>JAABRR010000003.1 GCA_011390785.1 Sphingobacteriia bacterium
GTGCGCAAACACATTGAAAATGGCGTATATAAGGTGGGCGATCTGCTGCCTTCCGAAAATGAATTATGCCGCCTGCACGGACTTACCCGCCCTACGGTAAGATTGGCGCTAATGGCACTGGTAAACGATGGATATATCCGCAAGCAACAGGGGAAAGGAAGTATCGTGGCCAACGTGCCCAAAGGGATCGGCATCCTTTCGGTAATGGGGACATCTCATGCCCTTAAGAACAAAAACCTGAAAACTGCCATTATAGAAAAACCCGTTATTATCCCCTGGCCCGATAATTTTATGTTTGGTCTTTCCGAGCTGGAACGGGAATCGGGTTGTCTTACTTTTAAGCGGCTCCGTTTGTTAGATGAGAAACCCATCTTTTATGATATCAGCTACATCCCCAATATTAACCTTCCGCGGTTTACCTCCCGTAACTTTGAGAACAAATCGCTGCTCGATATTATGCGCAAAGCCTACCAGGTAGAAGTGAAAGGGGGCGAGCAGAAAATCAGTGCTCTTCATGCCGAAAGAGAGATTTGCAATTACCTGAAGCTCGATTGCAACCACCCCGTTTTGCACCTCGAACGTAAATTGGTAACCAACCGTCCCGATCTCAATATCTATTCATCCATTTACTGCAATACCGAAGAGTATGCTATTTATGGTACGTTTTGATGAATCTTTTAAGCTGAAAGAAATGATTACTTTAGGATGTTTCGTATATTTTATTTGTTTTCTGATAATTAATGAATTAAACGGATAGACGTTTGTAAAAACGTTAGTTTCTCAATAACGAAAATGCTGAAAAATAATTCATCCATAGATATAATAAAGAATACTATTCTGCAAATTGTTCCGAATAGTAGTATAGTTTTATTTGGTTCGCATGCCAGAAACGATAACGATCAACTTAGTGATTTTGATCTACTGGTTGTTAGTGATGAAGCATTTGACATACAAATGAAAAGATCATTCAGATCCCGGATTAGAAAAGAACTTGCAAAGTTTAAAATTCCAGTTGATGTAATCATTCAAAGTCAGGATGAAATAAATACTAAAAAAGAAATTCAGAGGCATATTGTAAGGGAAGCAATTAAAGAAGGATTTTTGATATGAACAGGGAAACTATTGATTTTGTGAAGCAATGGCTATTGAAAGCTGGTAGAGTAACCCAAATGGTCGAATCAAAACTAAGGAGTTTGTTATAAACAAATATATAGGAGATGTTTGCATTAAAGTTAAATTGATGATAATGCGGCAATATCACCAATCCAAACACTCCTCCGGCGCATATCCCAGATCTTTTGCAATCCAATCGGCTTTATGAAGCTTTTCCCCTGGGAAACTTGTCATCAGGGCAAGGCATTTGCAACCGGCTGTTTTCGCGGCTTCTACGCCCGATACAGCATCTTCTATTACCAGGCAGTTGTTTGGTTCCAAATCCAGTGCTTCAGCAGCCTTGAGAAATACGTCAGGATGTGGTTTTCTTTTTTCTACACTATTGCCGTGTATGATAGCACCAAACCATTCTGCCTGAAGACCAATTTCCTGTAAGTTTATCTTTACTTTTACTTCATCGGCACTGGAAGCAATGGCAAGCCTAAGATTCTTCTGCCTGCATCTTTCGATGAAATCAAAAACTCCGTTTAGGGCTTGTAAATTGCCACTTACCAGTGTTTTGTAAATCTCATATGCTCTTGCTTTGTCTCTTTCAACATCAAACGGGAAGTTGTATTTTTCGGCAACACCACCCAGGTATTTATTCTCTCCCATTCCGGTAAAGGGTTTGAAATCAGACTCCTTTACAGATAATCCTTTCTCTTTAAACATCTGAATCCCTGCCTGACAGATAAATAGTTCTGAATCAACAAGTACTCCATCCATGTCAAATAAAATACCCTGTAACATAAGCATTGAATATTAAGTCATCTGTAATTTTTTTAGTTTGAATTATCCATTGTAGGATAAGACATCAGAATGTAAAATAATTTTGAAAGTTAGCAATATCAATTCAATTTGCTGTATTTTAATTTTTGCATAAAAAACAGAAACTTGTTTCCAACAAAAGAATAATGGTGATGTTAATATTTTTGATCCATCAAAAGTAATTTCCAATAACCAATAAATATATTAAAGTTATGAACGAAATCAAATTCAGATTTTTAGTTTTATCTATTGCCCTTGTCACATTATCGGCAACATCTTTTTCCTGTTCTCCAATCATAGCCGAAGGAGCTCAAATACAGCTTCTTGGCGAAGGCTTTGAATTCACCGAAGGCCCTGCTGCTGATAAAGATGGCAATGTTTATTTTACCGACCAGCCCAACAACAAAATACATAAATGGTGGGCCAAAACGGGAGAGATCACTGTATTTCATGCAGAAACGGGCCGTGCCAACGGCACCTACATCGATCATGATGGCAATCTGCTTACCTGCTCCGATATGGATAATCAACTCTGGAGTATCGGAATGGATGGAACGCCAACGGTTTTGGTATCCGAATTTGGCGAAAAACGTTTGAATGGCCCCAACGACTTGTGGATAGCTCCTAATGGGAGTATCTATTTTACCGACCCCCTTTACAAACGCCCCTACTGGACGCGCAACCCTGAAATGCAGCAGGACGGCCAGCATGTTTACTATCTGAGTCCTGACCGCAAAAAGCTCGTAAGGGTAGATGAAAACCTGGTGCAACCCAACGGCATAATCGGAACACCCGACGGGAAAAAGTTGTATGTGGCAGATATTGGTGACAAGAAAACCTATGTGTATGATATTAGGGAAGATGGGATGCTCACCAACCGGCAATTGTTTACCGAAATGGGATCAGACGGTATGACCATTGATAATCAGGGGAATATTTACCTTACCGGACGGGGGGTTACCGTCTTTAATCCACAGGGTGAAAAAATTGAGCAAATTGACGTAGATTCTGGCTGGACAGCCAACGTAACCTTTGGGGGAGAAAATAGGGATATGCTTTTTATTACCGCATCGAAAAAAGTTTTTGGACTGAAAATGAATGTGAAGGGGGTGAGATGAAAGATGGGGCATTAATTGGATTCTAGATGTGTTACTGAACGAATTCAGTTTATTCCCATGGAGTTTATTAGTTTGGAAAACAGACAGAAAGCGTATGAGTGTTATTCCCTGATCAATGGCAATCGTCACAACTTACAAAATGAATATTATGCTCACTTTGAGGATTGAAAAAGGTAGTATTCATGGTAGTGATATCCAAACCGCAATTGGATGTGGCCGGATGACAATTGACACATGAGTTGCGGGCATTGCCCGAATGTGCATTGTGGCACGACATGCATGATAATCCTTCATGAACTCCATAGGGAGTCCGGTTATCTTCGCTACCAGCTTCCCTTCTGAAATTGGGAGCATGACACTGAATACAAAGCCTTTGCAGGGGGTCATCACTTACATTTATTTTTTGCCCATTATGGAAAAAATCAACCCCAGGCAAAAAATCGGCGCGTAGGAATTGTTTATCTGACCGCAGGTAGAGAGCTACTGCGGGAAAACGGGTGTCAAATACTACTGGTTCAGCATGATCATGATCAAGTCTTTGTGCAAATTGACCGTAGGGATCATTCTCGGTATGGATCTGGTGGCACGTCATACAGGGTATTACCGGGCGTTGCGCCATTTGGTCATCTTTTAGTTTCCACGGACCGGAGGTAGAAACTGGTTCCACCAGGTCGTAAATAGTGCCATCGTAAAACATACCATGACAACGCAGGCAATCCCAGTAGGGTTGCTCCATCTGATTGTGAGATTCATCCAGGAAAATGCGACCATAGGTAGTTGAATGACCTCCCGAGGCCCATTGACTGTATTCTGTTTGATGGCACCGGATGCATGCATCCATTATTGCAAGTATTTGCTCTTCGCTCATGCGAATGTCGGCACTGTGCTTATCTCCGGTAAAATGCATCAACACCATGTTTCCTTTCTCCTGCAGGCTGTGCAGTCCGTTACTTAGTGCAGTACCATGGCATTCCACACATTTTATCTCACGATGTGCACTGGTTTGCCATGAATGAAATGATGGGTTTATCTCATGACAACTGGCACAGGTATGCTCTGGCTGAGCAGCATTCCAGGCCGAATAGCTGCCAAAAAACCCTACAAAGGCTATGATGAAGATGATGGCGATTATTCTGGAGCGTTTCATTCGTCAGGTGTTGATGAGTTTAATCGTTGAGAATGGTTGTTCTTTGTTCTTTGTTCTTTGTTTCTTTGTTTCCTTGTTTCTTTGTTTCTGTCTTCTGTCTCCGGTCTCCGGTCTCCGGTCTCCGGTCTTCGGTCTTCAAACCTCCGACTTCGGACTTCTACATCCTTTCCACAATATTCTTTCCTACCCAAAAACCCAGCGCATTGATGGTAAGAACAGGATTAAAACCGCCACCTGTAACCATCAGGCTTCCGTCGGCGATGAAGAGATTGTCGATATCATGCACCCGGCCATATTTATCAGTAACAGAGGTTTTAGGGTCGTTGCCCATGCGTGTTGTACCACATTGGTGCTGAAAACCACCCACACTACCACGGCCACCTACTGACTGCCAGGTTTGAATGGCGCCAGCTTCTTTTAGGATTTCCTCAGCCCGGGCCGAAAGGTATTTGCAGTTTTCATGATCCAGTGGGTGGCGCTGCCCGGTAATGGCTGCAACGGGTATGCCCCAGAAGTCGCGCACGGTATCATCAACGGTTACACGGTTTTCGTACATGGGCATTTCCTGGATGGGGCCATGAAGTTCTGCCATTTTTTTGAAGTTTTTTGCCTGAAATGCCTTATGTTCTTTTCCCCATCGGGCTGCGCCCGGTGGTCGGGTTTGTGAGAAAAGGTAAGGCATCCGGTTAAATTCGTTGGCCAACAATCCTCCGCCAATCATCCCCTCAACATGATGGTTAAAATCGCATAAACCAAAGGTTGCCCCCGGCCCGGTGTAGGTTTTTACTTCATAGTCAAATAGTCCGAAAGCCCCGGTGTAGGCATGCCCCTGGAAAAATCGGCCAACCAAATCGTAATTGTTACCCAGCCCATTGGGGAAAAGCCTGGTTTTGGAGTTGAGCAATAGCCGGGCAGTTTCTGATGCTGATCCAGCCACTACCACGAGATCGGCGGTTTGGGTTTGTTCGCGGTTGTTCTCATCAAAATATCTCACCCCTTTTACCTTGCCATTTTCACTCGACAGGATTTCGGCTACCTGGCAATGGGTGCGAACTTCGCAGTTGCCCGTGGACATTGCAACCGGTATAACCGTATTTTGGGTTCCGTTTTTGGCATCTACGGGGCATTGGTATCCCACGCAGGTGCGGTTGCGTATGCAGGCCGGACGGTTGAGATAAGGCACCGAGTTGCGTAGCATAGGAATAGGGAAGGGGTGGAGCCCCAGTCGTCGGGCTGCAGCCGAAAGCAGTTCACCGTCCACGTTTTGCTCAAAGGCAGGCATTGGGTATGGCTTTTTGCGCGGAGGAGCATATGGGTTTTCGGAATCATCACCTGCAACACCCAGCTCCCACTCGGCCTGCTGGTAAAAGGGTTCAAGTTCATTGTAGGATATGGGCCAGTCTTCCAGCGCTGCACCCGGTACTTCGCCATAGGTGGAGCGCATTTTAAAATCTTCAGGCATAAACCGCCAGGCCATCGCCCCATAGCTTACCGTGCCCGAACCTACACAGGCTGCAATATGATGATGAATTGCTCCGGAGAGCGAGTTGGTAACCTGCCGGGTACCATCAGGGTGGATAAAAACACGCGGATTTTTTTCCGGGTCGGGGCCAAAAGCAGGCCGCAAAACCTGGGTGCGTTGCGAAATCAACTCATCGTTGATATACTCGTCGTAAACTGGCCAGCCACCCCGCTCTAACAGCACAACCGAAAACCCGGCCCCTGCCAACTCTTTGGCAATGCAGCCACCACCGGCCCCTGCACCTATTATTATGGCTTTAACATGCTTGTTGCTCATTGTTTTCCGGGTGTTTTGATTATGTTAAAATGGGCTGGAAGTCCGAAGTCCGTAGTTTCGGCTCCAATCTTTAGACTCACAACTTTCTTTTATGGCTTTAAGCATTACTCATTTTTCATTCCTCATTCATAAAGATTTCTCCCCACCACATAAGGGTAGTCGAGATTGATCATTTTGTAGCTAATGTAATTTTTATTTCCACCGTGGCGGGGTGGCCCATAAAAGCCTTGCATGGTATGTTGAATTATTGTTCTGAAAAATCCGGATGCTGAATTATCTTTCCAGTAACTGTCGGGAAGCTCATTCCCTTCCATTTTTTTGAGAAACAGCAATTGCTTGTCAGTTGGCAGCATGTCGAAATTGGCACTGAAAAGCTCCAGTGAAGATTCATTGATGGCAGTCAACCCTAAGCGATACTTATCCTGTTCCCAGGTAAAAACTTCATAAAGTTGTTTGTCGATGTAATAGATAACACCCGCCTGGGTTGCACCTGGCCCGTTCTCATCTGCCGGAATGATCTGTTCGCATATGGCAGTAAGCAAAAGTGCTTCATCAGCCGTAAAAAACAGGAATGGAGTGTAATTCCTTAGGCATGACGGGAGCATAATAGCTCCGCCGAATGCCATGATGCTGGCTTTAAGAAATTCCCTGCGATCCTGGATTATCTGATGCGACATTTTTCGGGTGGAATTGATGGAAAAACGATTTCGCAGCAAAGTTAATGATTGTTAATTGACGGCAAAGGGTTTTATTGAAAATTTTGCAGGGTTACTTTTGATGATTTATGGTTGATGGGTTTGAGTGTTGATAGGTTTTTAATAGCCCAAAGCCCAAAGCTCAAAACTTCCGATTTCCGACATCGGGCTCCCGACTTCCCTATACGTCCTTTACCAATCTAAAACCCAAATGCAACATTCCTGAATCGGGCGATGATTTCATACGGGCGGATGCGCGGTAGCCGGCACAATAGGAATCGTTGCAGAGAAATGAACCGCCACGGATCGTTTTCTTGGGAATGCCAGGCTCCATGGGATCGTGAGAGCTTTCGGGGCCGGTGGGATTTGCGATATTCTGTTGTTGTGCCAGCATTTTGTAATAATCGTGATGATACCAATCGGCGGTCCATTCCCACACATTACCGGCCATATCGAACAATCCAAAACCGTTGGCTGGAAAGGCTTTTACAGGTGCAACCCCTTCGTAAGCATCATCCACATCATCGTAATAAGGGAACTCCCCCTGCCAGTAGTTGGCTCTTTCGGGTGTTACGAGCTCATTTCCCCAGGGGTAGATAAATTCGTTATTGCCACCACGAGCTGCATATTCCCATTCGGCTTCGGTGGGCAGTCGCTTACCGGCCCAATCAGCGTAAGCATTGGCGTCGAACCACGAAACATGAACTACCGGCAGATTGTCTAACCCATCAATGGTGCTGTTCGGCCCTAAGGGATGGCGCCAGTTGGCTCCCGGAACCCACTCCCACCAGCTTTGATAATTTTGAATGTTTACACGTTGGCTGGGTGAGTGAAAAACAAGCGATGCAGGGACCATCAAAGAATCTGCTGGTTTGGGTGTGCCCGGAGGTAGTTGCTTTTTCATCTCTTCCCAGTCAGGGGCTACTTCGGCAGTAGTAACATATCCGGTTGCTTTCACAAATTCACGGAATTGGGCATTGGTAACAGGGTGTATATCCATGTAAAAACTGTTCACTGTTACCTCGTTGGTTGGAAATTCATCTTGCCGGGCAAACTGCGTTTCGCGGGCGCCCTGGGTAAAGGTACCACCCGGAATCAGAACCATGGTGCCATGCTCATCAACAGACTTTGGCATTGAGTCGGTACCGGCAAGGTTTTCGGCTCCAAACCGACTGCCCGTTGCAGGCATGCAGCAAGATGCGGAATCTACTTTACTCTCTGTTTGTGATGTTTGATTTTCAGCGTTATTGCATCCGGAAAGAATTACACCGGTTAAGAGTATCAAAATTATAGAGAGTATTTTAAAGGATGTTGATTTTTTTTGCATGATTCGATTTCTAAATTGGAAAGTGGATGTTTTGCCGAATGGCTCATTGAATAAAGTTACTAAACTATGCTTTCTTAACCAATTTCTTTATTATTGCTTAACCAATCTTCCTGTAAAAATACCCTTCTCAGTTATCATTTTCAGAATATAGACCCCTTCAGGAAAGCTTTGTGTGGAAATGCTGAATTCGGGTTCTGGCACTTCCACTTCTGTTACAACCCTTCCATCCAGAGCTATGATTTGAAGCGTTGCATTGTTGGACAATGAAACATCGCTTTTAACGGTAAAAGAATCCTGTGCCGGATTGGGATAAATGATCAATGACCGGGTTAATGGTTGTTGAGCTTCAACTGCGGATGTTAAGGGTTCACCAAAAAGGGTAATATTGTCGAACCGGTTGTTCCCCGCTGTTAAAGATGCATTTTCACCACCAAAAACGACTTTAAATTTCAGGTCGGGGTTGTTATCGGCAGCATCTATCGCAGTAAGATCAAAAGTTTTTAGCTCCCACACCGGTAGTTGAGTTATTTCATAAGCAGGAAGAGCTTCTGTCCAGCTTGTACCGCCATTGGTGGAGTATAAAAGTATTTGGCTCGTTGCCCCGTTGCTGGTAGATGTAGTTGCATAAGCAAACTGCGGGTTGCGGAAGCCGGCAGTTGGGGCATCAATGATGAGTTCCCGGGTATCGGAAGGGTTTCTTACCCGAAGCACTGCCCCTTGATTGGGTTGTTGATCCATTTGCAGATTCAGGTTGGAAACGGGGTCTTCAATCCGGTGTGTCCTTTCATCCATATAGCCATCGCCGGTGCCGGGGTAGGTTATAAGCGGAGTGTGGGTTGCTGAATAGTCAGAAGGCACCTCGGTAACATCACCATTAAGGGCATTAAAATGCCAGTAATGAACCAGTACAGATTCTTCCACCTGGACAAAATGTGCCTTCAGATTTATGATGGTTGAGGGAGTTATGGTGATTACAGGTTCGGAACTATTATTTGCTCCTTCCCAACGGCTGAAAGTATATCCTTGTGCAGGGATGGCTTCTATTTCAATGGGCACACCATTAAAGTACAAACCTTGCCATGGGTATGGATCGGGCTCAATTCCCGGAGTTTCCGGGTCAATGGTAATGGTATTTACCCTGATTTTCCCTGCTCCGGCAATATTAATATCTGCTGTAAGGGTAACCTGATAGCTTATGTTGAATTGGCTTCTGATATGTGCCCTTTGGTTGGAAGGTCTTTGGTTGGCAAAGCTGATCATTTTATTTATATTGCTATCCCATGCATTCATGCTTCCCCCGGGTGTTTTCCAGCGGTGTATCTGCTCTTGCATATGTGGTTGAATAAGATCTTTGGTGTCATTTATGATCTGGTTTACCCTTTCTGGCAGGTATGCAGTGTTTAACATATCTGCAAAACGATTAATAAACCTGAGTTTAAACGACTCATTTTCCAGCAGTTTGCGTAAAAACAAGGTTGACCAGGCGGGATTTGGCCAGCTCGGACCGTTTGGCGTAGTGGCAAAAGCAAGTGTGTTGTGGGTTTGATGCCCGTAAAGGTCAAATCCAAAGTCAGTATCCAGGAGTAACCATCGCCATCTTCCATCGTGCCCATAAGGTGCATCGGCGATGTACTGGTCGGTTTGCAATCGCCAGTATTTAATATTATTACCAGGCCAGTCGGTATTGGCTGCATAGATATTAACAATCTGGTAATCTATGAAATTGTCGATATCCATTTGTGTTTTGATATAATCATAATTTGCACTGTTTCCCAGATCATTATTCTGAATGAAGTTTCTCAGGGCCACAAAATGTTCGGCTGTTCCTTCATCGATAGAAGCATTACCGCTAAGCAGGTCTATATTTTCGGGGTCAATACCATAGGTTTGTTCAAGATAGTGCTTATCGTAGCGTTCACGCATATTATGTATGCCCCAGTATTCTCCGTTCAGGAACATTGCTGAAGGCTGATAGGCTTGTGTTCCCATATCCATGTGAAGGGATATTTTGTGAATAACTGCGTCGCGGAAGTAGGTATGCCAGAAATCGTTTCCAGAGTTTCTAAGAATAATTCTTTTGTAGCTATCGTAGGGTTTATCGGTAAAGAAGGGATAATCCATTGTTGATGTACCATGTTCATTTCGTGGGCAAAGACGTAATGATTTAAGAGGGTTTGAGCGACTGAAGGCACCATGTATTTGTATGCCAAGATTCTGGCTGAGAACAGGTAAAGAAGCGTCAACTTCATAATATTCGAAATAGGCTACACGCTCATACTCATCAGTCCTTATATGATAGTTGGCATCTGTTCCTCCATTGGGATCACTGGATGGGTTTCTGATCCGCCATTGATCAAATTCTTCACCCGCAACATAAATACCTTTGTAATAGTCGAATAGTTCATCTTCTGAAATTGAAAGAGAAATAACAGGGAAATTGTATGGATTTATACCATTGGGGCTGAAAAAATAGCTTTGGGTAACAATATCACTGGGCAGGGCACCAGGTTTTACGGCTCTTGCTTTTACTACGGTTCCCTTTTTTACGGGGCTATTGGGTTGATACCACGGATCCAGTTCGTGGGTGGTAGATATTTGGGTTAGTTTATCGGGTTCTGCTGATCGGTCAGTTAAGGTTACAGGCTCAATGTAGTTGTAGGTTTGAATGGTGTTATACAGGGTATCTCCAAAAGGATCGCCCGGACGGAAGGGGTAACTGTTTTTATAGCTATAGGTAACGCCTCCGATATGATCTGATCTGGGTTCTGATCCATCAAGTGTATAGATTATCTGAGTTTCGCTGTCGGGATGGCTTAGGGTAAGGGTTATTTCTCCGGAGTGAAATCCCCCGGCCACTGAGAATGCCGGTGCATCCAATATTTCTGTAAAGGCTTCTGTATTGTTTGATGAGCCAGGTGTAGGAGTAATATAAAGAAACCATTCACCTGTCCCGTTGGGAGATCTGCCGTAAGAAATGTCTGTTGGCAGGGATACAGGCGGTAATTCGTCGATTAAATTACCATTTGGGTCGGAAAGTAACAGTGGTTCTCCTGATGAGCTAATCCTGAAATTGGAATGAAGCTGAGACGAAAGTCTGAACAGATGTTCGGCAGAAATCGGTCGTTGCAGGCTATTGTCAGGCAGCTGCCAGCCCACAGCAAGGTTATCGCCCCCATAACCTTCTTTCATAATCGCTTCAACATAATAGTCCTGTCCTTCTGTAAGGGTAATTGTTGCCGACATTTGTTCGGGATACTTGTCCCAGTTTCTCGAATTGGTCCAGCCGGGTACACTGGCAATCAATTCCTTGTCAGTTGCATCGGGTGTTGTGCTCAAATAGAGTCTTGAGTTATCGTCGCTGGCTATCCAGAAGGTATAACTGCCGGTTTGTGGTGCCCTTAGGAGGCCATAAACCCTTTGGCCATAATCGTCTGCAATGTTTATGGGGGCTTCGAAAAGTGAGGTTAAATAGCTTTCACTATCGGGGCTTCCCGGGTAGGAAGGATGATTTGTTAAATCAGAAATTCCGGATCCTGGAATGTTACTGAATACATCACGTTTGATGCCATTTACGTAATTATCTTCCTGGTCTGACGGCCTTCTGTCTTTACCGGATGCCCAAACCAAAAGGTATTCTCCAGCTTCAATTGTAATATTTGGGAAAGTCCACTTGAATGGCTCCAGGGGGTCGTCAGAAAGGCCAAACCCTTCCAGATTAACGGGCTCTGTGCCATGATTGAACAGTTCTATCCAATCTTCATAATCGCCATCTTCATCGGTTATTATGGATACGTTGGATGCCATGATTTCGTTGATAGATATGCTTTGGGCCAAAAGCGATGATGAAAAGCCAATCAACAAAACCAGGAAAATCAGGCCTATTGATATTCTTGTGCCGACTGATAATTTCTCTGGGTTTCCGGGGGGAAACTTTACAGAACTGTTAAGCATTGGTTTATTTTCCATGACATTGTTTGTATTTTTTACCACTACCACAGGGGCAGGGATCGTTTCTTCCAACTTTAATCTGTGCTTTAGGTTGTTTGGCCGTGTCTTTTCTACGCACCCATTCCATTACATTGGCCGGAGCACGTTGTGCTTTCAACTCTTTGGCCATAAAATCCATATAGGGGCGTACATGTTCAAAAAACAGTTTGTACCCTTCGCAAAGATAGCTCAAACCGGGTTCGCCCTGTGGTGTTTTTATAAAACGGTGTTTGGGGCAATCGCCATGGCAGGCAAACCTTACGGGGCAACTACGGCAATAGGCGGGTAGCTTATCTTTTTTATCCTGTCCGAAAATGGCTTGTCTTACCGAACCCATCATCTCGGCAATGGGGGTTTCGCGTATGTTACCGATAAAATACTCATCATAAACATAATGGTCGCAAGAGAAAACATCGCCGTTGTGTTCCATTACGGCTGCCGTGCCGCAGGTTTCGCTAAACACGCACAATCCGGGCATGGCACCCACCCAATTGGCCAGTGTTACATCAAAAAGCTGAACGTAATACCTGCCTACATCTTTTCGCACCCATTCATCGAAGATCCGGGCCATAAAACGACCGTAATCCATAGGGTTTACTGACCATGATGTAACCTGTGCTTCTCCCTGGTAGGCTGGAAAAATCAGTTCCTGTTCGCCTGGAGCTATGTTTTGTGCTTTGCGCTCAACGATGGGAATAAACTGCAGAAATGTGCTTCCTATTTGTTTCAAAAAGTTATAAACAGCCAGAGGCTCCTGTGCTGTTTTGTTGTTTACCACCGAAAGGGTATTGAATTCCACTTTGTGCTTCTGAAGCAGCTCAACACCCTGCATCACCTTTTTCCAGGTGGGTTGGCCCTGGTTATCTTTACGGTAGAAATCGTGCAAATGCTCCGGCCCATCGATTGACAGCCCTATCAGGAATTCATTGTCGCGGAAGAACTCGCAAAATTCATCGGTAAGGTAGGTGCCGTTGGTTTGAAAACTGTTTTCGATACGCTTGTTGCCGGCATACTTCTTTTGTAACTCCACAGCCCTCCGGTAGTAATCCACTCCCAGAATTGATGGCTCACCCCCCTGCCATACAAATGAAACCACGGGTACCTGTTGCGTGGCAATATAGTCGCGGATGTAAATTTCGAGTAATTCTTCGTCGAGTTTATATTTGGTTTTTCCGGGGAAAAGATTCTTTTTCTCCAGGTAGTAGCAATAGGTGCAGTTGAGGTTGCAAAGCGGGCCCACCGGCTTCAGCATGATGTTAAACGCCTTGGGGGCAACAGGAAATTGAAAATCCATTGTTAGAGGAGATATTTATTCATACATTTTAATGGGTTGTAAATGTACGAAAAAATCAGGGAGGTTACTACCTAATCAGGCGAGCATGCTCATCCTTTGAAGGTAGTGAACGAAAACAGGCTTGTTGCCAACCAGAATACTTATTGCCCTTGGCAGCGCGTGAAGTTAGCAACCTGAAATGGATGTTGGGTTGCCAAAAGCTGTCAATAGTTATGCGAATTCAGGTTTGTTGCCGACATTTTCAAAGAATTATGCGTTTAAATCGGGTTTTGTTGGTATCTTTGTAACCTGTTAACAAATAAAGTACCAATTCTTAAAAAACTAAAATCCACATTTACAATGAAAAAGAATGTATTATTCCTTATGATGATGGCAGCAACATTTATGCTGTTTCAAAGTTGCGACGATCTTCTTGATGTTAATTTCGACGCTGAATTCTCCACCAACATGAATATTGATGTTGCCGAAACCAAGGCTGATGGTTATGCTTTTAGTGAATCCAGGACATTGAACATTACCGACGATGATGAAGTAGAAAAGTATATTGATAGAATCAAAGACCTTGAGATCACTGAAATTGAGTGTGCTCTGACCGGAATCCCTATCGGAGAATCCCTTCCTGAACTCTCTGTGAAGGTGGTTGAATTAAATATGCAAATCGACTTGACAGACATTACAGAAAACAGCACTTTTATTTTGCCTGTTACCGATGCATTGCTCAAATCTCTTGGAAATTATCTGAAAGAAAACCACCAGTCAACCATAACTGTTTTTGGCACATCAACTTATGCTCCTATGGTTTTGGGTGTTAAGCTAACCTACAAAACTAAGGTAACAGCTTCTCTTTAAACAATATAGAATTTCGCAGATTGTTGAAGAGCCTGTTTCGGTAATTTGTGCTATTTTTGGCGAATTACTGAAACAGGCTTTTTTGCTTTAGGCGTTTCTCATCAGAGAATCTATCATGGGCCCGGCAAAAAGGTCTTGTAATTTGTAATAGTAAGGTTTTAAAAAAATCAGTATTAAGTGGCAAATTATAATCTTTATGAAAAGTAATCCTTTTGCAAAAATCAGGTCCGGATCAGGAAAAATTTTATCGCGATCATTAGATTTTATTGAAATTGTAGGAAACAAGCTGCCACATCCGGCCACGATTTTTGGGGGGTTGGCGGTTTTGGTGGTTCTTCTCTCCTGGTTACTGCATGCCTTGGGTGTATCAGCCGTAAACCCGGCAACGCAGGAAGTAGTAACGATCAATAACCTGGTTAGTGGTGATGGGTTTCGGTGGATTTATACCAATATATTGGGCAATTTCCTCAGATTTCCTCCTTTGGGCTATGTGTTGGTTGTGATGGTGGGTATAGGACTTGCTGAAGGAACCGGCTTATTTGCTGTAATGATACGGGCTCTTGTATTGAGTGCACCCAGTAAGTATATTACCGGGGCGGTTGTTTTGGCAGGTATTGTTTCGGGCCTGGCTGTAGAAGCAGGATATGTAATTTTAATTCCCCTGGGAGCCATGATATTTCATGCTCTTGGTAGGCATCCAATGGCCGGACTGGCTGCAGCGTTTTGTGGTGTTAGCGGCGGATTTGGTGCCAATTTCTTTATCGGATCCATTGATCCTATTCTTTCCGGAATCTCAACATCAGCAGCTCAGTTAATAGACCCTGAAATGGTGGTTAATCCTGCGGTGAACTATTATTTTATGATTGCATCGAGCTTTGTGGTGCTTTTTGTGGGTACCTGGGTTACTGAGCGTATCGTGGAACCCCGTTTGGGACCCTACAAAGGAACAGCAGAAAAATTTGCCATTGAGCAACTTACTCCTTTGGAAAAGAAAGGGTTGAATTATGCCGCTCTTACTGCTTTTGTATTTATCGCATTTCTTGCCTTTACCGTGGTGCCCGAAAATGGATTGCTTCGCGATCCCGAAACAGGTTCAGTGCTCCACTCTCCCTTTTTTAGTGGCATTATTGTTGGCATCCTCTTGTTTTTCCTGCTTCCGGCATTGGTTTACGGGATTATTGTGGGTACAGTAAAAAATGATAAGGATATGATGAATCATATTATCAAATCAATGATGGGTATGGGTTCTTACATTGTCCTGGTGTTTTTTGCAGCACAGTTTGTTTACTTCTTTAATTATTCCAATCTTGGACTTATTATTGCCATCAACGGAGCATCCATCCTGACACAAATAAACTTTACCGGCCCATTATTGATTGCCACCTTTGTACTGATTGCTGCCTTTATCAATCTATTTATGGGGAGTGCTTCGGCAAAATGGGCCATTATTGCACCGGTTTTTATTCCTATGCTTATGTTGCTCGATCCGGCCTATCATCCGGGTCTTACCCAGGCTGCGTTTCGTATTGGCGATTCGCTCACCAATCTCATAACCCCTATGATGAGCTATTTTGCACTCATTGTTACTTTTGCCGAAAAATACGACAAACGCTATGGAATTGGTACCATCATCTCTACCATGCTTCCCTATACCATTTTCCTTGCTATTGTCTGGATTGCGGTGTTGATGGTTTGGATATGGCTGGGAATTCCTATGGGACCCGATGGGCCAATTTATTTGAACTAGACTTTTAATAAAACGCCAATTGCTGCCCCAGAAAAATCGGGGTAAACTGTTATGTTCGTATTCAAAATAGTTAGACCGGAAGGAAGAATCTGTTGGGCCTTGTGTTTGGATTTTAGTGATAATCTTGATACTGTGAATATTCCATCCCAATTACAAAGATTCAATTTTCCCCAGTGTTTAGCGAATCGTCTCGTCGATATCTGACGAGAGGGTGTGAGAGGTTCTCTCTGTCAGTTTATCTGGCGGGGAGGTCTCGATTATGCGGTCGGCTTTTTATTTTTTCGAGATATCCGTTGTTCGTATTCACTTAAAAGTCTGTTTAAAATTTCTATTCTTTCATTATCTACAAGTTCCGTCTGGCAAAGTTGGTCAACCATTATGTTGATGTCGTGGAATTGATTGTCAGTCGTGATTTTGCCTTTTTCTATTACTCTGGCAATTCGCTGATAATAAGATTTAAAAATGTCAACTTCATACTTGGTTTTATCTTCTAGATACTTATTGAATTTCAAGTCGCCCGTTTCTACTTGCATTTCTGTCAAATCACGAAACCATTGTTTTAGTCGTGTTAGTCGCCCTTGTTGATAGTGTTCTACAGTTTGTACTTTAAGTCCTTTATAATGTTCATCAGAGTCAAAGTCAGTAGTCTTGATTTGCATTATTTTGTTCTCAAGGTAATAGTCAAGTGTCGCCAAAATCAAGTCTCGATACTTTGCTAGTTCTGCCTGTTTTTCGTCTTTACCGAGTTTGTTTTCTGTCATGAGTAGTGTCGTCTTTTAAGCTGCCGCATAACGGTCACGTATATATATAGTGCAGGATTGCGGGCTTCAAAACTATCGACCGAGATAAAAGTGAAGCGTGGCAGATAGGTTAAATTCAACACATCACCCTACGTTGGATATATGTGATGTTGCCAACAGTTTTTAATTCAGGTCCTTAGTATTCATATTTAGTCTCTATAATTTCTTTCATTTCAGTTGAAAAAATTGAAACATTCTTTGGTAAATGCATTACCCCCCAATGTTCAATATTGAAAGTTATATTCGATTTGCGCTCTACTGAGATATATTTGTAAAGGTCATTTTTAATCCCTTTAATTTTTACGTTTGGAATAATGTCAGCTGTCAAAGTATTTGGCAATCTTCTCGTTGCATAATAATTAAATTCACCCCACGAAGTAAACAAAAAGAAATATTCATCATTCAGGCTTTTAAAAAATCTTATATCGGGTAAAGTATCAATAATAATTTCTTTTCCCTGTCTGTCTCTGAGGAAAACTACAAACTCATTATTCTGGGCAAAGTAGGATAATGTCTGAGGAATAATTTCTTCCTTATAGAATTTGGATTGTAAAACCATTTTTCCTTTATCGGTCAATTCCGTTGTAAGAATTTCATTTATTTCTTTGATATCAAGGGATTTAAAAGTTCTGACTAAAAAGCTATCAGGGGCACCCATATCTTCCTTTAGCTTAACTTCCTGAAAATTCTTGGTTCTTAAAAAACCTATGTTTTTTATCCCGTATTCAGCAAGCTTTAAAGTTTTATTTATATCGAATATACTGTCAAGCTGTCTGATAACTAAGTATTCCCCAGTTAAGTGTTCTGGAACATGAAACACTAATTCGTCAAGTTTCCATTTATAATAGGGCTTACCAAAACTAAAAAAAATATGGCTTTCTTTCTGATAAGCATAGTCGTGTTCAAAATGAAGTAAAATATTCTCTGTGAAACCATAAATACAAGATAATTTGGCTACTGCCTTTCCTGCAATTTTGGCTTTTTCAAGTTCTTCGTAGTAGAAACCTGAATGAAACATTACAGTCACATTATCAAAGGTGAATGAAAATGTCCTGTCTCTATGAGCTAAAATTCTATTTGCTAATAGCAGAAGAAAGAAAAGAATTATTGTCTTCTTCATTGTTTGTTAGTGTCTTTTTCTTTTATGATTCTGATATTTAGGGTGTTGGTCGCTCTTAAAATTGTTGGCAACGTTTTACAATATGGCAAGTTGGGGATTTTGGAACGCGTTTTTATCCACCGTGATAAAAGTTGAATTAAAAACGAATAGTTGACGTAACCACTTCAGCCCCAATTTGCTATATTGTTTGTTAGCTGCTGGGTTTTATCTCAATCTAGTTTTATAATTATTGTTTTTGTCTTTATAAATCAAAATCAGTTTATTGTCATTGCACTTAATCAAATCAATAATGCTTTTGGGTGAAAATAATCCATATCTTATTCTCCATTTTCCAAGGTTACGGTTTTTACACCCATTGTAAAGAGAAAGTGTGTTCCAGAAATATGAAGGCCAAATTCGGAATCGTCCAAGACCTTTCTCATAACAGCCAACATATACTTTGTTGCGCACAATCTCAATGTCTGTCCAGTTTAAATACGCCCATTTTTTAAGTTTTCTACTTGAAATTGAAAATCCATCCGCATAATCACTTAATCTCAATATAGTAATATGTTCCGAATTTGCACGTGAATATCCACCTGTTGTTCCTGATAACAAAACAATATATTTCTCATTAATTACTGCCTTTTCAATCGACTCGTATGTTCCATTTGGTTCAAGCTCAATTATTTTTGGACTGTCAAGACTTGGTAAATCTGCTCTTTTATATTCCAATAGATATTTTGGCATTACTATATTATCAACTGCTATAATCTTGTTTTCAGTGATTACAATGTCATCAATTGCTTTTCCTGGGAACATTATTTCTAATGGGAGTTTCAAATCAGTCCATATATTAGTCTTTAAGTGATAAACATAAAAGGGTGATATCGAATTCCAATCACCCCCTAAAAGCAAACAATCATCAGCAAATTTTAGTGACTTGATTTTTAATCCATTTGGTATGTTAATTTGGAAATTAATTCTCAAAGAATCTGATGAAACATCATAAAACCAAATTTCTGTAGAGTCAGAGTTGATAGACAACAATTTATCAGATTCATAAAATTCGTAAAGGTTGCTAATTGGTAAATCAGTCTTGTAAAGTTGAATCAGCTTATTTTTATCTCGCTGATAGATATAATTACCTTGATTCTCAGGCAGCAAATAATAATCCTTCTGGGCAATAGCAGAAAAATTAATTATCAAAAGTAATATGTTTATTAGTAATGTTCTCATAACCTTGCAGCTAACGAATGCATATCACCAATTGTTGATATGCATTTTTACAGCACACCTGGGTGAAATTTTGAATTAAAATTGATTGTTTATTGAGCATTACCACGATTTTGTTTTCGTTTCCAGCAAAGCATCATTTTAAAATCCCGCAACTCTAAAATTCCCACCAAATTTAACCCATTTTCCCAAACACAAATACCTTTATCTTTATTATTGCCCTGGTTAACCTTACTTTCCAGATATCTTCTTAAACTTGAGGTCTTTTCGTATATTCTTAAGTTTTTTTGATGGTGCGAAGTGAATCTTGCAGCCTTTTATCGCAGTGGTATTCACATCCTTCGCAGTATCGCGCCCTTCGCTGTTGACTATTATTCGCAAACTACCCAACTCAAATCAGGCACCAATAGGGAAAATATTTTTACATCCTTTCGGGTACATTGATCCCCAACAAACCCATGCCGGTATTGATAATCCGGGCGGTTAACCGGGAAAGTCCGAGACGGAACAATGAGATGTCTTTGTTTTCTTCGTTGAGAACCGAATGGTCATGATAAAACTGGTTAAACTCCTTTGCCAGATCATACACATAATTGGCTATTTGTGCCGGGCTCAATTCATCAGCCGCCTGTTTTATAACACCAGGAAAAGAATACAATGAACGTAACAACAACCTTTCTTTGTTGCTTAGGGTTACATTGTCAGAATTGAACTGCTGTGCGGCCATCCCTTTTTCATCTGCTTTTCTTAATATGGAGCAGATGCGTGCATGGGTATATTGAATGAACGGGCCGGTATTTCCATTAAAATCAATGGATTCTTCAGGATTGAACATCATGTTTTTCTTGGGATCAACCTTCAGAATATAGTATTTTAATGCGCCTAATCCAATGGTTTCAAAGAGTTGCTGTTTTTCTTCGTCAGAAAAGCCATCAACCTTGCCCAGAGTTTCGGTAGTGGTTTTTGCCGTAGCATACATCTCTTCCATTAATTCATCAGCATCAACAACGGTTCCTTCGCGCGATTTCATTTTACCCTGGGGCAGCTCTACCATGCCGTAGGAGAGATGGAACAGGTTTTCGCTAAAAGGTTTTTCGAGTTTGGCGAGCACTTTTTTCAGTACATCAAAATGGTAGTTTTGTTCATTCCCCACCACATAGATCATCTGTGAAGCTTTGTAATCATCATAGCGAAGCTGGGCAGTTCCAATATCCTGGGTCATGTAAACCGAAGTGCCATCGCCGCGTAGTAATAATTTTTGGTCCAGGCCCTGATCGGCCAGATCAACCCAAACTGAGCCATCTTCTTTTTTAAAAAAGATACCCTTTTTCAGTCCTTCCAAAACAATGTCCTTCCCTAATAGGTATGTTTCTGATTCATGGTAAATCTTATCGAAATCTACTCCCATTCTTTTGTAGGTTGCATCAAACCCGTCGTAAACCCATTGGTTCATCATTTCCCATACAGCAACCGTCTTTTCATCTCGGGCTTCCCATTTTCTTAGCAGCTTGCGGGCTTCCTGCATCAGGGGTGCTTCATTGCGGGCGGTGTCATCGTCGTAATTGTGTGTCTCCTGCAGGGCCAGCGCTTCTTTCTTTAGCTCGGTTTCAAACCTTACGTAATAATCACCCACCAGCTTATCACCTTTTTTACCTGATTTTTCGGGTGTTTCGTCTTGCCCCCATTTCATCCATGAGAGCATCGATTTGCAAATGTGGATACCCCGGTCGTTTACCAGGTTTACCTTTTTTACATTATTCCCGGCGGCCTGCATAATCTGTGCGAGAGAATAGCCCAGCAGGTTGTTGCGGATATGCCCCAGGTGAAGCGGTTTGTTGGTATTAGGCGATGAGTATTCTATCACCACCGGGTTATCGTTACCAACATCGAAAGTGCCGTAATTATTTTGCTCCGAAGCTTCAGCTAAAAAGCCAAGCCAGGTAGGTGCTGAAAGCGATAGATTAAGAAATCCTTTGATAACATTGAAGGCTGATATTTCGTCAACATTGTCCTTAAGATATTCTCCGATTATCTTTGCCGTTTCTTCGGGCGATTTGCGTGCCGCCTTCACAAAAGGAAAAACCACCAGGGTAAAATCACCTTCAAACTCTTTGCGGGTAGGTTGCAGGGTTATTTTTTCCAGATTGATTTCTAAAGAAAATAATTTCTTTAAGGCTTTGGTTATCTGCTCAATAATTTTTTGCTCAATATGCATGGGAACGGGGTTTTATTTTTTTGCAAAAGTAAAACTTTTTAAGCACCCTGTGCGGTATTATTCAAAGTAAGATGTTGTTACAATGTGTAAAAAAAGTAAATATCCCTGCGTGGTTTTTTGTAAAATTTATGTAGGTTTGTGAGATTTTTCACTCAACAATTTTTTATTCAAATAATAACCCTTAACGATCGAAACACATGAGCAAAAAAAAGAATGTTATCATTATTGGCGCCGCTGGGCGCGATTTTCACAATTTCAACACCTATTACCGCACCAACACCAATTATAATGTAGTAGCTTTTACCGCCGCTCAAATTCCTGATATTGACGGAAGAAAATATCCTGCCGAACTGGCCGGTGAGTTGTATCCGGAAGGTATTCCCATTCACACACAGGATGAACTGCCCCGACTTATCAAAGAACTTGATGTGGATATATGCGCATTTTCATACAGCGATGTATCTTATCAGCAGGTTATGGCAGTCGGTTCTATTGTAAATGCAAATGGAGCCGATTTTTTACTTATAGGCCCTAAAGAAACCATGATAAAAAGCACCAAACCCGTTATTGCTGTGGGGGCTGTAAGAACTGGTTGCGGAAAAAGCCAGACTTCACGCAAAATTGTTGAAGCTCTTATGAACCATGGTATGAAGGTGGTAGCTATAAGACATCCCATGCCTTACGGCGACCTTGTTGCCCAGAAAGTGCAGCGTTTTGCAACAGTTGAAGACCTTCATAAACATAATTGCACCATTGAGGAGATGGAAGAATATGAACCCCACGTGGTTAGAGGCAACGTTATTTATGCCGGGGTAGATTATGAAGCTATTTTGCGCGAAGCAGAAAAAGAAGCAGATGTTATTTTGTGGGATGGTGGCAACAACGACTTTCCCTTTTATCAGCCCGATCTTATGGTTACCGTGGTTGACCCACACCGCCCGGGCCATGAACTCAATTTCTATCCGGGGGAAACAACACTGCGCCTGGCCGATATCGTTGTTATCAATAAAATGGATAGCTCTTCACCCGAGAATATCCAGATAGTGCGCGATAACATTGCTGCTGTTAATCCCGATGCTGTGGTTGTGGATGGTGCATCTCCGCTTACCGTCAGCGATCCATCGTTAATTAAAGGAAAAAGAGTTCTGGTTGTGGAAGATGGCCCCACCCTTACTCACGGGCACATGAAAATTGGTGCCGGAACCGTGGCTGCCAAGAAATTTGGTGCTACAGAACTGGTTGATCCCAGACCTTTTGTGGTGGGCCGACTAAAAGAGACTTTCGAGATTTACCCCAATATTGGCACCTTACTGCCTGCCATGGGTTATGGTGCACAACAGGTAGCCGATCTGGAAAAGACGATCAACAATACCGACTGCGATACCGTGGTAATTGCCACACCTATTGATCTAAACCGGATTGTGAATATCAACAAACCGACTGTGAAAGTTGAGTACGAGTTGCAGGAAATTGGCAAACCTATCCTTTGCGATCTGGTTTGTGATTTTCTGAAAAGCAAGAATCTAATCAGCCAATCTTGCGGTTGTAAATAATTGCTATTGAAAAAGCGGCTCCTGTAGCCGCTTTTTTTTTTACTACTTTATATTCTGAATTATCTAATACAAACGTAAAACTATGAAGAACAAAAGTCTGGTATCTATTAATGACTATACAAAAGAAGAGCAACTTCATGTGCTTGAAGTTGCCAAAGAATTTGAAGCCAAGCCGGTGCAGGATATACTGAAAGATCATGTAATTGCATCGTTGTTTTTTGAACCTTCAACCCGCACAAGACTGAGCTTTGAAAGTGCCATTACCCGTTTAAATGGTAAAGTGGTTGGCTTTTCAGAAGCTTCCAACACCAGTGTAAAAAAAGGGGAGTCGTTGCGCGATACCATTCTTACCATTGCCAACTACTCTGATCTTATTGTGATGAGAAACCCGGTTGAAGGGAGCGCACGTTTTGCATCAGAAATATCTCCTGTACCCATTATCAATGCCGGTGACGGTGCCAACCAACATCCTACGCAAACATTGCTCGATTTATATAGCATTATGCAAACCCAGGATACTTTAGATAATTTGCATGTTGCCTTTGTGGGCGATTTGAAATATGGTCGTACGGTTCATTCGCTGGTCATTGCTCTGTGTAATTATAACACTACTTTTCATCTTGTTTCGCCCGTCGAGTTAAAACTTCCCAGCAGTGTTAAAATGCATATCAAAGAGAAAAATCTGGCTTATCATCAATATACCAGCATGGAAGAAGTAATTCCGCTTGTGGATGTATTGTATGTTACCCGCATACAGAAAGAGCGTTTTTCTGATCCCCTGGAATTTGAACGCATCAAAAACTCTTACAATCTGCAGAAAGATATGCTGACAGATACCCGCAAGAATCTCCGGATTTTGCATCCCATGCCCAGAGTAAACGAGATTCATGTTAATGTAGATACTGACCCTCGCGCCTACTATTTTCAACAGGCTTTGAATGGTGTGTATGTAAGGCAAGCATTGTTGTCAATAATTTTGGGATACAGATAAAAGAGCTGCGGATAGGGGTTCATAGTTCGGTATTTTCAATTATAAAAATCATATCTTCCTATGTCAGTTGTGCAATTATCATATTAAGTAAGGTAAAAAAACGGTAAAATCTATAATTATCAATAAGATGAGTGAAAAAGTAAAAGAACTAAAAGTATCAGCCATTGAAAATGGAACTGTAATCGATCATATTCCGGCCAGCGCATTGTTTCAGGTAATAAAAATGTTAAAGCTTGATGTATTTGACCAAATGGTATTGTTTGCCACCAACCTGGAAAGCAAGAAATTTGGCAGCAAGGGCATCATCAAGGTAAGCAATAAGTTCTTCAAGCCCGAAGAGCTGAATAAAATTGCTCTTGTAGCTCCCCATGCTTCCATAATTGAAATCAGAGATTTTCAGGTAGCAAGAAAGACCCTGGTAGAAATTCCTGACAATATCGTAGGAATTGTAAAATGTTTTAATCCCAATTGCATTACCAATATTGAGGAAATTACCACCCGTTTTACCATAGTAAGCAAAGAAGAAACAAGATTAAAATGCCATTACTGCGAAAAAATTACGGTAAAGAAGAATATTGTTTTTAAGTAGTGGGGTGGAGGAGATGGATATTGATGGGTTTAGTGTTTTTTATTATGTTTCATGTATTAAGATATATGAATTAAGAGATTGACGGTATTGTATTTAATAACCTTATAATTTTAGTTTAATGAAGTATCTGCTGACATTTTTATTTCTAAATACCTTACTGGCAAACCTTTTCTGTCAAAGTTCACAATTATATCCTGATACACTTGATCAACAATATTGGATTGCCCCCATGAACAGTGCAAGTTATCAGACCAATGACTCAACGCAATTTTACCCCGGTGAAATTGAAAGAAATCCTAATTTATTTTATGAACAAACTGCTAAGGAGCATTTTTTTTTCCCCGACGATGCAAAAAAATCTCATAGCATTTTTCAGGCTGATAAGATACGGAAGCAATTGGATGAAAGTTTAAAAGATTCAGATATTGGATATACCTGGGTTTTATCAACTGCTAATAATCCTGATCTTATTTCTGGTCCTGCAAGGGTAAGTTTGTCAGATTGGAGTATTTCCAATATAAAAGATGATGCAAATTCTGGATTGCCTTATAGTAGCTCTGTTTTTGTTGAGGATAGATGGATTGGTATTAAGAGAATTTTTTCTTCTAGCAGTTTTAATGAAGCAGATACAGAAACTGGTTTAGAAACCGAACTTTTTTTTTACACTCAATTAGTTATTCGTGGTATCGCATATCATCCCGATCATGAGTTTCTTTATGCTATTCATGATAGAATTTACGGATCGGATTTGTACAAGATTAACCTTGAAACCGGTGATTATTATTTAGTTGGTCAAACCGGAGCAACGCGAAGGGTTCTGGGATTGGCATTTGATAATAATGGCGTATTATATGGTGTAGATGTGAATATAAATCAGCTGGTAACCTTATCGGTAAATAATGGGGTGGCAACACCTGTCGGGCCAATTGGTTTTGATGTTGACGTGAGGAGTGAGCTTATATATGATAAAAATAATGGTGTTCTTTATGGAATTTTTACTGATGATATTTGTACTATTAATACAGAAACTGGTGCTGCTACCATAATTGGATCAACCAATTATGATTTTGAAACTATTGCCATACCTTATGATTTCGCCCATCCTGAGGCACCTTCAAAGGTTTCAGATTTTGAAGTATTTGTTGCTGATTCCGGAGCACTTGAAGCAACCCTTTCATGGACAAATCCTACATTGACGCATAATGGAACAGAATTAGAAGATTTTACATCTGTTTCCATTAGAAGAAATGCTCATGTAATAGCAACCATCCAAAACCCGCAAACGGGTGCTAATGAAGTATATGTTGACAATCAAATTCCTGAAAGTGACCTTTATAATTACACCCTTCACGCATCAAATTCTCATGGAAATGGCGAACGAACATCTTTCTTCATTTTTGCTGGTGAGGATATTCCTTCTCCACCTGATAATTTACTTCTGAATAAGGAAGGTAATTATGCTAATTTGTCATGGGATATGCCAACTACAGGTGCAAACGGTGGTTACTTAAACAACGATTCTGTTTGGTTTGATATTATTCGTCGTCCGGGGACTATTACCGTTGCTGAGGGAGTTTTAGAAACATCCTTTATTGATAGTACGATAACAAATACAGCAAATTATACTTACAAAGTAAAAGCATCTAATTCCGATGGCACAAGTGAATCTGATTTTTCGAATACCCTACTAATAACTAATGATGATTATCTGGTTTTTGAGCAATTTGATGATTACTATGGAACAGGCCTGCCGTGGGGTTGGTATTTTGAAGATGAACCCAATCATTCCTGGACATTAAGAACGTTTTTCCCTTATGAAAATGTGGTGGAAGTATCGTTCGTAATGTCAGGCACTCCCGCCGGTTATGGGATGGACAGGGTTTTATTCAGGCCTGTACAGGTAACGGAACAAGAAACTCTCATGTTGCATTTTGATAATTTTGTTTCTGATCATATAACTACTTTTGAAGGGGAGAAGGTGGCAGTTGATGTGTCCTATGATGATGGTAACGGCTGGACAACAGTATGGGAGATGAATGTTATTGAAAGCCTTGATGTAAATAGAATATTTTCACCTATTGAAGTACCGGGGAATGTTAGTTCAATGAATATTGCACTTAGGTTTGAAGGCAATTCAGGTAATATTTATTTGTGGGGCATTGATAATTTCATTGTTGAACCTGCACATCAGAATGATCTTGCTATTTTGTCTTTTAAAGGTGATCCTGCTGCAACTGAGGGCACTCCAGTTGAGTACATTGTAGAGATTTTCAATTTGGGTTTACAGACTCAAAGCAATTATGCTGTTGTAATTATGAAAGATGATACTGAATTGATGAGAATTGGAGGTGAGTCTGTTGCATTTATGGATACGCTTGAATACTCATTTTCGTGGACACCCGGGCAAGCAGATTTGGGTAAAATTTCTTTGTCCGCTTATATCGAATTTCAAGACGATGAGTGGGTTGAGAATAATCAATCATCTGAATTCGCAGTAAATGTATATCCATCCCATACTCAGGCAATTAGCATAGGAGACCAGGCTTCTGAATATTATTTACCGTATAGTTTTAATCGGGTAAATAGCATAAGTCAGACTATTTATTTTCAGGACGAAATTGGAATTGAAAATGGTAAAATTACTGGAATTAAGTACTTTAATAATTTTAATCTGACCGTACTTGAGGCCCGAATTCAGATTTGGATGGGAGAAACTGACAGTCTTGAGTTAGTTAATGGTTGGATTGATCCTTCAGAATTGCAATTGGTGTTCGACTCAAATATGCAATTCCCACAAGGGGAAAATGAAATAGAGATTCAGTTAGATCAATACTATGAATACCAGGGAGGTAATCTTGTTATATATAGTTATAAAGAAGATGATCTCAATGGATTTGTCAACTATTTTTATTGTTCCAGAGACAACAGGATTAATCGCACAAGAAGAGTGGCTTCTGACCAACAATTAGATCCACTCAATCCGGAATTAGACTATCCTAACCTTTTGCCTTTTTTCCCAAATATTCATTTGCTTTTCGCAGCACAACCCATTGGTGATGTTGAGGGAGTTATTACTGATATGAGTGGACCAGTTGAAGGTATAAAAGCGACCATTCAACCTCTTGGTAAGGTTGTTTTTTCTGATGAAAATGGGTTTTACAAATTCCCATCCCTTCCTGTAGGTTTGTATAATATTAAGTTTGAGAAAACCGGTTATGTTTCAACCTACACTGATGCTTTGCAGGTGTTGGAAAACCTGGTAATTGAAAACAATCTGACCATAACTAAACTTCCTGTTTTCAATTTCGAAGGGGTAATAACTGGTAATGATGGGGCCATAATTGAGAAAGCATCGATTTTACTTCAGGATGATAATAACAATTATACTAGGTTCTCCAATACGGAAGGAGAATTCATATTTGAAGAACTACCTCAGGGGCAATATGTTTTGGAAGTATCTGCTGAAAGATATTCTAAGTTTGTAGATAGCATTTTTGTTTTACAATCAGATAGTTTTCAATCCATTGAATTAACCGAATATATATCAGCTCCTTTAGGACTTAAGGTTCATATTGATTCTTATGATGATGGTGAAGCCATGCTATCATGGGTAGGTCAGGGTGCTGATTTTTTGGAAAGCTTTGAATCCGGCAATTTTCCTGATGATTGGAAGGTAATTAATACTGCCAATTCTGGACATATCAACCTACGGCCATGGTGGAACATTAGAGCTGAAGTTGGACTGGAACCGCCTGTTATACCAAAGGAAGGAGATTACCAGGCCTTTATGATGTGGAGTCTTTATCATCAGGATGAATGGTTAATAACTCCCCGGTTTATTGCCCCTAAAGGAAATCTTGAATTTTGGTATTTTGGTACCAATGGATCGCCTTATGGTGATAATTATTATGTAAAGGTATCCGCTAATGATGGCGATAGCTGGGATGTTCTCTGGAATGCAAGTGATTTGCCTGCCGGAGTAAATCATTATGATTATCCGGTGGTTATAGATCTGTCTGCCTATGCCGGACAGGAAATCAAAATAGCCTGGAATAATGTGGGTGGTTCGGATGGAAAAGGTGTGCATTTTCCCTGGGCTATTGATAAGATATCTGTGGGTGGGCAAAAAATCAGAACCCACGATATGACAATTGAATCTGAATCCGAGAAGAGATTAAACCAGTCAACAAAAAATGATCTTCATAAAATACATGCTTCTTATGCGGATTGTGATCCTAAACCCAAATCGTTTCATGGATATAATATATATCTCAATAATGAAATCGTTGCCACGGCTGTTCAGGATTTAGAATTTCTGTTTAAATACCTTGTAGAAGGTTTATATGTTGCTGGGGTAGAATCTGTTTATTCAACTGGTGTTTCTGAAATTTCAGAAATTGAATTTGAAATTACCAATGGCTTTGAAGAGACTTTCGCCCGTGTACAAATCATTCAAAATTCACCTGATTACTCCCTTGAGTCCGTTGATATTTATAATGGCGACCAATTGTTGGTAGAAGATTTGAATTTTCGAGCTGCTACATCCTTCCTTGATCTGCCGGCAGAAATTGAGTTGTTCCTTTATGTGGGTTCATCCAACAAAGGAGTGAAAGAGGCGGCAGGTCCGTTTAACATTTCCTTCAACAGCAATGAAACTTATATTGTTATAGCTAGTGGTCTTATAAATGGTAATAGTTATGCACCCAATGAGCCATTTGGTTTAAAGACTTATGATATGGCCAGAGAAGCAGCCATTGCAGCAGGGAATACCGACATTCTTTTATTCCACGGTTCAACTGATGCTCCATATTTAAGTATTTGGGCGGAAGGTATGGATAACCAGTTACTAGTGTTTGGTTACGGTGACTTTAAAGGTTATCTTGAAATGCCTGACAATGACTACGTTTTTGAAATTCGGGATTTTTTAGGAGAAAATGTGATTGCTGTATTCGATGCTCCTTTATCAACCCTTGGATTGGGTGGTAAGGCAATTTCAATTGTTACTTCCGGGTTTCTGACTCCCGAAAATAATAACAATGGTGCTTCCTTTGGATTATGGTTGGCAACAGCAGATGGTGGTCAATTGATTGAACTTCCTTTAATTACATCTGTTCAGGAATCCGACTTAACAGTAGGTAACATCAAGATGTTTCCCAACCCGACAAAAGATGTTGTTTTTTTTCGGAGCAAAAATCTAATCAGCCAGATTTCACTAATAGATATGAGTGGCCGGGTTATTTATAAAGGAATTGTTGAAGATGTTCATTATCAAATGGCCGTAGATAAATTTGAAAACGGAATATACTTTGTCCAAATCGTAACCGAAGAAGGAACCTTTATGGCTAAACTGCAGGTTCAAAGGTAAAAGGATGAATTAGTATAGAATTAAATTGATAAAGACACAAATCTTTACGAGTTTTCCAGGTATAATAGTAATTAAAAAACTAGCTTTATCTTTGTCATAAATATTAACTTCATGAATGAAATTGCCAAATTTGACCCCGAAGAGTACATCCAATATGAAGAAAGTCTTAAGTTTTATCGTGATTTGAAAAACTCTTTGGAAACGGCGAGAGAAGAAGGAGGAGAAGAAGGAATAGAAGAAGGGCTTAAGGAGGGGGAAAAGAAAAAACAGTTGGAAATTGCAAGAGGCATGAAAAATGATGGTCTCCCTATAGATGTTATCATGAAATATACCGGATTAGGTAAGGATGAAATTGATGGAATTTAGTTCTCCAAAACCCTTTGGGCTGCAAGACTCCGAAACTTTCAAATGCCTGGCATTATAAAATCTAAAAAAATACCTGGATTTGGAAGGAATTTTCAGGTTTTCAGGTTTTCAGGTTTTCCGGGTTACTACCTGTAACGCCAAAGAATCACCTCAAAATTACATTCATATCCATTTCAGTTTCGTCTCTTACAATTTTTACTATTACAGAATCTACGTTTTTTAAACCGCCCATCGTTTGCATATAGGTATAGATGTCGCTTATTTTTGTTTCACCAATTCTGATGATCACATCGCCTCCTTTCAAGCCGGCTTTCTGGGCCGGGTTGTTTTCTGAAACACCCTGAATGCGCAAACCTTCGCCGTCAAAAGCATGATCGGGCATAATGCCGAGTGTTGCGCCCTGCCGCCGTGCAGTCTGTCTTTCGGGCATGCTTGTTTCTGTAAAGGGAAGTTTTTCTGACCCGCTAAGGCCTTTTACCATGTCAGTTGCAAAACCGAGAATGGTTAGCATACCTTCATAGTTGATTTTGTCTTCGGTATCGGAAGGACGGTGATAGTCATCGTGCAACCCGCTGAAGAAAAACAATACAGGTATGTTTTCACGGTAAAAATTGGTATGGTCGGAGCTTCCCATGCCACTGGGGCTTTTTCTTACCGTTAAATTTTCAGGGGTATGGTAGTCTATAATGGAATCCCAAAGGGGTGAAGTGCCTGTTCCGTATAGAGTGATGTTTGCGTTTTCCATACGACCAATCATGTCAAAATTAAACATGTAGCTCACCTTTTCCTTGTCGTAGGCATCGCTAGTGGCAAAATACCTACTGCCTATCAATCCTCTTTCTTCTGCTGAAAAGCCCACAAAGATATAGTTTTGCTGAGTAAGATCAGATTGGGAAAGGTATCGGGCCATTTCTATTATTCCTGCGGTACCTGATGCATTATCATCGGCACCGGGGTGCAGCGCATTTATTCCCGGACTGCGAGATCCCATTCCGCCATATCCCAAATGATCGTAATGTGCACCAAATACTACCGTTTGTTCGGCATTGTTATCAATGAAACCTGCAACATTATAGGAAGTAAATGATTCTCTTTCCAAATCTACAGTAAGCATTATTTCGGAGTTATTTTCTATTTGTTGCCAGTATTCAAATACATTTGATTTGGCAAAAACAATCGGGATTTCTTCTCGTCCAAGGCGCTGGTTAAGGCTGGTGGGTGGGTCACTTTTATCGCTTTGCGTATTTACAAAAATGATGGCACCAGCCCCCTTTTGCATGGCAGTTTCTATTTTCTGTTGCAAAACTTCCAGGGGAAGCCTGTTGCCGCCATCGTCCATGTGCATGGGAAGGTAATACTCCATAATAAATATTTTTCCTTCCAGGTCAGTAAGTTCGTTGTAGTCGTTATGATTTTCGTTTTCCAATCCAAAACCCACATAAACAGCCTGTATGTTTAGATTGGCTGAAGCAGAATTGGGCAACACAAAGTAATCGCTGTGCAACGAGAAACTTTCATTTTTTATAACCAGATAATTCTCATTTCCCAGGATCCACTCTCCGGGGAATTCAAATTCCTGAAAATAGGAGCCATCGAAAATCGGTTCGAGTCCGGCTATCTTCATCTCATTTTTAATATACTCTGCTGCTTTCAGTTCGCCAGGCGTGCCGGCTTCTCTGCCTTCCAGCTCATCGGAAGATAGAAAGATAATGTCTGATTGTAATCTTTCTTTAGTTTCATCGGGCGAAAACTCCCATTGTGTTTGAGCATAAATATTTGCAGAAAGAAATAATGCCACACACAAAAAAAGGAAGTGTTTTTTTATCATAATTGCTTCTGTTATTGGGATTGAAAAAGGATGTTAATATTTACCTGTGTATCAAGTGTAAAAGTAAGAAAAATATTTTGAGAGCCCACAACAATAAACTGATTTTAAGATGATGAAGGTTTTTTATGAATGGCATAATTTCTATAAATAAATGCAAATAAATCAAAAAAATTACTTTGTGTTTTATCTTTCCTTTTTATACTTTTACATGATTAAAACTGTTGTAAAAAGAAAATATTACCTTAAAATACACCATTTCTGCATAGGGTCGGTTTTTTAGCCAACCATTCAAAAACTTCATTAAAAAATATCATTATGAAAAAATACCTGTTACTAACCGTTACTGTTATTCTGGGTCTGTTTTATGTCAGCACAGCACAGATTCCTGATTATGAAACCTTCAGAAGAGAACAGGAAGAAGGATTGCGAAAAATGGCTACTGAGCGCGATAGCGTTATCAATAAAATGAATCAGGATTTTACTAATTATGTTGAGCAGCGAAATCGTGAATACGCCGAATACCTTGAACAGGAATGGGAACGCTGGCAGGTATTTACAGGTGCTAAACCCGAGCCAGGCCCCAAACCAGATGAAATGCCTGCTTTCGATCCACAAGATCAAAAACCAACTGATCGTGAACCTGTTGTAATCAATACCATTGCACCCGAAGATGCACAGGTTAAACCGCGTGAGCAATTCCGCGAACCTATAATGGTTAAGCCTGTTGAACCCTCAGCTCCTTCGGTTCCATTGGTTCGGTTCGATTTTTACGGGCGCGAACTGGCCGTGGGTGTGCATCGGTCTTTTCGGGGTATAAGGCCATCAGGGGTTAGCGAAAAGAATGTTTCGGAATGGTTTAACCAGGTGTCTGAAACAAATTTTACACCTACTGTGGTAGATTTGCTTGATATTGCCGATGAAATGGGAATGAACGATTGGGCTCTGTTTATGGCCACCCGGAATCTTGCCAATAAGCTGGCCAATAATAACGAAACGGGAGCCAAATTATATACCTGGTTTATCCTTTCACAGGCTGGTTACGACATAAGGCTGGGAAGACAACAGCAACAACTTACTTTTATGTTGCCTTTTGCTCATGTGATTTACAATACGCCCAGACTTACCATCGATGAAAAAACCTTTTACCTTCTTGAAGGGATAAGTGGCGAGCCCGTCTTTACTTATCAGCAGAATATGCCCGGTGCGTTCCGGGCCTTTGATATGAATTTCTACAAAAGCCCAACATTTGCCACACAAGGGAAACCCAAAACCATCTCTTTCGAACATGGTGGAAATGATTATCGTATCAACCTGAATTACGATCCGGTTTTGGTTGCCATGCTGTCCCGGCAGCCCCAGGCGCATATGAATGTTTATCTGGATGCTGATGCTTCCAATTATTTTATCCAGGCCACCCAAAAGGCATTGGAGCCCATTTTGGAACCCATGTCGGATCTGGAAAAAGTGGGGTTCCTGCTAAAGCTTTCGCAAACCGCTTTTGACTATCAGACCGACATCGATCAGTTTGGTGTTCAGAAATATATGGTGCCCGATGAAGTGATTCATTATGCTCATTCCGACTGCGACGACCGTGCTGTCATTTTTGGTTGGCTGGTTCGTAATTATGCCGGACAAAAGGTTGCCGCACTACTTTACCCTGGCCATTTGGCCAATGCAGTGAATTTTGCCAACGGTAATCCTGATGGAGATTATGTGGTGATTGATGGCGAAAAATATATTGTTGCCGATCCTACCTATATCAATGCACCCATTGGTCTTACTATGCCCGATTTTGCCAGCGTTGCACCTACTGCCTGGGTAATTGACACACGCCGTTATATATTCGACCAGAACCTGGTTGCCTGGCAAAACCTGATGGAGCAGGGCGCACGACGTGGTAACAACCAGAACGATATGGCTTTCACCTCTGATGGAAGCCTATTTGTAACGGGTTACTTTTCCAATAGCCTGCAGCATCCGCAAAGTCGAACACGGCTGGAAAATACCGGCGAGAAACGTACCGCCTTTGTGGGGATGTTCGATAAGGATATGAAACCACGCTGGCTTCATGCTTTCGACTCTGAGAAAGATGCCACAGGCTCATCGCTGATTCTGACTCCCAATGGAAGTGTTGTTGTAGCAGGCACTTTTTCCGGTTCACTAGTTATCCAGGGGCGCACGGTTACTGCCCCTGCCGATCAAACGGATGCATTTGTTGCCTCTTTTAGAAGTGGAGGTCAACTAGAGTGGATTGCCAATGCCGGAATCAATAACCAGCACAGCGATCAGGCAATGTCATATTCATTGCATCTTACCGTGAACGGACAACCAAAGGGGCTGCACTATTACAACGATCCGCGCGAAACGGCGAACGGGCTTTTTGCGGATGCTGGAAAGGGGATCATTTTTACCGGAACTTTCGGCAATACATCCGGTCTTATCATGGATGAAGCCCCCGTTTCTGCCAGTGGCGCCAGTATGGATTATGCCAATATGCTTATTGAAAAGAACAAGGAACTCATTCAACAAAGAAATATTGAAGCAACCATTGCAGGATTATTTGCTGCCATTTATTTGTCTAAGTCGGAAGGAGCCGTTTTTCCCGGTTCTGCCGCACAGGAAGCAATACGAAAAGCCAACCCCCGGTTCCCCACACAGTTCCCTGAAACCTTTGCCAATATTGGCAAAATCAGTTTTTTAAGAAATAAATCGGGTATCATAGAAATCAAAACCGAAAACGGACAGGATGTTTTCTTTGATAAAATGCGTATCCGCAATGGATCTACAATGAGGGTGCGCACCGTGGGTGGTGGCAACGAGCAAATTGATATACTTTCCAATATCCATGTGGGACAAATGATTGTTTGGTATCCGCTCAATTTTATTAGGTTGAACCGGCAAAGTGGCGACTTGCTTTTTGATTATCGTAGCAATAACAGCCAGGTTACCCTAAATTTGAAAAAGGATATACTCAACTAATTGTTTTGTTTTAATTGAGTTTTTTTTGTAAAAATATCCTATTTCATTTAAAAAATTTATTGCCCGCAATCATCCGCGGGCAATACTTTTTTACGATATTGGCATCAAATACCCCCTTTTTTGAATAATTCATTGCATTCTAATTGTCCATGAATGATTAGTTTTGAGAAATATTATGGGTAAATTATTCTTTTATCATAGGAAAACGTTTTAAGATATTACAAATAGTGTGGGTTTCCTGTTAACAAAACCTTCAAATCTCATTACAATGAAAAATAATCCTTTACTGTTTTTATCCGGAGCGGCTCTTATGATGGGCTCTTCGTGCGAACAAAGCCCAAAACCTGCAGCACCCAATGTATTGTTTATAATCGCTGATGATCTTGGGTATTACGATCTGAGTTTCACGGGCAGTAGATACTATGAAACACCTCACATCGACAAAATGGCCGGTGAAGGTATAACTTTTACCCATGGATATTCTAATTCACCGGTTTGTAGCCCTGCCCGCGCAAGCATATTTACCGGGCAATTTACACCGCGCCATGGCATAACTGATTGGATTGGTGCTTATACTGGTGAAGATTGGCGCAAGGCTAACAGGCATTCACGGCTTTTACCCCCCGAATATGTACATGCCCTTCCATCAGAAAATATTACGCTCGCCAAAGCGATGAAAGATGCCGGATACAAAACCTTTTTTTCGGGCAAGTGGCACCTGGGATCGCAGGGCTCATGGCCCGAAGATCATGGGTTTGATGTAAATGTTGGAGGATGGGACAGTGGCAGCCCCATTGGTGGTTTTTTTGATCCGTATGAAAATCCGAACCTGCCAAATCGAAAACCAGGCGAAAATCTTTCTATGCGTCTGGCCGATGAAACCGTAGATTATCTCAGGGCCAACAATCCGAATCAAACCGGGCAACCGGTTTTTGCGGTTTTATCTTTTTATGCTGTGCACGGACCGATACAAACAACAAAGGAAAAATGGGTAAAATACCGTGATAAAGCCGATGGTATGGGAATTGCCAAAAGTGGTTTTGAAATGGACTATTTTCTGCCTAATCGGGTAGTGCAGGATAACCCGGTATATGCCGGATTGGTCGAAGCTATGGACGATGCTATTGGTCATGTTTTAAATGGACTCGATGAACTGGGGCTTGATGAAAATACTATAGTGATTTTTACCTCTGACCATGGTGGAGTTTCGGCGGGAGATGCCTTTGCAACATCCAACCTGCCATTTCGAAATGGCAAAGGTTATACCTACGAAGGTGGATTGAGGGTTCCGGTTTTTATAAAAGCACCCATGTTGTTTAGTGGGCCTGAAGAGAGCGATATTCCTGTAACCGGAGCCGACATTTATCCCACCATTCTCGATATGGCTGGGATTGAATTGCTACCTGATGAACACCTTGACGGCATAAGCCTTTTACCCGTTTTTGAAGGTCAGGGTATAGCAGAAAGACCTCTTATCTGGCATTACCCTCATTATGGCAACCAGGGTGGCAAGCCTTCTTCGGTAATCAGGGAGGGCGATTGGAAATTAATACATATTTATGAAGACGATTCGCAGGAGCTCTATAATTTGAGAACAGACATTAGCGAATCAAGAAATCTTATCAAAATGTATCCGGAAAAGGCAAGTAAATTACAAGCAAAGCTTTTTGATTACCTGGATCAAATGGGGGCCAGGTATCCCGAAAAGGATCCCATTTATGATCCGGTAAAGGAGATAGCTCATATTCAGAATGTAAGGGAAAACATTTGGCCACAGCTGGAAAGACAGAGGCTACACTTTCTGGAGCCTGATTTTGACCCCGGCAACAACTGGTGGGGAAGCGATGTAAACACAGTTGCTGAATAACAGAATCCCGGGTAAAGATTTATTTTTGGATGTAAGCCAAATCTTTCATTTGAATAATTATGCGTAATAAGTAAAAATGAACAAAATTTTAATCAGCATTTATGGTTATTAATAAACTTGTGCATTTGATTAAAACAATCGATAAAATTTATTCTAAGTCAAATATCATCAAATGCTTGTGCAGTAGAGCGTATAGATAGTAGGTTTATATGTAACTAATTAAGAGTAAACAATGTATATGCATTCTGTGTTGTTAAAATTCGTACCTTTGTAAACTTTTTTATTAAATAATTAACTGATGGAAATAAAGAGAAATTTTGACTTGCTTGAGAGATTTTCTCAAATGCCTGATACTGTGGGGAGATTTAAACTTGCCGGTAAAGAAAAGGGCAAATGGAGAGAGTACGATGTTAAAGAATACACCCAAACAGTGCTTAATGTAAGCATGGGTTTGTTGGCTATGGGCTTTAATCCGGGAGATAAAATTGCAACCATTACCAATAACCGCCCCGAATGGAATTTTATGGAGATGGGTGTTGGTGGGGCTGCTATGGTTCATGTACCCGTTCATCCTACTTTAACTGATGAAGAATTTGTTTATATCCTCAATCATTCAGAAGCCCGGCTGCTTGTGGTTTCAGATGCATCTTTATATAAAAGGCTTACTGCCGTAAAAGAAGAAATCAGTAATCTTGAAAGAATTCTTACCTTCAATGAAATTGAAGGTGTTGAAAACTGGAAAGTTATTACGGAATCAGGAGAACAAAATGCTGCACAGTATTTTGATCAGGTAATGGATATTCGTGAGAAAATTGCCGAAGACGATCTGTTAACCATCATTTATACATCAGGCACCACAGGTGCACCCAAAGGGGTAATGCTTTCGCACAAAAACCTGATGAGTAACGCCATTGCTTCTGCTAACATACAACATATGGATTACAGACACAAAGCTTTAAGTTTTTTGCCCCTTTCGCATGTATTTGAGCATATGGTAAATTATAAATATCACTACCTGGGCATTAGTACATATTATGCTGAAGGCCTTACAACTATTGCCCGCGATATGAAGGAGCTGCAGGTTGATGGCTTTATTGCAGTGCCCCGTTTGCTTGAATCAATTTATGAAAAGATTGTTAGCAAAGCCCGCACCCTCAGCTCGGTAAAACGTTCAATATTCTTCTGGGCTTTAAAGGTGGCAGAAAAATTTGAACCCTTTGAGAAGAAATCACTTTTATTTAGTATTCAGCATAAAATTGCTGATAAACTCGTTTTCTCAAAATGGAGAGAAGCACTCAGTCAAAATTTAACTTTCATCGGTTGTGGGGGTTCAGCTTTACAACCAAGATTAGCCAGGCTTTTCTGGGCTGCCGGTTTGCCAATTTTTGAAGGCTATGGGCTTACAGAAACATCTCCTGTTTTGGCTGTGAATTATTCAAAACCCGGAAAGGTGAAAATCGGCTCTGTTGGAACAGTATTAAATGGTGTGGAAATAAAAATTGCCGAAGACGGCGAAATCCTTGCCAAAAGCCCCGGTTTAATGATGGGGTATTACAAAGATGAGCAGGCTACCAGCGAGGTTATAGACAAGGATGGTTGGTTTCATACCGGCGATATTGGCGAATTTCAGGATGGATTATACCTGAAAATTACTGATCGCAAAAAGGAAATCTTCAAAATGTCGAATGGTAAATATCTGGCACCCCAGCAAATTGAAAACAAACTCAAAGAAAGTTTTTATATACAGCAATTGATGGTGGTTGGCGAAAACCAAAAGTTCGCAGCAGCTATCATCAGTCCAAACTTTCAGGAATTAGTAGAGTGGAGCAAAAAAAAGAAAATTCAGTTTCAGTCGCATACCGAATTGATTCAAATGCCTCAGGTATTGAAGCATTTTCAGGATGAGATCAAAAACTTCAATAAAAAACTCAGCCAAACAGACCAGGTTCAGAAGTTTATTCTTATTGCTGACGAGTGGAGCCCGTTAACAGGTGAGCTGTCTTCGTCACTTAAACTGAAAAGGAAATACATTATTCAGAAATATAAAGACCTGGTAGATTCACTCTATCAATCCAGGCAACAAACGATACCGGTTAAGGTAAGTGAAAAAAAATAACAAAATTAATTATTATTGAAAAGCCGGTACTCCGGCTTTTTTTATGATCCTATTAAAAAAAAGCTTAGCAAAATAATATATTTTTCGGTATAGAATTATGCACATAACATATTGCAGTCCTTATACCGTATGCTCATTATTCTTATATTCGGTTAATAAAGGAGTTTCTCTTCCCAGGTAAAACACTCCGGGAAAAATGACTCTTTATCTATATCCGGATTATTGCTAAATAAACCGAAAATGGCAGACCCGCTCCCGCTCATTGCAGCATATAACGCACCTTGCTCATACAGTGTACTTTTTATAGAGTCTAATAGCGGGTGTTTTGAAAAAATTCCCTTCTCAAAATCATTAAACAGATTTTCTTTCCACTTCGCAACAGGCAATTTCAATATTTCTTCCAGTTCCTTTTCAGGATAGTGAGGTACAATGTTTTCATATGCATCTTTTGTGCTAATGTGAAGTGGTGGCACAACCAATAATAAATGATAATCCTTAAGTGAAAGTGAACTCGGTGAAAGTACCTCTCCACGTCCTGTTGCAAGGGCAGGAATGTTGTTGATAAAAAATGCACAATCACTCCCCAACCTGGAAGCCATTGCAGTTAAATTCTCTTTTGAAATAGAAAGAGAAAAAAAATCATTTAACAATAGCAATGCATAGGCTGCATCAGCGCTTCCACCTCCCAGTCCGGCTCCGATGGGAATATTTTTATGAAGATGAATTTTAATGGGTGGAATATTGTATTCGGCTTTAATTAAATCATAAGCTTTCTCACAAAGATTTTTTTCTCCATTGGCAGGAATGGATATTCCGGAACTGCTAAAAACTGTATCTCCTTTTTCATGAGGAATGATTTCAAGGCAATCGTTTAGCGATAATGGGTAGAACTGGGTTTTTATTTCATGAAATCCATCTTCACGACGGGAGAAAATATGTAAACCCAGGTTTATTTTGCAGTTGGGGAAAACAATCATTTTTTTCTTACAAACCTAACAATTATTTATTTTTAATTAAGAATGAATTTCGCAATATCTCATTTTTTATCTATAAAATTTTAATTTTAATTTTTTTAGCCTAATCATATAAAACATTTTTTGAGCATTTTTTTCCTATAAAAGATTATAAAATCAAATTTGTTTGACCTCATAATCCTTACATTTGCCTGTTAATTAATATAATCAAACCTTTTTGCTATGTCTCCGCTTCTCAATAGTGTTATTGCCTGGTTTTTGAAACAGCGTGTTTCTCAGATTGATCTGTTTAAAGAAAATCCACATCAGGTGCAAAATGATTTATTGTTCGACTTGATAGAAAAGGCTAAAAACACAGAATGGGGTAAGAAGTACGATTTCGATTCGATTACCAGTATTGAAACCTTTCAGCAAAGAGTTCCCATTCAGGAGTATGAGCAGGTAAAACCTTACATTGAAAGGTTGAGAAAGGGAGAGAAAAATCTTCTGTGGCCCACAGAAATAAAATGGTTTGCTAAATCAAGTGGAACCACCAGCGATAAAAGTAAATTTATTCCTGTTAGTAACGAAGCTCTCGAAGATTGCCATATGAAAGGGGGAAAAGATATGCTGGCTCTCTATTGTTATTCCCGGCCCGACACTGAAATATTTACCGGCAAGGGACTTGTAATGGGAGGTAGCCACCGGGTTAGCGAGTTTAACAGTAATTCTTATTTTGGCGATATTTCTGCTATATTGGTACAGAACTTCCCCTTTTGGGCTCAGCTAATGCGCACACCCGATATTTCTATTGCTCTTATGGATGACTGGGAAGTAAAACTCGATAAAATTGCCAATGCTACAATAACGGAAGATGTTACCAATTTAAGTGGTGTTCCTTCATGGAATCTTATGCTGTTAAAAAGAGTTTTGCAAATTACAGGACGTAAAAATGTTCTTGAAATTTGGCCTAATCTTGAATTGTTTATTCACGGCGGTGTAAGTTTTGCACCCTACCGTGAGCAGTTCAAGAAACTGATACCATCAGATCAAATGTGGTACCTTGAAACCTATAATGCATCAGAAGGATTTTTTGGCATTCAGGATGAGCCTTTTTCTAATGAAATGCTTCTGATGCTCGATTATGGAATTTTCTATGAGTTTATTCCTTTGGATGAACTTGAAAATGAAAATCACCACGCTTTGTCTCTTGACCAGGTAGAAACTGATACTAATTATGCCATGGTTATTACTACAAATGCGGGCTTATGGCGATATATGATCGGTGATACCATTCAGTTTACGAGCACAAATCCCTACAGAATACAAATATCGGGCAGAACAAAGAATTTTATCAATGCTTTTGGCGAAGAGGTAATTATTGATAATGCTGAAAAGGCTCTTGATACTGCTTGTAAAGCTACCAATGCCATAATCAGCGAATATACCGCTGCACCTGTTTTCCTTGAAGACAATAATTCTGCATCCCATGAGTATTTAATTGAGTTCGAGAAAGAACCCGATAATATGGATGATTTTATCAATGTACTGGATAACGAATTGCAAAATATTAATTCTGATTACGAAGCCAAACGTACGGCTGATATTTTATTGAAAAAGCCAAAAGTTATATCTCTTCCGGTAGGGACTTTTTTTAACTGGTTAAAGTCGAAAGGCAAAATTGGGGGGCAAAATAAAGTCCCAAGGCTTTATAATAACCGAAAATATGTAGATGAAATATCCAAATTCGCTTTATAAGAAATGTTTGGTGTGTTTATGGTTATGGCTGATAATAGTCTTCTACACCTTTCCAACTAAAACTCTTACCGCCCAATCTTTTTCCCTGGAAAAGGAATTTCAATCAGATGGAAAATTTCTTGGTGTAGATGCAATCGGAAATCTGTATTTCCTGGCCAATGGAGTGTTGACAAAAATGGATACCCACGGCAAAAGTATTTCGTACACCAATCGTCAATCAGGTACCAATTTGTTTGTTGATGTCTTTGATCCGTTAAATATCCTTATATTTTTTAGGGATTTTGGGAATATTGTTTTTCTTGATAACAATTTAACAGAAAGAAATAAGGTTTCTCCAACCCAATTATTATCAAATACTCAGCCTGAAATGGCCTGTAAATCAATAAAAAATGGTTTCTGGGCCTGGTTTCCTGATATTTTTAAATTGGTTAGATTTGATCATAATTTGCTGAAACAGGCTGTAAGTATCGATATGAGTCTAAATCCTGAAATCCCGGGCAAAGTCGCCTATATGGTTGAAAATAATAACAGGCTTTTTATGGCTGCCGATAATGGATTATGGGTTTTTGACCAGCATGCAAATTATCTTTTTACCCTTTCAGAATTAAAAATTGAATCTTTTCAGGTTCGAAATGATAAAATTATTTACAGAAAAGCCAATAATCTTCATGTGTATGATTTTTTTCTTGATCAGGAAAACGTATTTTTGTTACCAGAAACTCATGTAGATCATTTTTTTCTTGCAAACAATAAAACAATCTACATTCAAACCACAGAGTCATTAAGAAAATACAGTTTTTCAGAGATATCCTTTTAGTAGCATCATCTTATTGGTAACCATAAATAAATAGCTTAATGCATATAGCCATTGCCGGAAATATTGGCTCGGGAAAAACTACCCTTGCAGGATTGCTTTCCAAACATTACGGTTGGGAAGCTCATTATGAAGATGTAGAAACCAATCCATATCTCAATAATTTTTATGAAGATATGCAGCGATGGTCTTTTAACCTTCAGGTTTATTTTTTAAACAGCCGCTTTCGTCAGATTGTGGATATCAGAAAAAGCGGGAAAACGGTTATTCAAGATCGTACGATTTATGAAGATGCCTATATTTTTGCCCCTAACCTTCATGCAATGGGCTTAATGTCTTCGCGTGATTTCGAAAATTACTCCAGTCTTTTTGAACTAATGAATTCTTTTATTGATCCACCCGATCTGCTGATTTACTTAAAAGCAGGAGTACCCACATTGGTTAACCAAATTCAAAAACGAGGCCGGGATTATGAAAATACCATCAGGCTGGATTATCTAAAAAGACTTAATGAACGGTATAACGAATGGATCGATACTTATAGCTCAGGCAAATTACTTGTAATTGATGTTGATAATAATAAATTTTCTGAAAAAATATCTGATCTTGCCGAGGTTATACAAAAAATTGATGCAGAAATTCATGGTCTTTTTTAGTCGCATCAATAAAGCATTCAATTATATTCTATATGAAGTATGTATGTGTTATACCAGCCCGATTCGGCTCTACCAGATTGCCGGGTAAACCTCTGATTTTGATAAATGGTGTAAGCATGATAAAAAGAGTTTACCAGAGAGTTGAAAAAGCCGGCTCTCTTTCTGCCGTTATAGTAGCAACAGATGATCAACGCATTTATGATCATGTATCTGAATTTGGTAAAGTTGTGCTTACATCATCCACTCATCCTAGTGGCACTGATAGATGCTTCGAAGCAGTAGAGAAAATGCAAAAGGATTTCCCTCTAGATAATCAGGATGTAATTGTAAATGTGCAGGGTGATGAACCTTTTATTGAGCCGGCGCAGATAGAAGATTTATGCCGGTGTTTTGAAAACCCTGATGTGCATATTGCAACATTAAAAAGGATGATAACCGATCAAAATGTACTTTTCAATGAGAATATTGTTAAAGTAATTACTGATGCTGCTGACAGGGCAATCTACTTTAGCCGTTTTCCTCTGCCATATTACCGCGGTGTGGATAAAAATCTGTGGTTACAAAAGGGTAGGTTTTTTAAGCATATTGGTATTTATGCCTATCGATATCAAACATTATCAAAAATTATCACACTTAAACAAACTTCACTCGAAAAGGCTGAATCACTGGAACAGCTTCGCTGGCTTGAAAATGGTTTAGGTATCCATGTTATGGAAACCCAGTTTGAATCCCTTGGTATTGATACTCCCGAAGATATTGATCGTTTGAATGCTAAATAAAACAATAATTGATTTTTTTGGATAGCTTTGCATAACTTTGTTCATCTTTATGCGTATAAAACATTTAATAAAATCTGATCTTAAGAAACATTTTGCATTTCTTCCCTTCCTTTAAATTAAGAATATAATCAAGGTGTTCTTTTTGTCAAGGTGGGTAATTAATATTCTAAAAACATGAATTATGAAAATTGGTAAGTACATTAGCGAACTATTGTTTGAAAATGATTTTGTAATCCTTCCGCAGTTGGGCGAATTTTCTACAAAATATATTCCTGCCAAGTTTATTCCTGAACTTAAAAAAGTTGAGTCTCCTTCTAAGGTGATAACTTTTAATGATAAAAACAAGTCAGGTGGCGGCCTGCTAACCGAATATATTGCAATGAAAGAAGGTATTTCGAGCCAGGAAGCCAAAGAATTTGTGTCAAACTTTGTCACAGAAATGCAAAATTCTTTAAAGTCAGGGAAAAAAGTTGAACTTGAAAATATTGGGTTCTTTTCTTTAGATCCATCAGGTCAAATCCTTTTTGACCCCGATCGAAGCATCAATTATTTAAATGATGCTGCGGGCTTGGGCAGCGTTAAAGAGCCTGCCAAAAAATCTGAAGAAGAAGCAAAATCTGAACTCGATAAAGTTTTGGAAGAAGTACAGCCTCATGATTCAACTCCCGGGCAAGAATCCGAAGAACCAGAACAATCTCAATCAGAAGAGCCGGTTTCCGATGAAGCTGAACCAACAAAGGAAGATTTAGCTGAAGAGCCGAAAAGACCTGCCAGTGTCCCACTAGGCCAACGTTCCCGCAGTATTCACGAACCAATTGGGCAAAAAACAGATGCTTCCAACGAGTACAAGGAAAAAAATGAATCCGTTAAGCAAGGAGGGTTACCCCCTGCTTTAAAATGGATTGCCTTAACGGTTGTACCCCTTTTGATTATTATTCTGGTTTTGGCGCTAAACTTTGAGTATATCTTTGGCGACAAATCAATCGTGTGGAAAAAGGATAAACAAACTGAAACAGAACAAATAGTTGAAGATCAAGATACCCAGTATCAGGCTGCTGAGCAGGAGCAGGAACCTGTTATTGATGAGCCCGAAGAAGAATTCGACCCGACTATTCCTCCACCACCTCCCGAAAGTGGCAGAAAGGTATATTACATTATAGTTGGAAGTTTTGAAGAAGAGCATAGTGCCCTAATCCTTGCCGAAGAATTAAGAACAGAAGGTGCACGCACAGCCAGTGTATTTCCGATAAACAGGCTTGGTTTTTACCGGGTTTCCTATGGCTATTACTATGATCTTAGCGAAGCAGAACGCGAATTAAATATGGCTAAAGAAATCAATCCCAATTCCTGGATACTACACCGATAGTTTGTTGTTTGTCCTGAATTCTCAAGCCATTTTTTAAAGTGCCTAAGAAAAAGCAAAGAAGATTTTCTGAGTTAAATACTTTTGCCAATGTTGTTCAACCTGGTTATCGCTATCCAGTTAGCGATCATCCGTTAAAGGGACAATGGGGGCAAAAGTTTTTTTATAATAATAACCCCATTGTTCTTGAAGTGGGCTGTGGTAAGGGTGAATATACGGTGGGGTTGGCCAGTGCATGGCCAGGAATTAATTTTTTAGGAGTTGATATTAAAGGGAATCGTATTTGGACAGGTGCCAAACATGCTCTTGAAAATGCGATGACAAATGTTGGCTTTCTACGCATCCAAGCCGAAAAACTGGAATACTTTTTTGGCACTCATGAAGTTTCTGAAATTTGGGTTACCTTTCCTGACCCCCAGCCTAATAAGCCAAGAGAAAAGAAAAGGCTTATTTCTCAAAGGTTTCTCAATATTTATCGTAAATTTCTAAAACCAGGAGGCTTTATTTATCTAAAAACCGATAACATTTCTTTGTTTGAATATACACTGGAAGTTATTGAAGAAAATAATCATCAACTTCATTTTGCTACCTCCGATTTATATAGTAATCCGGGGAATACGAATCCGGTGATATTAGGCATCAGAACTTTTTACGAATCTATCTTTCTGGAAAAAGGAATGAATATTTGCTTTATTAAATTTAGTCTCGATAAAAATAATACTTAAATGCCCCCCATTCAGCAATCTTTTTTTTTACGGGTTTATGATGTTGTTAAGCAAATACCCTTCGGAAGGGTTACTTCTTATGGTGCTATTGCTACATACCTGGGCAGCAAAGGTTCTTCACGTATGGTGGGCTGGGCTATGAACCATTCGCACACTTACGATCCTTCTTTACCTGCTCACCGGGTTGTTAATCGCAACGGTATGCTTACAGGAAAGCATCACTTTGGAATGCCCGAATTGATGCAGCAACTTCTCGAAAACGAAGGTATTAAAGTGGTTGATGATTGCATTCAGAATTTCTCTTCTCATTTTTGGGATCCATTGATCGAATTATCCTAATAATCTTCAGTTTTTGGATAATAATTTGCCACGACCTTCAAATTGTACCTGTTACTGATCATATTGTTAAATGCAACAGCTTTCCCTGATCCCTTATTGTTTATTTTGTTACAACTCAAAAAAGTATTATTTTTACTTAAATTTAATCTAAATAAATATAATGACTTTAAATGTTGAAAATGTGCTAGTTGCACTTTCCAAAGTGATAGAACCTGACCTTAAAAAGGATCTTGTTGCTCTTGGAATGATCAAAAACCTGGAAGTAAAAGAGAAAAATGTTTCATTTACAATAGTACTTACTACACCAGCCTGCCCATTTAAAGACAGTATGAAACGCGCTTGCGAAAAGGCGATAAAGGAATTGGTAGATGCTCAGGCTATTGTAGAAATAACAATGGAATCAAGCACAACAGGTAAAACTAAAAACGATTCAGAGTTACTGCCAGGAGTTAAAAATATAGTTGCTATTGCCAGTGGGAAAGGGGGTGTTGGTAAGTCTACAGTAGCTGCAAACCTGGCTGTTTCTCTTGCCAGAACGGGAGCAAAAGTTGGTTTGGTAGACGCAGATATTTACGGGCCGTCAGTTCCATTAATGTTTGGAGCAATTGATAATCAGTTAACAACTGTGGATGTAGATGGAAAAACCAAGGTGTTGCCTTTAAGGAAGCATGGGGTTTCAATTGTTTCTATCGGCTTTTTTGTAGATGCTACACGTGCTTTGGTGTGGCGTGGCCCAATGGCTGCCGGTACCCTGAAACAGCTTTTTACCGATGTTGAATGGGGCGAACTGGATTATCTGTTAATTGATTTACCTCCCGGAACCGGCGATATTCATCTTACTATAGTCCAAACACTTGGCTTAACCGGTGCAGTTGTGGTTAGCACGCCTCAGGAAGTGGCTCTAGCCGATGCACGAAAAGCTGTTTCGATGTTTGAAAACCAGAAAGTAGGAGTTAAGATATTAGGAATGGTTGAAAATATGGCCTGGTTTACACCTGCTGAGTTACCCGATAATAAATATTACCTTTTTGGAAAAGATGGTTGTAAAAAACTTGCTGAAAAAATGAATGTGCCATTTCTTGGTGAAGTACCCATAATTCAAAGCGTTTGTGAGTCGGGTGACATGGGCATACCCGCTGCTTTGGATTCGAACAATTCAGCTCAAGCCTATTTTGATAAGATTGCCGGAAACCTTGCCAGTGAAATTTCTAAATTGAATGCTGGTATGAGAAGTAAGGTTGTTACAATTACTCATTAGGGGTTACTATAATATTGAATTTCTCTAAAACTAATCTATCTTATAATTATATTCATCCTTAAATTTACTCTTATGACCGAACAACAAAATGCTGAAATGATAAGAAAAGTAGAAAACGTGATTGACCAAATCAGGCCTTATTTGCAGGCTGACGGAGGTAATATTCGTTTTGTGGAACTTACCGATGATAATGTGGTAAATGTTGAACTTTTAGGAGCCTGTGGGTCTTGTCCAATGAGCACCATGACACTGAAGGCAGGTGTTGAACAGGCTATGAAAAAAGCAATACCCGAAGTAAAATCGGTTGAGGCTATTAATATGAATGTTTATTAATACTGATTATTTTCCAATAAGAAGTTATTATCATTTTACATAGAAAGTATAAAAGGCTGTAGATATTTAATTTGCAGCCTTTTTTGTATTATTCTGGTCTTTTTTGCATTAATGGCAAAGGAATGTAACAATTAGATTGGGTTTCAGACAGTCCTTTGTCTGTTACGGTAATTTCGTCAATAATCCATCCTCTAAAACCATTGTAAAGCCCATCCCTGGTATCAAAAACAAATTGTAAGCGAATAGAAGTACTTACATATTTGGTAAGGTCAAACTCATGATATTTCCAGGAAGGAAGCTGATTGAATCCCCCTGACGTAAAGGGAATGGATTTTCTGTCGGGAATAATGGGATCGGTATAGGGGTTTAATTTCCCTAACTGAACCGATTCACCAGAAGGTTTAATAACATAAATCTCCATCAGATCATAGCCGGCTTGATTAGGATTAACACTTTCTATCTCGAACCATGACCAAAAATTAAAGCTTGCTTCTTTAATATCCGATAAGCTGATGATAGGTGAAATTAGTATACCTCTATTCTTGGCGACACTGGTTCCTCCTGACAATTCATAATCATACGGGCTTTGTTCTCCTAAATAATTACCTGTTTCTATAGTGCCATACCACATACCTGAGTTTCCTTTGTATGGTGGCGGCAAAGCCGCTTCAGAATGATCATTGGGGGCAAGAAGAATATAATCAGGATATTGAGTATTAAAAACAGTTTCACTGGAATATAAATTCCAGAATCCATCCATTTCCCAGCCTGTCAGTGTTTTTTCAAAACCTTCGTAAAATACCTTCGTGGGTGGTGGGGCTTCGGTCAATTCAAAGTTGATAACAACCATTTCATTTTGCAAAATACTGATGTTTTGAATGATTTCTATTTCATAACCTTCATAAATGCATCTTACCTTAAATTCTGCGGTTGTTTGCAGGGGAATTGCTCCGATGTAGTACTGTCCGTTTTCATTTGATGATACGGAAGAAAAGTATCCGTTGGTAATTTGTTCGTTTTGCGCACTAATCGCAATACTTGCATTGGATAGTACATCTCCGGCAGTATTTCTTACAATACCCGATATGCCACCCACAGGCGCAGCAAGGCTTTCAACAACAGGCAAAAAGGCCACAAAAGCACCCCCTGTGTTATTTATGGAAATTTGGTTCGAAAACATAGATTTATATCCCTTGTGAGTAATGACAAGGTTATATTGTCCCTGTGAAACGTTATAAAATGAATAATTTCCATTTTCATCAACTAATGTTTCTTTTAATAAAGGCGAATTAGAAGATTCGACTGATTGCTGTAAAGATATATTGGCTCCTGAAAGATGCTCAAAGCTTATAGCATCACAGGCAATGCCTTCAATAGATGTTTTTGAAAAGTCAGCATCATTTTTTTCACAGGATGAAAATTTTATAACTGTTGTCAATATTGCAATAAAAAGCCAAATACTTTCATCAAGCGCTTTTATCATAACATAGAAGTTTTTGAATGAGTAAACAGTTATTTGCAGCAAACCCTTTATGATAGGGTTCGATGTCCACAAAATAGTTTATAAAGATAAGTTTAAGGCTGTCGGAATCTTTGCGTATAAATACGCTAACTCATGAGTAAAAATGCTTAGGTTTTATTTAGGAGTGTTAACCCAGGTATTTCGCTACTATTGGCATTTTACGGCCCATGCCAAAGGCTTTCAGACTAACTCTCAGGGCGGGTGGGGTTTGGTATCTTTTGTACTCGCAGGTATTTACCAGTTTCAGAATCCGGTTTACTAAATTAGGATCAAAGCCAAGCTGAATAATCTCTGAAGGACCCAATCTATTCTCTATATACTGATAGAGTATTTTATCGAGAATATCATATTCGGGAAGTGAATCTGTATCTTTCTGGTCTGGCTTTAATTCAGCTGATGGAGGTTTTACAATCGTATTCTCGGGTATAATTTCTTTATCTTGATTGATAAACCGGGCCAATCGGAATACATCTGTTTTATAAACATCACCCAAAACCGATAACCCTCCGCACATATCACCATACAATGTGCCATATCCAACGGCTGCTTCACTTTTGTTTGATGTGTTGAGCAATACATGCCCAAACTTATTGGAAAGAGCCATTAGCAATACAGCCCTTGTGCGCGACTGAATATTTTCTTCGGCAATTCCAAAAGGGAGACCTTTGAAATATGGTTCTAGCTGTAGTTCAAAACTTGCCGTCGGTTCTTCAATAGGTATGATATAATGGGGTGAATTAAGATTTTCTGCCAACTGGCGTGCATCTTCCAAAGAATGGTCTGAACTGAACTTTGAAGGCATTAGAACTCCCAAAACATTCTGATTACCCAATGCCTCGGCGGCAATAGCAAAGGTAACCGCCGAATCGATACCTCCTGATAATCCCAGAATGGCTTGTTTGAAACCAAGTTTAGTAAAATAATCACGCACACCCAAAACAAGAGCCTGATAAATGTTCGATATTTTATTTCTGTCATCTGCTTTCGTATCCGGAAGTATTCCTTTTTGGCTATCAAGCTCATCATGATCTAAAATGACAAAATCTTCATCAAAAGAGTTTAACTCTTTAATAATTTCCCCGCTCGAACTTATTGCCATTGAGCCTCCATCAAAAATTATTTCTGTTTGCGCTCCTATCTGGTTTACATACAAAAGGGGCAGATTGTAACGTTTGGCATTTTCTGCAAGCATCTTTTTTCTTGTATAGCCATGATTCCATGAAAAAGGTGACGCTGCAATGTTAATCATTATCTCAGCTCCTTTTTCAAAAAGAATTTGCATGGGATTACCTACATATAAGGGGTTGTCGTTAAGATTCCAAAGATCTTCACAAATGGTCAGGGCTATTTTTTTCCCTTTAAAATCGATATTTTCAAAGGTAACAGAAGGCTCAAAATACCGGTATTCATCAAAAATGTCATAGTTGGGAAGCAATCCTTTTCTATACACATGCCTTATTTCTTTGTTCTCAAGAAAAAAGGCTGCATTGAACAAGGGTTTTCCTTTTCTTAGGGTATTTCTGTCTGGTGCTCCCACTATAGCAGCAATACCGCTGCAGTGTTCTTTTATTTCATCAACAGCTTTATAGCATTTATTTATGTAGTCATTAAACTCGAGAAAGTCACCCGATGGATAGCCACATACTGATAATTCTGAAAAAACCACAAGGTCTGCTTCTGCCGCTTTTGCTTTTTCTATTCCTTCAATTATTTTTTTTGTATTAAACTCGAAATTTCCTATGTGATAGTTGTATTGAGCCAGGGCAATTTTCATTGATATTTTATTTGAGAATTAGATTTATGAAGGAGTAATGAGTTTGCGGGTTATTATTCTGATTTTAAAAGGTAAAGAAAAGTTGGTGTAACGATTTCTTAATCAAATTCCTCATTAAACTTTCTTTCGAAATTTTGCATGTCATCATCAATATTCTGATAGTTTTCGCATTTAGGTATTTTCTCTGCTTCAAATTCTTTTTCTATTCGCTGAAAATATAGTAACCTGTTGGCTCTTAAAACTCCTTTATTACGGATCGAGTTCATATTACTCATAAAAGTGTGAATATTTCTGCATGCATCAGTAATATTAATCTTATGATATAAATAGATATCTGTGAGCTTTATGAGACTTTCTAATCTCATTTCAAGATCTTTTCGTGAATCTATTGAAACTGGAACCGTTTGTACAACAATTTCATATTCCTGGGCTGCTTCGCGGTAATTCTCTTTTTTATAGTTGTTTTCGGCAGAATCAAAACTTTTTTTTGCTGCTGTTAAGGTTCTCGAATCCTGTCCAACCGTTTGCAAACTAAGTATGAAGGATAATAAAATGATTGAAAATGCTGCTTTTTTCATTATAAATATTTTTGAGACTGATTTATAAAACAAAAGTATGAAATTTTTATACCTGAATAAGCAATTGATTTATGGTGATAGTGGAAACATAGGGTTGGTTGGTTTTATTGAAATGTACGTAAAATGATTGTTGATAAAACAATTTTTTGAAATAATACGGCACCAAAAAATATTTATTAAAAATCTCATATTATTTTTAGAAAAAATAGAATTTTCTTTAACGTTTTTTTATACATTTGTGATGTGTTTGCAATTATTTCGTTATAGAAAGTTATTGTTTTATCTGATTTTCTTACAAGTAAGATAAATTAAATGTCTATTCAATAATATTTATTCCCTGTGGCATTTTGAGATCTTTAATCAAAATAAATACCAAAATTGATATTCTATGAAGAAACTACTTGTTTTGCTGGGTTTTTTGTTTCCTCTTTGGTTATTTGCTCAACAGACATCAAATAATCAAAGTGCAATACCAGAGAGCTATTTGCGAAATTCTATTACCGTAATGTTTATTGATCAGGGCGGTAACCATTGGTCTCTGGCTAAACAAAAGGTAGAAAATCTTTCCTTTTCCGATAAATATGACAATCATAATTTGTCGGGGTTATTATTCAACACTTCTTTTTCAAGAGGTAGTTTGTTGCCCACTGCTGTTGCCGAGGCTTTAAAGAGCGATTTGAACAAAAGAAATTTAGGTCGCGATATTATTGCCAAATGGTACAACCGGCAGCCTGATGGCACAATGGATGTAGAGCTGGTTCACCAGAGGGGTCGTTTTACAGCCACCGATGCAGATTATATTGTGGCAGCATCATCGAGAAGAGGTGATGCTGCTCTTGAAGATTTAGGGAATAGGTTAGTGAATAAAAGTTATATTCTCGTAATTGATTTGAACGATATTAAGTCTATGGCTGAGGCTGATGAAGAGAGCCTGAAAGGTTGGCGGGGCAATGCTACAGGTTACCTTTACCGGATTGATTTTGATGAGGAAACCCGTTTAGCTTTTTATGACACATGGATTTATGATGATGATCTTACTGATGCAAAGAATTTTAAGAAAAATGCCTTTAATAATCTTGAAATACCTTTAGAATTTGTTACAATGGTATCAACATCTGTAAGAAGTACTCAAACCAAACAATACGGCTCTAAAAGCGAAGATCAGCTAATGCAGGATCTGGTTCAGAAATCTTATAATGACATTTTGTATAATCTTGAAATGAAGGTAGATGCCTTTAAAGTTGTTACTCCTCTCTACGGAAGAAGGCCTCTGAGAGCAAAAATAGGGCTAAAGGAAGGGCTAAAAACCGATTTTAGATTTTTCGTTTATGAGCACGTTTATAACTCCCGGACTAATAGCACCCGACAGGTGAGAAGGGGAGTAATCAGGGCAAAATCATCTTCTAAAATTCATGATAACCGGCACGAAGCGACAGGTGAAATGGGAACATCTCAGTTTTACCAGGTAGCCGGTACAAGACTTGAAGAAGGTTATACCCTGGTGCAGCGAAATGATTTTGGAATCGAAGTTACCCTTGGTGGCGAAATTGGTGAAATAGGCGGGTTTTATGGCCGGGCTGATATTAGAACAGGCCGCTTTACCGGCATCAGGTCATTCTTTGTTTACGTTGATCTGGGCTTAGATGAAGCTTATTCTCCATATTACAATGAAGACTTTTCAATGCTTCGTGTTAGTGGCGGACTTGCCAAAGGGATGCAGCTGATGCGAAATGTTGAGCTAAGGCCATATATCGGTGTGGGTGTAGAAGGGGCATCAAATGATACTTATTCAGAAGATGATGCTATTCAGGCATATTTCTTTAGGGCAGGAGCCAATCTGGCATTGAATTTGGCACACAATTTTCAGCTTATCGGCGGTTTAGGATCTTACAACTTTGTAACCGATGCAGAAAACGAAAGTGGCACTGTTTCTGAAATTCCATGGTCTGATTTATTTTCTGAAAGAGGTGGTGTGTCAACCATGTTAGGAATAAAAATTATGTTTTAACCTTCTTGTGTTACATTTCTTAAAATATTTCAAAGCACTTGTTAAAATTACGAATCTCAAATCCAATACTTATGAAAAAATCCAGTTATTTGGTAATGGCCTTTGTTTTTACATTTATTCTGTCAGAAACCGTATTTTCGCAGGCAAGACACTCTCGCCGGGATAGAAAAGCACATTACAGCAGCAGTGAAAATTATGAAGTTGAAATTATTGGTGTTGGCCAGGATGGAACAAAAATTATGAAAGTCTGGGGTTATGGGAAAAGGGTGGAAGATGCCATTATTCAGGCAAAAATGAACGCTGTAGCTTCCGTAATTTTTAGAGGTATTCCCGGTGGGCATGGTGCCGCCGCTACACCAGCTATATTAACTGATCCGTCCGCCGGTGATACTCATGCCGATTACTTTGACGACTTTTTTGCCTCCGATGGTAAATATATCCGGTTTATCAATCTTACAACAGATGGCATGCCCAGTGGGCAGGACCGTTTGCGAATGAGTCGGCCCAGTGGTTACAAAGTAGCCATATATGTGCAGGTAATGTACGATAATCTGAGAAGACAACTTGAAGCAGATGGAGTGGCCCGCAGATTAGATTCCGGGTTTTAATTATCAATAAAAGATAACGTTGAAAAGGATCTTTCTTTCTACTATCATTATTCTAAGTAATAGTTAATATTTAAGCTTATGAAAAAACTTTTTATTTTATGTGTCATCTTATTTTCTGGCCTTAATCTCTTTAGTCAGGCAAAAAAGCCTACAATTATGGTGGTTCCCAGCGATCAGTATTGTATCAGCAACGGATATAAAATGGAGTTTGAAGCAATGGGAGCAAGCCAAACCCTACCCGACTATCAAGCTGCCATGCAGCAAGACCCTGATCTGCGAATGGTTATTACCAAGATGGGGCAGATAATGGCAGATAGAGGATTTCCTTTAAAAGATCTTGAAATGGAACTGAGAAGCATGCAGCAGGAGGCTGCTGAAGTTGCTATGATTGCTTCTTCGTCTTCCGGATCGGCTGTGGCTGAAAGCCCAATCGATGTTTTGAAAAGAACAGCAAAGGCCGATATTATTCTCGATCTGAGTTTTGAAATAAAAAGGCAGGGCCCCCAAAGATATATAACATTTAATCTTAGAGGTTTGGATGCCTATACGTCGAAACAGGTTTCAGGAGCAGCTGGTTCTGGTGCTCCATCAACTGCTGCCACTCCCGAACTACTGCTGGAAGAAGCCGTGCTCAGTTATATGGATGGCTTTAATGCTGGCTTGCAACGTCATTTTGACGATATGTTTGCCAATGGTAGGGAAGTGAGTGTAATTGTTAGGGTGTGGGATAACTGGTATGATGGTGATTTGGAAACCTATTTTGAATATGATGGTGATGAAAAGGAGTTGCTTGAACATATTGACGACTGGTTTTACGATAATACAGTTCAGGGCAGATTTAACCTTTCTGACGCATCCAGCACAATGATGAGGCTTGAACAGGTTCGAATTCCAACAACCATTATTGATAGCAGGGGCAGAGAGAGAGCTGTAGACACACGTAGTTTTATCAGCGACCTCAGGCGGCATCTGAAACAAAACCTGAATATAGATTCCAAGATATATCTTCGAGGCCTTGGAGAAGCCTGGCTTATAGTTGGAGAAAGATAATTTTATATTAACATTAAACTTACAAATATGAAAATTATACTCTTGTTTTTGGCAATTATTCTAATGACATTCACTGCATCCAATGCTCAGAATAGTCAGGGTAAAACCGATGATCTGGGGCGGGTTGCTATTGCTGCAATTGTACCTGATGCCGCCGGGCTTCCTGCTAATTCGCAACGAATGCTGCAAAATAAAATGATGCAGATTGCCAGCCAAAACGGACTTGGAGCTACCGAAGAGAGAGCCCAGTTTGCTATGGTTCCTGTAATTTCTATCATTACACAAGATGTAACACCTACAGCACCTCCTCAAATTGCAATGACCCTGGAAGTAAGCCTTTATATTGTTGATGCCGTTAGTCAGAATATTTTTAGCCAAACGAGCATGGAACTTCGCGGCGTGGGTAATACAGAAGACAGAGCCTATTCTCAGGCATTACGCAATCTGAACCCCAGACAGGGTCAGTTTCGTGGATTTGTAGAAAAAGGTAAGGAAAAAATTATTGAGTATTACAATTCTCAATGCGATGTTATTATTTCTGGTTCACAAGCTCTTGCTGCTCAGCAACAATATGAAGAGGCATTGTTTTTGCTAATGTCAGTTCCGGATGTAAGTAGAGAATGTTTTAATACCTGTATGACCCTGACAGCTGATTTATATCAACAATATGCCGACCAGAAATGTACCGAATACCTTTCTGAAGGGCAGGCTGCATGGGCTGCCAAAGATCTCGATAAGACGGCTGCAAGTCTTGCTAAAATTACTCCTGATATGCAATGCTACGAGAAGGCAGAAAGATTGGTAACAACCATAACATCTGCTGTTGAAGGTGAAGGTGGTAATTCCTGGGAATTTAAAATGAAGCAATACGACGATCAGATAGATCTGGAAAAAATGAGAATTGAAGCCGGACGCGATATTGCCAGATCATGGGCATATTGGGGTGCAGCAAAATATTTTGACTGGAGCTGGCTATATAAAAATTAAATTTCTGTTGAACCATTTAAACAACACCTTTTCACAATCTAAGTAATAGTTTATTCATTTAAAATGTAAATCGTATGAAAACAATGCAACTTAACAAATTGATGTTTGGCATGACTGTTTTGGCCACTGTATTTTTCTTCAGCAGCTGTAAAAGTAAAAAGGAAGCTGTTGACTATAGTGGACTGGGGACAGAAGTAAACACTCCCTGCAGCGACGAAGAGTATCACTCCGATATGACTCACTTCAGAGGCACAGGAATCGGTGAAGGAACAAACCTTGCTTCTGCAAGAAGAAAAGCCAATCTTGATGCAAATGCGATGCTGGCTGCTAGTATCAACCGTACTATCAAATCTGTCACAGACCGCTATACACAAGATATAACAGTTGGTGATGCCAACGAATTTGCAGAAAAATTTGAAGACCTTACCCGCTCTGTTGTAAACCAGGTATTAAACAATGTATCTACAGTTTGTAACAAAACGTTTGAAAAAGAGGGTAAGTACTCAGTATATATGGCCGTTGAAGTTGGTAAAGATGATCTGTTGAATAATGTCTCATCTCAAATTAGTAGAGATGAAAGATTAAGACTTGATTACGATAAAATGAAATTTGAGCAGATTTTTAACGAGGAAATGGAGAATCTTTCTAATGAAAGGCCATAATTCCACTCTTTGATTGTTGAGCTGATATACAACTCCGTAATATACAGCTTGTAAATTATTTTCTGGGAGGAGTTAGTTGGCAATTATACTAGCTTCTCCCTGTTTCTTATTAGGTAATGGATAAAATATCTGCTCTCTTTTTGGAGATGGGCAATTATTTTAAAAAAAACCTACTAAAGTTAGCAACAAAGCTAATTTAAAAGCAAATCGCATTTAAATTTTAAAAACGAAGACCCATGAAGAATCTATTTTTTATTATTGCTTTATTCTCAGTTGTAGCCTGCAGTGCACAAAGCAGGGTTGTTGATAAAAGCGGTAGAAAGCCACATTGGGTAAATGGACTTGAGAAAGACTTTATAATAGTAGTGGGAACGGGTGCCTCTGTGCAGGATGCACAAAGAAATGCTCTAAATATGGTGCGTGAAAATATTGTTAATGCAGTTGCACAAAATGTTCGTGCAACATCTGAAATGCAAACCGAAGAAACCAATTATAGCAATAACGTTTCGGTTTTTATGGAACGGTTTGCTACCAATGTTTCAAGCACATCTGGCCCGGTTCCTTACCTGCAGGGAATAACCCTTGCCAACGTAGATGAATTTTATTGGGAAAAACTTCAGGACAGAAACAGCTCAACCGTCATCTATAACTATCATATAAAATACCCGTTTCCTAATTTTGAGCTGCAAAAACTGGTGATGGACTTCAGAATTCGGGATCGTGAACTCACAGAACAATTGCAGGAACTTCTGAACAATGTTGATCAGATTGATCGAATCGAAGATATAGAAAGTAGTATCGCTGAACTGAGAATACTTTCTGATTATTTTGTTGATGGACGAAAAGACCAGGCAAAATTGGGTATGACCCGTTACCGGAATTTGTATGATAAAATTGAACTGGTTGAGCTGGAAAGCGATCTGGGAGAATTAAAATACGCCCTCCGATTCGGCGATGATTATGTTTCTTCCAGCCAGCGGCCTCAGATTACATCTGAATGTGCCCGTGTATCAGGAACATCAACCAAAGATAAAATTGTTCATATTTCCTATGATTACTATAACTGTTATGAAGACCCTGAAAATAATATTTTGGTGCGATATCGTTTTGGGAATAAAAATGTTCAGAAAGCTTTTTTCTTCGATGTAGCTGCCAACAAAGCATCTGTATTTGTTAGTGAACCAATAAGACTATGGGCCAAGTCAGGTAATGATAGTGCGGTTACCGGAGCTACTGTTGATATTACTGTTGTTTCTAAATACGATGCACCCTTTACAATTGATAAAGTAACCCTCGAATGGCCCGGACACCCTGCCGTGATAATTGATAATGTTAGTATGAGTTTCCAGGGAAAAGGCGATCATCATCTTAAACTGAACGTGAGACAACCTATTGATGCAGAAAAAATTTCATCAACTGGCAAGACAATCTCCATGTTATCAGGTTTTATAAATTTTACATCAGACCGTACAGGCGAATCACGATCCTATAGAATACTCAATCATAAATATACAACTGATTGGTAAAAAAAATGCCGGCTTTAAAACCGGCTTTTTTTGCTTCATTAAAACCTGACCACATTTTTTATAGCCAGCCCAAGGCTAAAATAGTATAAAACCAACAATGCCAGAAACGCAAATAACCCCGAAATGATGCTATGGGTTAGAGTCCACGTATAGTAAAGAAGTAAAATTGCAAGGATGATATAAAAAAGGCTTGTAAATACTTTTGCCTTTTTAATCTTTTGAGACAGACCGGGATATTTTTGCCCGCAGAAATCACATTCAACCAAATCGGGAGTGTGATATGTCAGATCGTTTATGTTTGTAAGCTCATTGCCACAATTTATACAATCTACATATTTTGCATAAGGGTTAAGCATAATTGCCTGATGTTTTTTAAAAAATGATACCAAGGGATAGTTCCAGGTAATTGGCTCTTGCCTGCTGGTTTCTTATGTTGGCATAATCTTTCCCTTTTAAAATGTTTGTAAAACCATTGTTAAACGTTAATCCTCCTATTAAGGCTGTTGATCCACCCAAAGAGTGCTCAAATCCAACACCTACAATCATTGATGCCCTAAATAGGGGCGTTTCACTCTTTATATCAATATCTTTTTTAACAGAAGAGTTTGTTGCACCCGGGTTATACTCAGTGTCATCTGCTTTTGCCCTGATGTTTACACTTCCACCAAAACCAAATTTAGCAAAATAGGTATTATAACCTATTTCACGGGTTTTCATTTTTAGGGTGAAGGGTATTTCCACATTTTGAAGTTTGTATGTGCGTTCTTTCTGAATAAATGGATTTATATCAGAGGGCGAATCAGCTATCGGAAAATCAAGCTTTCCTCCAAAATAGGTTACATTTATGCCTGTGGCAAAAGTATATTGATCAGCCAAAACAAATTCTGATAATAGTCCGTAAGAAATTCCGAATCTTACCCCTTCCGAATTATAGCCATCTGTTTCGCTTTTGAACCAGCTTATGGATGGAGAACCTGTTAAACCTAAACGGAAATTCTGCGCATTGGTATAGTTGAAACCAGTTATCAATAAAAACATTGTTATAGCACATGCAACTTTTTTCATACTTTTGAGTTTTTAAAATCGTGCAATATTACTTGGAATATTTTGTTTTTCAAAAATTGAGCCATATTTAAAACTACCTTCTCACGAATATATTATATCTAATCTTATGATTAAATTCAAAAACAGGTTATTGTCGTCTTCTTTATTTGCTGTTTTTTTGATAGGTTTGATGATGCTTATGGCATCCTGCAGACAGAAAAATTCTTACAATGTTGATGTTTCTGATGTTGAAATTGAACCCATAGAAATTATGCGTTATGAGAAGGTTCTTTTTGAAATAAATCCTGAAAATTTAGGAGAAGAAATTCAAATGCACGTAGACGACTACTACTTATTTCTTGGAGATGAAATCAATACTGCTATGGGACAGCAGCAATTGTATGATTATATTACCGATGAATTTAACAGGGAAATATACCAGGATTTAATTCAGCAGTGGGATAATCTTTCACCTTTAGAAGTAGAACTAACTAACGCTTTTACCTACTTTAGTTATCATTTCAAGGATTCAAATATTCCGCAAATTTATTCATATCTGTCGGCTATTGATTATGAATACCCGGTTTTTTACCAGGATGGAATTGCTATTATTGGACTGGATATGTTTTTAGGGAAGGAGTATAAAAATTACGACAGGATTGGTATTCCGGTTTTTAAAAGGGTGAAATTTGTTCCGGATGCTGTTCCGGTAGAATTAATGCGCACCATTGCCAAAGATTTTATACATCGGGCCGATTTTATCCCTGAGAGCCTGCTGGATTATTTGATTCAGGAGGGAAAAGTTCTGTATTTTCTTGATGCTATGTTCCCATCATATCCCGATTCTTTGAAGATTTACTACACAGAATCTCAATTAAACTGGGCTACTAAAAACGAAGGACCATCCTGGGCATTTATTCTCGAAAATGACATGCTTTACAGTACCGACAGGCAGTTGGTGCAGAAATTTGTAGGCGATTCTCCTTTTACAGCACCTTTTTCGGCCGGATCGGCACCACGAATGGGGAGTTTTATCGGCTGGAAAATCATTAGAGACTACATGCAAAGAAATCCTGAAATAACATTGTTTGACTTGATTTTTCAGAAAAAAGATTCGAGAGAAATACTTGTTGATTCAAGATATAGGCCCCGTTAATACTTTTGGATTATTTATTGTCTGAGAAAGCGTTGTTAAAATGGTCTATGAAGGACAATATTTCATCTCTTCCCATTTTTTTTTCTGATGAGGAAACAAACATATCAGGGAGGGGATCCCAATTTTCGGCCAGTTTTTTTCTGTAATGGGCAATGTTACTTTGCAATTGCGTGGAACTTAGTTTATCAGCTTTAGTAAAAACAACAGCAAAAGGCAAGCCTTTTGTGCCAAACCATTCCATGTTTTCGATATCGCTTTTTTGAGGTTCATGTCTGCTGTCAACCAGAAGAAAACTGCAAATTAGGTTGTTCCTGTTTAGCAGATAATTTTGAATCATAGGTCCCCACTGTTGCCTTAGTTTTTTAGAAACTTTCGCATAACCAAAACCCGGCAAATCTGCCAGGTACCAGTTGTTGTTGATAATAAAATGATTTATTAGCTGAGTTTTTCCAGGCGATGCAGATGTTTTAGCTAATTTTCCATACCCTGTCAGCATATTTATTAAAGAAGACTTGCCAACATTAGATCTACCCAAAAAGGCATACTCCGGTAAGTTTTCAGGGGGGCAATCCTTATAATGTGTTGAGCTTTTAATAAACTCTGCTGTAGTAATATCCATACGAGGGATTAGATTAAGGAATATTTTTGAAGAAATCCAAACATTAATAAAACTAATTGTAAATAACTCTGAAAAGGGTTATTCACCTTTTTTATAAGTGTTTATGTGCCTGTTTTTCTTGGCCTCGTATATGTCTTTAATTGTTATAAGAATACCTGTTTCTTCCACACCTCCAAATTCTTCATTGAATGCAGTGCCAAATGTTCTCATAGATGGGCTGATAACCATATATGAGTTTACAAGTGGTGGGATATTTTCTCCCAGTTTTCTTACTTCCTGGAAAAGGGTCTTATGATTTTCTTCAAAAGTAGATCCGGTAAATAGTTTTTCGAAGCCTGAAACATCAGTTTTATAAGTTAATGGGTCTATGGGCCAGGTTAGTTTTTCTGTATCAGGGAAGAACTTATGTAAAAAGAAAAGGATCATATCCCGTGCAACTGGATTGAAATGGACGTACATTGTTACTTTTCCGAAGAAATACTTTATTTCCGGATGATCAATTACCAATGCTCCTAACCCATCCCATAAATTATCAAGAGAGAAGAGCCCTTTTCTGCATTCTCTTGATGGCTGGTATTTGGGTTGTACGAATGAACGGCCCAACTCAATGGTAACAGGCAAAATTTCGTTTATAAACTTTTCTGAATAATCTAAAAGTCCCGATGTAGCAAGTTTGGGTTTCCCGTTGTTATCTTTTTTTACATCATATCCCAGAATATAACGATAACCACCTACTATTTCTTCTTCTGACGGATCCCAAACAAACAATTGCTTATAGGGTACTTCGTCAGTATCATAATTGTCGATATCAGCAGAATGCCCTGTGCCACCTCCTGCCGCCCGAAATGATATTTCTCTTAACCGCCCGATTTCTTTCATTATATTTGGCGAATCGTGATGGGTAATCACATAAATCTCATTATTCCCATTGTTTGTTGTTCGTAAAAATCTCTCTTTGGTAAGCTCTTTCTTCAGTAATTCCCTGTCAAGGGCTTGTATTATCTCTTCCTTCATGTTTCTTGCTTTTTTAATGGGGAAATATTTATAAAATATTTACATGTTTTAAATTTCAGGTTCCTTTGCCATTTCATATACTTTCTCTTTCATCCATTGCGCCCACTCTTTATGGTTTTTACTCTTTGTGAAAAAAGTATAAGGAATAGGTTTTCCAAAAGTAATGGTCATCTTTTTATCTGCCTGCTTAAACACCTCATCGGGTAAATAAAGCATTTCAATATTGAAATTGATGCCAATTCTTTTACGAAATCTTGAAAGATTATAGAAGAATTCTGAATTTCTTCCATCAATATAGACAGGTACAATATCTCGTTTGTGCTGAATGGACTTGGTAATAAAACTTTTTTTCCATTCAAGATCTTTTATAGTACCACCTTTTTGTTTTCTTGAAACCAAACCTGCAGGAAAAATAAGAACAAGCTGATCTGATTCATACAATTCTTCAATAATCCGAACATTTTCATGGTTGGTTCGGCCATGTTTATTTACCGGTACAAAAAGGTTTTTCAGGTTGGGTAACTCTAAAAGGATATCGTTGGCAAAAAACTTAAGGTCTGTGCGTGTTTTTCCGATTACGTGCATCAATGCCATTCCATCTAATCCGCCGAGCGGGTGATTTGAAGCTATTATATAACGACCGTCTTTGGGTATATTCTCTTCATTTATTACTTCTATATCTACGGTAAAACGTTCTGTTAGGATGGAATTTAGAAAGTCAAAATCAAGTTTATCTGAGTAAATACGCAAAATATCATTCAACTCATTTTCATGAATAGTTTTTTTTAAATAACGGATTAAAAATTTTGGAATAAAATGATATAGTTTTCCTCCCTTTTTACGGAATACTTTATTGATATCAATGAAAGGTATCTCGTCTGGTAAGGTGTGATTTGTGCCTTTGCTCTCTAACTGCATGCTTATATTTTTTACTGCCTTAGCAACAAAATTAAGGATAATTTTTCGAAACTTGCATGTTTTTGTTTACCTGCTATGCTTAAGGATTATGATGTAAAGCACAATATTTCTTAGCCATTAATTATTTACTTAGCCGGCAATAATTAAATTGTAAAATATCCTCTCCTTATTTCTCTATAATTTTCGAAATCTTTTTATAGCATTTTTCTAAATATATGATTAATATTAATGTAATTATCTGTCAGGGGTTTATATTTTTTCCTGTCAGCTTTAAAATATTCAAGTTATTGATAATGAAACATATAAATACATTCGATTAGGGTTAAACATAATCCCTGGCTAAAAAGTTATCAACAAAGTGGGGAAAAGTGGTAAAATGTGGGAAAAAACTCCTTATATTTACACTTTAAAACTGTACAGTGTAAGTCTATATGGCAAATCTCTTTGGTGAATATGTATGCAAACTTGACGCTAAAGGCAGGTTCATGTTACCTGCCGGGCTTAAGAAGCAGCTGCCGGAAGCTGACCAGGAGCGTTTTGTCCTTAACAGGGGTTTCGAAAAGAATTTAACCTTATACCCTGACAGTGAATGGCAGAAAATAACCAAAGAAATCAATTCGCTTAATCTGTACAATAAGAAAAACAGAGAATTTGTGAGGTATTTCTATCGAGGTGCATCAGAAGTTGTTTGTGATGGAGCAAGCCGGTTGTTATTGCCTAAAACCCTTGCTGAGTATGCTGGGGTTGACAAGCAGCTGGTTCTTTTTGCTTATGGAAACAGAATTGAGATATGGTCGAAAGAGTTATATGAAGCTACCATGGATGCTGAACCTGAAGAGTTTTCTGATTTGGCCGAAGAAGTGATGGGTAAGATTAACGATAATATTATGTAGAAGATGACATATCATATTCCCGTTTTGGCAAAAGAATCTATTAATGGCCTGAATGTAAAGGGTAACGGGATTTATGTTGATGCAACTTACGGTGGGGGAGGACATTCGAGGCTGATTCTGGAAAAGCTTCAGGAAGGAAAAATTCTTGCGTTTGATCAGGATAATGATGCGATTAAAAATTTGGTAAAAGATACAAGGCTGATTTTTGTGAACGAAAATTTTCGTTATCTGAAGAACTTCGCCAAGCTTTATGGGTTTGTGCCATCTGATGGGATTTTGGCTGATCTGGGTATTTCGTCATGGCAAATTGATACGGCCGAAAGAGGTTTTTCAACGCGGTTTGACGGCCCCCTTGATATGAGAATGAATAAGAATGGCAACCGAACCGCAGCATGGGTGGTCAATAATTATGAGTATGATGAATTGACTGAGATTTTTAAATTGTATGGTGAATTGCGGAATGCCCGGAAAATTGCCGACGAGATAGTTTTTCACCGAAAAAACAACCCTATTGAAACCACTGATACATTAAAAGTGGTTTTAACAAAACTGGCACCAAGGGGTAAAGAGAGTAAGTTTTTTGCCCAGATTTTTCAGGCATTGCGGATTGAAGTGAACAATGAGCTTGATGTCTTAAAAGATTTTTTAAAACAATGCACTGATGTTTTAAAAGTTGGTGGGAGATTGGTAGTAATTTCCTACCACTCGCTGGAAGACAGGTTGGTAAAGAATTACATGCGCTCTGGAAATTTTAAAGGAGAAGCTGAGAAGGATTTTTTTGGTAATGTTATTTCCCCAATAAAGCCGGTTGGGAAATTTATTGTTCCTACCCAGAATGAGCAGGAAGAAAATCCCAGATCACGAAGTGCAAAACTTAGAATTGCAGAAAAAATAGCTTAGTTATGGCAGAAAATATATTGAAAGAGACCCAAAAAACAGCACAAGATAGAACCAACGGAAAAAAGAAAAGTGGATTTATCCTTTCCTTGTTTAACGGTAACTTTCTTACATACGAAAAGTCGCCTGGTTTGCTAAATTTTCTTCTGTTTATTTCTGCTCTGGCAGTTTTATTAATTGCCAATAACTACATGGCAGAGAAAAAAGTTAGAAGAATTGAAAATTTAAGAAATGAAGTTACAGAATTAAGAACCATTTATATTTCAAATAAAGCTGAATTAATGTATTTAAGCAATCAGTCTGATATAGCCCGGCGGCTGGAAGATAAAGGCTTTGTTGAATCAACGGTTCCACCCCGGATTATTCGTAAAGAAAAAAACCGGAGTTTTTTACTGAGAATTTTTCATCCTCGCAATCAGCATTGACAAGTAAGAAATATTAAATTAACCCGAAAAGGCAAATAACCAAATGACCCCCAAAAATGGTGACATATTATGGCGAATGTACCTGGTATATTTTATCACGGTAGTATTTGCTATGGGCATACTGGGTAGGGTAGTTTATATTCAGTTTGTGGAGGGAGATCATTGGAAACAAATGGCCCGAAATGCTACTATGCGTTATATGAATATTGATGCAGTAAGAGGAGATATTCTTGCTGATGATGGTCGTTTACTCGCTACCAGCGTACCTGTTTATGAAATCAGGATGGACCTGCATCGAAGTGTTATTTCCGATCAGGTTTTTTCAAGGGGGATTGACTCTTTGGCATTACAATTATCACAATTGTTTAGAGATAGATCCAAGGCAGAATATAAAAGAATACTAACTGCTGCACGTAGAAACCAGGAAAGATATTATCTGGTTAAACGTAGTGTGTCTTATCATCAGCTTATTGAGCTTAGGGATTTTACGATTTTTCGTTTGGGACGGTTTAAGGGTGGTCTCCTTGTTGAAGAGCGCAACAGGCGTGAAACTCCATTTAAATCTCTCGCATCGAGAACTATTGGTTATGAACGCGAAGGTGTTTATGTAGGATTGGAAGGAGCTTACAGGCAATATCTGGAAGGGGTACAGGGAAAAAGGCTGATGCAAAGAATTAGTGGTGGTAACTGGATGCCTATTAACGATGAGAACGAAATAAAGCCACAGAATGGAAAGGATATTATCACAACTATCAATATCAATATGCAGGATATTGTTGAAAGTGCTTTAATGAAACAATTACAAAAATTCCACGCAGGCCATGGAACAGCTGTTGTAATGGAAGTTTCTACAGGTAAGATCAAAGCAATCAGCAATCTTACACGAAATTCATATGGTGGTTATGAAGAAACATTTAATTATGCAATAGGTGAAAGTGCTGAACCCGGCTCAACTTTTAAGCTCGCAAGCATGATTGCTTTGCTTGAAGATGGGGCAGTATCACCCGACGATTTTATTCAAACCGGTGATGGTACCTACAGATTTGCTGACCGTATTATGCGCGATTCAAGAGAAGGGGGTCTTGGTACCATTACTGTAAAAGACGTTTTTGCCCACTCTTCAAATGTGGGTACGTCCATACTAGTAAATGATGCTTTTGGATCTAATCCGGAAAAATTTATACGTCATCTTGACAACTTACTGATCACTAGGCCTCTGGGCATAGAAATTAAAGGAGAGGGAGAACCTAAAATTCCAACTCCTGATGATCCATCCTGGTCAGGTGTAACGTTGCCATGGATGTCTATTGGATACAGTTTATCTCTTACACCTCTGCAAACGTTATCTCTTTATAATGCTGTTGCCAACGATGGCATATATATGAAACCGATGTTTGTGGAAGAAGTAAGACAAACCGGTAGATCTGTAAGAAGATTTGAGCCTCAGGTACTTAAACGATCAATCTGTTCGTCATCAACATTACATATTGTTCAGGATATGCTAAAAGAAGTCGTTGAAACAGGAACGGCCTTTGGCATAAGAACTCCAGTTTTTTCTATTGCAGGAAAAACCGGAACAGCACAATTTACCAGCAGCAGTGCAGGCTATCGTTCTACCAACAGAATTATCTACAGGGCTTCATTTGCGGGGTATTTTCCTGCTGATGAGCCACTTTATTCAATGATTGTTGTGGTACACGACCCCAAAGGTTGGATTTACACTGGAAGCCAGGTTGCCGCACCTGTTTTCAGAGAAATTGCGGATAAAATATTTGCTACGCAGTTAAATGTTAACGACAATTATTTGCAGGCATCAGTAATGCAATCGCTACCCATAGGGTTTCTGGGTAGTATCAACGATGTTAAATCTGTTTATCAGGAATTTAATGCGCAGTTATTTGAAGAAGATTTAGCCGGTTTCTGGGCCAGGGCAAAAGTAGAAGATCTTGATACTGTTATGATCTTTAATCATGAAGTCATTCCAAACCTGGTACCCAACGTAGTGGGCATGGGGCTGAGTGATGCACTTTATTTGTTAGAGAATGCAGGTTTAAAAGTACGTTTTTCGGGGCGTGGTGCCGTAAAATCACAAAGTTTAAGAGCTGGTACCCGCATATTGGCCGGTAGCGAAATTTATATTCATTTATCCTAACAGATATTTATTTGAAAGTTTTAAGCGACATATTATATAAATGCGAATTGCAAACCATAATAGGCTCTATTGATAAGAGAATAGGGCAAATAACTATGGATTCGCGCAAGGTTAAAAAAGATGCTCTGTTTATAGCCATTCAGGGTGGGCAGTATGACGGTCATAGTTTTATTGAATTAGCTATTAAAGCCGGTGCAAGCTGTGTAGTTTGCAATAATATTCCCCAAAATATTTCTCCTGATGTAACCTATGTAAAAGTTAGCGATTCAGTAATGGCTATGGCGGTAATTGCGGCTAATTATTTTGAACATCCGTCTGATAAAATAAATGTGATTGGTGTATCAGGTACAAATGGTAAAACTACGGTAGCTACTTTGCTTTATAATATGTTTCAGAAAGCTGGGTTTAAATGTGGGTTGATCTCTACTATTCAAAACCTCATTGGCAACCAGGTCCTTCCATCAACCCATACCACACCTGATGTAATAAGCCTGAACAAACTGCTTTGGGATATGGTAGAAAACGGTTGTGAGTATTGCTTTATGGAGGTAAGCTCTCACGCAATACACCAAAAAAGAGTTGAAGGTATCAACTTTGCAGGGGGTATATTTACCAATCTTACACATGATCATATTGATTATCATGGGTCTTTCAGGAATTACCTTATGGCTAAAAAAGAGTTTTTTGATCATCTCGGTAAAAATGCATTTGCTCTTACCAATAGCGATGATAAAAACGGACAGGTAATGTTGCAAAATACCCGTGCAAGAAAGTATTCTTTTGGATTGAAAAATCTTGCTGATTATAAAGGTAAGGTTGTGGAGAATTTGCTTACCGGCCTCATGATGCATATTGACGGAAGAGATGTTTTTTGTCGAATGGTAGGTGAGTTTAACGCATCAAACTTAATGGCTATCTATGCCTGCAGCAGATTACTGGGGCTGGAGACTGATGTGGCACTTACTTTATTGAGTGAACTGGCTCCCGTAGAAGGGAGGTTCGATTTTTTTATCAGCCCTAACCAGGTAACAGGTATCGTTGATTATGCTCATACTCCTGATGCGCTCGAAAATGTATTAAAAACTATTCAGAGTTTACGAAAGGGCAACGAAAATGTAATTACTGTAGTAGGTTGTGGTGGAAACAGGGATACTGAAAAAAGGCCTGCCATGGCTGCTATTGCCGTTAATTTTAGCAACAAAATAATCCTGACAAGCGATAATCCCAGATTTGAAGATCCTTATGCAATTCTTGATGACATGAAAAAGGGAATAGAGCTTACTGCTACTAAAAAAACGCTTGTAATCGAAAACAGACTTGAAGCAATAAAAACAGCTTCTGCATTGGCAAGATCAGGAGATATTATTCTTGTAGCAGGAAAAGGTCATGAAAAATACCAGGAGATAAAGGGTGTTAAACATCCCTTCGATGATAAGTTAATACTTAAAGAAGCATTGGATTAATCAGTAAAAATCACAATACTATGTTGTACTATTTGTTTTCATACATAGATAGCTTAATAGACCTTCCCGGAGCAGGTTTGTTTCAGTATATCTCTTTCCGTGCAGCCATGTCTGTGATATTTTCTTTAATCATATCCATGGTTATTGGTAAAAGAATAATTCATATGCTTCAGAAAAAGCAGGTGGGCGAAGTAATAAGAAATCTGGGACTCGAAGGGCAAATGCAAAAACAAGGTACTCCAACCATGGGGGGGCTCATAATTATTGGTTCTATTGTTGTTCCGGTGCTTTTATTTGCGAGGCTCGATAATATATACGTTATTTTGCTTCTTTTCTCTACCTTATGGCTTGGTACCATTGGTTTTCTTGATGATTATATAAAGGTTTTCCTTAAAAATAAAAAGGGTCTTCATGGCAGATTTAAAATTTTAGGGCAGGTAGGATTGGGAATTATTGTGGGAAGTGTCTTGTATTTTAATAACTCGGTGGTTATCCGCGAAAAAAATATTCCGGATTATCAATATGTAACAAGTAATGAATTGCTTGAACTTGATACCGAAGTGAAAGGAGAATCGGAAGTTGTAACCCGAACGGTAAAATCTACCAAAACAACCATCCCCTTTTTTAAGGACAATGAATTTGATTATTCTGTATTACTTAAATGGATGGGTGAAGGTTACCCGAAATGGAGTTTTCTGATATTTATTCCTGTAGTTATTTTGATCATAACTGCAGTTTCAAATGGTGCAAATATGACCGATGGGTTAGATGGTCTTGCTACCGGTACTTCAGCCATAATAGGCGTTGCACTTGGTGTATTAGCCTACGTTTCGGGGAATGTGATTTTTTCTGATTATCTCAATATAATGTATATACCTAACACCGGTGAAATGGTGGTCTTTATCGCTGCTTTTGTAGGTGCCTGCATTGGTTTTATGTGGTATAATTCTTATCCGGCCCAGGTTTTTATGGGAGATACCGGGAGTTTAGCGCTGGGTGGAATAATTGCCGTTTTTGCTATCAGCATAAGAAAGGAGTTGTTGATTCCTATAATGTGCGGGATATTCCTGGTAGAAAGTCTTTCTGTTATGATGCAGGTTGGCTGGTTTAAGTTTACAAAAAAGAGGTTTGGACAGGGGCGCAGAATTTTTAAAATGGCCCCCTTACATCACCATTACCAGGTATTAGGATATCATGAAGCAAAAATTGTTCAGCGGTTTCTCATTGTTGGGATATTGCTGGCCATTATTTCGATTATAACACTCAAAGTCAGGTAATTATTATGCCTGGCTACGATATAGTAATACTTGGAGCCGGAGAAAGTGGAACAGGAGCCGCCCTATTGGCAAGAAAGAAAGGTCTTTCAGTATTTGTGTCTGATTTGGGTATAATCGGCCAAAAGTATAAAAACGTTCTTTTAAATCATGGTATTTTTTGGGAAGAAGGTTGTCATTCTTCTGATGTTATTCTATGTGCCGGCGAAATCGTGAAAAGCCCGGGCATTCCTGATCATGCAAAAATAGTTGCACAGGCCAGAAAAAAGGGTATTGGTGTAATCTCTGAAATTGAATTTGCCGCCCGTTATACTAATGCAAAGAAGATTTGTATTACCGGAAGCAACGGCAAAACCACCACCACCTTGCTCACTTACCATATTTTACGCAAAGCCGGATTAAATGTTGCAGTTGGCGGAAATATTGGTAAAAGTTTTGCCTGGCAGGTGGCGGAAGGTAAATTCGACTATTATGTTCTGGAAATATCCAGCTTTCAACTTGATGGTATGTTCGATTTTCGGGCGGATGTTTCAGTTCTACTGAATATTACACCAGACCATCTTGATAGGTATGAATATAATTTTTCCAGGTACGTGGAGTCGAAATTCAGAATAATCCAAAATCAGACATCTGATGATGCTTTCGTTTATTTTGCTGACGACCCGGTGATAGATGAATACCTGGCTAAAAACCACATTCTGCCCCGAAGATTACCTTTTACAGCGACTAATCAATCTGATTGTGCTGCTTATTACAATAATGAATCAACTTTTACAATAAATATAAACTCTGATAAACTAAAAATGGAAATAAAAGATCTGTCGTTACCAGGTAGGCAAAATGTTTATAACTCTATGGCTGCCGGAATTTCTTCCAGATTGGTTGATATTCGTAAAGACATTATAAAACAAAGTCTTACTGAATTTGAAAACATTGAACATCGCCTTGAACATGTGACTGTTGTGCGCGGAATTGAGTTTGTCAATGATAGTAAGGCAACTAATATTAATTCAACATGGTATGCCCTTGAAAGTATTAAAAAACCAGTGGTTTGGATTGTAGGCGGTATTGATAAGGGCAATGATTATGGTCCTTTGATAGAGTTGGTGGAGAAGAAAGTTAAGGCAATCATTTGTTTGGGAACCGATAATAGCAGAATAGTCCGGACTTTTGGTTTGCTCGTTCCTACTCTGGTAGAAACCTCTTCAATGGCAGAAGCTGTTAAAGCAGCATACTATCTGGCCGAAAGTGGCGATGCAGTCTTGTTATCGCCTGCTTGTGCGAGTTTTGATCTGTTCGAAAATTTTGAAGACAGAGGTAATCAGTTTAAGAAAGAAGTTTTTGATTTATAATTTGATATAGAGAAGCTTTTATTGTGAATGTTTGATTTAATTGTTTAACACCATATTTATGAAGGTAATACTTTCCAGGTTGCAGGGAGATAAGGTTATTTGGTTTATAGTGGCATTTTTGTCATTATTTTCCATCCTTGCTGTATATAGCTCTACCGGTACTCTGGCATACAGATTTCAGGCTGGGAATACTGAGTATTATCTTATCAAACACTTTCTAATTCTTGTAATGGGCCTTGTACTTATGTACTTTGCGCACAAAATAAAATACACTTATTATTCACGATTGTCTCAACTGGCATTGTTTATTGCCATCCCATTATTGGCTGTAACATTGGTTATGGGAACCAATATTAATGAAGCCAATCGCTGGCTTACCCTTCCTGTTATAAATGTTAGTTTTCAAAGTTCAGATTTTGCCAAGCTTGCTTTGATCATGTATATTGCAAGAGCTCTGAATAAGAAACAGGATCAGATTAATGATCTTAAATCCGCATTCATACCTATCATTTTGCCTGTTATAATTGTCAGCGGACTTATTTTACCGGCTAATCTCTCTACTGCAGCCATTCTTTTTGCTACATCGGTGGTTTTGATGTTTATTGGCCGTATCAGTATAAAGTATATAATGGCTACAATTAGCATAGGAGTAATCATATTGACTATATTTTTGCTGGTGTTAATAAATGTGGGCTCAGCAGGCCGTTTTGATACGTGGAAAGCACGTATTGAAAGATTTGTTGATAAAGAGAATTCTGATACTTATCAGTCTGACCAATCCAAAATAGCCATTGCAACGGGGGGTATTACCGGGAAAATGCCCGGAAACTCAGTGCAAAGGAATTTTTTACCACAGGCATACTCAGATTTTATTTATTCTATAATTATTGAAGAATATGGTCTTTTAGGAGGGTTTGTTATATTAATGCTATACCTGATTTTATTTTACCGGGGTGTACGGATTGCCCAGAGAAGCCCGGGAACATATGGTGCTTTTTTAGCGGTGGGGCTAACGTTTAGTCTTGTTTTTCAAGGTATGATCAACATGGCTGTTGCCGTTGATCTTCTTCCGGTTACCGGTCAGCCACTTCCGCTGGTAAGCATGGGAGGGACATCCTTGTGGTTTACCAGTTTGGCTATTGGAATAATTTTGAGTGTTAGCCGAAAGGTAGAAGAAATTCAAAAGGAGAAAGGAGGAGATTATGTCTCAGCAACCTGATCCTTTAAAAGTAATCATCGCCGGTGGTGGTACAGGGGGACATGTCTTCCCTGCCATTGCTATTGCTAATGCTATTCGCGATAAGGTCTTCAATGCACAAATCCTTTTTGTTGGTGCCAGGGGTAAAATGGAAATGCAAAAAGTGCCAGCTGCCGGTTATCATATCCTGGGTCTTAACATAGCAGGTTTGCAAAGAAGATTTACCTGGAAAAACCTTTTAGTGCCTTTTAAGCTCTTTGATAGTATAATACGCTCCAGGAATATTGTGAAAAGGTATAAACCCCATGTAGTTATTGGTGTTGGTGGATATGCCAGTGGCCCACTTGTAAGGGCAGCTGCAAAACTTGGTGTTCCCACATTAATCCAGGAACAAAACTCTTTTCCCGGTATCACCAATAAACTCCTTGCCAAAAAGGTTGATAAGATTTGTGTTGCTTACGAGGGTATGGAAAGGTTTTTTCCAAAACATAAAATATTTCTTACCGGAAATCCCGTCAGACATGATATCCTTCTGGCTAATGAAAAAAAAGATGAAGCACTCAGGTACTTTTCATTTACATCCAAAAAGAAGGTTTTGCTAGTGGTAGGAGGAAGTTTGGGAGCCCTAAGCATAAATCAGGCAATGAGCCTGAATATTGAAAAACTCTTAAACGCAGGCCTTCAGGTTATATGGCAAACAGGCCAGGGATATTATGAATTAGCTAATGCAAAAGCTTTATTATTAAAAGATTCTGCTTTAAGCGTTCATGCTTTTATAGATCGGATGGATCTGGCTTATGCTTCCAGTGATATGATTGTATCAAGAGCCGGGGCAATAGCCATTAGTGAAATTTGCGCTTTGCAGCGGCCTGCTATTTTGGTACCTTCTCCTTACGTAGCAGAAGATCATCAGACCAAGAATGCAATGGCTTTGGTAAATATGCATGCAGCTGTTTTGCTTGCCGAAACAGAAGTAAGAGAAGAACTTGCGGTTGTTGTAATAAACCTGATAAGTAATGATGATAATTTACATAAACTAAAACAAAATATTACCCGATTATTCTATCGTGATTCCGCCAATAATATTGCCGGAGTTGCTTTAAGTCTTGTTAAATAGGTTATTAATATGGATTTCACCCAGGTAAAAACTATATACTTTTTGGGCATTGGAGGCATCGGAATGAGTGCCCTGGCAAGGTATTTCCTTTATTTGGGTAAAGATATTTATGGCTACGATCGCTTATCAACAGACCTTACCAGGCAACTGGAAAAGGAAGGTGCCAAAATAGGATTTAGTGATGATGTTAATTTGATTCCTGATGCAATTGATCTGGTAATCTATACCCCGGCCTTTCAAAAAGACAGTATAATCCTAAATTTTTTACAGAACTCTGGTATCCCAATTTATAAGCGTGCTCAGGTTTTGGGTTTTATTGCCCAAAAACAAAAAACCATTGCTATTGCAGGTACTCATGGTAAGACAAGTATTACAGCTATGGTGGCTCATTTATTTAAGGTTGCTGATATGCAATTTGCAGCATTTTTGGGAGGCATAAGCACAAACTATCAAACTAATTTTCTTTTGTCCGGTAAACCTCAGTGGATTATTGTGGAAGCTGATGAATACGATAGATCATTTCTTGCTCTAAATCCTGATATTGCTGTAGTATCGTCGGTTGATGCCGACCATCTGGATATTTATGGTTCCGTTGAAGCGCTCGAAGATTCATTCCGTCTTTTTGTTAATCGTATAAAACCAAATGGTGTTCTCATCGCAAAGGATAATATTACTTCTGTGAAAGGGATTGTTAAAAATAACCTTACCTATAGTCTTACAGAAGAATCTGATTTTTATGCATCTGAAATCTCTGCAATTGATGGAAAGTATTCCTGTATGCTACATCTTACTGGAAACTTATCCGATAAGACTAATTATAACAATGTTTCTGTTGAATTTGGATGGGCCGGACGGCACAACCTCGAAAATGCTATAGCTGCAAGTGCTGTAGCACATCTTGCAGGTATTGGTAATGAGCAAGTCAAAGAAGGTCTTGCTTCATTTAAAGGGGTTAAGAGAAGGTTTGAAACAATTGTGACCAACCAAAAGGTAACGTATATTGATGATTATGCTCATCATCCTAAAGAAATATATGCCTGTATTAAATCAGTGAGAGAGTTGTTTCCCATGAAAAAGATTGCAGCTATTTTTCAACCTCATCTTTACACGCGGACACGCGATCTGGCAAGGGAATTTGGAGAAGCCCTCAGTATGTTGGATGATGTTGTTGTGATGGATATTTACCCAGCCCGTGAAAAACCCATTGAAGGAGTCTCTGCATTTTCTATCCTTGATTATATTAAGATTTCTAATAAATCGTATCTCATTAAAGAAGAAATATTTGATTTTGTTAAGGAAGGTAGTTTTGATGTCTTACTGACTCTGGGAGCCGGCAATATTGACAACCTGGTAAATCCAATAAAAGAATTATTGAAAAATGATTAAAAGAATCACACATATTAGTCTTTACATTATTATCCCATTAGGGCTGATGATTTTACTCGGGTTTGCGGTTGAAAATAACCGAACTGCCAGTTGTAAAGGATTGGTTGTGGAAATAAAAGATCGTGAAAAACTTTCTTTTATTGATTCTCTGCAGGTCTTATCACAGGTCTATAAAGTAATGGATACTTTGAATGGGAAGAGTTTAAAAAAAGTATCTCTCAACAAAATTGAAGAACTTGTGAATACAATGTATTATGTTGAAAGTTCTCAGGTTTACAGGCAAATTGATGGGTATATCGTGGTTAATATAATACAAAGAGAACCCATTGCAAGGGTTGTAAACTCCTTTAATGAGTCTTATTATATTGATAAAAATGGAAGGCTTATGAAGTTAAGTACTTCCTATTCTGCCCGCGTTCCTGTTGTAACGGGTTTTATCGGTACACGATACTCGCCAGGTAAGAATATTTATGAAATCTCTGATGAAACATCTTTTTCTCATCAAGAAACAGTACTTGTAGATGTAAATAAATTGATTCAGTTTATTGCCTCAGATGCCTTTCTAAATGCGTGGATTGACCAGATTTATGTTACCAGAAGAGGTGAGTTTGAATTGGTACCCCGAAATGGAGTGCATACCATAGAATTTGGGAAAGCTGAAGATATGGAAAAGAAATTTGAGAAGTTAATGAAGTTTTACAAAGACGGGCTTGCCAACGTTGGTTGGGGTAGTTACAAAAAAATTAACATAAAGTTTAAAAATCAGGTTGTTTGTTCAAAATAAATGCTAACATGGTACCATCAGAAATAATTGTAGGTTTAGATATTGGTTCAACAAAAATTGCTTGTATTGTTGGCCGTAAAAATGAATATGGTAAAATAGAAATTCTTGGATTAGGAAAAAGCCCTTCCTTAGGTGTTAGCAGGGGTGTTGTAGCCAATATACAACATACTGTTGACTCTATAAGAGCTGCTGTTACTGAAGCTGAACAACGGTCAGGAGTGGAAATAAGGGTTGTAAATGTGGGCATTGCCGGCCAGCACATCAGAAGTTTACAACATCGTGGCAGTATTATGCGTAATTCTATGGATGATGAAATTGATCAGAATGATGTCGATGATCTGATAGAAAACATGTATAAACTGGTTCTTCCTCCTGGTGAAGATATTATCCATGTTATACCTCAGGATTACATTATTGATAATGAGCATGGTATAAGAGCGCCCATTGGGCATTCTGGCAGATGTCTTGAGGCAAATTTCCATATTATTACCGGGCAACTGGCAGCAGCTAAAAATATTGAGAAATGTGTTTCCAAAGCAGGGCTTGAGATTGATGATCTCATTTTGGAACCACTGGCGTCATCTGAAGCGGTATTGAGTGCCGAAGAGAAAGAAGCAGGGGTGGTTTTGGTTGATATAGGTGGAGGAACAACAGATATTGCCATTTTCCAGGATGATATTATCAGACATACGGCCGTTATCCCTTTGGGGGGCAACGTTGTTACCGACGATATAAAAGAAGGTTGTTCTATTATCAGAGGTCAGGCTGAAGCACTAAAAGTGAATTTTGGTTCTGCCCTGGCAAGTGAAAACCGTGATGAGGAAATTGTTTCTATTCCAGGGTTGAAGGGACGTGAGCCCAAAGAAATTTCTTTGAGAAATCTTGCCAGTATTATACAGGCACGGACCGAGGAAATTGTTGAACATGTTCATTACGAAATACGCAATTCGGGTTTTGAAAATAAACTGATTGCCGGTATTGTACTTACCGGTGGTGGAAGTCAGATGAAGCATATTGCGCAGCTTACATCCTTCATCACCGGCATGGATACCCGAATTGGTTATCCCAGTGAGCATCTGGCCAAAGCACCATCCGACGAAGTATCCAAACCAATGCATGCAACAGGTGTGGGTCTGGTTATTCAGGGGTTTAAAAATGCTGAAAAACAAAAACGGCGCAAAGACTCTAAAGTAGCCAATCATTCCCAGAAAAATAAAGGCAACTTTTTTGATGTTATCCTTAAGAAAGGGAAGCAGTTTTTTGAGAATGATGGTGCAGATTAACAGCGCTTTATTAACAGAAAAGCCTGATATTCTGTTGAAAACTAACTTATGTAAATAATTATTCATTTTTTTAAATAACTACCTTAGAAACAGATAATATGAACTCAGACATGATAACTTTCGATTTGCCAAAAAACCAGTCTTCCGATATTAAAGTACTAGGAGTAGGGGGCGGAGGCAGTAATGCTGTCAACTACATGTTTAAGCAAGGTATTGAAGGAGTGGACTTTGTTGTTTGTAATACAGACTCTCAAGCCCTTGATATAAGCCCTGTTCCAAATAAAGTTCAATTGGGCGTTAGCCTTACTGATGGTAAAGGAGCCGGAAGCATTCCATCTGTTGGAAAAAATGCCGCCATCGAAGACCTCGACCGGGTGAGAGAAATTCTCGAAAAGAATACCAAAATGCTCTTTATAACAGCAGGTATGGGTGGAGGAACAGGCACAGGTGCCGCACCTGTTATTGCCAAAGTGAGCCGCGAGCTTAATATCCTGACAGTAGGTATCGTTACCATTCCTTTTGCTTTTGAAGGGCGTAAGCGCCGGCTTCAGGCCGAAGAAGGGATCAATGAGCTAAAAGAGAATGTTGATGCGCTTATTGTTATATGCAATGATAAACTACGTGAATTGTATGGCAATCTTTCAGTTACTGATGCATTTTCTAAAGCTGATAACGTTTTAACAACAGCAGCCAAAGGTATCGCTGAGATCATTACCCTTACCGGTGGAGTAAATGTTGATTTTGCCGACGTTAAAACGGTAATGTCTAACAGTGGAGTTGCTATTATGGGCAGTGGCAGTTCAGAAGGCGATAATCGAGCCATTAAAGCTGTGGAAATGGCACTTGCCTCCCCACTTCTTAACGACAACAATATTAGGGGTGCAAGCAATGTATTGCTCAATATTGTTAGTGGTAAGGAAGAGATTCTTATGGATGAGATTACTGAAATTACCGATTATATACAGATGGAAGCCGGATCTACAGCCGATATTATCTGGGGCTATGGCAAAGATGAAAGCCTGGAAAATAAAATCAACGTCATTATTGTTGCAACCGGTTTTGGAGAAAATTCTGATCTTGGTTATAACCTTGAAATCAGTAAACCCGCCCAAAAAAAGGTAGTTTCACTTGAGAAAAAGCAAAATGAGGATGAGAAGGAGCAGCATGAAAATGATCAGGAACATGGCATTAAAATGGTTCGTAAGGTTTCTGCTCAGAAATCAGTTGGATCAGATCAGCAGTTGGATATTAATGAAAAGAGACAAACTCAAATACCCGTTGATTTTGACCCATCATTATCATCTAAGAACCCTTTTATACCAAATTTTGTTAATAAAACCTCAATAGATAATCCTTCAGATACAGAATCCAGACAACAGGATCAAAAGCAAAAACCACCGATTCAGGATAACGATATTATGCAATCCAAAGCCATTGAGAGAGAGCAGAGACTTCGCGAGTTGAGTCTGAAGCTTAAAACCCCTGAAGGTTTGCTCGATCTTGAAAAGGAACCTGCATATTTACGTCGAAATGTACCACTGAACAATGTGCCGGCAAGTGATGAATCGCATGTTTCAAGATACACTCTATTTGACGGAGATGGTAAAACGCAGATAAAATCAAATAACTCTTTTTTGCATGATAATGTTGATTAAGGAACAACTGCAATTCTCTCAACATCAGAAAGCCTCATTTTGCATGGGGCTTTTTTTTGTTTATAGCTTTTTATAATTTTGCGTTTTATCTAAAAATAAAAACTATGAGTTTACTTGAAAAAATTGATCAGGATATTAAAAAAGCCATGTTGGCTAAGGAAAGGGATAAACTGGAAGCTCTAAGAGCCGTAAAAAATGCTCTGCTGGTGCAAAAAACCGAAAAAGGAGCATCAGGTTTAATTGCCGATGATGCTGAAATAAAAATTCTTAAAAGGCTTGTAAAACAGAGAAAGGAAGCAGCTGATCTTTATATCCAACAGAAGAGAAAAGATCTTGCTGATGTTGAGATGTTTCAGGCAGGTATTATTGAAACCTATTTGCCGGATCAATTATCAGAAGAGGAGATCAGAACCATCATAAAATCGTTGATTACAGAAATTGGAGCTAAAGATATGAAAGATATGGGTAAGGTTATGGGACAGGCTACGAAAAAACTGGCTGGAAAGGCAGATAATAAAATGATTTCATCTTTTGTAAAGGAACTGCTTTCATAGATAAATCAGCCTGAAATATTTCTTTGCCTGGTTTTTAGAAATTTGAAAAAAAGCCACCCAAACGGATGGCTTTTTTTAATATTAATCAGGATTGATTATCTGGTAATAACCACTCTGTCGTTGAAGATATATCCACCGGCAGTAAGTTTGTAGATATATATACCATTGGGGAGTGATGCTGTATTGAAAGTAACTTTGTTATTTTCAAATGCATTTACAGTTCCCTGGAATACAACAGCTACTCTTTCACCAATCAGGTTGTAAACTTCCAGTGTAACATCAGCAGTCTGAGTAAGGTTGAATTCAAATGTTGCCTGAGTTTTGAATGGATTGGGATAAACCTTCACCTTGGAATCTTCTATACTCATAAGATGTTCAGAAAGATGGGTTTCGTCCTTGTAGTCATCGTCAGCTATTATGGCTACTTCAACACATTCCATCAATGTGCAACCATTCTGATCTACTACTCTAATCATATAATTACCGGCAGATAACCCCCAATACATTATACTCATAGATTTATCCAGGCTTTCTCCCAGCTTGGTGTCGTCTACAGTACATTTTGTAAACAGACATACATTATAAGGACCAACACCGCCAGAGATCATACCTGTTATGCGTCCCGTCCATTCATCTTCATCGCTTAAGTTTGTAATGGTAAGGTCTACGGTAAGTTCTTCGGGTTCAGTAATTGTAATCATATCAGAATCGGTAGAACATCCGTTGGCATCTGTTATGGTAATTACATAATCACCAGCTAAAAGTTCTGTAAACAAGCCGCTAACCTGTGCTTCATTACCATTTATTGAGTAAGTAAGATCACCAGTTCCGCCAGAAGCAGATACTTCTATGATGCCAGTATCGGCGCCGTAGCAAAGAATCATTCCGGTTTCAACAGAAGCTTCTAATACTTCAGGTTCGCCAACAGTAAAGGTAACTTCGCTCATACAATCATTGGCATCAATAATTATATAAGTATAAGTACCGGCAGAAAGGTTATTGATATTTTGTGTTGGAGTATCTTTCTGCTCGGATAACATGCTATCATAAATTAATTCGTAGGGACTTGTTCCTCCAGAAATGGTTATTTCTGCAAATCCATCAGTGTCACCATTGCAGAATACGTCTGTTACAACAGCTGCGGCCTCAATAGGCTCAGGGAAAGAAGGTACTATGAACTCTACAGGAGAAGATGAGCAATCATCTGCTGTTAATACCAGAGTGTATGTTCCTGGAAGTAATCCGTCAAGTTCGGTACTGTTAGATACAGAGATTAAAGAATCATCTAACATTACCGTAAATACCGGAGATATTCCTTCGCTAACACCTGAAAATGAAAATGTAGCAGAAGCAGTAAGAGTACCGCTACCGGCTGTATTAAGAATTTCAATGCCGTTAAGGTCAAAACCATCACCATTGTTAAAATCAGTCAGGGCTGTAACATCGGTTATCCTTACAAATCTTGCAGTTGACAGTACAAAGGGAGCACCGGTTTCATCTTTGCCGGTGGCAAGGTCAGCACCACCAGTAAGACAGTTAACACCTAATATTGACCATGGCCCATCTTCAAATTGAGAAACAGCTATTTCTGCTTTTTCAGGATAGTTGTCACAATTGGTCTGACCATAGGAAGTCTCAACAACTATCAGATCATCGCCCTGACCGTCTATAATATTGCAACCTAATTCAACTATCATATGGCCTCCAAAGCCAAGAGTTGTAAAGGTTATGCCATTATTTCCACTGTTACTGTAATCGGGAGCTCCCAATACATTTTCAATAATTTTTCTGTTTTCAGCAACCATGCCACCACCATATTGTGCAGTGCCAACTTCATATTCTAATACTTCTGTAATAAATGGTTCTTCACATCCTGCAAAGTTCTCAGGAACACATAGTGGAACTTCAATATCATCAACATTAACAATGAGTTTTTCGGGCTGGCCTATCATGAAGCTTGTTTCTATATGGCATTGGTTTGCATCGTATATTTTAACATCATAACTTTCGGCTGCAAGATTATCAATTTCTAACATGTCAATAGTAAAGGTTCCCATATCAGAAGTGTAAGGAGCTGTCCCAGCTGTAACTGAAATCCAGGCTATACCATCTTCTGAACCAAAACATGATACATCTTGTGTTGCAATTTCAGAAACTTCAAGAGGTTCAGGTTCAGTAAGTCTAAATGATATAACAGCAGGTTCGCAACCGTGATAATCGCTTATTGTCCAGTTATAATCGCCAGCACCAATAGCAAGAGTAAATTCATTATCAAAAGTTCCCACTGCTTCATTATGTTCATTGAAGAGAGTGTAAGGAGGATTACTGCCCATACCAGTAACAGTTACATTGGTTCTTTCACCGTTGCAAAGAATGTCTGCATAGGTCAATTCAAAAGAAACAGGATCTGGTTCACCAACAGTTACACATTCTTTAAATACGCAGCCATTACCATCAACTATCGTAATATTGTAAGAGCCGGGAAGAAGTCCATTATAAGTATAAATAGAAGTTTTAAGATGTGTAAGTTCTTCTTCATTATAATCAGTGTCGCATCCAAAGCTAATACAGGCATTAAAAGGTTTTGCACCGTTAAGTATTAATTCGATAATCCCATCTTCATCTCCCGGGCAGCTAACATTAACTACATTAACGGTAACTACTTCGGCAAATTCCGGACATGGATCAGGTTCCGGGGTTACAGAACGAAAAACGATATCATCGATACCGAAATCATTACCATTTTTAATGGTTGATGTTTCAATAATAGTAATGGTAGCATTTTCTGATTTGTCTATTGCAGTCCATGTGTGGTGAAACCATTGCCCTGGAGTGCCGTAAGCATAGTCATCAAGGGTTACTTCACTTAAAGTATCACCATTGATTACAACCGTAATATTCAGATCAGCAATAACATCAGGATTTTGGGTGGAGATACCGGTAAGCATAAACGAAAATTCATACTCTTTACCCTGTTCAATATTAACATCCTGTTGCCAAACAATCCAATTTACATTACATTGATTGGAATTAGTTGCTCCAGGACACATTTCTTTATATGTTGCTCCATTTACGAACATGAAGTTTCCACGGTCAGGATGAGCGCCTACCCAGTCCGCTTTGAACAAACTTGGGTCTGAAGCAACAGTATATGTGCCTTCTTGAGACATAATGCCTTGAACCGGATTTTCGGCATCAATATAGTTGTATTCGGTAAAAAAATCTATATTACCATTGGAAAAGTCACCATTTACAACCAGGTTAGGACCATAAAACTGAGCTGATAAGCTGGTACTGAAGCTCATACTCATCACCATCAGTGCAACGGCCATAGTAAATAAGTTGATTTTTTTCATTAGGTTAGATTTAATTAAAAAATAATTCGATTTTTTTCTCATCGAAAAAGACTCTGTGTTTTTTCCTTTTGTTCGTGAATCTTGTCGGATAATGATGATTTGAAATTTAAAAGATTTTGTTGCATAAAGGTTGAAATTTTATGCGGCCTGAATATTTTTAGTCTACATAAAATATCTATTTATAGTCGTTAAAATTTTATTAGTATAAAAGTATTTTTGTTTTACTATGGAATCAATTAGCAATTAGACGCATTTTACAGTACGGGAAAACCCCTAGGATAGGCTTTAGTAATTTCTCTAAACAGTTGATAGATAATATTATAATAATTAATTTAATAAAAATTAACGTTATTTTTCTTTTTGTTTTTATTCATGTCTCAACTTAAAAAGAAGAAAAAAAATCGATAGAAAATTGTATGAATACTTTTAAACGTATAAATGGTTGTTTAAATTAAATTTTCTTACGCCTTTTTTTAAAATTTAGTTCAAATATTTGTATCTGGATTTATATAATAAGATCTATTATTTTAGAATACATTTTAATTTACTTGATTATCTGGCATTTAACAGGAAGTCATTAATAGTTACATATTTTGATAGACTTAACTTTTCCGCCTACCATAATTTCTTAGATTATTTTTTGTAGGAGAATGATGATAGGTATGACACAAAAATCTTAACAGGTAAATATTTTGAAGATATTAAAGTGATTGATTTCCCCCATTAGCACGCTCATCTGCATCACTGGCTTCAGAAAGCAAATATTATTATGCAGGTTCACCTTGTCGCTCTGCATCTTTCGCAATATTTTTTTCAGTTTCCCCTAAGTATTGAAAAGTTAAAGCAAAAAAAAACCGGTTAGAGACTAACCGGCTTTTTGATTGATTAAAATAAAGATTTAAACAATTTTACTTATAAGGTCAACAACGCGGCTTGAATAGCCAAATTCATTGTCGTACCATGATAGTACTTTAATAAATTTACCATCCATTACCTGGGTCATCTGTGAGTCAAATACTGATGAATGTGGATTACCAATTACATCGGAAGAAACGATAGGATCTTCACAGAATTCGAGAACTCCTTTCATTGGACCTTCAGCAGCTTCTTTCATAGCAGCATTAAGTTCCTCTTTGGTTGTTTCTTTTTCCAATTCAGCAGTAAGGTCAACAACAGAACCATCGGGGGTAGGTACTCTCATGGCAAAACCATCAAGTTTACCTTTTAGCTGGGGTATAACCAAACCAACTGCTTTGGCAGCACCAGTTGTAGTTGGTATAATACTCATGGCAGCAGCTCTGGCACGACGAAGATCGGAGTGAGGAGCATCAAGAATAATCTGATCGTTGGTGTAGGAGTGGATAGTATTCATCAAACCACGCTTAATACCGAATTTATCGTTGAGTACTTTTGCGAAAGGAGCAAGGCAGTTGGTTGTGCATGAAGCATTAGAATAGATCTGGTGCTCAGGCTTAATATCTCCATCATTAACACCTAATACAACTGTAGCATCAACATCGCTTGCAGCTTTTGAAGGTACGGTAAGAATTACCTTTTTTGCTCCTGCTTCAAGGTGCTTGCTGATTTTATCGCGGCTACGGAAAACGCCGGTTGATTCAACAACTACATCTATATTGTGTTCTTTCCATGGTAGGTTACCAGGATCTCTTTCAGCATATACTTTAATCTTCTTGCCATTTACTACAAGGTTATCTCCGTCAACAGCAACAGTACCTGGAAATTTTCCGTGTACTGAGTCATATTTTAACAAGTGTGCAAGAGTTTTGCTATCAGTAAGGTCGTTTACTGCAACAATATCAATGTCACTTCTGTTAAGAGAAGCCCTTAATGTTAATCTTCCTATTCTTCCAAAGCCATTAATGGCAACTTTAATTTGTCCCATAATTATTTATTTTTTAAGGTTATAAAATCAGGTGCAAAGATAAACATTTTTGCCGTATATTTTAAGATATTATTGTGATGCTTTTGTTGTTATTTTTTTGTTAATCATTTTCTTGTATAAGCTGCTTTTCTGAGTGTTTATTCTATAATTTTGACAAAAATTTGATAGCATGCTATACATGCAACCAGCTTAATCAACAAGAATTGTTTTTGTTGATGTTGATTTATCGAAATCTTTATTAGGTAAGTAAAAACATTACTGTCTTTAAATTATTAAGATTATGAATTTTATGAATGATGAATTAGTGAACTGGATGAATCAATCCTGGCTCGGAAACTCTTTCTGGCAATATACCTATGTATTAGTTATTCTGTTATTAGGTGTTTTATTCCATCGTATTGTTTCAAAGTATTCCAACAGGCTCTTATTCCGGTTATTTAAAAAGCATGCCCCGGATTTTCTTTGGCAGGATTTCCTTAAATTAATGCATAAACCGGTATCATATTCAATAATGCTGCTGGTTGTATATGTTGCATTTTCACGCGTCAGTTTTCCTGACGTATGGGGTCTGGTTCCGAGAGATGAGTTTGGTGTAAGAATGGTTTTACACAAAGGCTATTTTGTTTTTTTCTACGCCAGTATTGTTTGGGTGTGTTTAAGGCTGTCTGATTTTTTTGGTGTGATATTACTTGCCAGGGCTGAAAAATCAGACAATAAATATTCAGGGCAGATCATACCGTTTTTTATCGATTTCATTAAGGTAATCGTTATCATATTTGGGACGCTAATTTTGCTTGGGTCAATTTTTGGTGTTAACATTGGTACATTGGTTGCCGGTTTGGGTATCGGGGGTTTGGCCATTGCATTGGCATCAAAAGAAACGCTTGAAAATCTTCTGGGGTCATTTACTATTTTTCTGGACAAGCCTTTTGTGGTGGGCGATCTGGTCAGGGTAGCGGGCATTATCGGTGTTATTGAAAAGGTTGGGTTTAGAAGTACCCGTATCAGAACCCTTGAAAAGAGTTACGTTACTTTGCCAAACAAGAAGATGGTTGATTCGGAACTCGACAATCTAACTTTACGCACTTTCAGGCGGGCTGAGTTTTTCGTGGGTGTAACCTACAGCACATCAATACAGCAGATAAAAGCGATTGTAGCAGATATTCAAAATTATATTGATAATCATCCCAACACAAATAGTGATGGCCAGGTTAAATTACACCAATTCGGGAGCAGCAGCCTTGATATTATGGTATTATTCTTTGTTGATACAGTGGACTGGGCCGTTTACCTTGATGTAAAACAAGAAATAATGTATCGCATTATAGAAATATTACAAAGTCATGGTGCTGAATTCGCCTTTCCATCTACAAGTGTTTACATTGAAAAAAATACTAACAATATGAATAGCTGATAAGGCATTTTAACTATAAAACAAAACATTTATTACTTTTGCACCATCATAATAATTCTGTTCATTATCAGTTATTAACCCAAAAGAAATAGATAAATTTTATTCTTAGATGATAAATTCGATATTATTGCAGGTACAATTAGGTAGTCAGGCTGTTGCCGACACCACCGTAGTGGATATGCCCACCGAAGAAACCCTGAACTTTATTACGCTGGCCTTTAAAGGTGGTTTAGTTATGATACCCCTTTTTATCCTTTCTATAGTGGCTATTTATATTTTTATTGAAAGGTATATGGCCATTAGCAAGGCATCAAAGGAAGAAGCCAATTTTATGAATAATATCCGTGATTTTATTCACGAAGGACGCATAGATAGTGCCAAATCACTTTGCCGAAACAACCAATCGCCACTGGCAAGAATGATTGCTAAAGGTATTACCCGTATTGGAAGGCCTTTGAGCGACATCAATGCAGCCATTGAAAATGTTGGCAAACTCGAAGTCTCTAAACTTGAAAAGAACATTGCATTTTTGTCAACCGTTGCCGGCGCTGCCCCAATGCTTGGGTTTCTGGGCACTGTAATGGGTATGGTAAAGGCATTTTATAATATGTCAATGGCTGGCAATAATATTGACATCAGCCTGCTTGCAGGTGGTATTTATGAAGCCATGATTACAACCATTGCGGGTTTAATTGTTGGTATTATTGGTTATATATGCTACAATATTCTTGTTTCACGCATTGAAAAAGTAGTTTTTATGTTAGAAGCAAGAGCTACTGAATTTATGGATTTATTGCACGAACCCGCATCATAATAAATATTCCCCTATGGCAATAAAACTTAGAAATCCCAGGAAAGCAGAATTCAACATGGCATCCATGTCTGACCTTGTGTTTTTACTGCTGATATTTTTTATGCTCACATCAACACTGGTGGCTCCCAATGCTATAAAATTACTTCTGCCTAGTAGTGAAAGTCGCACCATGGCAAGACAAACTGTAACAGTTTATATCAATGCAGAAAAAGATATTTTTCTGGAAGAGAATCCTGTTGATTTGCGGGCATTAGAGATGGGTCTGGTTACTGCTTTACAAGGTCAGGTAGATGGGTCGGTTGTTTTAAGAGCCGATCAAACTGTTCCGGTGCAACAAATAGTAAGTGTTATAGATGTGGTAAATAAAATCAATGGGCAGTCTCAAACCCAGCATAAAGTAATTTTGGCTACCCAGCCAGGCAGATAGTATATGGAAGAAGAGAAAAAAAAATATAATAACAAAGCCCTTTTGGGAACCATGCTTTTTCATGGTGCCCTATTGTTGGTGTTTTTCTTTTTTGGCCTTACTACCCCACTTCCCTTGCCCGAAGAACAAGGAGTAATGGTAAGCCTGGGAGCGATGGATCAGGGTATGGGTGTTAGTCAGCCGGTAAGAGCAACACCACCCCCACCACAACCACAGCCAACACAATCTGATCAACCTGCCGAAGATGTGGTAACCCAAAATACCGAAGAATCGGTTTCAATACCAGATTCTCCAAGAGACAGAACTCCGCAGGAAACTACTACTCCCCAGCCAACACCTCCTCAACCCCAACCTGTGCCTGAGCCAGAACCGGATCCAGAGCCGCAGGTAGATCCACGTGCCTTATTCCCTGGTCCAGGCAATCAGGGGAGCTCCAGTCAGAGTCAGGGTAGTACTGCGCAATCCGGAAATCAGGGTAGCCCAGATGGAGATCCGGAAGGTACAAGTCCTACTGGTGGCGGCGATGGCGGGGTTCAGTTCAATCTCTCCGGAAGAAGCCCCAACAGTCTGCCCCTGCCAGAATATAATTCATCTGCTACAGGGAAAGTGGTTGTTACCATTACAGTAAACCGAAATGGAGAGGTAATAAGAGCCATTGCCGGAGCGCGGGGAACTACTATCAGTGATCGTACACTGTGGGAGGCTGCAAAAGAGGCTGCTTTGAGATCAAGGTTTAATTCGACAACGGATGAGGCACATGAGCAAATCGGTACCATTACCTACAATTTCATCAGACTGAATTGATAGCCTGTTTAATACCCCAATGACATGACTTACCAACAAACACTGGACTATCTGTATTCGCAGCTGCCCATGTTTCATCGTATTGGTAAAGCAGCTTATAAGGCAGACCTGAACAACTCGCTTCATCTCTCTCAATATTTGGGCAATCCTGAAAAGAAATTTCGCAGTATTCATATTGCCGGAACCAATGGCAAAGGGTCGGTGGCTCATATGCTGGCATCTGTTTTTCAGGAAGCAGGTTATAAAACAGGATTGTGCACATCACCCCATTTAAAAGATTTTAGAGAGCGTTTCCGGATTAATGGTGAGATGATGCCTCGCGATTTTTTGATGAAGTTTGTAGAAAAGCATAAACCCTTCTTTCAAAAGATTCAACCTTCCTTCTTTGAAATGACCATTGCTATGACTTTTGACTATTTTGCCCGGGAAAAGGTTGATGTAGCCATTATTGAAACCGGATTAGGAGGAAGGCTTGATTCAACCAATATTATTACCCCTGAACTATCGATAATAACAAACATAGGGTTAGATCATACCAATTTACTCGGAGATACAATAGAAGCCATTGCTTTTGAAAAGGCTGGTATAATTAAAGATTCTGTGCCTGTAGTGGTAGGTAAAACCAGAATGGGTGCAAGGAAAGTAATTGAAGAAAGAGCCAGAGAGTGTCATTCAGAAATATTTTTTGCTGACGAAGAATATACTGTAATGAATCCGGCAGGAATTTTCGAAAATAATTCTCCGTTGCTTCGGGTTTCATTAAAAGGCAAGGGAAAAACAAGAGAGATGATCAGCTCTCTTACAGGAACCTATCAATTTGAGAATATTTGTACCGTAGCAACAGCTGTGGATATAATCAATCAACAAAGCAGGTACAAAATAGCTGAAAACAGTTTCAGCCAGGGATTGAAAAATACTGTAATCAACACTGGAATATCAGGACGTTGGCAGCTATTATCAAAAAACCCAACCGTAATCTGTGATACCGGGCATAATCCTGACGGAATAGAAAAAGTTTTAGAAAATATTGCAGGTATTCAATTTGAAAAACTCCATTTTGTTTTAGGTATGATGGCCGACAAAGATGTATCAGAAATATTAAAATTTCTGCCTAAAAAAAATACTACCTATTATTATTGTAAGCCAGAGGTGCCAAGGGGGTTGAATGTAGATACATTACTCAGATACGCTACAGAAAAGGGTATGACGGGGTCTTCGTACCAGTCAGTTACAGACGCTTACAAAGCGGCCGTAAATAATGCCAATAATAATGATCTTGTATTTATTGGGGGAAGCTCTTTTGTGGTAGCAGAAGTTGTTTAATGCTGTAAGGCGTATTCTTGCTGGGTTCTCTGCCAAATCTGGTCTATAGTTAGAAGAGAATTAGGCATTACAAAATCAGGGCAATATCCATTAATATTTTCGAAGGTGTATCGTTTGCATTGCTTCCATTTTTCGGTTTGGCTAAGGCAATAATGATATTTATACATTATAGCCACATCTTCAGGAAGGCTTATTTTACCTTTGAAAAGATTACACTGAAAGCAAAAAGTACATTGGTTTTTCATAAAACTACTTTTCCAGCATCAAAAGTAATTAAATAATTATTAAAACCAAGTAAAAAGTAAAATAAAATATTAATAAGATACGATGCAATTATGAAATAATCCTATAAGACTCTTTTATTATTCTTTATTTAAAATATTTCAGACTTAAATCTGTGCCATTGAAAACAGCATAAGAAAAACTTTTCACCCATTCTCCGGTATTTATGTAGCGCGACTTTTCTCCGATTTTAATATCCAATGGAAGATGTCTGTGGCCAAAAATAAAGTAATCAAAGTGTTTTTCCAAAAGAATTTCTTTACAAAATTGAACCAGTGTTTCTTTTTCCTCACCGAGAAATATTTCATCTTTAGCTTTATTAGCCAATCTGCTTTTTTGCGAGAAATACAAAGCAAGAGATGTTCCAAATCCTGGGTGAAATAATGAAAAAAGCTTTTTACTGATTTTAGCTGAAAATATTTTTTTTATCAACTTATAGCCTCTGTCACCTTTTCCCAAACCATCTCCATGAGCAATATAAAAGGTTTTACCATTTTTTTTAAATTCAAAGGGCTCCCGGTGCATAATAACCCCCAGTTCCTGGCTAAAATAGTTGAAAATCCACATATCATGATTTCCAGTAAAGTAATGAATAGGAATACCCGAATCAGTAATTTGCGCAATTTTTCCCAATAGTCTTACATAACCTTTTGGAACCACACTTTTATATTCGAACCAAAAATCAAAAATATCGCCTAAAAGAAAAATTTCTGATGCTTCGGTTGATGCTATATCGAGCAGGGTAACAAGTTTTTTTTCCCTTTCGAGGCTATGTGAATAATCCGGAATTCCCAGATGGGCGTCAGATATAAAATAGACTTTGTTTTTTACTTCCAAGAGTATCAATTTTTGGCAAAGATATTAAATCGATTTTAATAGTAGGCTAACAGAAAATGCTAATGTTAATTACTAAACCATTCTCAAGAATATGGAATATGAAAAATGGGGTTATGGGCTGCGACTATTTTTGTAACTTTAGCCCCTTAATTACTTGTTGTTTTTGTTGCTAAAAAAGTCTTGAAAGCACTGAACTATTTTTTTTAAGAATATTTTTCATTGCTTCATCGTTCAACTCCTTTGTAAAGGGATTCATTATTTACCTAAAAATATTTAATTAATGAAAAGAGTTATTGAAAAGCTAAAAAAGCTTGAATCTAAAATTATTGAGCCAAATATTTTAAAAACTACACTTGACTCTTTTGATTTTTCCAATGTTGATTATATGCAATATCTGGATGAGAAGAATTTTGATAAATACCATCGTATACCCCTTATGGATTCACCATTGAAAGTTTTTTTAACTGTATGGCCTGCTGAACATTTAGTATCTACACATCAGCATAATAATTTCTGGGGTTATGTGGCTGTATTAAAAGGGTTACTAACAGAAACATTTTTTGTTTTTGATCCTGATGATTCACAGCTTTCTTGTCATCCGCCAAAAAGTTACTGTAAGGGAGAAGTGGTTTTTGAACCTTTAAGTGTTATTCATCATATCCAAAATCCATCTCCATCCAAACCTTTGGTAACAGCGCATTTTTATTATCCTACGGTATACGATTACAACGGTGTAATGATTTTTGATATTAAAAACCGGCGTTTGGCCGAACTGAACGAAAAAGCACCGGGTGTATCATGGAATCATCCTGCAGAATACTATAGCAGGATTGAAGAAAATGCATTTTCTGTTGTTAACCTTTGGTAAAAGCCTGTTGTTGCTAAAAAAGCAACAAATGTAAATTTCTTCTGGCATTTAAGGGGTTTATCTTATCAAAATTTATATAAAAAGTGATTTTTTGGTGATAATCGCTGAGCTTATTGAGCCCGGCGATTCTTTTTATATCTCCTGATGTTTTTACAGGAAAGTTTATCAATACTATATTATTAAACAGACTTGCCTGAATACCCGCAACATAAGGAAACTGACTGGTATTTATAATAGCCCTGGAAGCATTATGATATGTTCCGGTATCCAGAAATACTCTTAAGGGTAGTTTAGGAATATCTAAAATGAGATTTAATGCTGTTAGCCAGTTCCAGTTCAGTCCAAGGGGGGTAGGATACTTAAAAGCACCCTGGTTCTCGAAAATCTGATTTCCGGCCAATGTGCCAGGGGGTTGATTATACCCTAAATAAATTTGGTCGTAAGAAATTGCTCTGCTGCTGGTATTTCCCTGAAGGCTAAAACGAAAGTCGGGTCCGGATGGATTATCAGGGGTTAAGAAAAATTTCCCGGTAAATAACCTTGCACGGAAGCCTTTTTCAGCTTCCCAAATCGGATGAAATATGCTTACTTCGACTTTGGTTTTCAGCAATTTATTGGCTTGCAATAAATCAATTCGGATTTGGTAGGGATTAAAAACTGACTGATTGGAATGTTCAAACCGTAATTGATTAAAATAGTAATTCTCCTTTTTAAGAAACGCACTTTCTTCAACATAACTCAATTGGTCTCTATTAATCCAGAATGTGGAAAACTCAAAGAAAGTTTCCTTCCTCTTATCTGATAATGAAGGACTCAGGGTTGCCTTAATTGATGAATTAAGTTGTGTGTATGCCCTCGATAACCTGCCTTTACTGAGCCCGAAAGATTTAAAGGTTGCGCCTCCTCTTAATGAATGGATAAAGGTATTTTCCGGATAGTATTCATGATAAAACCATGCGGTACCTGCAAGAGCATCTCTATGAGTGCTGTAGAGTGGCATAATAAAAAGGTCGTTTTTTACGGCAGGGAAAACATAATTGTATAGTGCAAATCCGGTAAGTAATCCATCGTTTATATTATAGGCTGGTACAGGTACCCAGAAAATTCTGGATTGTTGCGGGTTTGTTATGTTTCCCAAAAACTGAAATTTCGGATAATTTCTTTTTCTGAAAACCCCTTCTGTTTTGAAGTAATTGTTTTGACGGCGTATTTCCGGTATAATATTATCATGATCAATAGTGAAGAGATCGTAGTTTGTCCCTTCAAAGAAAATTTCTTTTTTTTTACTAAATCCTTCAATCCAAATCTTTTTCTGTTCGTTTTCCCTATTAAAACCAGATATACTTAGGGGGAGTATTGCTCTGCCTTTATTGCGGAGTGTAAGATAATAACCTGAATCAGTTTCTTTTACTGAAGATATAGTAAAATCGGCTTTTTTATTGCTTCCAATCAGGTCAGAAAAAAACCAGTCCAGATTTTTATTGCTATGATCTTCAAATATACTTTGGATATCTTCTGCTTTGGGATGGGCAAATTGCCAGTGTTGAAATAACTGACCAATTGCAGAATCAAAATTATCTACTCCCAGATATTCTTCAAGCATTTTAATTGCCATGGCAGACTTAAAATATGCCATAGCAAAATAATTAATTTCTGAAAACTCAACAGATTTGGTTGCAGGCGCCTGATCAAGGTTCTGTGAAGCTTTTAGTAAATACATGAAATGGAATAGTTGGCTGTATGGAATTTCGGAAATATTGAAAAAAGAAGCAATAGTGCTGTTGGCAAAGTTGCCAGCCAACTTTTGATTTTTGTACTTTTCTTCAAAAAATCTGTTTTCGTAATATGTAGTAAACCCTTCATCAATCCAGGGTTCGTCTCTTTCATTACTTGCCAGTATTCCGTAAAACCAATTATGAATGGCCTCGTGTACAATAACCCTTTCAAGCTCCATATCGTTGTTTTTCTCTCCAATAATGGTTATGCCCGGGTACTCCATGTTGGCACCTCCACTCTTTATACCTTGTGCGGCAGAAATCTGGCCCCACGGATAAGGGCCTACCCGATGCCACATATATAATGTAATTTCAGAAAGATAGTTGTTTACGTTTTTCCAAAGTGTGTCTTGTTGGGTAAAATAGGAATAGATGTTTAATTTTTCCCCGTCAGGCAGGGTTACGGTATCGGCTAACACCTTGTATTCCTTATCGGCCACCCAGGTAAAATCATGAACGTTCTCTTGTGTAAAATGTAAAGTTTTTTTAGCTGATGAATATTGGTTGATTTGCATTTCGGGAGAAATATTCCGAAGGATATTTTCCCTTGTATTTTCTGAGAGCTGTTGAATAAATTTAATTTCTGAAGCGGTTTGTAGAATTCCTGTCGATGCCACTACATATTTGTCCGGAAGAGTTAAGAAGAGTTCTACGTTTCCAAATTCACTAAAAAACTCACCTCTATGCAAGTAAGGCATCGAATGCCAGCCTTGTGAAGAATAAACAGCAGGCTTTGGATACCATTGGGTTGCATAGTATGCTCCGTCAGCATGTCCAAACCTTGAAAACCTGGCATCAGGAAAAATTAGTGTAAAATCAATATTTATTGTTGTGCTGTTTGAAGGTTCTAGCGGTTTGGCCAGGTGTAAAACGGCAATATCTGAATGGTTTTGCCATGACTCCCAAAATAATATTTTACCTGATTGAGTAAAGTAGATTTCTTTATACCCTCCTCTTTGGGTCTCATCAGCAAAATGAAAATCATAATTTCCACTTTCAATTAATTGCCTCGCAAAAGCACTGTTGATATCCTTGTAGGCATTTGCCCATAAATGTATAATAATCTCTTTCAGTGTGTCATTGCTGTTATTGAAGTATTTTATTGTTTGTGTAGCTTGAAGGGTTTGAATGGAATCAATTAATTCTGCTTTAATAACCATATCAACCTTTTGTTGAAAGGTTGCAAAGCCTGTATTGAGCAGAAGCAGGAAAAGAAGAGAAGAAAGGATAAGAAGTCTCAAAATTGACTTTTTCATCAAATTTTTTTTGGCAAAATTAGTTAAGATATTCTGTGTATGCAGAAAAAGTATTTTTGAGATTGGATATGTTGATAAGCAACGATTTTTTTGGGGTGGTTTTTGGCAGGCCTTAATAAAGGGTTACAGATTTTCTTTTAACAGGCGCTCCAATTCATGAATCCTGAAGTTTCTTGCAATAATTCTGCGATCGCGGTCTAAAAGGATGTAGTGTGGCACTTCTGTAACCATATATAAACTGACTACGGGCGAATTCATAAAACGTAGATCGCTAACCTGCTTCCAGGTAATGCTGTCTTTTGCAATGGCTTTTAACCATTGTTCGCGGGTACGATCTAAAGAAACAGCATAAATTTCGAACCCTTTTTCCTTATTTTGTGCATAAAGGTCCTTAAGGATATGATTGGCTTCTCTGCATGGAGGACACCAGGCGGCCCAAAAATCTATTAAAACAATATTACCATCCAATGAAGAGAGACTGAGCGAATTTCCAGAAGGATCAGGAAGGGTTATGTCTGGTGCAATATTTCCAGGTTCCAGATTTTGCTCGTTTTTTAAGCGTTCAGTGTTATGCCTTTTAATATCACTTACCCGTTTTTTTAAATTGATAACGTGTTTATTAGATGGATAATTGGAACACAATGTTTTGCTGAGTTTCTCAAAATATTCGAAATGAGCGGTATCACTTAGCAGAGCATTGTCTTCAAAATACTGGTAAAGAGCGAGTATTGATGCCAGTGATTCTGGATTTTTTTCAATAATGCTGATGGCATATTTTTCCTGTTGCTCAATAATTTGATTATACTGACTCTGCAGGTCTTGCTTAACATTATGAAACTGGCTATTAAATCGATATTCATGATAAATAGTCCTGAGAGAATCTGCCTTGGCAATGCCATCCAATATTTTATTGTTAAGTCGCCATAATATTTGCGAGCCATCTGAGCCCGAAACAGTATAGGTTTCTTTTAGTTGATCTGAATCTGCATTAATATGGATATTTTCACCAGGTTCCATCGCAAGGGTAATAAAATCGACATGTGTAGTTCTTAGTCTGTAAAACCCGGCATTTTTAACTTGTAAAGAATGTGTGAAGCCCCCTTCATGGTTGGTTATAATGGTGTCAAGGGGAATTATTTCTGACGGTGTAAGTTCTTCAAGGAAAAAAGTAACAGGATGATTCCCTTCTATGTTACCAGTAAGAAGAACAGATTCTTCATGGGTTTCGTTATCATTTCTGTTACACCCAAAAACAACTAATAAACTTAGAAGTAAAGAAAAATATCCGGGAGGAATTTTAATCATACTTTGTTTTCCAATAATTTTATTTTAATCAATACAGCAAAAATATGGTAATGGAAGATTGATAGAGATTGATTAAGATAATTTAACCCCTAATTTATGTTTTGATAAGGTAAAATGCATTGAAATGTTAATAATTATGATGGGTTTTTAACTAAGATTATTCAGGAAAGAAAGTAGTGGGCAATTGTTTTTTGAGTAATCCTATTTTGCTGCTCTGCTTTTTTTGCTAATAAGCAAATAGATAATCATAATAAGTGCTGTTGAAAAAATACCACTTAAAAGAGATCTGATAATAATATGCACAAAATCATCAGTTCTGAAAGCTTCGATAAAGAATAAAAAAGTATGGTGAATAAGAATCAAAATTAGAGAGTAGATAAGTGTCCAAACTACTCCATTATTAACCGGGTTAGGTTCGGTGCCTGCATCAAAATCTGTTTTTCCTGAAACAAATCTGATGATGGATGGCCTCATAAATGCCATAAATGTTGTTGCAGCTGTATGCATACCCATAGTGTCAGAAAACATATCTATTGATAGGCCCATGGCAAATGCCGATAGCAATAGCACGGAACCGTTTACAGAAAATGGCAGGAGTAAAATAAAAATAGGATATATGAAGGGGGTTATAAAACCACCCAAATAAAATTGATTTACTATAACAACCTGCAAGGCAATTAAAATGATAAATCTAATAATATGCCTGATAATATTCAAATCCATGATTTTCACTATTAAAAATGAAATTTGGAATATGTTCCTTTCTATTACAACCTACTCCAAAGCTAACTTTGGGAAATCTTAAGCTTCTATTGGGATTTCCTGGTTAATTCTGGGTTATATTTTCTAAATCCGTGAGCTCTTCTTTATAAATATTGCTTACCACATATACAAAATTAAGTTTGTTAAAATCAACTGACAGGTCAAGGTCAATGGTAAAAAAATTATCGCCCCTTTTTATTTCATATTCGGCAATGGTCCCAATCATGATACCTTCAGGGAAAATGCTTGAAAAACCGCTGGTAATAATTGTGTCCCCATGGCTCAGTTGTACATGTGGAGGAATGTATAGCATGGTTGCTTTTTTGTAATCGTACCCTTCCCACAAAATAGTACCTAACTGATCGTTCTTTTTTATTTTGGCACTTATTTGAACATCAGAGTGTAATAATGAGATAACAGAGCTGAAATTTCCCGAAACTTCTTTTACAATACCAATAACTCCCTGGGGTGTAATAACCCCCATATCAGGCTTAATGCCATGAATACGACCTTTGTTAAGCGTAATGTAGTTATTTCTGTTTCTTACAGAATTATTAATGACTTTAGCATTATAATAACTAAATTGCTTTCGGTATTGCTTATCCGAAAGGGTAAATATCTGCTGGTCAGTTTGTAAAAAAGTTCCGGGTATGCTTTCAAGAAGCACAGTATTTTGATGAGCCAGCTGTTCGTTTATTTGCTTAAGATTAAAATAGTTAGTTATGTTGCTTCTCAAATTATAGATATTGCCTGCAATATAGTTAGATGAGTTTACGAATGCTGATCGTTGGTAGAAGTTATTTTGAAAGATCATTGCAAATGCTATTACCTGCAAGGCAACAAACAGGAAAAAGAAATAATGCCTGGCTATGAAGTTGAATAGATTGCGCATAGGTAATTGTGAACCTGGTATTCATTACTTAATCAGGAAGGGGAACTTGTCAAAGTTTTTAAGTGCAATTCCTGTTCCCCTGGCAACAGCCCTTAAAGGATCTTCTGCCACATGGACCGGTAACTTGGTTTTATGAGAAATTCTCTTATCCAGACCTCTTAAGAGTGAACCTCCACCAGCCATGTAAATACCAGTTCGATAAATATCGGCTGCTAATTCAGGAGGTGTCATTTCCAAAGCGGTAAGAACGGCTGCTTCTATTTTAGAAATGGATTTATCAAGACATTGGGCAATTTCAGTATAGCCTACTATGATTTCTTTTGGAATACCAGTCATCATATCTCTGCCGTGAACTGCAATATCTGCGGGAGGGTTTTCAAGCTCAGTAGTGGCGGCACCTACTTCAATTTTAATTCTTTCTGCAGTACGCTCACCAATAAGGATGTTATGCTGCTTACGCATATATTCTTCAATATCGTAGTTGAAATCGTCGCCGGCAATTCTGATAGATTTATTACAAACAATACCTCCAAGAGCAATTACTGCAATTTCGCTGGTACCACCCCCAATGTCTATCACAATATTTCCGGTAGGCTCTAACACGTCAATACCAATGCCAATGGCTGCTGCCATGGGTTCGTGAATAAGCCTTACTTCTTTGGCACCGGCTTGCTCGCACGAGTCGCGTACAGCTCTTTCTTCAACTTCCGTGATACCCGAAGGAATGCAAATAACCATTTTTAAGGAAGGAGGGAAGAATGGTTTTTTTGTTTCGGTCATTTTGATCATTTCTCTGATCATAGATTCCGCAGCCTGAAAATCAGCTATCACTCCATCTCTTAACGGACGAAGAGTCTTTATGTTTTCATGGGTTTTACCATGCATCATCATTGCTTTTCGGCCTACGGCAATTACTTTGTTACTTGATCGCTCAATGGCAACTATGGAAGGTTCTTCCACTACCACTTTATCGTTATGAATAATAATTGTATTGGCCGTTCCAAGGTCAATTGCTATTTCTTTGGTCAGGAAGGAAAATAAGCCCATTTGTCTGGTAGTTTAAAATAAGTGATTTTAGTGTTTAAAATGTCTGATTGATGTCATTACCATGCTCATTGAATGTTTGTTGCAATAATCTACCGACTCATGATCGCGAAGCGAGCCTCCGGGCTGTATTACCGAAGTAATTCCGGCATTGTCTGCAATTTCAACACAATCGGGAAATGGAAAAAATGCATCAGAAGCCATTACCGCGCCTTTTAATGAGTGTTTAAACTCATTGGCTTTAACGATGGCTTGTTTTAGTGCATCTACCCTTGATGTTTGACCGGTTCCGGATGCCAAAAGCTGTTTGTTGCCTGCCAAAACAATTGCGTTCGATTTGGTGTGTTTCACTATTTTGTTGGCAAACAGAAGGTCTTCTGCTGTTTTTTCGTCGGGAGTTAATTCTGTGGCAATTTTCCAGCTTTCTGGCTTTGTTTGGACCTGGTTGGCTGTTTGCAACAAAACTCCGTTCAGTGCCGAACGAAAAATAGTATCAGGGCTTTCGGTATTAATAATCTTTAAGATGATCCGATTTTTCTTTTGCTTTAAGATATTAAGGGCATCTTCATGATAATCGGGTGCAAGTATTACTTCAAAGAACAATTCATTGATATGATACGCAGTATTGCCATCAATGTTACGGTTGGCAATTAAAATTCCGCCGAAAGCTGAAACCGGATCTGAAGCCAGTGCTTCGCGGTATGCTTCACCAATGGTTTGGCGGCTGGCAACTCCACAGGCATTGGTATGCTTGATGATGGCAAAGGTGGGGTCTTCAAATTCTTTGATCAGCGAAACAGCACCGTCAACATCGAGTATATTGTTGTATGATAATTCTTTGCCATGTAGTTGGGTAAATACCTTTTCCAGATCCCCATAAAAAAAACCTTGTTGGTGGGGATTTTCACCATATCGCAACTCTTTTGATTTATGGATACTTTTCTTAAAAGTTGCCTGGCTACCGGAACTCATATATTGGAAAATGGCAGTGTCATAATGAGATGAAACTCCAAAGGCATGGGCCGCAAACTCTTTCCGCTGACTGGGAGTGGTAGTTAATCCTTGTTTGTCAATAATCTCAAGAGCAGGTTGATACATTTCTGATGAAGCTAAAACCCAGGTGCTTTCAAAATTTTTGGCAGCAGCACGAATAAGAGAAATGCCTCCAATATCAATTTTTTCGATTATTTCCTGGGGTGTAGCTTTTTTCTCAAGGGTTTGCTCAAATGGATACAAATCTACAATAACCATATCGATGGGTGGAATCTCAAATTCATTAAGTTCCTTAATGTCTGATTCCATTTGACGGCGGTACAAGATTCCGCCAAATATTTTCGGATGAAGGGTTTTTACCCTGCCCCCAAATACAGAAGGGTATTCAGTGAGTGTCTCTACTGGAGTAGCTTCATATCCCATTTTTTGAATATAATCAAGGGTACCACCTGTTGAATAAAGCTTTATGCCAGATTCTACCAGCTTTTGAATCAATTCTTTAGCCGGGTCTTTAAAAAATAAACTGATGAGTGCTGAGCGCACAGGAGTAAGGTTTTGGTTGTCCATTATTATTTTGCCTTATGGGGGTTAATCAAAAGGCAAAAGTAATAATAATGCCTGCAATTCAATGCGTATAAATACCTAAAAAAACACCACTTTTCATCAGAAAAACTGTTTACCTTTGCGCGAAAATTTTTTCAACCTAACCCTTAAATATTCAAACTGTTATGGCTTATGTATCAAAGGAAAAACTGTTTTCCAGAAAATGGTTTTATGCTTATTCACTTATTTTGGTGGGTTCTTTTGTAATGGCTGCCGGATTTGTTTTTTTTATTACACCTTATAAACTGGTGCCCGGGGGGGTGTATGGTATCGGGATTGTATTATATCATATCACCGATGAGCTTATTCCGGTTGGACTTACCGGCCTTGCTTTTAATATACCGCTCACTATAATAGGGGTAAAATTACTTGGGCCACGTTTTGGTGTAAAAACCATTGTAGGTTTTATCATGGCATCCGTTTTTATGGACGGACTTACCTGGTTTTGGGGAAACAGGCCTTTGGTTGAAGATGAAGCCCTGTTATCTTCTATTTTTGGTGGTATTTTGGTAGGTTTTGGGCTGGGACTAGTTTTTAAAGCAAAAGCGTCTTCGGGCGGGTCAACTATCATGGCTATGATAGCAACGAAATATACCAGAGTGCCTATTGGTCAAACCCTTATGGTTATTGACTCAATTATTGTTCTCTTTGGACTTATTGCTTTCAGGCAGTGGGATATCCCCTTGTATTCATGGATTGTTATCTTCATTACTGCCAAAATGATTGATGTTACAATGGAAGGTTTTAGTTATGAAAAGACCTTATTTATCATTTCAGATAGGTATCAGGATATCAGTAATAAGATACTCAATGATCTAAAAAGAGGCGGTACTCTTTTGGATGGGAAAGGGATGTATAATAATGCAGAGAAGAAGATCATCTTTGTAAATGTTTCAAGAAGAGAACTTTCTATCCTAACTGAATACATTAACGAAATCGATCCCAGAGCATTTTTAACAGTTATTGAAGCTTCAGAAATATTAGGAGAAGGGTTCAAGTCTTTAGAAAGCAAAGTGACTGATAGTCACTAACCAATAGTTTTCTTTTTTTGCTTTTTAAAACCCCGGATAACAAATATCATATTGGCAATAATTACGCCTGTAACAAGGTAATGTACCTGATTATAATTATACCCTAAGTTTAGCAGGTTGCTGTAAACGATGGGTCCTGCTGCTGTTGAGCTTATCATAACAAAGGTAAAAATGCTTCTTATGCTTCCCAGGCTTTTTACACCGTAGGTTTCGGCATATAAAGAATTGCCGGTAGTGGGATTTGCTCCGGCACTTACGCCGGTAAGAAACCAGAAAATTACGGCTGCTATGGGATGGTTAAACAAAGACAAAACCATTAATCCAATAGCCAGAGGTAAAAGAACAAACGGGAATAACTTGCGGGCAGTAAAAATATCAATTAACTGGCCGGTGATTATTGAGAAACTCAGCGAACCAACTGCATAGGCTGTAATGCTTAATGCCATCCATTCAACGGACCATCCCTTGTATTCGGCAATAAAAGTTTGGAAAAAAAACAAAGATGTTAGTGTAAAACCAACGATAAAAACTGTGGGAGAATAAATATAAAAGTTAAGATCGCCAATAATCTCTTTTTGGCTCCATTCCTTATCTGCTTTTTGGTCCGCTTCTGAGTTCTTGGTCTTTGATTGACGCAGCTCTTTAATATTATTTTTACTAAATTTCCTTAGCAGCAGCCAAACAATCGGAATAAGAGATAGGGCAATAAAAAGACCACTTATAAGAAAAGATTCTCTCCAACCTGTAAAGGTAATTAATGATACTATGGAAATGGGGAAGATGGCTTCAGCCAAAGGATAACCGAGGTAGGCTAAGCTAAGGGCTTTTCCTCTTGAGTGCGTAAAATATTTCCCCATAGCGGTCATGGATGTGTGAGACAATAGCCCTTGCCCAAAAAATCTCAGCATAAAAAAACTAAAGAAAATCATGACAAGATTTACGGAAAGACCTGCCAGCAAATGAGCTACAATAAAACCACCTGCAACAACCATGGCAAATCTTATTAAGCGAACGCGATCAATTATTTTGCCTGCAAAAATAATGGTAATGCCACTTGTTAAGGTAGCCAATGCATACAGAGTGCTAAAAAACGATTGGCTGATCTGGAAATCAGCTATTATTTCGGGTATGTAAAAAGATAAGAGAAAGGTTTGACCAAACCCTGAGTAAAAAGTTAACAAAATGGCAAACAACAGAATTTTTGTATTTGCCTTAAAAAACTGAAGATAGTTCATTTAAACATTCTTTGACTATGATTGAGCGCCTGATTAGCCAATGGGTCATCTGGAATCTGATCCTATCTGCAATTTTTAATAGTTGGCAACTAAACCACTTCCCACGAAAAGTGAAATTCAAGATCAGGGAAATTCTCCATTGATCTTTTTAGCATCCATTCTGATTCGGCAAGGAAAACGTTATTGTTGTATTTGTCAATGGCTATATTGCGATGTTTCTGGTTAATAAAATCGCGAAGCTGAGCATTGTTGGATGATGTAACCCATACGGCTTTGTAAAAGTTCAGGAAGTCGAAACGGCATGAAGCACCATACTCCTGTAACAATCTGAATTGGATAACTTCAAACTGAAGTTCGCCCACCGTGCCGATTATGCGTCTGTTACCAGGTTGCTGGGTAAAAAGCTGTGCCACACCTTCATCAGTAAGCTGCCTGATTCCCTTTTCCAGTTGCTTGGCTTTCATGGGATCGGTATTGATCAGTTCCTTGAAAATTTCGGGTGAGAAAGTAGGAATTCCTTTGAATATGTATTTCTCACCTTCTGTTAGCGTATCTCCTATCCTGAAATTCCCCGTATCATAAAGTCCCACAATATCACCTGGAAAGGCTTCGTCAATCACCGACTTATCATTGGCCATAAAGCTGGTAGGATTGCTGAATTTAAAAGTTTTTCCCTGCTTTACGTGCAAATAATTCTTGTTGCGCTCAAATTTTCCAGAGCAAACCCTTACAAAAGCAATTCTGTCCCTATGACGTGGATCGAGATTGGCATGTATTTTAAAAACGAAACCAGAGAACTTTTCTTCGTGAGGTTCAATATCGCGGAGGTCTGTTTTGCGCGGGGCAGGGTAGGGAGCAATTTGAATAAATGTTTCAAGCAATTCTTTTACTCCAAAGTTATTTAGCGCGCTTCCGAAAAAAACCGGGGCTACTTGTCCTGATAAATAATCCTTAACATCGAAAGGGTCATACACACCATCTATTAATTCGGCTTCTTCTCTTAAATAATCGGCATATCTGGGGATTAATTCATCAAGCAGTGGGTCATTTAAGGAGCTGATATGGGTAATATCGTCCTCCAGCCTTTGTTTATTGGGTTTAAAAAAGTTGATATTTTTATTTATAAGGTGATAAACGCCCTGAAATTCTCTGCCCATGCTTATAGGCCATGTAAGGGGTCTAACCTTAATATCGAGTTTTTCTTCAATCTCGTCAAGAATATCAAAAGGGCCTTGTCCTTCTCTGTCGAGTTTATTCACAAAAATAATAACTGGGGTATTGCGCATTCTGCAAACCTGCATTAGTTTTTCGGTTTGGGTTTCAACCCCTTTTGCTACATCGATTACCAGGATGACGCTGTCTACAGCAGTAAGTGTTCGATAGGTGTCTTCAGCAAAATCCTGGTGACCAGGGGTGTCGAGAAGATTTATTTTTACACCTCCGTATTCGAAGCCCATAACAGAAGTTGCCACAGAAATGCCACGCTGGCGTTCAATTTCCATAAAGTCGGATGTGGCTCCCTGTTTTATCTTATTCGATTTAACGGCTCCGGCAGTCTGAATGGCGCCTCCAAAGAGTAATAGTTTTTCTGTCAGTGTTGTTTTTCCTGCATCGGGGTGGCTGATAATACCAAAAGTCCTTCTTCTTTCTATTTCTTTTATTAAAGGATTTTTCTTTATTTTTCCTTGTAAAGTATTCGGTTCCAAATTGTTTCTTTTTAAATAGGATAATGCCAAGAACTGAATTTGAGCTCTTTCAAATTTTTTGCAAAGCTACAAAATAAAAAGGAAGGAATAAGGGCGGAGATAAGGGTAGCCTTTCAGGTTTTTCAGAGCAATTTCTGTTCGGGTAAAATGCCAGTTAAAGTTTATGTGCAGCATTACAATAAAGCTTTGTAAATTTGATGATCTTTTTATATCATACTTATTCGCTCTTAATTCCTTCTATGTTAAAAATTAGTACTTCTGTATCTCCTTTAAATAGTGAGATTCATGATTTTAATCCGGCAAAAGATTGCACCATACCTGTTTTGAAAACTCCAAACCATTTTATCATTTTTGCTTTGGTAAGTATTTTTTTGCTTCTCAATATAACAGTATCTTATGGGCAAAGTAAGAAAGTAAACAGTGCCATAGGTGTTTTGCATGAAAACTCTCAGGTATATTTGAGTATCCCAGCCAGCAAATTAGACCCTTACCTTTCAGATATTGTTTCTATTGACTATTTCGAAAGAAACAGGGTATACCTCTACGCAAACCAGTCAGGGTTTGAGTATATCCTCTCAACAGGGATTGATTTCAGGCTTGAAAAAAGTCCGGGAATTGTTGATTTTGACCTGAATATGGTGGATGCCGGTGAACTTCTGAATAAAGACCTTACCAACAGTTGGGATTTTTATCCTACCTACGAAGCTTACATAGCCCTGATGAACAAGTTTGAAACTGATCATCCTGATCTGGTTAAAATTCATAATATCGGAACCACGGTATTGGGGCGTAGCCTTCTATTTGCCCAGATTGGGCCCAATGTAGAAGTTCCCAGGGCTGTGCCACAATTCATGTACACATCTACCATGCATGGCGACGAAACAACCGGTTTTATTGTTTCCCTGCGCCTTATTCATCATTTAATATCTTCTTATGGTGTTGATGAAGAGATAACTGATTTGATGAATAGTGTAGAAATATGGATTTGCCCCAACGAAAACCCAGATGGAACCTACACAAACAACAACTCCACGGTTAATGGTGCTACCCGTTTTAATGCCAACAGCAAAGATTTGAACCGGAATTATCCCACTGTATTGCCTGGTAGCCCAAGCCCGCCCGAAACACCCATACAGCCCGAAACACAGGCCATGATGGATTTTGTATCCACGAAAAATTTTTCTCTGTCGGCCAATATGCATGGAGGTATTGAGCTGGTAAATTACCCGTTCGATGCGTGGTTGTCATCGCAGCAGTTACATGCCGATAACGATTGGTGGGAATTTACCATGAATGAGTTTGTTGACACTGTTCATGCCTATTCACCTTTGGGTTATATGACCGGGCAGGGTGGTGGTGTTACCCACGGTGGCGATTGGTATGTGGTATATGGGGGAAGGCAGGATTACATGAACTGGTTTCATGGTTGCCGTGAGTTTACCCTTGAAATGAGTAACCAGAAACTCCTTAATCCCACGTTGTTACCTGCCCATTGGGAGTACAACTATCGTTCATTGATTAATTACATACGGCATGCTACCTATGGATTTCAGGGTTTTGTAAAAAGTGCGGAAACAGAGGAGCCTGTCTTTGCTACCATTGAGCTTACCGGGCATGATATCTATAATTCGGAAGTAAGCACCAGTATGCCTTTTGGTAATTTCAGCCGGCCCGTTTACGCAGGTACCTACGATCTTACCGTTATTGCTGATGGTTATCCAAATGCTACAATGGAAAATCTGGAAATTACAAACTACGAAAGGATTGATCTAAATATATTTCTGGGTGAAAATGCCGTCCCTGTTTATGTTTATTCTTCCGATCATAGTGGTGGAAGCGTTGCTGGTTCAGGTATTTATCCGCCAGATTATAGTCTAACCATAAGTGCTGCACCCGCCGAAGGTTATGAATTTCTCTATTGGGAAAATGAAGATGGTGAAGTGGTAAGCGAAGAGCAGGAATTTACGCTTACCGTATCTGATTCTGAAATCGTTTTCTATGCTATCTTTACTGTTATCCCCACGCAGTTTGCCATCCATTTTGCAACCGGTGCCGGCCAGGGAATTGTGAATGCCTTTGTGAATGGCAATTTAATAAACACAGGTTTTGTTGCTGATATTGGTTCTGATGTCTTGTTCAGTGCTATTCCGGCTACCGGCTATGCGGTGGAATCATGGGAGATAAATGGAAGCATAATCCCAGAATTTACTGATAATGAGTATCTTGTTTCTGATCTTCATGAGATTATCAACCTGGAAACTAATTTTACCCTTGCGAATTATGAAGTTGTCGTAAATATAATGGATGAAACCGGTGGAAGTGTCATTGTTAGTCCGGAAAACGATACTTTCCATTATGGAGAATCGGTTACCTTAACCGCTGTTGCTGATGAAGGGTATTTCTTCCACAGCTGGCTCAACGAACTGGGTGAGATACTTTCTAATTATGATAGTTATAGCTTTTCTATGCCCGCCAACAATCTGATCTTTGGCGCCCGTTTCGAACTGTTAAGTTCAGTAGCAGATTATGAAATGAATTCGGATGTAAAGATTTATCCCAATCCTGCAGAAAATCAACTAACCGTTGAGTCAGACTTTGAAATCAACTCTTACGAATTATATGATGAAAGTGGACGACTTGTATTGAGAAGGAGTGATTTGTCTGATCGTAATGCAGTAATAAACCTGGAAATGGCCTCTTCAGGATTTTATTTTATCAGAATCATTGGAAGTAAAAAATCAGTTACCAGCAAAATTCAGATTTTTTAACCGAATATTCACTTTTTTGCCTGCAAGCTGTTTAGTATTGTTCCCTTTCGTTCGGGAAATCCAGACTCTTCACATCGTGGATGTACATTTCTACCGCACCTTTCATCTCATCAAAAAGGTTATGGTATCTTCTTAAAAATCTTGGAGAAAAATCGTGATTGATTCCCAGCATATCATGAATGACCAGAACCTGCCCATCCACATGATTTCCTGCGCCAATACCTATGGTTGGTATTTTTATACTTTCGGTAACTTCTTTGGCCAGTGCCGATGGGATTTTTTCCAGAACAATTGAAAAACAGCCTGCTTCTTCGAGCAATTTAGCATCTTCGCGCAAACAGTTGGCTTCTTCTTCTTCACGTGCACGAACCACGTAAGTTCCAAATTTATTGATAGATTGTGGCGTAAGCCCTAAATGGCCCATAACGGGGATGCCAGCAGAAAGGATCCGATCGATAGAATCTTTGATCTCTCGTCCACCTTCCATTTTTACGGCATTGGCATTCGATTCTTTCATGATGCGAATGGCTGAGCTGAGTGCTTCGCGGCTGTTCCCCTGGTAAGTGCCAAAAGGTAGATCAACCACAACCAATGCTCTTTCAACAGCACGCATTACCGAACTGGCATGATAGATCATTTCGTTGAGGGTTATGGGCAAAGTCGTTTTATGTCCGGCCATAACATTCGATGCACTGTCGCCAACCAAAATAACATCAATACCAGCAAAATCAATAATTTTTGCCATAGAATAATCATAGGCGGTAAGCATGGCAATTTTTTCACCCTTTAGCTTCATTTCCTGTAGCACATGGGTGGTAATCTTAGGAAAATTAGATGTTTTCATTGCAATTTATTTCCTTATGTTAGGTCTGCTTATTAAAATGGCCAGAAATTATTGTCGTACCATACTTTTTCTGTAAGCTGCTTATTGAGTTCCTGCAATAGTTTATGATGGCCTTTTTCCCAATCGGCAAGCCACTGATACAATTCTTTTTCGTTGGTATCGGTTGAATCATTGGCCCTTTTTTCGTAAACTTCAATGGATTTATTCTCCATATCAATAGCAGCAGAAATAGCTGCTGATTCAAAACCAGCTCCGGAGATATCTTTTTTGATCTTTTCGGTAAGTATGCTATTGGCAATGGCGTCTTCGGCGGCTACTTTTTCCAGTTCGTTGGTGTCAAAAGTTTTGTTTTTCTTATAAAAAGCAAATTGTTTGGTCAGAAATTCAATATGAACCTGCTCTTCATCGGCCATGGTTTTAAATATATTCTTTACCTCGGCACTGGGGGTTTGGTCTGCAACCATCTGATAAAGGCTTTTGCCGCGGTTTTCCATTATAATGGCCTGCTTAAGAATGTCTGTTACCTGATTTTCCATGATGTGAATTTTTATAGGATGTATGAATCTTATGGTTTAATAATTATATCAAACATAGTGGTTTTTTGCGAATTGATGGTAAAAAGTTTCCGGTATTTTTTTAAGTTTACCTTCTACGCATGTAATTGGTATTGTAGTATAAGTTTAGAATTTTTCACTACCTGATTACCCCTTTGAAGGCGGCCAGGGGGATGTTTTAACCTATAAGAAACATCCCAGTACGATTGGCTTCGCCGAACCCTAAAGAGTTTAATTACAATTTACTTCTTTGCCCAAGGTAAAGTTTATAACTTTGATAACGAAACATTTAATCCTGTTACCATGAATAATTTTAAAACGCAGTTTTCTTTTCTGGAAGGAGAACTCAGAGATGATATATTATCGGTCTCTTCCATAAAAACGTTTGAAAAGAATGTTGAAATACTGAAAGAAGAGCAATACATAAAGGTGCTCCCATTGGTACTTAAGGGTTTGGTTAAAGTGTTCTCGCGATTTGGTGACAAAGAGCTTCTCTTGTACTATATTCAGCCCATGCAAAGCTGCGTAATGTCTTTTGCTGCTTTGTTAAAGAACCGTCCCAGCCGGGTGTTTGCCATTACGGAGGAAGAAACGGAAATTCTTCTTCTCCCTGCTGAAAAAATTCCGGGGTGGATCAAGACCTTCCCCTCTTTTAATGAGTTGTTTTACCAGCAGTATGATATGCGATATACCGATCTTTTAGATACCATTGAGCATATTTTGGTGAATAAAATGGATGTAAGGCTTTATGATTATTTGCTAAGAAAAGCTGAAATAGCAGAAGATAAAAGTCTTAAGATCTCACACGGGCAAATAGCCAATGAGTTGGGGACTGCCAGGGAAGTGATAACCCGCGTTATCAAAAAACTGGAATCAGAAGGAAAAGTTAAACAATCAAAAAATGGCATCGTTTTACTCTAATGGTGACCTTAGTCACTGCAAAGCCATAATGCAATAACGAACTTTGTATTGTTATTAGAAGTCAAAGCGTGGAAATAAAATTTGAAAAGACTTCTGTTCCAATAGAAAGATAACATGATAAATAGTAAAATTGTGAAGTTTATTCTTGCTTGCTTTTTATGTATTTCGGTTATTTATTTCATTGTATTTTTAATTCATCAGATTGTTTACAGGTAAACTTTTTAAACATGAAAAAAAACATGGGTAGTGCAGACAAAGTAATCAGATTACTTATTGCTGCCGTAATTGCTGTTCTTTATTTTACCAATGTTGTTACAGGTACATTGGGCATAGTTTTGTTGGTTTTGGCAGGAGTATTCGTGCTTACCAGCCTGGTAAGTTTTTGTCCGCTATACGCCCCTTTCGGGTTGAGCACCTGCAAGGTAAAAGACAAAAGCTGATCTTTGCCCTGGCAATCTTAACATCTTAAAGAAAAACTCCACAAAAAGTACTGCTGTTTGTGGAGTTTTTAGTTGTGTGGCTTTCAATTTCAATATTTTAAAGCTAATTTTGAAGTCTTGAAAACAAATCTGTTTTTTTGTTTCTAAAGCATCTAAACTTCAAACAATCCATCCACAACAAAAAACAATCTTTATGAAAAAAATTGCATTTTTAATTTTAATGACAATCATTATGGCGTCCTGTAATACTACAGAACAAACTGACAATCCGTTTTTTACTGATTACGAAACTCCTTTTGGTGTGCCTCCCTTCGATCAGATAGAAAATGAGCACTTTCTGCCTGCCTTTGAGGAAGGAATAAAACAGCATGAAGAAAAAATTGCCGAAATCATTGTCAATCCCGATGCACCAACCTTTGAAAATACCATAGCAGCACTTGATTATAGTGCACCTCTTCTGGGTAAGGTTGGGGCCGTTTTTTATAACTTTACTTCCTGCCTTATTACCGAAGAATTGCAGGCCATTGCCCAGGAAGTGGCTCCCATGATGTCGGCCCATCAGGATAATGTAAGCCTCAATATGGATCTTTTTGCCAGGGTAAAAGCCGTTTACGAGCAAAAAGACCAGCTTGATCTTACCGAAGAACAAGCCATGCTGCTAAAAGTTACCTATGAAAATTTTGTAAGAAACGGTGCTGACCTTCCTGCCGAAAAACAGGCTCGTTTTCGCGAAATTAATGAGCAATTGGCTTTGCTTACCCTCGAGTTTAGCCAAAATGTATTGGGCGATGTAAATACCTGGAAGATGTATATTGATAATGAAGCTGATCTGGCGGGACTCCCGCAGCCGGTGATTGATGCTGCTGCCGAAGCCGCCACTGCCGATGGCAAAGAAGGCCAATGGCTTTTTACCCTTCAGAATCCCAGTGTAATGCCTTTTCTGTCATACGCAGAAAATCGTGAACTGAGAGAAAAAATGAATATTGCCTACATCAACAGGGGGAACATGGGTAATGAAAACGACAACAAACAGAACATCAACGATATTGTAAGGTTACGCATCGAACGCTCTCAAATGCTCGGGTTTGAAGATTTTGCCGCTTTTAACCTCGACCCCCGTATGGCAAAAAATGAAGAAACCGTAATGAATTTCCTGAATGAACTATGGAGCAAAGCCCTGCCCATTGCCCGCGATGAAGCTGTTCTAATGCAACAACAGATCGAAAAGGATGGTCATGATTATGAACTCGCTTTCTGGGATTGGAGATATTATGCTGAGAAAGTTCGTAAAGAAATGTACAATGTTGATGAATCGGAAATAAGTGAATATTTTGAGATCAATAACGTACGGGATGGTATTTTTATGGTGGTTGAAAAACTTTGGGGTTTACAGTTTGTGGAACGCAATGATGTGCCTGTTTACCATCCTGAAGCCACAGCCTGGGAAGTACTGGAAGCCGATGGCACACACCGTGGAATTATGTATATGGATATGCACCCCAGAGCAAGCAAAAGGCCAGGTGCGTGGATGAGCAGCTACAGAAGCCAGCAAATTGACGAAAATGGTAAGTATGTTCATCCGATAGTTACCATTGTTTGCAATTTTACTGCCCCAACCGGCAATCAGCCTGCTTTGCTTACTTTTGACGAAATGACAACCTTTTTTCACGAGTTTGGACATGCCCTGCATGGCTTAATGGCCGATACACATTACCAAAGCCTTTCAGGTACAAGCACCCCAACAGATTTTGTTGAACTCCCGTCGCAGGTAATGGAAAACTGGGCCAAGCACCCTGAAGTGATGAAAATGTTTGCCAAACATTTTGAAACCGGCGAAGCCATACCTGATGAGCTGATCAACAAGATCACTGAGAGCTCGAACTTCAACCAGGGTTTTGCCACTGTTGAGTTTCTGGCTTCAGGACTGCTGGATATGGAGTACCACACGTTAACAGAATTTCAGCCTATCGACGTAATGGAATTTGAAGATAAGGTTCAGGCAAAGTATGATATGATGGATGAGATCTATTTCCGTCATGGAAGTCCCCATTTCAACCATATTTTCTCCAGCGACTTTTACGCAGCTGGCTACTACAGCTACATTTGGTCAGGAGTACTGGACGCCGATGCATTTGAAGCTTTTGTTGAAACCGGCGATTTGTTTGACCAGGAAACAGCCCGTAAATTCCGCGAAGAGATCCTTTCCAAAGGTGGCACCCGCGAAGCCATGGATATGTATGTAAACTTCCGTGGAAAAGAACCCGGTATTGAACCACTGCTGAAACAACGTGGTTTGGTAAGATAGTTTTTCGGTTATTATACCTTTAAAAAAAAGGGAGATTCTGTGATGCGGAACCTCCCTTTTTTACTGTTTACGAATTATTCTCCGCAAATTTAAAGGGATTAATGCAGGTATTCTCCGCATGAATTATTTTTCGGAGATAGCGTGTTTTGCTTGATACCTGCGATATTCCTTTGCCGTTGGATTCAATCATCGGATTACACCACGACTAGACAAAACAACACCCTTTCTGATTCATTTTACACCTACGAGAGGAAACCCTATGAAATACATTTACAAATAAATGCAAAACCAACGACTGATTTTGTTAATTTCACTTTTCGTTTTTCCTGTTTCATACATTCCATATTCAATTAACTTCGAAAAGTCGTTTTTATCAAAGTAATCATAGACAAAAAGTTTGTAACCTGCAAAATGTTTGATAGGTACAAACTCGTCCACAACTGCAATACGCGGGAGCTTTTCTGAGTGGGCTTTTTAAGGCATGAAAAGTATATTATAGGCATATAGCACGATATCTATGAACATAAAATCTACCTTACTTATCATCATTACTTCGTCAATGTTTGCATCCTGTGGCAGGAGCGATGATGGCGCACAATCATTCAACCGTACCCGTAAATTCAACGATGAATGGGTTTTTATCAATCAGGATGTTGAAAATGGCTGGCGCCCTGCCTATGATGATTCTGAATGGCAGCCGGTTGATCTGCCCCATGATTGGAGCATTACCGAGCCCTACCATCCTGATAATCCGGGCGGGCATGGAACTTCATACATGATAGGTGGCGTTGGTTGGTATCGCAAAACGTTTGAACTACCCTACGATTACGCCAACAAGAGGGTGGAAATTACCTTCGATGGGGTGTATCAGAACAGCACTGTCTGGATTAACGGGCATGAACTGGTCACACGTCCGTTTGGGTACATCTCTTTCCGCTATGATCTAACTCCTTATCTTAACCAGGATGTCGAAAATGTTATTACGGTTAGGGTAGATAATTCAAAACAACCCAATTCTCGCTGGTATTCCGGTTCAGGTATTTACCGCAACGTTTGGCTTACTGTTACAGGCAAACAATATCTTGATCCGTGGGATTTATTTATTCATACCCCGAAAGTAAACGAACAAACTGCCACTGTAAGTTTTGAAGGAGAGTTAGCCAATGATGATACGGAAGCGGTAAATGTTAATCTTGTAACCCGTGTTTTTGATCCCGCTGGTTTGGAAATAAGAAAGTCGGAAAGTACGGTTTTGATTCCGTTATTGTCCAAAGCTTCTTTTCAGCAGGAATTTGAAGTTGCTGAACCCAACCTTTGGTCGGTGAATGATCCGGCATTGTATAAGGTGAAATTCACCCTTTTAGACGGAAAAAGGGTTGTGGATGAATTAGAAACCACTTTTGGTATTCGTCATTTTCATTTTGATGCGGATGCGGGTTTCTTTTTGAATGAAAAGCCTTTGAAAATAAAGGGAGTATGCATGCATCATGACCTTGGGGCGCTTGGGGCAGCTGTGAATACCCGTGCTATAGAAAGACAACTGGAAATTCTTCGCGATATGGGTGTTAATGCCATTCGCACGGCCCACAATCCACCCGCCCCTGAGTTATTGCATCTTTGCGATAAAATGGGATTTCTGGTGATGAACGAGACCTTCGATGAGTGGGCTATGGGAAAAACAAAACATGGCTATGCGGAAATCTGGGAGCAATGGCACGAGCAGGATCTGCAGGATCATATCCGGCGCGACCGCAATCACCCCAGCGTTATCATCTGGAGCATCGGCAACGAAATTCTTGAGCAATGGCACCCGCAGGGTACTGAAATGACCCAAAAACTCGTGGCCATCGTAAAAAATCTTGATCCAACACGGCCCATTACCGCAGGAAACAACGATCCTGTACCAGCCAATACGCTTATTAGGAGCGGGTTGTTGGATCTGATTGGATACAATTACAAGCATCATACGTTTAAGAACTTTCCAACGGCATTTCCCACCAAAGCTTTTATTGCTACGGAAACTACCTCGGCTCTTGCCACCCGGGGAAGTTACGATCTCCCATCTGACAGCATGCGAATCTGGCCTGTTCGTTGGGATGTAAAATTTGAAGATGGCAATCCCGACAACACCTGTTCTGCTTACGACAACTGCCATACACCCTGGGGTTCATCGCATCAGGCCAGCTGGTTGCCGGTTAAAGAACATGATTTTCTATCCGGCCTGTTTATCTGGACAGGTTTTGATTACCTGGGTGAGCCCACTCCCTACCAGTGGCCTTCACGGAGTTCCTACTTTGGTATTGTTGACCTGGCCGGATTTCCCAAGGATGCGTACTACATGTACAAAAGTGAATGGACCGAAGATACGGTATTGCATGTTTTTCCACATTGGAACTGGCAACCCGGGCAGATGGTGGATGTATGGGCTTATTTTAACCATGCAGATGAAGTAGAACTGTTTGTCAATGATGTATCGAAGGGCATTCGGAAGCGTGAAGACCAAAATCTACATGCAATGTGGCGATTGCCTTTCGAACCCGGAACGGTAAAAGCAGTTTCGCGCAATGAGGGTACTTTGGTGAAGGAAGTTCTATCGATCACTGCCGGGAAACCTGCCCGCATTATGGCCACTGCCGATCGCGAAATTCTTTCAAAAGGGGGTGATGATCTGTCTTTTATCACCATAGATATAACTGATGAAAATGGTGTTTTGGTTCCTGATGCATCAAATTCTGTTTCTATAGCCATTTCGGGTGATGCTTCGGTTGCCGGTGTTGATAATGGCGATCCTACCAGTCATCATAATTTCCAGGCAACTGCAATCACGGCTTTTCATGGCAAATGCCTGGCTATAGTCCGGGCCGGGAAAACGAAAGGAAAGGTTTACATAACCTTCAAATCGGAGGGGTTGTCTTCCACAACTGTAGCACTGGATATTTTTTAGAAATTGTGTAATACCGTATTGCTTTGTTTTACTTGCTGATTCTTAATTATTTAAATATAAAAAACATGAAGAAGATAACAATGAAAATGTATTTGCCTGCTATGGTATTTATTCTTGTCATGGCTGCTATTTTGCCCGCCAATGCCCAGTTGCAGGGCTTTAACCTGCTCAATGAACCGGTGGATATTTCGGAAGATTTCCATTCGTTTCACAATACTTACTATTTTGCCGATCATATGGTAGATTTTGATCCGGAAACTGCTACAGGAAAAATTGTGTATGAACGGCATAACTATCAGTCTATGATGGCATTCAACAATATGCTGGGTGCATTGATGCCGGCAAATGCCAACGAATTTCCCGGGTCTGAGTATGAAGCTTCACCTACGCTACCTTTTTCCATTCACTTCATCTCTTCCAAAACCATACGCATAAGGGCTCAATCGGGATTTGTGGTGCCCAATGTTGCAGCAGAACCATCGCTAATGCTGGTGAATAATGACATGCCCCAAAGTAAGGATTGGCAATATTCCAAAGAGGGAGACAATCATGTTTATACCAGTGAGCATGCCCGGCTTGTGATGAGTGAAAAACCCTGGAAAATTGAAATTTTTGATACTGAGGGAAAGTTATTAACCAGTACCAACCATAAATCAGATAATTCTACAACCTGGACGCCCCTGATGCCTTTTTCCTGGGTACGAAGAGCAGCAGATTACAGCCGGAGTTTTAATGCTGTTTTCAATCTGCAGCCCGATGAACGCATTTTCGGATTTGGTGAACAGTTTACAGAGTTTAACAAACGTGGACAGAAAGTGGTACTGTTTACTGATGACGCTAATGGCACCCAAAATGAAGGGACCTACAAGCCCATTCCCTTTTTTATGAGCAGCAGGGGATACGGTATGTTTATTCACACATCTACCCCCATTACAGCTGATGTGGGCAAATATTTCAGCGGAATCAATTCTCTTATGATTGGCGACGAAGAGCTCGATCTTTTTATATTTACCGGAGATCCCAAAGACATTCTTGACGAATATACCAACGTAACCGGTAAACCAGAAATGCCACCCCTTTGGTCTTTCGGTTTCTGGATGAGTCGCATTACTTACTTCTCTGAAGCGGAAGGCCGCGAAGCTGCCCGTTTGTTGCGCGAGAACAAGATACCTGCTGATGTGATTAACTTTGATACGGGTTGGTTTGAAGTGGATTGGAGATGTGATTATGAGTTTGCCGAATCGCGGTTCGATGATGCCGAAAAGATGATTGCCGATCTAAAGGCAGATGGTTTTCATACCTGCTTATGGCAGTTGCCCTATTTTACGCCCCGTAACCGGCTCTTTTCCGAAATTATTGAACAAGGTCTTTTTGTGAAAAACAGCAAAGGAAATATTCCTTATGAAGATGCCGTGCTTGATTTTACCAACCCAGATGCTATTGCCTGGTACGAAAGCAAAATTGAAGGGCTGCTGAAAATGGGAGTGGGTTCTATAAAGGTAGATTTTGGTGAAGCAGCGCCCTTTTATGGTATCTATCACAATGGGCGTACCGGCTTTTATGAGCATAACCTGTATCCGTTGCGGTACAATAAAATTGTGGCCGATCTTACCAAAAAGATCAATGGAGAAAATATTATCTGGGCACGTAGCACCTGGGCCGGCAGTCAGCGGTATCCCTTACATTGGGGTGGTGATTCAGAGCCAACCAATTCGGGTATGAAAGCTACCCTGCGTGCTGGGTTGAGCATTGGCCTGAGTGGTTTTTCATTCTGGAGTCATGATGTGGGTGGTTTTATTAAGCAAACCCCTGAAAATCTTTACCGCCGTTGGCTGGGCTTTGGTGTTTTGTCATCCCATACACGCGCACATGGGCAGCCACCCAAAGAACCCTGGGAGTACAGTCCTGAGTTTCTCAACCTTTTCAGAGATGCCATGAATATGCGTTATGAAATGATGCCTTATATCTACGCTCAGTCGAAAGTTGCTACCGAAAACGGACTCCCCATAATGAGGGCTTTGTTTGTCGAGTATCCTGACGATCCGGGCGCATGGCTGGTTGATGATCAGTACATGTTTGGATCCGATATGCTGGTTGCTCCCCTTCTTGAAGAAGTGAATGTGCGGAATGTTTACCTGCCCGGTAACCACAAATGGATTGATTACCAAACCCTAAAGGTTTACAATCCTGGTTGGAACTCCATTGAAGCGGGAAGCATTCCTACGATAATTCTGGTTAGAGATGGTGCCGCCATACCCCACATAGCATTGGCTCAAAATACCAATGAAATGAATTGGAATGAATTGGAAATTAAGGTGTTTGCTGACCAGGAATCACAGACATCAAGTTTCATCTGTTTGCCTGATGATAATATGCTAAAGCAAATGAACCTGACAAAAAGAGGAAGCAGGTTTGTAACTACTGACAATACAAATGATCTGAATACTCAAATAAAGGTTACCACCGTAAGAACACGAAGGTAATATAAAGGCTAACTCAAAGAAGGTTTGGTGCATCAAATGCAAAGAATCAGTCCCTTGTTAATTTTCATTTTTCGCAACAGATTCAAAAAGGCAGATGATGCACTAAAACTTCTTCAGAAGGCATAGCTTGTCTAAGTTCTCATGCTGTTATTTTACTACCCGCAAAGCTTTCTCAACAGCTGCAAAGATAGGCTCGTTGCTGATTTGTGAACCTACAGCGCGTTTCATCCAATGGCGGGGGGTGAGTTGGCCAAGGGAATAAATCCGCATGATTTCCTCTGCAAAGTCTTTATCCTCCATGTAATCTTCCAGCTGAAACATGATTAATCTTCCATACGGATAGTTCATAAGGTATAATGGAGATTGTATCATATGGGAATAGATGGCCAGGATGGGCGTATCTTCTATTCCAAAGACATCAGCATAATATTCATTCCATATTTCTTTGGCAATACTGGTAACGGCTTCTTTTAGTTGTTGTGCTGTGGCGTCAGGATTGTCATAGAGCCACTTCCAAACCTCCATATCTACCAGAGAAACCCCCATCATTTCGTAGTTATCCCAGAAAATATCAAGTACATCCAGATGTTCCATCATTGGGTCGGTTTGGTCGATGCCGAGTAATTGCAGGTCGCGTTTTTGAAACATAAAGGCAATGGCTTCTGTAAAGGCGGTGTTAGGTATTCCATTGATAAAGTAATTGTCAACAAAATGGTTGCTGATGGTTTGCTCTACGTTGTGGCCAAATTCATGCACCGCAATGTTGTAACCTTTGTAGTCCATTCCATCAGCAGCAATACGTGTGCGCAGATGCGATGGCATTGAGCGCATAGAAGCCCGCATGGCGTGACCTGATCCGCGTGCAGCATCCACATCAATTTTAGAAGCCAGAAAATCTGCCATTTGGTCATCAAAACCCAATTCTCTCAACTGACGGTCGAGGTCATCATCTAATGCTGCGGCGTCAGGATAGCGTGTTTTGGTTATTTGATCGAGTTGCGATTCAGATATGCCGCCACGACCAATAAATCCGTTGTACCAAAGGTCGAACGGGCGCAAGTCGCGGCCCAAACGTTCACTGATTAGTTTGCCCACATCGCGCAGAAGGGGAGAAGAGGCGTATTCTTTGAACAGGCCTGATACTTCTTCGTAGGGTATTTCCATGCTGTTTTCAAAACGTCTTTTTATATAAGTATCAAGATTGCTGTAGTAAGGGTCAACCTTTCTGTTTGCATTAAAATTGTCGAGAAGTACCTGGTAACGACGAATATCTTCGGGCTCAACATTAATTTTCTCGTCATCCTTAAAAACTTCGTTTGAGAAAGGGTTCCACCTTAGCTCAGGATTGTTAATCACATCTACAGGTATATCCTGGTTAATAATGCGCAGCATTACCTGGTAAAGCATTTCCTGTTTTGGCAGTCCATTGGCTTCGGCATAATTAGATTTTATCTCATCGCGAATGTTCCAATGAGCCAACAGGCGCATGTTTTCGGGGAAAAGCGTTTCTGCGTTATCATTTAAAAGGTTGCCAGCAAAAATATTGTATTCAGAAATATAAAGGCGCCCGGCACTGTAAACACTACTGTTTTCCTGAATGATATTTGCCGGGATTCTGGCACTGTAGGCATCTCCCAAACGGGCAAAACCCCATTGGCGGCCATCCCAGTCATCACCAAACTCATTTTTTTCGTCAAGAGAAAAATTGGGAAAGTTAAGCACTATGATAAAAGCAACTTTATTGTTGAAGAAGTCATCCTGAAGGTGGGCTCCGGGGTTGTATGCTCCAAAAAGTTGATCGATTGGTAAAATGGGTCCTCGATCTTCGTGTATCTGGCGGTTGAGCTCCACACCAATACGGCCCATATGCCCGTATAGATACTCAAAATTATTGGCCAGACGATCGAAAACCTGATCTAATTGATCCTGATCAGCAATAAAATTGCTGGTGCAAAATTCTTCAAAATCTTTTTCAGAGCCATCAGAATCTCTCCATAATTCAGCTGCGCGGGTTACTCCCCGTTCAATGCGGAAGGTATGCGCCATTCCGTGGGTTTCCTTTAACTGGTCTATTACTTTGTTTACGGTTACTTCGCTAACCGGTGTTCCGGTAGTTTCATCCTGGGTGGGTTGATTGTTCTGGCAGGAAGTGATCATTAAGATAAAAAATAGCAGGTACAAAATACTTTTCATAATCTGTAGAGTTAGAGTGATTGTTTTTGTTGACAAACCTACGGAAATTTTCTGATATCTTTCTTAAAAATGCCAGTAAATACCCATTGAAATATCTGTTTGGCGAAACAAATGATCAGGGCTGGCAATATCTTCAGAAGACTCATTGCTTTCTGTCCAGGCACGCAGAAAGCGGGTGTAATTGATCTGTCTTTTACCCGAGTAGAAACTCATCTGCATTTGCAATCCCATTTTCATATTATTGTATTTCAAAATGTTAATTCCAGCGGCTACATCAGGGAAGAAAAAGAAGTTGGATGAAGGGGTGGTCTTATAGACTACCTGTTGTCTCAGATTGCCATTTATGAGCTTTTGATTAAAGGTTTCAACCTTCGGCAAAAGGCTATTGTATGCCAGGTGAAAACGGACAGATAGAAAACCCAAATTACTTTTTAGGTTTAATACTGGTCCGGCTGACAAAACAAAATCGTTGAAAGTGGTTTGCCTTAGATTTGCATAGGGTCCACCATCTGTATAAAAATCAGGATGGTTTTGTTTGTAGAACTCTTCGTAACCGGTGATGAGAAATGGATATTGCATTAAACCGCCACTTATGCCCAACCATGATAAAACGGGATACTGAAGGTCTATACGAAAACTTGTTGGGATAATATCATCAGAAGTAAAAACATCAAGGGAAACTTTTAGAGAATTTCTTATAACCCCACTCCAGCTTATGCCTGCCAGATAATACTCTCCTATATTATAATTATCAGCATAATTAAGAAAGTCGAGCGATTCTGTGAACAAGTTTTGATTAACAATTTCCAAAGACCGGGTACCAAACCATACCGATGCTTTCTCCGTTTTTAGAAAAGGTTCTTCTGCATGAATACTATGGTTTGTAATGCTGACAAAGAAAAGCGAAACCAGCAACCGGAAAAAGATACGTTTTTTTTTACAGAGACTACCTAACGCCAGATTCATCTTTTATATGTATTAATGGCGATTCAACATTGATGATTTTTCCATTTTCCAACTCGAAGATAATACGAAACTGAGCCATAGGAGCATGCACTTTCGGCTCAAGAAAAAGGTAGAAATTATAGCCAGGCTCATTAAAGACTTCTAAATTCTGGTGTATGGATAAAGTTTGTTGCGGTGTAAAATAAAGATCTTCATTATTAGGTTGCCATGATCCCTGCATATAAAATTGATCAGCTATGCTGCTGTCCGCCGGTAATTGCTCATTGATATCGAACAACGTAATTACATCGATTCGTTTTACATAAGATTGTGGACTGTATAACGGCTCACACTGATCTGCGAAGGTTTTTTGAATTAAACCCAATGAGTATAATGATTTTTGATTGAGTGCATAATCGTAATACTGAACCGTTGAATCGCCAAGCCAAACAGAGAAAGCAACGGCTTCTGCTGCAAGAGTGTCTGTGATAGTTTCTTGAATCCAGATACCTGAATTGTTAAGCAAAGAAACTTCAGCGTTATTAAAACTTATGGGCAATGGTGACAGGTTGCAACGGTTGCATTGGGCAGAACCCAAAATCAATGCACCCATTAACAGTAACAGAATCTTTAATAATACCCGGAAGGTCATGATTTATTAGTTTTTGTTTTCCTGTTTTATTCTATTGCAAAGGTATCGATATTTGATCTGTATGGGCAAAAAAAAGTCTCGCTATTGCGAGACTTTTCCAGTACTAAATGTTATGAATGTATATCGGTATTACGACAATTTCACGTTCACTGCATTTAAACCTTTTTTGCCATCCTGAAGGTCAAAAGTAACCTCGTCATTTTCCCTGATCTCATCGATAAGGCCAGTTGCGTGTACGAAGTATTCTTTGTCACTTCCTGTTTCTTTAATAAAACCAAATCCTTTGGTTTCGTTGAAAAATTTTACTGTTCCGGTATTCATAATAATGTAATAAAAATAAAAAATAATTTAATTCGTGGCAAAGATACTATTAAAACAATATAAATCTCATTTATTTTCAGGAAATTATAAAAAAAAATCACTTTTTTATCTCGATTTATCCAGATTATAAGCTTCTTTAGGTGCTGCTATTATCTGGATTTTATCCTTTTCTGGCAATCTCTTCCAAATTATTACGATTGATTATTTCGAGTTTATTTCCCTCGATATTGATGATGTTATCATCCTTAAATTTTTTTAGCACACGGATGAGACTTTCTTTGGTCATACCTGATAAATCGGCCAAATCCTGCCTTGTTAGGCTAAGTAAGAAAGGATTGGTGTTGTAAATACCTGGATAAAGGTAAAGAAGGGTGTCTGCTACCCGTCCATAAACATGCTTTTGGGTACAGCTCGAAATCCGGTTGAATAAACTAACTGATTGGAGACTGATTTTTTTTATAAATTCATTCGCAAATTCGGTATTGGTTTTTATCAATTGTTTCATCACCTTCTCATCTATAAGACAGGCAGATGTTTCTTCGCAGGCAACTGCAGTTACATGATGATGGTGATCAACAAATGGGCCGGGCTCAAAAATATAATTGATAGGGCGTGTAAGACCAACAATTAAATTACGGCTGTTAACATGCTCTATATATAGTTTTACCAAGCCACTTGTTACGCAAACAAAATAATTTGCCGGTGCCCCCTGTTTAAAAATAATCTCTCCTGGTTTATAAATGATGCTGGCTTTATTGCAATCTATCTTTTCAAGCTCACTTTCCTTTAAAACGTTGAAAATATCTGATGATTTTTTGCAAACCAAACATTTGGTGTCAAGTAAAACTGCCATGTAAAATAATTATTAAGATATTGTAGTAACAAATGTAGCCAAAAATTAAATCGGATGAAAAGATTTAGGCATTTTGTTACTTAATTGCCTTTCCTGATTTGAATCTGATTTTTTAAATAATTCAAGGTGTAAATTATACGATTAATTCAAATCGAAATAATTGTTGTGGTTTCAATGTTTTCTGTTTTCTTTTTTCTGCGTTGATATATATCAATCAAAAGGCAGCTTAGAAACAACCAATGGTTGATTCATGTCAATAAAAACATGATTAGAATCATTCATCATCAGGGTGAATATCAGTCTCTGAAGCAGTGCTATTAAAGAATTTTTTCTTTGTTTTGTATATGTCTTATAAAGCTTGATTTATTACTTCTTAGTTTGAAAATTTTCCTGAAAGATGAAGAGTATTTTTAAAAATGCTTATTAAAAAAGACCTAAATAAATTACAGAAAATCAAGAACCCAACAAATACTGATTATAATGAAAATAACACAATATCGAAATAAATTAATTGGTAAACTTATCTCTGCTTTTATGGTAGCCTTTATTTTTATAGGGTGTGAATATGAAACCATAGAGTTTGATTTACCCGATGAAAATGAGCCCGTAAGTTTTGCGGCAGATATTCTACCTATATTTAATAACGGGAATAATTGTACGGCATGTCATACTGCCGGATCAACTTCGCCAGATTTAACAACAGACCGTGCATATAATTCCATTGTACCAGCGCTTATAAATACCGATGAACCTGAGATGAGCAGGATTTATGAATTTCCCCATCCCTCATCAACAACACACGGTTTTAAAAAGTATACACAAGCTCAGGCCGCTCTGGTGCTTAACTGGATTAAACAAGGTGCTGAAAATAATTAACGAAAAAAATATTAATTCGATATGAAACGAGCTTTCCTAATCTGGAGTATTTTATTACCCATTAGTTTTATGATTTACGGGCAGGACGAAGAACAGCCAAAAGATCTTCCCGTAAGAAGTCCTTTTGCCAGTGGCATTTTAATAGATAACCAAACCACAGTTATTTCCACTCCGGGTACCATGGAGTATTTTATTCAACATAAGTTTGGTAAGATGAATAATGGTATTTCTGATGTTTTTGGCATTTATGCTCCCGGAGCCAATATTCGCATGGCGCTTACCTATGTGCCGGTAAAAAACCTGCAGGTGGGTTATGGTCTCAGCCGCATCAATATGTATAGCGATTTTTCAGTAAAATATACTTTACTTGAACAAACACGCAAAAACACAATTCCTGTTGCCGTAGCATTATATGGCAATATGGCTATTGACAGCCGTGAAGATGAAGCTTTTGGAAAAAATTACCAATTTACTAACCGTCTGTCTTATTTCTCTCAAATTATAATAGGCCGCAAATTTAACTATTGGCTATCCTTGCAGGCCAATGCAAGTTTTACCCATTACAACATTACCGAAGACCTTATAGATCATGATAAAATTTCGGTAGGTTTGAATGGCAGGGTAAATCTTTCACCCCGCTCGTCAATTATCTTTCAGTATGATATGCCTTTAAAAATAAAACAGATTACCGAATATCGTGAGTTTACCAACCCCGCAAAACCCAATATAGGATTGGGTTGGGAAATACGAACCAGCACACATGCTTTTAATATTTATATGTCGTCAACTGACGCCATGTTACCGCAACATACAGCAATGTTTAACCAAAATGATTTTACCAATGGCGATTTAATGTTTGGCTTTACCATTACCCGATTATGGAGCTTATAAAACATCTAATTATAACTCAATTAACTTAGAAATAACCGATTGTTTCATTAAATATTTACTACTATGAAAAATTCAATAATTATAACTCTGATGATGGCTTTCCTGGCAATTGTATTGATTTCTTTTACACCTCTACAGGAAAAGAAAAAAGGAGGCCCCTGGCAAATACCTGCAGAATATAAGGCAAAGAAAAACCCACATGCTGATGATGAAGCCCTTGTAAGACTTGGACGAGCAGGTTATGGTCGTCATTGCAGATCATGCCACGGTAGAACCGGCCTGGGAGATGGGCCTATGGCCGCTCAACTGGAAACGGATGCTGGTGATTTATCAGATGCAACCTGGCAGGCAAAATTCAACGATGGCGAACTATATTACATGTCATTTATAGGCCGAGATGAGATGCCCAATTTTGAAGATAAAATTACCGACGAGGAAGAAAGATGGGCTATTATCAACTTTATAAGAAGTTTAAAATAAAAGGGATCGATCATTATCATGTTTTAAATACAGGTAACCAGCCTGAAGAAAAGATTCCTTTAATAATTGTCAAAAATTGTTGTTATGACAAAGTCTCAGATAAAAAAAACATCCAACCTAGTAAGATGGGGCATTCCTCTATTGCCTCTCTTTATAGCCTGGATGATTTCGGGTGCGGCAGCTGATAATATTGATACCAATGCCGATCTGGATGCTGAACGTGCAGCTGAGCTGGTTCCCGATGATGATGCTCTGGCTTGTCTCGAGTGCCATAGCAACCTGAGATACGATCTGGAAGACCCGTTTACCGGTGACATGGTTTCCATGAAAATGTATGAAGAACTGCGCATTGATCCTCATACTTATGCCAGTTCAACCCATGGGCATTTTACCTGCATTGATTGCCATTCAATGGATTATGAAATGCATCCACACCCTATTGAAGCCAAATTTGACTTTCAATATACCTGCCTGGATTGCCATGGTGCCGGCGAACAGTTTGCTGAATTTAATTTTGAAACCATCGAAAATGAATTTCAGGCAAGTGTACATGGAGATCATCTAATACCCAATTTTAGCTGCTGGAGCTGCCATAACCCACATACCTACAAATTGACCACCCGTGAGGGAGGTAGTATTGTTGATATTGTAGCACATAACAATGCAATGTGTCTTGAATGTCATGGAGATATCAGTCACTATGAAGTGTTGATAGAGCGACAGCTTACCAATATGCTGTCAAAGCACAACTGGCTACCCAACCAAAGCCTTCACTTCAGAAAAGTAAGATGTATTGACTGCCATGCGCAGGTAAATGACGACATTCTCGTTGCCCACCACGTGCTCCCGGCAGAAGGAGCTGTTAAAAACTGTGTTGATTGCCATTCTACCAATTCCATTCTTATGGCATCATTATATAAGCACCAGGTGCAGGAAAGAAGAAGCAGGTTTGGCTTCTTTAATCCATCGATCACCACTGATGCCTATATTATCGGGGCCAATCGCAACTACTATTTCAATGTAATAAGCATAGTGATTTTTGGCCTGGTTTTGTTGGGTATTGCTATTCATGCCACATTAAGGTTTTTAAATAATAGAAAGAAGCGAAATGAACCGAGCCATGATAAAAATTTTAACACACACACTGATGATTGATATTCGCAGTATGGTAAAGCATTTAGTTAGAGAATTGTTGGCGAGCTCCAACTGACAATTAAAAAACAAATTATAAACAGATGAACCGAGCCATGAAAAAATTTTGACACACACGCAGATGATTATATGGCGAGCTCCATCTGACCGACTTAATCTAATTGTAAACAGATGAAATCAAAAACTAAAAAACTTTACTTATACCCTCTTTGGCTTCGTATCTGGCACCATGTAAATGCTGTTCTGATGATTGTGCTGATTGCAACTGGTCTTAGCATGCAATACTCCAATCCAGATTATCCTTTAATCCGGTTCGATCTGGCAGTTGGCTGGCATAATATTGCAGGTGTTTTGCTTACAATTTCCTATTTCATTTTTCTTCTTGGCGTTCTCTTTTCTTCCATTGGTCGCTATTACGTGGTAAAAACAGAAGGTTTGCTCACCTCTTTTGCAAAGCAATTACGCTATTATTTATTTGGCATTTTCAAGGGTGAGAGAAGTCCTTTCCAGGTAACTGAAAAACAGAAATTTAATCCCGTGCAGCTTATAACCTATAATGTAATAATGCATGCTATTACACCTATTACATTTATTACCGGTTGGGCACTCATTTATCCGGAAACTATTGTTCTGAATGTGTTCGGATATAGTGGTATTATGCTTACCAGTCTGGCACATTCCATTGCCGGGTTCTTTATTTCCATTTTTTTGATTATTCATATTTATGTAATAACCATTGGCGCCCGACCTGCCGATAATTTCAAAACGATTATTTATGGCTATCATGAAGTTCATGATCCACCAAAAGATACCGATGAGAAAAACAATAAGGGTCAAACAGAAAAACCAAAAAATTCTTAACCATTAAAAACTATTTTATTATGAGAAGTAAATATCGGATTGCATTTTTTTCGACACTCTTCTTTGCAATGCTGGGTTCATTGATTATTTCCAGCTGTACCAAAGAAGGCCCTGAAGGCCCTCCAGGTATGGATGGTGCTGATGCCACTGAAACCTGCCAGACGTGCCATAATTTCACAGAAACAATTGTTGCCAAAATTGGCCAGTATGAAAACTCTGCACACGCTTTTGGCGCCAACATCAACCGTAATTATGAAGGCTGCTCACAATGCCATACAAGCCAGGGTTTCAGAACATATATTGAATCTGGTGAAATGTCAAATGTACATGAACCTACAGCCATTAATTGCCGGACATGCCATCCAATCCATACCACTTATACAGTAGATGATTATTCGCTCAGAACAAGTGATGCTATTGCTCTTATGGTAAGTGGTCAGGATTATGACTATAGCAGTTCTAACCTTTGTGTCAATTGCCACCAGGCAAGGCCTGTTAATCCCATGCCTTCATTAGGTGGTGGGGATGTTACCATTACCAATGCCCGATGGGGCCCACACTATGCACCACAGGGCAATATCTTTGGCGGTATTGGCAAGGGTGGATATGAAGTGCCCGGAAGCATGGCCTATAACAACTCTACTCACTCAACTATGATTACCGACGGATGTGTTACCTGCCACATGTCAACTCCTGTTGGTTATCAGGCCGGTGGACACCAGATGAATGTTTCTTACGGCACAAGCTCCTATAATTATTCAGCTTGTGGCGATTGCCATAGCGATGTATCCGGACTGGCCACAACCATGACCGAGCATAGGGAAGAAATTCAGGGATTGATGGACAACCTGCAAACCTTGATACTCGACCAGGGCCTAATGAATGCTAACGGAATGTTCTCAGTGCCACTTACCTTAACTGCCAATCAGGCCGGTGCAGTACTTAACTACAAACTCATTTACTACGATCATAGCTATGGAGCGCATAATTATCCTTATGTAAAAGCTCTTTTAACAAATAGTATTGAAGCTTTGAATCCAGGTAATAGTTAATCGTTTCGTCTAATCATAAAAAAAGGTTGTCTTTCATAAATTAGGCAACCTTTTTTTTATACTCTTTCAGGAAATAAATTACTACAACATTTCAGATTTTTGTTGAATATTACCGAATCATAATGCTGTGCCCCGATGATTTCCTATGAGAAATTATTTTTAAAACATAGGCCCCCTTTGCAAGGTTATTAAGGGGGAATAAGGTTTTTTCCTGCGATGTAAGGTCGGTACTTATTACCATTTTCCCAGTTATATCAAACAATTGAATAGTGATATTCATGTTGATATCCAGTCCTTCAATCGTAATTGTTTCAGATGTAGGGTTGGGATAAATATGGATATTTCGAAAGGATTCATAATCTACAAATGTAGGTTCTTCAACCAATACTTCCACAGAATCGGATAGATTGGTGCAACTGTTTTCGGGATTGGTAACTTCCACAGAATAAACGCCAAACTCAGTAACATTTAAAATGTAGGCATTCTCATCAGGCAGTTCTTGCCCATCTTTACTCCATTGGTATTCCAGCAAAGGATGATAGAATGCAGTTAGGGTCAAGGAATCCCCTTCTACAATGCTTAGCGGGCCCTTCTCCCATATTTTTGCCACAGGCCTACAGTCGGATTTATCAGTCAGTTTTTGAATGTTTCCGCTGCCCCGCAATGCAAGGTACAACTCACCATACCTGTCCTGCCCAAAGGAGCTGTATTGAAATGGTGAAAAAACGCCCAACGATCCGGATTCAAATCCATCATCGGTTTGTTGTACGAAGTAAAACTCACCTTTGCAATAATCTGCAACAATGTATTTACCGAATAGTGCATTGTACAAAGCACCTCTGTAAACATATCCACCCGTTATAGAGCCAGTACAACTTGTTCCCTGGTGTGCATATTCAAATACCGGAAATGTATAGAAATCAGCATCCCCACAATCTGTAAGGTTGAAAGGATCATTTCCTTCATAGCAGCGCCAACCGTAGTTTTCGCCACCTATGCTTGAAGCTGACTGGAAATTTACCTCTTCATAGGCGCTCTGCCCCACATCGGCAATCCAAAAGTCGCCGGTATAGCGGTCGAAACTGTTGCGCCAGTTGTTTCTTAAACCCATGGCCCAAATTTCATCGAGGGTAAAATCGGTGAACGCAAAAGGATTGTCTTCCGGGATAGCGTAGGGATCACCATTATCAACATCTATACGCAGGATTTTTCCAAGGTGTGATAAATGGTTTTGTGCCAAATCCTGCGGGTCTCCCCCACTACCACCATCTCCCACAGCAATGTAAAGGTAACCATCGGGTCCAAAGAGCAGGTTTCCCCCGTTATGGTTGCTGTAAGGTTGGTCGATGGTAAGCAATATTTTCTCACTTTCGTTATCAGCCAGATCGGGGTTTTCGGTATCGGCAGAAAAACGGGCTACCACTGTGCTACCATTATTTGCTCGGGTATAGTTTACAAAGAAATATCCATTCTCTGCGTATTGCGGATGAAACGCAAGTCCGAGCAACCCCCGCTCATTTCCCGACTGGCTTACTGCTCCGGTCATATTGAGAAAAGGTGTTGATAAAACAGTACCATCAGGATTAACGATACGAATCAGTCCTTTTTGCTGCACTACAAACAAACGATCATCGCCGGCACTGGCAATATCGATAGGTTCACTGAATCCGCTTGAAAAAGGCAATAGCTCAATCTGAGGTTGTGTATGACCATGAATATACAATATACCAAGAACAAGGAAGAGAAGTATAGGTTTTGTTTTCATAATATATAGGTTTAGGTGAAAAATATGACAGATATACTTGTTTGACAACAAATTCAAAATAAAAATATTAAGTTACCCATTTAATAGGGGAATAAAAAATGCAGTAACATTTTTTGGGGTAATACTATTCTTTCTTTCAATTTCTGTTTAATTACCATTGGTTTGCTGGCCGGAACCAACCGGGAATAACCAGCCCAGCCAGGAGAAATATATAGCAAAACAGTAACGCACACTGACATATGTTCAATATCGGAAAAAGTGTTCGAAAACGAACGAACACTATCTGCCATAACTAAAGCATTTTATTGCAAAAATAATAATGTAAAAAACTGATTGTATGACCATAACAGTGCGTGGTGTATTTATTGTCTTACACAGAAAAACAATAAACCCTATAGTATGTATGAATTCCTGATTTCCAGAATTAAGGATTACATTCCACTTACCGATTCAGAGGCCAGAGTCGTGGAATTGCTTTTCGTAAAAGAGTACTATCCAAAAAATGAAGAACTGGTTAAGGAAGGCAGTATTTGTCAGAAGTTGTTTTTCATTTCAGAAGGTATTGTGCGTTTTTCTCAGCTTTCAGAAGGAGAAGAGAGAACCTTCACTTTCAGGGCTGAGGGTGATTTTTGCAATGACCTGGAAAGTTTTCTTCAAAAAGCTCCTTCAAAAAGCTCCATTACCACCATTGAGCCTGCCACTATATTATCCATAACCCACGAAAATTTACAGGTTTTCTACAATGAATTACGTTATGGAGACCGCTTCGGCCGATTGGCTACAGAACAAGTTTTTATCCAGGTGGTGAATCTTCTTACCACTTTTAATTCAGAAACTCCCGAAGAGCGCTATTTAAGATTTGTAATGAATCATAAGCCTTTCATACAGCATATTCCTCAACATTTCATCGCATCACACATCGGGGTGACACCGCAAGCTTTATGCAGGATAAAAAAAAACTTCTGGGTAAGCATTTATGAACTTTGGTTCATGAATAGCAAACCTTCTTTTGGTATTTTTGCAACAGTTATTTCTATTGCGTTTATGCAGGAATGCATACAGCAAACATAATTTAAGATGCCATGATAAATGTTGATAATCTAAATTTCACCTACAGAAAAACCAAAAAAAAAGCCATCGAAAATATGAACTTTGATGTTCAGGAAGGTGAGGTTTTTGGGTTTTTAGGACCCAGTGGCGCCGGGAAAACAACTACGCAAAGACTGATTATTGGCTTGCTGAGAAACTATAACGGGAAAATTGAAGTCCTCGGTAAAGAGCGCAGTAACTGGGGGAAAGACTTTTATGAGCAGATTGGGGTCGCTTTCGACTTTCCAAACCTATACATAAAACTAACAGCCAGAGAGAACCTTCAACTCATTGGTGCCTATTATAAAAACAAGGCAGAGAAACCTGATGAGATGTTGGACCGCGTTGGCCTCCTGCCCGAAAAAAATGTGCGGGTAGAAAACTTTTCAAAAGGGATGAAAATGCGGCTTAACTTTATACGTTCTATCATGCATAATCCCAGACTCATGTTTTTCGACGAACCCACATCGGGGCTGGATCCTGTTAATGCCCATATCATTAAAGAGATTATTCTTGAGCAGAAAAAAGCTGGCAAAACTGTTTTTCTCACCACCCACAACATGACAGTTGCCGAACAACTTTGCGACCGCGTGGCATTTATTGTTGACGGGAAAATTGTAACCATCGGCTCACCGAAAGATTTAATGATAGAACACGGCAAACGGGTGGTAAAAGTTGAATACCAAAAGAACGGGACCCTGCTTGACCAGGATTTTGAGCTAAAAGACATTGGCAATAATTCCGGATTCCTGAACATCCTTAAAACTTCCGAGATAAAAACCATACACAGTGGTGAAGCTACCCTCGAAGATATTTTCATTAAACTAACCGGGAGGAACCTGTTATGAGATTGCTTTCTGCCACCTGGGCTGATATGCGCTTTCAACTAAAGCATGGGTTTTACCTGGTGTATGTTATTATTACGATTACGTATCTTATCGTACTCTCTTTTCTGCCCGAAAATATTTTTTCTGTAACCTTGCCGCTGGTAGTTTTTTCTGACCCTTCGGTTTTAGGCCTGTTCTTTATCGGTGGTATTATTCTGCTGGAAAAAGGACAGGGAGTATTGATGGTACTGGTAGTTTCTCCTTTGCGGAGCCAGGAATACATACTGGCAAAAGTGATTTCTCTGACAATAATTTCTGTTTTGGCGGCCCTGGCTATCACATTCTTCGGCCAATACCCCACAGTAAACTGGTTGTTGATAATTATCTCAACAATCATAACCTCAGCTATTTTCACCCTGCTGGGAATTATTATCAATGCCGGGTGTAACACAGTAAACCAGTATATGCTCAAAACCATTCCCTATATGCTGCTTTTCCTGCTGCCCTGTTTATCATTGGTAGGGTTTCCCTACTCATGGCTGTTTACCATATTCCCCAGCGTGGCAGCCCTTAAACTTATGTTGGGAGCTTATCACGGCATTTACTGGGTTGAAGCAACAGCATTAACAGCTTATCTTTTGGGCTTTTGCTACTTGCTTTTGCGCCTGACCGTAAAGATATTTGAGAAAGAAATTGTTTTTCAGGATTAGGACTTATGATACAAATTATTCTTTTTAAAAACGACATTAAGCAGATTGTTCGTGATCCCATCATGGCACTATTGCTGGTAGCTCCCGTACTGCTAATCAGTGTGTTTAAAATTCTGGAAGTATTCTTAATACCCTTTTTGGCTACTAATACCGGATTCGACATTACTCCCTACAACGCCTATATTCTATCGTTTGTTCTTTTAATTAACTCAGGCATGTTGGGAATTGTAACTGGTTTTATGATGCTTGATGAGCGCGATGGCAACATTGCCCAATTGCTTGAAATTACCCCGCTGGGTAGAAGTGGATATCTGCTAAACAGGCTGTTGTTTGCTTCATTGCTTTCTATTATTTACTGCTTTCTGAGCTTTGGTGTTTTTAACCTGGTTGATGTGCCGTTGCTTGCAATAATTTTCATTTCCATACTGGCTTCCAATTATACCGGAATAATTGGTCTGCTGATTTATTCCGGGGCAGATGACAAAGTAAAAGGGCTCACCTTTGCCAAAGGATTGAATTCACTTGTTCTGTTTGCCTTTACCGACCTTTTTTCTCTCACATGGCTCACCATTCTTTCATGGTTCTTCCCACCATACTGGATTACACTGATTATTAAATCACCAAATTCTCCCGTGTTATATGGTGCTGCTTTGCTGGTGCATATTATATGGCTGGGATTATTAATTTTTCGGTATGGCAGGCGTGAGTCATAAAGGGCAACAAGACACAAACGTCAGCATTGTATCTTGCATTTAAACATCTGCTAGATGTTTTATAATGAAATGTATGATGGAGAGCGTTTTGGCCGGCTTTCTAATACAACATTCCAAACAGCCAAAGGGGTATTCTGTTGTTGTTCCCGCCTTCAATGTCAAGAGCTAAATAAGCATTGGGGATTCCCCTGATTTGATCATTGGTTTTGGCAACGCCACCCACTTCAACCGCATAAGTATCGTCTATCATAAAATCGCCAAACTTTGGTGCGGTTACTGAATGCAAGGCACTAACCTGGTTAAGGAAAAAGGTTTCACGGACATTGCCAATATTGGCCTTCACCGATGAAAAAAGATAAATAAAGTTGGTGTTGTGCAAATAAATCTTTTCAGGCTTTTGCAGATAACTTACCCCTTTGGTTGTTGTTTTTAACAACTGGAGTATTTGCGCACTATGCATATAATCAAGAAGCCTTAGTATGGTATTGCGCGGTGTTTCCAGTCTTTCGGATAGCTTATTTATATTGGGCGTGAATGGAACCGATTCGCTCAAAACAAAAAGCAATTTTTTCATTGTCCTTGTAGTAGAATGCTGCAATTCCTCAAAAGGGGCAATATCAGTATCAATGACCAGATTGATGGTTTCCTGCAATTTCTGAAAGTAGGTATTTTTTGCTTCCAGGAAGAATGGGAAATATCCAAACTTAAGATAGTCTTGAAAATCTGTTTGATAACGAAAGGAATCCAGCAGATCAGGCGCGATTACATGATGATTTGTCAGAATTTCATCCAATGCAAAACCTGGCAAATCGATGTTTTTCTGAAAGTTGAGGTATTCCCTGAATGACAAACCCTGCAGATTGTAAACGGCTGCCCTGCGCGAAAGATCTGCATTACCCTTTGAAACATCAAGAATTGATGAGCCGGTGGCAACAAGTTGGATGTCATCATAGTCGTCATAGAGTTGTTTTAAATCCTTCGACCACCACAGGTAGCGATGCACTTCATCCAGAAGAAATAGCCGGTACCCCATTTCATAAAGAATCTGTACGGTTTCTACCAGTCTGTGGGTTTCGAAATAAAAATCATCAAGGCTTAAATAAACACCTTTCCTGTTGGCAGATGACAGATATTGCAGCAGGAGTATTGTTTTACCTGCACCCCGATACCCCAGAATGATAATTAGCCTTTGATCCCAATCAATTTGTGCATACAAATACCTTCTTTTTTTTCCTTGTACAAGCTTGGTTTTCTTTTCAGATTTTCTAATTAGATTATCCATGATAATGCTATTTGTGAAAAACAAAATTACCAAATAGTTTTTACAAAAAGCAAATAGTTAAAATAGTTTTTGCAAAAAGCAATATTGCAAAATAACTATTGCAAGGGTTGATTCAAACGCTAAAAAACGTTCTTCTGCCAATGACAGCTTGATGAAAAACATCATACGTTTGTTGTTCAGTAACCAAACATTGCGACCAAAATTCTGATATGTAGATTACTCTTTTGACATTGCACCCATTTCTGAACCCAGGTTCATACGCTTCATTTCCTGAAATCGCAGTTTTGCAGGTATTTACATAAAACACTTCCCGGGATGAAAATTCAGCCGGTTTTCGACAATCATAACCAGCGATACGAAGATTTTGCATATTTTGCTGCAAGACCAGGACATCCAGAACATATATTTGCCAATCTGGAAAATGAAAAAACCATTGGCATATCTACCAACGAAGGATCCACGTGGACAAGGATGAATAACAACCGGATTACATTTTTCATCCTGATGCTGTTGTCGCACCAGTCGGGCTTGTGCCTTTGGGATGGGAAACTGTCCGTAAGTCAATTGTCGGATAGAGATATGGTGCTTGAAAAGCTGGAAGCCGCAACACCACTATGGACTCCCGGCGACTATTCCGGCTATTCTGCCGGGCTGTTGGGTTTTTACATGAGTGAATTGGTGCGCAGGATCGATGATCAGCAGCGCAGCATTGGGCAATATTTCCAGGATGAGATAGCCCAACCCCTGGGAATGGAATTTTATATCGGATTGCCGGACAGCATTTCTGACTGCCGTATTGCGCACATTACGCTTGCACATCCCATAAAAAGAATTTTCACCATGGGAAAACTACCCAAAGGGTTGCGAAGAGCCATAAGGAAACCGGGGTCAATGTTTATGAAATCCATAGGTGCAAAGGGAAGTATTGCATTCTTTCGAAAGAAAGAATATTTTCACAAAGCAATTGAAGTTGATGCTATTGTTGATACCACAGGATGTGGAGATGCATTTCAGGCAGCTTTTAGTATGGAATGGATAAAGACAGAAGACATAGACAAATCATTAAAAGCTGGTTCAGAAGCAGCTAGTAAGGTATTAGGATTTATGGGGGGTGTTGAGTAAATAAGGTGGATCTTCCACTATGGCTGTAATGGTTAGTTTTCCTGCATCTTTGAGAACCACATCCTTAAAACATCACTTTTACTATGCTCTCTGTCCGTTTTGATTAGGGAAGTGTCCGGATGTGAACGTATTAAGTACACCTAAAATCATATCTGCTTTTTTCAAAGCCGTAATTACCTGATATACAACTTCTATCAGACGATGGCATAATGCTTGAAATTAGTCTTCGCAATCAAAATCCAGACTTTTTATACTCTAATTGCATATTTCCAAAAAACTTTAAAATCATGAACAACAAACGGACAATTCGTAATGTAACACTGTTCACCATAATTGTGATACTGAGTGGCTGGATTGGAATTCTAATCGACAATGTTATACCCGAACAACCCGAAGGTGAAACCCTGGGGATGGGTATCTGGCTGGTACTTCCTCTTTTGAGCGTTATTATACTGCGGACTTTCGCCGGTGATGGCTGGAAAGATGCCGGTTTAAAACCCCAGATTAAAAAAGGTGCAGTATGGTACCTGGTTTCATTCTTTATATTTCCGGTTGTAACAGTAATTACATTAGCCATTGGAAATGTCTTTGGCTGGATTGACCTTTCGGCTTTTAGCATAACTGCCTTCACTCCCGTCTTTTTTGGTCTGTTGCTATTTGGGTTTATCAAAAACATTTTTGAAGAATCTGTTTGGCGGGGCTACCTTACAGCCAAACTCATAAAACTTAATCTGAGTGATTTTTCTCTTTATCTGATTGTTGGATTGATCTGGTCACTTTGGCACATGCCCTATTTCCTCGAGTTTCTTCCAGAAGAAACCATTACAGCTGTATTACCGGTAAGCCCCATGGTTTTCTTTTTTGTGGGTACATTTACAACGCTCGCCTGGACTGTGATGTTTGTTGAAATATACAGGTTAACCGATTCCATATGGCCGGTAGTACTGCTTCATGCCGTAGAAGATTCCCTAATCAATCCCCTTGTTATTGATGGCCATATCACAATTGCCAGTGGTATGGAAATTTTTATTTCTCCTATTTTGGGAATCATTCCTACCGCCTTCTATCTGGGTATTGGCTTGTGGTTGAGGAGAAGAAGAATGCAGAATAGTTTACCTATAATGTAAATCAATTGAAATATTGTTTTTCAATGATTAGCCAGAGATATGACTTCATAGATAAAAGGTATTTGGTTAAGGTTTTGATTATGAACGTTAAATAAATATTATAAAAGTATTAAGTATTAATAAAATTCAAACCTGCCTGAAATTTTCACCTGGCAATAATATTATTCAATTATGAGAGAAGTTTTGTTAAGTGTCTTATTACTAATTCTTACATGTGCTTTCAACCAAAAATTATTGGCCCGGAATTCCGGTGTGTTTACACCCACGAATTCAGCCATTATTGCAGAGCAAATAGATAGCCTCATGCAGGGCTATGACTATTACAAACGCTTTTCGGGTTCTGTGCTGGTGGCGCATAAAGACCAGGTGCTGTATGCCAAAAGCTTTGGTTATGCTGATGCAGAAAAGGGAGAATTGAACCAAAATTCTTCTGTTTATGGTATTGGGAGCCTCACAAAACAATTTACTGCGGCAGCCATTCTAAAATTGGCAGAGGAGGACAAACTATCCATCAATGATAATCTCTCCGGCTTTTTCCCCGGGCTTGGTGAAGAAACCGAAAAAATAACCATACACCATCTTCTATCCATGAGTTCGGGCATAAATGAAGACTTCTCGCGAAGCAAAACCTACGATTTATCAAATGTTATTTTTCCTGAAGAAACCCCCATTGGCATTCAACAGCTTGTGTACTATTTTAACGAATTATCGTTGGATTTCAATCCGGGAACCAGGTTTGATTACAGCAATATGAATTACATTCTGCTGGCCGCCATAATTGAACAGGTAAGCGGACAAACCTACCAGGACTACCTTAATAACACCTTTTGGTTACCATTGCAAATGCACTCCACTGCTTTCGGCCAATTTAATGCCGACAAAAGTCTGCTCTCCCAACCCTATCTCGGATTGCCCAATACAAATGAAGCCCCACCTATATGGCACGACAGCTGGCTGGTGGGAGCCGGAGGAGTATTTACTTCGGTTTACGATCTGCATCAATGGTTTCAGGCATTAAGAAATCAAAATGTATTAAGAGTAGATATAAATGCAAAACTATTTGAGAAATATACCAATAGCGGAAAAGATCATTATGGGTATGGGTGGGATATTGCAACGCGCAACGGAAGCAGCTACATTAGCCATCCGGGTGGCACATTGGGTTATGTGTCGGAGGCCGGATTTTATCCTGATCAGGAATTATACGTGATCGTTCTTTCAAACCACACACACGACCTTTTAGAAATAGGAAGAAGCGTGCGCAATATTTCCCTGCTCTCTGATCAAATTCACCAGATTCTTTTCCAAAAACCCTTTGAAATTCTGCCTACACCCACCAAAGACCTGACTGTATTGGAAAGCGGAAAATTCACAGTGGGTGGGTTTCCTTATCATATAGAGCAAAAGGAAGACAAGATTTCCATCGTTGCTATTGATGGTAGCCCTTCCATTCTTGATCTGTATTATCATCAGGACTTGAAGGAAGATTCCCGACGATTTAAAAAGGCCCAACGATTGGCGGTGGCTTTTGGTGAAACAGATTTTAAAACGGTAAGGAGAAAATCTGAGCTGCTGATGAAGATGCTGGTTTCTTCCAAAAAACTTAAGGGGATATGGGATGAGATTACCGGCGAAAGAGGCGATTTTGTGAGCTACAACTTTTACCGCGTACCCGATGACATATCCACCAATACCTACAGGGTTAGGCTGGTTTACGAGAAAACAGAAGTGGGTTTGCGGTTAAATATGAAGAAAAGAGGGCGATTGCGTGGCATGCACATCGATCAGCAATTTTCCTTTGATGGTCCGGAAACCGTGGATGGAAAAGCCATTGATAGTGATTTGATTTTTATTGACGGTTTTCGATATAAATATCCCGATTTTAAAATAGAAAGAATGGATGACCAATGGATGTTTCGTACATTAGCAGGAGATTTTCCGATGGTTGGTTTTAAGCAATAATATAAATACTTGTTCTTAATTTTTATCCCGGGCAGTATTAATATTTAAGCCTGAAATAACAAAATAGTCTGGATTGGATTATCAATCAGATATCGAAACAATCCTAAAAATCAATATAAGGCAGAATCACTGGCATTTGGGGCCCTTTTAATAATTTCAACAATATGAAAATTACAGCTTTGACATCCTTTTGTGTAGATTTTTTTCCGGAACAAGATAAAATTTATGTTGGTGGAAATTCATTAAACTTTGCAACTCAATGTAAACTTACGGGTATAGAAAACGTATCTGTAATTGGAGCTGTGGGGAATGATAGATTCGGACAGCTAATAGAGCATCATCTTGATAAATTAAAAATAAATCGTTCTCATTTGTATCGAATAAAAGAATCTACAGCATCAAACAAGATTTTTATAAATAATGATGGTGACAGATATTTCAAACCAGATAGCTGGCATGGAGGTGCTTTTGATGTTTTCAGACTTTCTGAAAATGACTGGGATCAATTGAGAGATAGTACAATCGTTGCCATGCCTGCCGGAGATCCCAACTTAAACGAACTGCTAAAAAGAAGAAATGAAAACCAATTAATTGTTATTGACTTTCTGGATTATCTTGGGATAGATTACATAAAACAACATATATCCAATATAGATGTTGTTTTTTTGAGCGGTAAAAAAGAAATGCTTTTTGATTTAAGAGAACTCTCTGCCCAATCAGGAAAAATAATAGTAGCAACATTAGGTGCAAAGGGAAGTATTGCATTCTTTCGAAAGAAAGAATATTTTCACAAAGCAATTGAAGTTGATGCTATTGTTGATACCACAGGATGTGGAGATGCATTTCAGGCAGCTTTTAGTATAGAATGGATAAAGACAGAAGACATAGACCAATCATTAAAAGCAGGTTCAGAAGCAGCAAGTATGGTATTAGGATTTATGGGAGGTGTTGAGTAAACCCATAAACATCACAAAAACAACATTAAGTTAAATATTTCTACGATTTTTTTGCGCTTGGCTAATTGCAAACCAGGCTGTCTTTTAAACATCTTTATTCCTTTCTCAAGGAACTTTCTTGTGTCGTATAAGAAAGTTTAACTTTTCCGTAACCAGGAATAGTCCTAACAGAAGTGTGATTAAAGCAGTAGGATATAGAATCAATCCAAAATTCTGATAAAGAACCCCAAGAACCGAAGGTACGATTGCGCTACCAATATAGGCAAATCCCATTTGATACCCAATAATTCTTTGAGATACATTCTTCCCAAATCGACCTGGCGTTTCATGAATCATTGATGGAAATATGGGTGCAAGCCCTAATCCGATAATAACAACTCCTGCACCTACGATAATTTGCGATGTTGATATCCAGATAATTATGAATCCTGAAAGACCCAGTACAATCCCCAATCGAATCAATTGAATGTTGTTAAGCCTGAATGAGACAAATCCTGAAATAAAGCGACCCGCCGTTATCCCAAAATAATAGAGGGCGATATATTGTGCAGCAGTATCAATATCAAATCCCTTTATCTTAATTAAATAGCTACTACCCCATAATCCCGTTCCGATTTCTATTGCACAATAGATGAGCATAGTGCTTAAGGCGTAAGGAATTGCAGGGATGTGAAATATGTTCTTGTGTACGGAATCGGGAGTTTTTTCGTATTTAATTTCTTTATGTTTTCTCCAAAGAGCAAGAGAAAAAAGGAGCAGCAATGCAAATGAGAGCTGCACCATCCCAATTGCCCCAAAACCTGATCGCCAGGAGTTTTGCATAAGGTTAAAAGACATGATAAGCGGCCCTAAAGTAGCCCCAACGCCCCAGAAACTATGCAGCCAGTTCATATGATGAGCCTTAAAATGATGGGCCACATAATTATTCAGAGCTACATCTACGGTTCCTCCACCTAATCCGAGCAAAAGGGAAAACGACAGCAACCAAAAAAAGGAGGGAGAAAAAGAGAATCCTAAAAGGGAAACCCCTGTTATCAAGCCACTAATGAAGACTATTTTTACTGTTCCAAATATTTTGATAATTCTGTCACTTAGAAAGCTTGAAATAACTGTTCCGCAAATTACAATCATTGACAACAAACCACCGAAAGCCAGAGGTATTTCAAAATCGCGCTGAAGATCAGGGATGGCAACGCCAATAATTGTATCGGGGAGCCCAAGGCTTATGAATGCTAAATAAATGATTATCAGAAGTAGGGCTGATACCATCGATGTTTTGCAATATAAGGTGTTAGTGAATAATTAGTCAATTAGTTATAAATAAGGTGAATTCACTTTGCTGCTTTCACTCCTGCCTCAGTGCAATGGCTGGTTCCATTTTTCTAACTTTAATCATATGCAGGCTAATGGCAAATATAATTGTGGCAGCTACCAGCAAGGCCGGTAACAGCATGTGCCACAAGGATATGGATGTTGCAGTAGCAAAGGTATTTAACCATTTTTGTAAGATGTAAATGCTCAAAACCGAACCCAGGGTTACACCTGCCAGGAATAAACCAATATAGTAGCGGGCAAAAATCATAAATATATTATACATGCTGGCGCCCAACGTTTTCCTTATACTTATTTCAACACTCTTTTGCGATATATTATAGGCTGTAATGCCAAATACACCAAGAAATGCAATTAACATTGTAATGATGGCAAAATAGCCAAAAAATTGTGCAAGGACATTCTGATGATCGAAATAGGTTTGTATATTATCCTCCATAAACATGAAATCCAAGGGTAGATTTGGAATAAATGCCCTCCAGCTTTCTTCCAAAGCATAAACCTGCTTCTGGCGTCCATTACCCTGAAAATGTACAGCAAGATAATTCGCTCTTTCCCGGGGCATAGGCAACAATATCAGGGGCTCCAGATGTTTGTTGAAAATGGCATAATGAAAATCATCCATTACACCAGCAAATTCTCTTTCTCTTCGAAGTTTTCCTCCCAAATATTGATAATGTGTAAAAATCGTTTTATTCTTAACCGAAGGGTATCTTAAAGAATCCAACAATCGTTGGTTTACTATGGCATGCCCGGCTTCAAATCTTTCTCTGGAAATTACACCTTTATCAACACCCATTAAATTCAGGTAATCCAACGAGGTCTGAGCTGTAAAAAATGAGCAAACTGTGCTGTCATTACCCGAGATAAAAAGTGAAGAAATCCGGATGGGAATCGTGCTGAAAACGTAATCTGTGGGGGCCGTTGCTTTTACCAAAGGATGAGCAGATAATATGCTGTCTAATTTTACAAATTCTGTCTGGCTTTCACGATCGTAAAGCTCAATTACAGCAATGTTTTCTGAATTGAAGCCCCAGTCCATTTCCTGCATATATTTATACTGACTGTGAGCTACAAAACCCGTAGAAATCATAAATAAAGCTATGGCAAACTGACAACTTACAAGTATTTTTTTTATTAGTTGCGAATTTCCCGAAGGGTCATTTCTCGATTCCAATAGTTTGTTTAGGGGGGCTTTGGCAAAATATAATGCCGGGATGATTCCTGAAATAGTAGCGGTAAACAAAAACACGGAAAGCAAAACCCAGAATATCTGATGATTTTCAAAGAAATTTAAATTCAGACTTACCCCAAGATACTCATTAACAAAGGGTAAGAGCCATTCTAATAAAAATAGGGCCAATAACAAAGCAACCAGAGATGTTGCAAAAGATTCCACAAAAAAACTGGCAAAAATATCTCTGCTTCCACCTCCTACTATCTTGGTCATTCCAAGGCTTCTCTTTCTTTTGTTGAAGTGACTTATGGAAAAATTGGTGTAATTAATGGCCGAAATCAACAGCAAAAAAATGGCAACCAGAAGAAAAGCTCTGATTATCTGAATATTCATTGCCTGGCTAATTACATTACCCGATATATTCTCGTACAAAAAGTTTGATTGCAGATGAATGTCCCTGAAAGGCTGAAACCTGGGGTAAAGAGAATATCCTTCTGGTCCTTTGGTATGATATTTTTGCACATGCCCGGGCCACTCATTTTCAACGAAATTGGCAACATCGAAGTTGTCATTTGTTGTAAGGTAAGTCCAGACTAAAAAACTGAAATGTTGACTTTCAAATGTTTGCCAACTTACCCCGGGGCCAAAAGCACTCTCAAAAAAATGATCCATTTCAGACAAACTCGCCACAGACAACAAAGCCTGATAGTGAAAATGAGAATGTAATGGTGGGTCTTCCACTATGGCTGTAATGGTCAATTTCCCTGCATCCTTTAGAATAACCTCCTTTCCCAAAATATCGGTATGCCCAAAATACCTTTCGGCCATACTTCTGCTCAAAACCAGTGAAAATGGATTTATAAGAGCATCTTCAGGATTCCCATGAATAAAACGGGTAGAAAAAAAATCGAAAAAAGTGGAATCAACAGCATAAATATCGCGATTGTCAATTCTTTGGGTTTGGGTTAGTAAAACAAAATCTTTGAAAAATATTCTTAAATAGAATATTCTTAAAAAGCTTTCAAAATACTCATAATCCTTGTACAACGTCGGTCCAAGAGCCGCAGAACTCACTGCGTAGGCTTCACCCTGATCATTAATATGAAAATCATTGGCCACTCTGAAAATATTCTTGTGATTGGGGTGGTAAGTGTCGTATTGGGTTTCTACCTGAATAAAAAGCAGAATAAGCAAAGCCGCAGCCATACCAGAAGTGAGCCCGAGTATGTTAATTAGAAAATAGGTCTTTTCTCTTAAAATCCGGCGAAAGACTATAAGTAGCTGATGTCTCACTTCTACATAAATAGTTTTAATGTAATTGACTCTTGGGCGACAAAGATACAACAGCCTGATTTATAGTCGCTGCTTTTTTTAAAGGAATCTTATTTCAAAGTCGTTAAAATTCATTGCCTGTAATTTCAATGTCAATGAATCCTGCCGATCTGTCTGGTAGTCAAGGCATTTACACCACCTATAACCAACGAGGGTTCATTTGGGAAAGAGACCTGTATATTGCCTTTTTTGAACCCGGCGATAGTGTAGGTTTTGCTATCGATGCAGGGGTTCGGTTGCATGGTGGGGAATTCAGATAAAACAGCCATTTAGCACTGTAACGGGCGAAAATCAGATTATCCTTCATCTCCCCGCTACAGGCTTCAAAGATATTGAACTTAGCTTTTTAAAGGTATCCCAACCCCACCAAAGGAAACCATATATTTCTTCCCCATACTATGAATATCAACCTTTTTGATTTGCATGGCAGAGCATTACATCGCATAGAGAATACCCAACAGAAAAATATTACCAATCTGCCCTCTGGCATATACTTTTTGCAAAACGACCGGGTGAATGAGCAAGGGTGGTAGTTCAACGCTAAATCAGAATAAATGATTTATGAACCCAGGTTCATAAATTTCATATCCTTAAGAAATAGCTTTGCAGAAAACATGAAAGGTTTCAATACTCATGTGTACAAATTAGAATATCCTATAAACTTACAGTAAGGAATATTTTATTAACGATAACTAATTTTTAAACGATTATGAAACCATTGAGAGTGAATTAATTATTGATGAATCGGCCATAAGCGAACATTTTATTATGTACCCATCGGTTGTATTCTCAACAGTTTCGTTTATTGTATTAGCGGAAGGTGTTCCGGTAGAACAGGCCGAGATTAATATTGACGGTTATGAAGATGCAGTGTTTTCTGACCACCAGGGGAAAGCCCATGCTGTGTTGACTGTCGGTACTCATAATTTTACGGTTTCCGCTAACGGATACGTGTCTTATCAGGGTCAATTCGAATTGGATGAAAGTGATATAGAGTTGAATATAAATCTTGATGTTGCGACAAGTATTTCTGTAGATATTGGATTACCTCTACATATTTTTCCGAATCCTGCCTCCGATGTGTTAAATATATCCCTGACACCCGGGATCAACAACTACCTGGAGGTCTATTCATCTAACGGTAAATTGATACACACAGAAACATCAGAGCAAGCAGAAATCAGGTTAGATTTAGCAAACTATTACAAAGGGCTCTATATACTTACTATAAAAGCAGGTAATGCCATTAGATCTGGCAAGTTTCTAAAGAACTAATTTTATGATTTGCGAGCTTTTTTATAATCAGGAGCAGACCCATATGTCAGCATCCTGAAAATAGCAAAAGTGCATTTTTTTGTCGGGTTAGTTGTTTGCCTGAGAATTTACATCATTTCTGCATCACATAATGAAAATACTCATATTTACGGGTAGCAAACCGATTGTAGGTTTCACTGCCGACTGTACCGGCAAAATTCAGGGCAATTTTTTGGATGAAAAAAGGGATTAGTTTTTTTACCAATAGTCGCTTACGCTGATCGTCTGCTTCCAGTGCTTTGACAACATTGGATGTGATGTCCTTCTCTCTCAACACCTTAAGTCCACAGGAACCAACCAGTTGTTTGAGATTCTCCATTTTTTCATCATTTCGAAAGTCGGAAAACAGAAAATAGCCACCAGGTCGAAGTAACCGGTGCACTTCTTTCAGAAAAAGATCCATGCGGGGATATCGGTGCGATGATTCGTTGTTGAGTATGATATCGAAAGAATGGTCGGGAAGGAAAGAAAGATTCTGTGCATCCCCCTGTACAAAAGATAAACCCTGATGCGGATAATTTTTATTGCAGAATTTTATGGCATTTTCATCCAGATCAACTCCCAATGCGGTTTTTGGTTGAAATGTACGCACAATGTAAGACAATCCGCCACCACGTCCAGAGCCAATTTCAGCTATATCTTTGTCTTTTATATCTGCAGCGGTGCCCAGTAAATGGTAAAGCTGCACTGAGTAGCGGTTGGGTTCATCCTCTGGTTCCAACATGGGTTGCGAAGCAGGATCAATATAACCGAAATTCATAAAAAGAATCTCGGCATTTCTATCAAGATTGTTAACATAACGATACCATACTCTGAACATCCACTCACGGAACATTGGCATAAAGAATTGATTTTAAGATTGAAAGAATAATGAAAATTGTTATAGCTGTAAAAGTTGCAAATGTAATGTGAATTTAATGAATCGGGAGATGACAATGCTATTTACCAGACTTTTCTTCCTGTTTTTCTTCAAGGTGAAGCCCCATAAGGTTTGAAGCCTGTACTATAAAAGAAGCAAGACCGGCAATGGCAAGGGCGTATATAAGCAGATCGCCATAAGGAATAAGATAGAAGAAAACAATCGCTATCAGCGCCATCCATACTCCCGCGCACCATGGACAGGTAATTACAAATTGTATTGTACTGAAAAAATAATATCTGTTGTAATTCCTGATGAAATCCCGGGCAAATTTGAAAATCTTTTCGAAAACAACAATTCTTGTTAACCTGTAAGAAGCCAGTATAAGGATAATAAGATCTCTGGTTGTGATCTCTGTGATAGTGAACCCATTTGCATGCATGATAGTGCCAACAAGAATAATTAAGCCAAAGTAAAAAAATATTGATGTGAAATTCCAGAAATGCTGAATACGGTTTTCCATTAAATCGTTTTTTTATATAAAGTAAAGATACAGTATTTAGACTTTTATACGAAATATAGAAACAGGGGTATTTGTTTATTTTTAGGTGAATATTTCTGAATGGATAATTTTCCCAGTTCAAGCTACACCGAAACAACCTTGATGATGAGGGTTGTTTCCAAATATTTGAGTTACTGGGATAAGTTTTTACACCAGCAATCCGGAGAGTTTGCGTTGCTCAGGTTACTTGTTAGGCCAATGGATGGCGTTATAATTTTATCATATAAGTAGCGTCCGGTTTTAGCAAGTTTTTTGTACATTACCGAACACTTTGTGCAAACCAAATCAGCCGTTCAATTTCCCTATCTGGCTATGATTCACGGCAGTGGTATTGATGGTTCGTGGTTTGTTAATATTGGTAGCAAAACAAAACCATTACAAGACTTCCCTTTCGCAGGCATGGTCTTCTTAACGGATCATTTCAGTTGTGAGTTTGAATACGTAGAAATTATAAATACGATCATTATGAGAAAGACAATCACCATGGTAAGCATTTATTTTCTTGGTAGTATATTAACCATCTGCCTTTTGCTGGTATTTGTAATGTGGATATTAAGCCCGGGAAAAGCGGATCCAATTACTGATGCTGATGGAAACATCATAGAAAAAAGCATTTCGGTAATAGAGAAAATAATGCTTGGCGGCATTGAGCAACATTTGATCATCAGGGGTGCTGACAGCACAAAACCCGTTATGTTGTTTCTGCACGGTGGGCCGGGAAGTCCCGAAATGGCCTTTATGAAGTATTACAATAGGTCGATTGAACAGGATTATGTAATGGTATATTGGGAACAACGCGGATCAGGGAAATCATTTTCAACGGATATTCCGGTTGAAAGCATGACCATAGAGCAGCTTATTTCCGATACAAGGGAGTTGAGTGAATATCTTGCCAAACGCTTTAATAAAGATAAAATCTATCTAATGGGGCATTCGTGGGGCTCCCTTTTGGGTATCATGACTGCCCATAAACATCCTGATCTTTTTTTTGCCTATTTTGGCATAGGGCAGGTTGCCCATCAATACAAAGCAGAGAAAATATCATTCGATTGGGTAATGGAACAAGCCCGGGAACGAAATGATAAGAAGGCTATACGAAGACTGGCTGAAATGACTTTCCCTGATTCGCTGGCCACAAGTAAGGTATGGGTTGATTTTATCATAGCCGAACGAAACTATGTGAATCAATATGGCGGTGCGATGCGCAGCATAACCGGGATGTGGCCGCTCATTAAAAGGATGTTACTTGCCAAAGAATACTCACTGGGTGATAAAATCAAATATGCCAGGGGAAGTCTCTTTTCATTGGAACATCTTTGGGCTGATGTGATTAACAGCAATTTATTCCTGGAGATTGACAGCATGCAGGTGCCGGTTTATGTTTTTCAGGGTGTTTATGATTATCAAACACCTTATGTGGTTGCCAAAGATTTTTTTGATCAGTTGAAAACGCCCCAAAAAGAGTTTTTTACTTTTCAAAACTCCGCCCACAGTCCATTGATGGAAGAAGTTGATAGGTTTAATTCCATCGTCAGAAGCCGGGCAAGTTTGACATTATAAAAACACAGGTAAACTGACCAGCTTTCATCTTTCACTTTTTGAACCCGCATACTAAGGTATCAGCAATAAACCCTCTATCCTTTGGAAGCCCTCCCTTCAAAAAGGAATAATGCTAATCCTTTTTTTTGAACCAATTCACCGGGTTTAAGCGTTTTTTATAGCGGGTAAAAAGTTCTTTTCCCACCAGCAGTCCACCTGTCCAAAAAACAACTTCCATCATAATAAAACTTGCTGTAGCTGCTACTACTTTGGTTTTGGCGGGCAATTCAAGCAGCGGTATAATTAATGTCAGACCAAAGAATACCCCTGAAAAGACCATCAGAAATATCCCCAGTTTTATTCTCAGCTGATTTGAATTCCTTTGCATATTGGATTTAAAACCGTGAAATGACTATGTTGGTTCTTGTGCTAGTATTTGAACACTGTTATAAATATTAAAACATTACATCTCGTTCAATAATATCTTTAAGGGTTTTTATAAACCGAATCATAGGTGCGCCATCTACCAGGTCGTGGTCCAGAAGAACGGTTACATTCAATATTTCCCTGATTTGAATGTCGTTTTTTATTACCACCGGTTTTTTGATTACCGACCCTATTCCGAAAGCAAGAGGGTGAATAGATGAATGCAGAAACCATCCATTCATAACGCCTGTCATTCCTAAAGATGTAACTACCACATTGCCCATTTTCTTGTACGCAAATTCCGGTTTGTTCAGTATTATTCTCCAAATCATGCGTCTTAAAAATCCGGGCAAATAATAATAAATCTGTTCCGAAATGTTTGTCTTCCTGCCCAAAACAATATTATTATCGGAATCGTCTTGCCTCTTTGCGTTTTCTATTTCCATGGTAATATCAGCGGGGCTTTTCTCTTGTGCTTTACAAATAACCATTGGGAGCGGGACTTTCTTGCCCTGAAACTGCTTTTCAACCAGAAAGGACACATTGATATCATCAAATATGCTGAGCTTGCTTTTCCCTTTTCTGAAAGCTGCTGTCTCCGGATGGTTTGATACTGCCCTGGCAATGGATGATATTAACCATGCATTAAAAGAAATTTTTTGTCCGGAACGTCTTGTTTCTGATAACCTCTTTCTAATTTCAGTTACATCAAATTCAAGAAATGCGGCTACATGATTCTTCCTCTTTCCTATAGCAAAAACATCGAAAGTGGCAATTCGTGATTTGGGTATTATCTGACAATGCGGCTCTTTCGACATGAGACTGAGTTTTGGCTAAACATGCAAGTACATTATTCGCTTAATAAAAGTATTATTGAATTCTTTCGAGAATTTTCATTTTTTCTCCTACGGATTTGTATTCTCCCCAGCGGATAATTTTAACAAGAAACGACAGCCATTTCCCAGGGTTGGTAAGGTGATGGGCCAGTTGGGCAATTTTTATGTCGCGATTGGCAATACATTCTTCTTTGTTGGGAGCGTTGTAATACTCTCCGGCAAATTTCCAGGCACCATCACGTGCCATGCCAATGCTGAAGTTGAGCAGAAGTTCATCCTTGCCACGTACTAAGGATGTAAGCAGACCAAAAACAGGAGATACCTTCAAAATATTACTTTTCACCCCATCAACCAGCGAAGCCAGTATCTCGTTGATCTTATCGAAGTCGGCTTTTAATCCGGCCATGGGCATAGTTCCCATTGTTTGGGCTGCAGCAATTCCTAAATCGAGATTGATATGTGCATTGATTCCAAGCAACAAATGTTGCATTACAAGGTAATTACTGCTGTTAGATGCTTCGAAAGCCCGCTCCCAGCATAGCGATGCGGGTTTTTCTGCCATCCATGCATCATAAGCATCAAAAAACCGGAGGGCGAAAATGACATCCAGTTTTTCCATGCGGACATTGTCTTCAAATTCCTTTTTGTCAATACCTTGTTTTATGCGGATAGTAACATGGCGATAGAGAACAGCGAAAAAACCCGCACAGTGGTTTTGCTCCCTGCAATGCGCTACAATAGCGTCCATTTTTATGATTGCTTCGTCAATTGTTTGCATAAATTTTTCGCTGTCAATAGTTCAGGTAAAATTAAAATATGAGTACATTCCGAAAAGTATACATTACGATGTTTATAGCAAAACGCCATTCTCAATGCACTGTATTTCTATTAGTTGCGATCTTCCCGCTCGTGCGGGACCGGGGGGTTATGAACTTTTTGGAGCAGACTCAAATATTGAATTGATTTTAATGTTGAAGATTTGATGTTTGATTACCTTACCTCTCCGTAGCCTGTTTTTCAGGGTATTTGTCGTAATTGGGTTCAAAGAACCTTACTTCAGGAAGTTGTCTGAGTTGTTTTACTGTTTCCATTTGTGTTATTGCAAGAACCAGATGGGTAAAATACTCCCCTTCACTCAATAAAATATCTTCTACTTCCAAAGATGCGTTTTCTGCTCTTTCAAGTTCAAGAGCAATAGCGATAATTTCTGTTCTGGCATTCATAATCTGCTGGATGGCATCGGATTCCAATTCTTCATCCATGTAAGGATAAGCACTATAGCCTATGGTTGCGGATTCTTCTCCCTGTATAATTGCGCTCCATGCCATATGATCGGATGCGTCCTTCCAGTTGAAATCGCCGGTTTCACTTATCGATTTGCTTATAATGTTATTGATCTGCTCTACTGACAGGGGTTTGCTTAGGTCTGTTTCATCCTTCTCACAGGAATTTACGACAATAAGCAGAGCCGACAGTATTAAATATAGAAGGTAATATCTTGAAAGCCTTTCCATATCTTTTGTGTTATTTAATAGGGCTAAATAGATTTTAGTTTATTCCACGATCTGTAAAGCAAAATGCCCGATACCAAAGCGATACCTAAAAACAGAAGAGCTTGCAAAGTATTTCCGTAAAGGGTGTTTCCAATAGCAAACAGCACACTGTAGATGGCTATACTACCCAATATCATGCAAAGGATGCCGGTTGGAACATCCCATTTAAGGTTTGATTCCTTAACAAGGATAATATTTTCTTCGGCAGCTTCATCCACTACTTTTTTCCAGCCTGGGCCACCGGGACGTATTTTGGTGTAAAAGTTTCTGAGGGTTTGCTTATCGATGGGTTCGGTTAAAAAGGTTACGATTATCCAGGTTGTGGAGGTAAGAAACACTACCCCGGTAAATTTAATGATGTTCCAGTAGCCAAGGGTAGTGGTAATTCCGAAAACTTCAATCATATTGTTTTCCAGGCGAATCATAACCAGGTTTTCTACCAGGATAAAGAACAGTGAGAAAACACCGGCACCCACCATGGCTGCCATCTCTGACCAGGCATTGATGCGCCACCAAAACCAACGCAAAATGTAAATCAGTCCGGTGCCGGCACCAATCATCAGCAGGTACTGGAAGGCTTGCAGTGCATTTTGAAGTACAAGTGCCAGCAGAACAGAAAAAAACATCAGGGTTACAGTGCTCAATCTGCCAAAACGGACTTTTTGTTTTTCGGTGGCTTTAGGGTTGTAAAAACGACCGTAGAAATCGTTAACGAGGTATGAAGAGCCCCAGTTTAGTTGAGATGCGGTAGTTGACATGTAAGCAGCAATGAGAGATGCAACAACCAGTCCGAGCAGGCCCGGAGGTAAAAACTCCCGTAACATTGCCGGATAGGCAAAGTCGTTTTTAATGTATTGGGTAGAAACTTCCGGAAAACGGTCAACCATTGACTGAATATCGGGAAAAACAATAAGTGATGCCAGGCCAACCACAATCCAGGGCCATGGACGCAGTGCATAGTGGAAGAAGTTGAACAACAATGTTGCCCCCACGGCATGATCTTCGTTTTTAGCCGACAGCATCCGTTGAGCCACATAGCCGCCACCACCGGGCTCTGCACCTGGATACCAGGCGGCCCACCATTGCACTGCCAGGGGAATCAGGAATATGCTTAGAAACAATTCGGGTTGCGACATGCTGGGCATGAAACTGAGCTTATCTACTACGTTAGGGTGTGAAAAAAGGTTGGATAATCCACCGATTTCGGGTGAACGGGTAACATAAACTGCCGCTATCACAGCACCAAACATGGCAAAGCTAAACTGAAAAAGGTCGGTCCATAAAATCGATTTTAAGCCTCCCAAGCCACTGTAAAAAACCACGATAACAGCTGCTATAATTAAGGCAGGTGCAGGTTGTAGTCCAAGCATTACACCGGCAATTTTTATAAAGGCCAGAGAAACGCTGGCAATAACCATTACATTAAAGAAAAATCCGAGATAGATAGCTCTGAATCCGCGCAGAAACGCTGCCATTTTGCCACTGTAGCGCAATTCGTAAAATTCGAGATCCGTCATAACCTGTGAGCGGTTCCATAACTTGGCGTACACAAACACGGTAAGCATACCCGTAAGCAAAAATGCCCACCACAACCAGTTGCTGGCTACACCCTGTGTGCGTACCATGTCGGTAACCAGGTTGGGCGTATCTGCAGAAAAGGTGGTGGCAACCATGGAAACCCCCAATAACCACCAGGGCATACTGCGGCCCGAAAGAAAGAAGTTAGCGGTGCTGTTACCTGCCTGTCGCGAAGCAAGGTATCCGATAGTAAGCAATATCACGAAAAAAATCGACAAAATCGTCCAGTCAATGGTTTGTAGAATCATAGCGCTTTAGAGTTGTTGAAAGTGAATGATTTGGGGGACTAATTAATATTTTTTGTTTAGTTTCAAATATTTGAGTTAAAAACTGCTACAGGTAAGTGTTGTTTTGATTTTAATAAAATTTACCTGACACTCTTGTTTGAAAATTTGCTAAAAGTATAAAAAATTAGGTTGATAGCTGCCCATTTTTTATCTTACTTGAATAATTCTTTTGCGGGCCAATCTTCAAATATCAATTATTTCCCGGTTTATTGAAATACATATTTATTTTTATTAGTGTACGGTAAACATATTGAGATTTGGCTTCCCTGATACTTCGTGGTCTCCCTTCTGTCTAATGACGGGGGTTTCTGGAGTTTGCACAGGGATGGGGAAAATTGTAATTCCCAGAGTGGGTTCTGCAATTAATTATAACCGATAAATATAACCGGGTACCCAGAACCGGACGTAAGGTAGTTTATTCCCTATTTTTAAAGAAACCTGCAATATCCAAAGCAATGCCTGTGTGCAAGCGGAATCCGCTCCAGTTTGATCTTACTGCCTGGTTATTACTATTAATCAAGACCATGTTTTTATTTTCAACCCCTTTGAGTTGGGCATCTCGTTCCAGCTGATACCCTGCAGCAAAATGTAAAGATAATCCGGGGGTAAGTTCATAAACCAGGCCTGGTCCAAACTCTACGTAAACTGAATTCCCAAGAAACCTGTATTCATCAGATTGATCCAGAATATTATAAACAGTAATATCTTCTTTTAGCTTTAAATATGACATCAGGAAACCTGCTCTTACCCTTAGGAAACCCTTTAGCCGGCCATTGCCAAACAACCCGTTATTATAACTGGTGTATCCTAAGCCTAACATATAGCCTGATGCAAGCATGTCAAGTGCATAATTGCCCGAATAGTCAGCCAGGTGATTTCTTCCACCTGTGTACTGGTATGTGAAATCAACTGATATTGAGTGACGCGGGTTTATTAGATATTCCTGCCCTATCATCCAGTTGTAATAATTTGGAAATCTGTCCATTGCTCTAATCCCCTGAAAAGGAACGCCATCAGCTATCAGTCCGTCCTGAAATTCTTTCAAACTATATAGTTGATAAAAACCATAGCCCCCGGATGCAAATGTGCGGAGTTTTTGGGTATAACTGGTATGACTTCCAAATACCAGGATTAAAATAACTAACATCCTTAAGGGGTAATAACTTATGGTCATATCTTATTAAATATCTAATTCTTATTCAGGTAATTTGTTATATCCCAGGCGCTTCCATTAAAACCAAATAATACATTATTATAAAGTTTTGGATTGAAATCTGAGCAATTAGTGCTGAACAAAACATCATTGTTTTCAAGGTTTAATACGTGAGCCTTATTACTTTCTGGTGCATTTAAAAGCATATATCCGGAAACCGGGTCAATATTACAAATAACCGAAGGTTCCGGAAGCACCCACGATTGTTCATGCACTATACCAGGTAACCTGTAAGATGATAAAACAGGTTCATCTTTTTGGGAAATGTAAACCTTCCCGGAATCAAACGGATCAAACAATACAGATATATTTGACTGGCTATTGTGATGAATTAATTCATATTGGTTGTCAATCTGCTGATATAGCCATAAGCCATTCTGTGTTGTGATACCAGCGTAATCAGCATCCAATGACATCCCAATACCCTGCCATCTGGAGTGCTCGGGCATTTCAACAATATCAAAGGCTGTGGTCAGTTGTTGACTATTCACATCATATAGCCTGAATTGACCTTCTAAAACTGTGGCTACCTTATCATTTTGTGCTAAAAACAGGTAGCTTCGTGATGCATCTGCTCCAAGATCAATAAAAACCGGATTTTCAAGATGCTTATTTTCAAAGACAACAATATTTTGAGAAGTTGATAGGGCAAGTTGATGACTGCCAATCAAAGAAGAAAAACCGCATTCTGGCTGATAGCCGTCAAAATCATATGGGAAGCTGTTTGCAATTTCAAGGCTTTTGCTATCAACCAATAGTATTTCATTATCCGAAGTTGCATAAATAAGCTTTTCATCGTTATTAAATGCATAGTTGGTGTAATTGGTAGTTAAAAATTCCCCTGAATGATAATTGTGGTAGGTCCTGACAATTCTTGAATTGCAACACTCACAGTCAATAGCCGGAATTGTAATTAGCTCATAACTGCCAACGGTGCCAAAAAAGGGATTTACCGCAATTGCAAAAGATTGAAATGAAGCATTCATTAAAGTATCGGGTGGGAAAGGAGAGGGTCTTCTTATAATTGTGTTTCTGGAAGAGAATCTATCATCCATCAAAGAAATACGAACACTATCTGCCGGGAGTGATTCAAAGTGCAACGATGGCAATGCTGTTTCAATGTTAAGGGTGGTAGTACTTACTTCAACCTGTCCTTTCACTTTGCAAACCAGTCTGTAACCCGATTCTCCGCCCACATGGCATGAGTCAATTGCTGTAGTTACTCCTGGTTCGGAAATTACTGCCAGGGACCTGGGTGTCCATGGACTGTATCTGATAAGCTCATAATACCCGAAGTTGTATTGGGTGCAAGAATCCCATGTAAGGGCTAAAAATCCATCATCATTTTTATGGAAATGAATTGAAAGTTCAGGAGCTTCACGATGATCTGATACCAAAATCCAATGTTTTTCTGCCTGATAAAGTTCGGCATCCAATTGATCGGCAATACTGCCTGTGCCTGAATTAAACAAAAGATCAGCTTTCAACACATGGTATCCGGGAGTAAAATCAACTGGGTTCAGATCTATCTCACCGATACTTTCACTTATTTCAAACACCTGCTCCCCAACTGTAATTTTTCCGGTGTAAAAAGGTCTTCCATCTGACTGAAAATTATACTGAATCTTTGTTGATTCAAATAGTTCTAACGTATCACCCTGGGGGGATAAATTAATATCAATCTCCGCAAAAGGCAATGGGGGTTCAATTTCACTTATGAACTCTTTTTCTGAAATATATTCGCAGGCTGAGAGAAAGCAACCTGCAAACAAAATCAATATAAGGATGCGAAAAGTGTAGTTTGCCATTGTCAATTTGAAATATCCGGGTTCAATCTAAATAAATTCAACTCCCTTCTGGTAGAAGATTTCTTCTTAAACAAAAACAATCCAAAAATAAAACTATTTGCAGTTGCAAAAAGTATTTTAACATATTTGTTGTAATGTATAAAAGAAGCCAACTGTAGTAAGTAATCCTTAAGCGCCGTTTTGTCTTGTCCTTAATTCCACTATTCTTTCGGGAGGAACAAAGCCCTCACGGGTAACCCGCCCATTCTTGCAAAGAGAAAATAAGCTCCCAGAAATGCCCCGTCAATAATCCCGTTAAACCAGTATCTAGTAGGAAATTCGGGTGCAAATGCCATAAATCCGTACAATAGTATTACGTAAAATGCCCGGTCCCTATGGCATAAATGTATAGCAAGCCGGCTATTTAAGTTAAATCAACCACCAATTAAAGTAGCGATTACCAAAACCGGCAGTATATTGGGCATTATCAAAAAATTAGTTAATGAAAACTTGATAAAATCAGCAAAACTAACCATAAAATAAGTACTTTCAGGGTGTAATTGAAAATTAAAAAATGCAATTCGTTTACATCTGGAAATCGCTGGTAAAGTTAATTGAACGCAAAAGATGCGTTTTAAGATAATTGATTACATTAATTTGTATGTAATTGATAATGTGCACTCAGGTATTTAATGTCTGAATTGATTTGGAGCAAATAAATGAAAGCCTATTTTACAATAAGAGAAGGTATCTTTAAGAAAAGCTTCAAATAATTGCAATTATAAAGAATACAAAAGTCTCGATTGCGTAATGGAACGATTTGGGATAGCAAATATTAAATGTTCTTCGAGCCTGCTATGTCATTCAGGCAAATCAGTGTTTTGGAGAATTCGCAACGGGAACAAAATGTTGAAAATCCTGCTTGTGCTGATTTGGATAACGGTTGTTGGAAAAAATGTATTCTCCTCTGATTCTTATTCACTTCAAGATAATCGATTATATAAAACCCGGCATCTAACCATTACCGACGGACTTCCGTCAAATACAATTACAGCGATTGTAAAAGACAATCAGGGCTATTTATGGTTTGGAACTACTGATGGCTTATGCAGATGGGATGGTGCCAGCGCTGCGATCTTTAGGAAAGATCCAGCTGATAGTACTTCAATTATTGGAAATAGCATACCCCGTAACGGATTAATTTGGGACGAAAAACACAACAACCTGATCATTGGGATGAATGAGGGAATTAGCATATTCAATCCCTTAACAAAGCTTAGCAGGAATTACTTTGTTGATCCCACTAACTCAGGTACCTTAACTGCTGCAGTAAATGCTGTGTTGGTTGACAGGCAGGGAATTATCTGGGCTGGCACCGATAATGGCTTTAGCCGGTTTAATGCACCAACCGAAGTTTTTTTCAATTATTTATACCAGGGAAAAATTCCTGATGATGCTTTTTTAGATCGCATCTCAATAAACATGATACATGACATCTGCCAGGATGTGAATAACGATTCCGTTTTATGGATAGCGTCATTGGCCGGATTGTTAAAATTTAACAAGCACACCGAAATAATTAATTGGTTTTATTACCCTGATAACGATTATCTAAGAGAGATCAATCAGTTCAATTTAATTGTACCGCATTCAAATGGAGAACTTTTTATTGGTACCTGGAACTTTGATATGGTTGTGTTTGACACAAAAAGTGAAAAATTTACCAGGCGATATGGCCCTTTAGCTCAAAATGAACCTATCATTAGCAGCAGAATTGTACCCTTTGCGATTCGACCGGATGGTAATATCTGGATATCATCAAAGCAAGGAATAGGAATTTTTGAACCACAAAGCGGCAACATCAACTTTATTCAATCTTTTAAAAATGACAAAGGTCATTTTTTTGCACCCGAGCTGTATTTCATCGACAATGAGGGGCATCTGTGGCTTGGTTCATCAACCGGAGTTTTTATACTTAATCCGGTAAATCAATGGGTAAAAAACTACTTTATTGATCCTTTGGATGAAGAACATTGGTACCTGACCCTTTCTCTTTTTGAAGATACCCTGAATAACGAAATACTCGTAGGCTACGGAAGGGGTGAAGGATTGCATTATTTCAATCTTGAAACAAACAAGTTTGGCGTGGTGTCTTATGAGCAAAGAATTATATCGGAATACAACCTTACTGAAATAACCGGATTGCAAAACGGAAAAATCTTGTTTCTAACTTCCGACGAAATTTATCAATATACTCCTGATGGCAAAAGAACCAGAGCCCTTAACTATCCCTACAACCATTTCCCATCTTTTACAGATATTAAGCAGGATGCCAGCGGGCGGATATGGGTTGCTTCTTCAACTATGGGTTTACAACAGTACTTTCCAGAAAATAACACAGTAAGAAATATACGCAACTGGAGCCATATTTTTACTTCCGGTCATCAGCACCCCTTGTTTGCTGAATTGTATATCGATACACAAAACAGGATATGGTTTCGCCGAAGGGGCGAATCATATGGTTATTATAACCCTGAAACCGATTCATTGTGTTATTTCAGTGGTGCAGAAAATAGATTTGATCTCACATGTTTTGGCGAAATCCTTAACGATACACTTTGGGTGGCAACGGCAACTCAGGGAATAGGGTTTATTGATTTAAACAACGCTGATGAGGGTGTTAAGTTGATTAATTTTAGGAATGCTACCGAAACGGGAGTGATTGGAGATATGATTTTTGATCAACAAGGCAGAATTTGGTGTCTGAAAGAGAATGGTCTTCTGTGCATCAATACAAATACAGGTGCTTCGGTGTTGTTTGATGAGAATTATGGAATACCCCTTGTCGATGATTGGTCTGATAGAGGCGCCCTCATCCCGGGTCAGTTAAAACTTTTGTCTAACGGGCAAATAGCGATTGGTTACCGAAGAGGCCTGGGGTTTTTCCATCCCGACAGTCTCCGGGTTTCATGCCATACACCTGAGCCCTATTTCATGTCAATCCGAATTTTTGATGAAGAAATTTCTCCTGGAAATATCAGGCAGCTAAAATTGCCTTACAGGAAAAACTATTTTACGGTCCGCTATTCCGCACTTGAACTATATTGTGAAGGAATTTCGTTTCGGCACCAACTTTCAGGGGTTGATCTTGACTGGCAGGAAAATCAGGAGCTAAATGAGGTAACCTACGCAAATCTTCAACCAGGGTCGTATCAATTCTGTGTGCAGGCTGTGTTGGAATCGGGTTTGGGCGAAACCAAAGAATTGGTGTTAAACTTCCGGATTTTGCCACCATGGTGGAAAACGGTATGGGCCTATATAGCCTTTTTTATTATTGCTTTTTTATCGTTTTATTTATTTTATCGATTTCAGATCAACCGGCATTTAGCAAAGAGGGAAACATTACGTCTGCTTGAAATGGATGAATTGAAAACCAGGCTATATGCAAATATTACCCACGAATTCCGAACCCCAATTACATTAATTATGGGTCTGGCAGAAGAACTAAAACTATCAAATGGATCTATCAAAAAGAAGCAATTCGAGAAAAAACTGGAGACAATTCATCGCAGTGGTGGCAATTTACTTCATTTGGTGAATCAGATGCTGGATTTGGCAAAACTCGAACATGGTAATCTTAAAATACAACCCATCTTGTCCGATATCATTCCCTGGCTGCAATATGTTGTTGAAAGTCATCAGTCTTTGGCTTCATCCAAAGAAATTCAACTCACTTTTTACCCCGAAACACATTCGCTGAAGATGAATTATGATCCTGATCAGTTATTGAAAGTAGTTTCTAACCTGTTGGTCAATGCCATTAAGTTTACAGAAATACGGGGTAAGGTAATCTGCCATGCAAAATATGTAACTTCCGACAAAACATTTCATTTAAAAGTGATGGATAATGGTATTGGGATTCCAGAAGAAGAACAATCAAAAATTTTTGACCGCTTTTACCAGGTAGAATCGAAGAGCAGAAATGTAGAGAGGGGCGCGGGCATTGGCCTTTCGTTAACAAAAGAGATTGTGGAACAATTGGGGGGGATAATCTCTTTGAAAAGCCAGCCTGGCAAAGGGAGTGTGTTTGAAATAGTATTGCCGGTTTTGATTTCAGCACCTGAAATATTGCCAGATGAACTAACTTCCGAAAAACCATTGATGCTGGAATCCCAGTCTGAAGATCAATTTGAAAAAGAACATCCGGAAGATTTCATAAACGGAAGTGAAAAACCCCTGGTGCTGCTGACAGAAGATAACCCCGATGTGGCTGGATATATTTGCGAAATCATAAGTGCTAAGTATAGAGTAAAATGGGCATCTGATGGTGAAAAAGGATTACAAATGGCATTTGAAATGATACCCGATCTGGTAATCACCGATGTAATGATGCCCGGTAAGGATGGCTTTGAAGTTTGCAATACCTTGAAGCTGGATGAACGTACCAATCACATACCTGTGGTAATGCTCACAGCCAAAGTTACAGATGCTGACAGGATATCAGGCTTTGAACGTGGTGCCGATGCCTATCTTACAAAACCTTTCAACAAAAAGGAATTACTGGTAAGACTCGAACAATTGTTAAAACTAAGGAGAAAACTACAGGATAAGTTTAGAAAACTGGAAATCATTCAGAGTCAAGCCAATACTCCTACTCCGGCGGAACAATTTATCCTGAAGGCGTTAAAAATCGTTGAATCAAACCTTGACGAATCATCCTTTAACGCAACAGGCCTGGCCAACGAAGTAAACCTGAGCGAAAGCCAGCTTTACCGAAAACTGAAAGCCATTTCAGGGAAATCAACCGCCATTTTTATCCGTACAGTCAGGCTGAAAAAAGCAAAAGAATTACTTATATCTTCCAATCTGTCAGTTTCTGAAATTGCTTACGAAGTGGGGTTTAATGACCCGGCCTGGTTCAGCAGGGTGTTTAAAGATGAGTTTGGCATTTCGCCAACGGAAGCAAGGGAGAACTAAGAAGATACTTTGGCTCAAATGAATTTGCATGAACCTGCATAAATACTCCATGTCTTTGCAGAAATACCACAAGCCACTTTCTCCAAATGCAGCTATTTTGGCTATATGAACCGAGCCATGACAAAAATTTTGATACACACACAGATGATTAAAATTCGCAGCATGGTAAAAAAATGCAGTCAGTGTATTGTTGGCGAGCTGCATCTGACCTATTTAATCAAATTATAAACAGATGAAAAATAAAATAATTATACTCATTTTACTTGCACTTATCGGGCCTGGCCCGATGGCAGTAAGCGCGCAAAATACCTGGACCAAAACCATCGGTACAACCAATAACGATGAAGGTACTTGTGTTCAGCAAACCTTTGATGGAGGCTACATCATTACCGGGAGCACTTTCCCAAATCAGCCCTGGGATTCGGATCTCTACCTGGTTAAAACGGATGACAACGGAGATGTCATCTGGACAAAAACCTTTGGTGGATCAGGCAATGATTCAGGTATTGATGTTAAGCAAACAACAGACAATGGCTATATCATTGTGGGTATTACTTCGTCTTACGGTGCAGGAAACTATGATGTTTGGTTAATAAAAACAAACAGCCTTGGCGACACCTTATGGAGCAATACTTTTGGGGGTGGCATGAATGAATTTGGGAACTCAGTTTTTCAAACCGATGATGGGGGCAATGCAATTATGGGTTCTACAAATTCTTTTGGAGCCGGAGGTTCCGATTTATTGATCATAAAAACAAACGCACTTGGTGATTCATTATGGTCGCAGACCTATGGAGGACCTTATCACGACATTGCTTTTGAAGCGCAGGCAACATTCGACGGAGGTTTTATTCTGGCTGGGTATACACAGTTGCAGGGATTTATGGATAATCATCTCTGGTTGCTTAAACTTTATAGCAACGGTGAAATCGAGTGGTCACAGACTTATGATGGTAATTTGGCCACAAGTGCCGATTCGGTAAAGGAAACGGCTGATGCAGGATATATTGTTACTGGTGGAGAACAGGATGTTTTTTTGTTAAAAACGGATATGTACGGTGATACACTCTGGTCCAAATCATTTGGTGGAGCCAGAAATGATGGAGGCTATTCAGTCATCGAAACAGCAGAAAGCGACTTTTTAGTTTGCGGAACTTCTTCTTCGTTTTCGGCAGATGGAGATTTTGATCTCTTTCTGATCAAAACCGATATTGGCGGCCATACTTTATGGACAAATACCTATGGTGGTGTTGGCGCTGAAATAGGCTTTTCCGTAATTGAAGCCTTTGATGGCGGAATAACTGCTTGTGGTTATACATCATCCTATGGAGCTGGTGGTAAAGATGTATGGTTGCTCCATCTTGATGCAGATGGGCAGGGAGGTATGACAGATATTTCTGCACTGAACCCCGGAGGTTACCAATTAGGTCAGAATTTTCCAAACCCGTTTTCTAACACAACAACGATTGATTATTTCATCCCAACTTCAGGCAACGTATCGCTACAAGTTTATGACTTATACGGTAAGTTATTGATAACATTGGTAGATGATTACCAACCTGCAGGTAGCCATTCGGTGAACTTTGAAAATAATCAACTTCCAATGGGAATTTATTATTACTATCTGCATTCGGGCAGCTTTGACGGAACCAGGAAGTTCATTATAAGCCGGTAGTTCCCGTGTGAATTTGCTTTTGCAGAAATACCAATAGTCATTGCAGAAATACCACAAGTCCGTTATTATAAATGCGGCTACTTTGGCTGTAAACAAAAATATCTGCAATGAAAAAGGTAAAAATTATTTTGACGGCAATTATCTTCTTTAGCACCCTTATTACATTTGCACAGGGTGTGGGCATCAACAACGACGGATCTAACCCTGATCCTTCAGCCATGCTCGACATAAAATCCACATCGCAGGGCATGCTGGTGCCGCGAATGAGTAGCGCTCAGCGATTGGCCATTACAACACCAGCAAACAGTCTGCTTATTTACGATACCGACACCGAAAGTTTTTGGTATTATAAGAACACGATCTGGCAGGAGCTTACATTAAACACCTCAGTAACCCTATCTGAGATATCAGATATTGATGGAGATACCAAAGTTACCGTTGACGAAGAAAATGACAATATCATCCGGTTTTACTCCGGCCAGGGTCAGGAAAAGTTCAGGATTGTTGCAAACCGGATAGAACCGACTGGCGACAATACCCTGATGGGTTTTGAAGCAGGCAAAGATATTTTTACCGGAAGTTTTAATACTGTTTTCGGATACCAGGCCTTATTGGCAAACACAATTGGAAATGGGAATACCGCTGTTGGTTTGATGTCGTTAAATCAGACTACAAGCGACTACAACACGGCCATGGGTACTCAGTCTCTTTTCCTTAATACATCAGGAAACAGCAATACCGCCCATGGTGCTGGGGCACTCTATTCCAATACCACAGGTAGCAACAATACCGCAATAGGCAGCGGAGCACTTATTGAAAATATTTCGGGTAATTCGAATGTTGCAATCGGTGTAAGTGCTGCATCCCTGGGCCAAGCAGCGAGCAATATTGTTGCCATTGGCGATTCAGCACTTTTTAACAATACCCAGAGTGATAATGTGGCCCTGGGTTCAAAAGCACTGTTTACCAACACCACTGGTTCTATGAACACCGCTTCGGGATATCATGCACTATATGCAAATACCGAAGGGAGCTTCAACACAGCTTCGGGATATCAGGCATTACATGCTAACACCATAGGCAATTACAACACCGCTGATGGTAACTTCGCCCTTGCCTACAACACCATAGGTTCTTTCAACACCGGTTTGGGAGTTTATGCCCTTTATTCCAACACTACCGGGAATTTCAATACCGCTTCGGGACATCAGGCACTATCCGACAATATCACCGGGAATTCAAACACCGCTTTGGGGTTTAAGGCTTTGGATTTTAATACCACAGGTAACAATAATACCGCAATAGGCAGCGGTGCACTTATTGAAAATATTTCGGGTAATTCGAATGTTGCAATCGGTGTAAGAGCTGCTTCCCTGGGCCAAACAGCGAGCAATATTGTTGCCATTGGCGATTCAGCGCTTTATAACAATGGGTTAGGAGCAAGCATATTCGAAGGCATGCATAACACAGCGGTAGGTTCAAAAGCAATGTTTTCAAGCACTAAAGGAAATCAAAATACAGCAAATGGGTTTTCTGCTCTTTTTTCCAACACCATCGGTGGTCAAAATTCAGCAATTGGAAATGAAGCCCTCTATTCCAATACAACGGGATATGATAATACAGCAGTTGGATCTTCTGCTCTTTATAGTAACATTACAGGATTTCGTAATGTAGCGATTGGTAATCAGACTCTTCAGAATAACACAACAGGTAACTATAATACTGCAAATGGTTATGGTGCTCTTTTTTCAAATACTACTGGCCATAACAATGTGGCGGTAGGCATGAGCGCTGCGGTATTAGGGCAAACGGCAAATTTTGTCGTTGCCATTGGCGATTCAGCGCTTTATAACAATCAGCAATCCGGCAATGTGGCCCTAGGCTCAAAAGCAATGTTTAACAATACCACTGGTGCTATGAACACCGCTTCAGGATATCAGGCCCTTTATTCCAATATATCAGGGGAAGAAAATGTGGCAAATGGATATCAGGCACTTTTTACAAATACGACAGGACGGTATAATACGGCAAATGGATACGCTTCCCTTTATTCCAATACTACTGGATTCGAAAATACAGCAAATGGATTTCAGGCACTTTATTCCAACTCAACCGGAGCAGGGAATACTGCAAACGGATACCTTTCTCTTTATAACAACACAATAGGATACAACAATTCAGCAAATGGAAACTATGCACTTTTTGCCAACACAACCGGGCATGATAATACCGCAAATGGAACCACTGCCCTTTATTTCAATTCAACTGGCAGTTACAATACTGCAAGTGGAATAAATGCACTTTCGAGCAATAAAGCCGGTAACAACGCCACCGCAATAGGTACAAGGGCAATGTATTATGCAAACAGCACAACAACACCCTTCACCAATGCCAATGTGGCCGTGGGTTATGAAGCATTGAAAGGCTCTGCATCACCCATTAACAATACTGGAAACAGCAACACAGGTATCGGTTATCAAGCCATTGCCTCTATTACCAGCGGAAGCGACAATACAGCCATTGGCGATAGGGCTTTGTATTTAACTTCCTCGGGCAACAGCAACACAGCTTTGGGTACAAGGGCATTGTTTTCGGTTACTTTGGGTACAAACAATTCAGCCGTCGGTCACCTGGCTTTGTCAAACAGTACCGGAAATAATAATACCGCTGTGGGTCGCTTTGCTCTCAATAACCTTACAAGTGGTGATGGAAACACCGCCATTGGCTATAATGGCTGGCCATTCGGAACAACTACATACTCCAATTACACCGGCATTGGCTATAACGTTGGATCTGGGGTAGCAAACCCATCTAACCGTGTAGAAATAGGCAACACCAGTGTTTCCTGGATTGGAGGTCAGGTGGGATGGAGCACTTATAGCGATGAGCGGATCAAGAACAACATAAGGCAGGATGTACCGGGGCTTGATTTTGTAATGAAACTCAAACCGGTTACTTATAATATCGACATCCACCAACAAAACCGGATGGCAAACAGCGAAAAGGAAACCGAAGACTGGCCAGGGAAATATGATATTGAGCAAAAACGGATGACCGGCTTCCTGGCCCAGGATGTGGCAGAAGCTGCAAAACAATCAGATTACGATTTCAGTGGCGTGGATATCCCCCAAAATGGAGACGAGTTGTATTCATTGCGCTATGCCGAGTTTGTTGTACCTCTTGTAAAAGCGGTACAGGAGCTGGCACGAGAAAATCAGGAACAACAAATCGTAATTGAAAAATTATTGGAGCGCATCCAAATACTTGAAAGTGATCAATAGATCGTGGCATTTCTTCATTTAATTCTTAATAACAACATTATGAAATACGTAATCTTATTAATAATGTCATGCTTCATTTCAGGTACAACACTTGCACAGGTTATAGTGTCTGGGGCCAAAATGATCATTTCTCAGGGAACAACATTGAATATTGATGAAGATTTCAACATTAATGGCGGTGAAATAAGGATCAACCAGGGAGTCACCTTCATCATGAATAATAATCGGACGCTTTCGGTAAATAACAATGGAAGTCTGAACCTTAGCGGCTCTGTTACTTCGCCGGTAATCATCAGCTCACCAGGTTATTTTAATCTCGATGTAAACTCAGGGGGAGTAATTGGGGCGCAGCATGCTATATTCGAGCATATGGGTATGACGGGGTTGCACATTAAGGAAGGTGCAACCATTGATCCGTTGTTGCCTTTACAGCAATCAACCTTTAAGAATGGCATAGCTGGGGGAACTTTATTAACGATAAACAACAATCAGGTTATTACTATACAAGATACTTATTTCCCGTCCAATAGCTGGGGCGGCAACTATAACGTGTTGAAATCAGCTGATCAGGGTGATGTTACCTTTGAAGACGCTATTGGCGGTTTTGCCGGCACCCTGTTTGAAAATGATCCTTTTGGCCGGGTTTCATGGGGCGATGAGCTGATGACTCATAGTATCCGGATGCCTGTTGGATGGAACAGCCTTTCGAGCTATATTATGCCAGCCAATAGCAGTATTTCAGATATCTTTTCACTGATAAGCAGTAATTTCATTATCGCCCAAACCATGTCAGCAGCTTATTATCCCACCAGTTCAATGAACACCATCGGTACATGGGAATCACAGTCGGCATATAAAGTAAAAATGAGTGCGCCGCACATGATTGACATTAGCGGTGAAGAGGAATCAAACAAGGTTTTTGTGATGAATGCCGGTTGGAGCCTTTTTCCCGTGATTACCAACCGACCGGTAGATGTGGTTTCACTTTTTACAGGTACAAGTGTCAGGGTAGTGAAGGAAGTGGCGCGCGAAGGAGTTTACTGGCCGGCCTATGGAATCAACACTTTGGGTAGTCTGCTGCCGGGCAGTGCCTATTACGCTTTCCTCAATAGCCCAGATTCAATCACTTTTCCTGCCAATGCAAAAAGCGGCTGGACAGTGCAACTTCATCAGATCAATTATACCGACCATCCGTGGGCCGATTTCGACCTGACAGGCTCTTCACATTTGATAGCCATTGAGGGTCAGGGTATCAACGGTTTGCAGCCAGATGACATCCTTGGAGTTTTTACACAGCAGGATATCTGTTTTGGTGCTACCGAAATTATGGATCCAAACAATAATGCTTTGCTTACTGCTTTTGCCAATGATACGATTACCAGTTTGAAAGATGGCTTTGATGAAATGGAATTATTGACTTATAAAGTATACCGCCCATCTACTTACGAAACTTTCGAAATTGAAGTTGAATACGATCTGGAATTGCCTCAAACCGGATATTTTGCTGCTGAGGGATTATCAGCCATCAAAATGTTGAAAGTTTTGGATACCGGAATCACAAGTGAGGGTTCATTGAAAATTAATGTTTATCCCAATCCTACCGACGACTGCGTTATGATATCCGGATTTACCGACGTGTCAAGCATAGAACTGATCAACTCTACAGGGATGAAAATCAACACTTTTGCCACCGAAGGTCAAAACGAATATAAGATTGATTTCTCCAGGCTGCAACCAGGTCTTTATCTTGTTTTACTTTGCGGAAATAAAACAATGGTGAGAAGAGTAATAAAGAAATAACCCCATCAGCTCTTTTTTAAGCCAGTATTGAATTTTGAAGTCAGCTGTCGTTACTAATCCTTTAGCGCTGCTTTGTCTTATCCTTAATCCCATTATTCTTTCGGGAGAAACAAATCTCTCAAGGGTAACCCACCCCTTCGGGCAAACAGGAAATAAGCTGCGAGAAAAGCCCCGTCAATAATCCCGGTAAACCAGAATGTAGTAGGAAATTCGGGCACAAAAACCATAAAGCCGTATAATTGTACTATGTAAAACGCCCTGCCGAAAATGAGACATCCTACCAGGAAAGAGTAACGCCCAATGTTTTGCGATGCCATAAACTGTATCCAGGCAAAACACAGAAAAAAGGAGCCCAGGAAAACGGTATAAAATGGATCTGTGGCCGGATTGCTGATCATGCGTCCGTTACCAATAGCAAAAATGTAAAGCAAACCAGCTATGGTATCCCATATGCCGCTCATAAAAAAGGCAACGGCCAATGGTTTTAAAGATTTGTTGTTCATGACTTTAAAAGGGTTTATGCCGGGCTACCCGGCCGGTTATTTTCTATTTTGATGGCAAAAGTAGGATGACGGGTTTGATCCGGCAAGAGAAAGGAGATGAAGGCGAGAAAACTGTAAATGAAGGTGTAGATAGATTTGAGATGGGTTTGGGTGGTTGTTTTTTATTTCGGCTATTTTTTTCTCAGTCCTGCCAGTTTTTTGATTATATTAATTGCAAAGATTAGATTTTAATTGATTAACTTTAAGGTGGTTATCGATTTCTTACTGAATTGTTAAACCTAAAGCTCTTCACTATGAATGCAAAACTGCCTGAGCAACCCTTCAACACTCTTGCACTTTCATTATCTGGCGGCGGCTACCGGGCTGCAGCATTTCATCTTGGATCACTCACTTATCTATCATCCTTAACGTGGAAAAGCACCAGCATGCTCGAAAGGGTGCGTGTAATATCTACTGTTTCGGGTGGGACTTTTACCGGGGTCTGCTATGCATCAACCCTGGCTGAAAACAAACCACTTATAGATTGCTATCGAAAGCTTTGGCAATTTATGACAGATACCGATTTGATAGAAGAAAGTCTTAAAAAATTATCAGATTTTGATCAATGGAACAGCCCTAAAGCCAGAAGTCTTATCAATGCCTTTGCAATGGTTTACTTTGAAAAGTTGGAAAACAAAACGTTTTCGCATCTTTTTGATCATCCAACCCATTTGAAAGAACTCATTTTTAATGCAACAGAGTTCAATTACGGACTTCCATTCCGTCTTCAAAAGAGCGAGTTGAGCGAACAAGAGTACCGCTATGCCTTTCTGGGCAATCGCCAGGTAAATATGCCGCCACAAGCCATCAGAGAAATCAGGCTTGCTGATGTTATTGCTGCTTCATCATGCTTCCCAATGGGTTTTGAACCTATCAACTTTCCCACTGATTTCAGACATGAGAACTCTCCTGTGCTTGATTCACTGAACGAATCATACAAAACCGACCGATGGGGAAACAAATCTACTCTTCCAATCGGACTAATGGATGGTGGAATTGTTGACAACCAGGGCATTGATAGTGTAATTCAGGCAGAGCAATTGATGAAGAATTATAAGGGAGATAAAAGTAAATTTATTTCTAACGATGAAAAATCCATTGACCTATACATCATCAGCGATGTTTCATCTCCCTTCATGAGCGGTTATGTAAAAACGGAAGAAAAGCCATCCAATTTCTGGCGAAGACTAAGCTTCAGAAAGTTTTCTTATGTTGGATTGTTGTCATTGCTCATGGCCGTGCTGTTCATTACCCTGGCTATTTACAGCGAAATGAGGGTGCTGATTTTTGTTGCAGGGTTATTCACTGCAGTATTTCTCCTGACAAGCATCATAAGTTTTTTCCTGTCGCGATTGTTCCGTAAATTCATGAAAATATTTAAAGTGCCTGAATTCTTTGTCAGCCGATTGGGAGTATTTAGTCGAATGCAGTTCGGAATCTATGAAACCCTGATCAAAAATCGGATAAGCTCTGTCGTATCAATGGTTTCAGAAGTGTTTATGAAGCAGATTAGAAGACAACAATATGGCAGGGTTTACAACGAACCAGGCTGGGCCACACGCCTGGTTATGAATGGGATCTACGAATTGTCTCCCCAACACACTGTTTATAGAAACAGCAAAAAGGATATTTTGCTGAGCAAAGAACTCAGAAATGTAAGTACACAACTGATGACAACAGCCGAAAAGGCCAGGTCTATGGGTACTACACTCTGGTTTACTCCTGACGAGCTTAAAGGTGAAAAGGATAATATGCTCAAAACACTCATTGCCTGTGGGCAGTTTACCGTTTGCTTCAATCTCATTGAATACATCGAAAAAACTTTGCTTAACCCTGAAAACAAAACAGAGTATGATGCTTATTCAGATGAACTGAAACTGGAAATCAATACCCTTCATTCCAAAATGCTTTCTGATTGGAAAGCTTTTAATGCCGACCCCTATTGGCTGGTAAACGAAATTCATCAGGAAAGTTAAGTCACCACCATCAATCCCCAATAAAAAATTGACAGACATGGAAGCATTTGAATTCTGGACACAATGGGGCTCCGGACTGAAAGACAGGGAATTTGCCAATGCTCTTACTGCCCTGGGCGTACTTTCTGCAAACTACATAAGCAAAGAAATGCAGGGCACTCATATCAGTCCACAAGTTGATAATCAGCAGTTTGAAATACTTGCAAATTCTGCCCTGCAAGCTATTATACAAAAAGAAGAAAAGTCGGATTTTCCTGTTATCCAATGGGTGTTTCCTGAACCCGATAGTATTATCCAAATTGAACAAAGCCAATTCAGTCTAAAAGAACTACCCCCCGTGAAATTGGCAAGTATATGGTCTGATATTGCTAATGCAAGACCCACCGAAAGGGAAAAGCCACGCCTGAGAATCAGCGTGCAGGATTTTCCACGAACAAATACAATAAGGCCCTGGTTCAGGTTGCTTACAGAAGCAGACCCTGACAATACTTCCATCTATATTAATTTTGACACTGAGCATTCTGAAATCCATGTAAAATGGCCAATTCGTCTGGGTTACATCCCCAATAACAGTGCGGAGAAGCCGCTGTCAGAAGCCCATGAGCGCTGGCCATCCAATACCAATTCGCGAATGTTACCAATAGGCCGTGACAATGATAATGCCGATATTCTTGTTTTTGATGGAAGCCTTAAAGCACTCAAAAAGTCACTGAATGAACTTACGGTCCCCATGAAGTGCAACCTCATAATGATCAGAGGAGCTGAAGACAATCACTCTCCTGATTTTTTCCGGCAATTGAACGACATTACCCTAATGACCCGTGCCAATGGCTGGGCTTTTATCAGCGAAACCTTCGGTGATGATTCTCTTGCCAACATGCTTAATGATATTGTTGATGAACTGTGTCATAACGTGGCACTGGATTTTGTTGTTTCTACCATTTTTGCCAATGCAGAATCTGAAAATCCGGATCCGATTATCTTTTTGGGCAAAAAGCTGGCAATGTTTCGCCTGAATCACATGGTGGATAAGGTAATAAAACGACTCGCTGCGCTGCCGTCCGCGGCAAAAATCAATGTTCTGTCAGATACACGCCATCGACTAAATATTCATGAAAGCGCTGCCTTTGAAGATGCTGATGACTTGAAATCGGTTCTGGAAGAAAACAGAGAGAAAATGCTATTCATTGCTGAAAGCACGGGTGCTACAGGTATAACCGAGCTAAACGAATTGCTGGAAGAAGTTGAAATGACACCTGAAGTTGAACAATCCCGGCAAAACAGGTACATTTCTGTCAAAACATTTATAAAGGAAAAAGGTACCTTTCAACCCAACAGACGGGCATTTCTGCTCAATGTACCGGCACGCATCACCATGCGAATTGGGCCGTCTGACGAAAACTGGGCTTACCTTCCTACCCCGGTTGATATGAGCAGACTCCCTGAACAGGAAGATGCATGGAAGCTGAAAGTGGTAATGAGTGACCCCAACCACATTGTTGAACCCCTGATCAGCAACATTAAATTGCCCAAAGTTGGCCCAAGTACAGAATGTGTATTCCTATTCTCTCCCGTGAACACCATTCCTTTTGAAGGACGTATTACCGTATTGCATCGTGGCCGGGTTATTCAAACAGCTATTTTGAAAATGGCTGTTGCCGAGTCTCCGGATCAAATGCCTGAAACCGATCAGCTGGAGCTCTCTGAGCTTATTCCGGTAAGGAATAGCATCAGCAATCTTGATGATAGACGACAGTTTGATATGGCAATAGTTACCAACCACACTTCAAGCCAGCGACCTGTTCTAACCGGCATATCAAAAGATCATGCCTGGCTGGCAAATTTGGAAGCCTGCAAGAGCATCACCGAAGAAATCAATATGGCCTTATCGGAAGTGGCATTTTCGGTAGAGGATTACAAGATGGGGTTTGAATCAGAAAAAGGGAAGGAACTTCTGACCCGGCTTGTGTTTAGCGGTTGCGAACTGTACAGCGCCATTGTTGAGTCTGAACTTATGCGCCCCACCAACAGGGCTGATATGGCCAAAATGGAGTATCTGCAGATTGTAAGCACAAAGAATGACTCCGTGATTCCTTTCGAATTTATTTATGACCGGGAAGTTCCCGATGACGATGCCACTCTTTGTTCGCACTGGAAAGAAGCGCTCCAGCAAGGGAAATGCCATCCATCGTGCGACAAGAATCAAAGAAAAACCATTTGCCCGATGGGCTTCTGGGGGCTGAGCAAAGTAATTGAAAGACATGATGTTACACCCGAACTTGCAGATGGAAACTACGAACATTTGCTGCAATCAGAAGCAGTGGGCAACCGGGCAACACTAAATCTTGCTGCTCCCGGGCTGTTTGCAACCAGTGCCAAAGTTATTAAGCAAGATGCTCAACAGGTAATTCTCAATTTCGAAAAAGCTTTTGGAATGCCACCCATCACTGTGGATACCTGGGAAAACTGGGAAACTGAAGTAACAAATCATAAGCCTCTGCTGATCATTGCCCTTACCCACACCGATGGCAAAGGTGCCAATGCCACGCTGGAAATAGGCAACAAAACCCTGCGGAGCATCCAGATCAGAACATCACATGTAAGGCCTGGCGATCCAGGAGCCTATCCGCTGGTTGCTTTGCTCGGTTGCGATACCAGTGGCTCGGCCATCGAATATGGTAAATACATACGGCAGTTTCGTCTCAAGGGAGCAAGTGTGGTTATCGGTACTATTGCTACCGTATTCGGCGGGCATGCAGCCCGGGTGGCCGAAATGCTTATCGATGGCCTGCAGGCAGAAAAAGGCTCTTCCGAACGCCTGGGCGAGATCATGCGCAAACTAAAACGAAATGCCATCAAAGACGGGCAACTCATGGCCCTGTGCCTGGTTGCTTTTGGAGATGCCGATTGGAAACTCACGTAAAACATTTTAACCATGAACCCTTTTTTTCGCATTGAAATGCTGCCGGCACAGCAGGGAGATGCCATTTGGATTGAATATGGCACCACAAGAACACGCAGAATCCTTATTGATGCCGGCCCCATTGATGCTTTTGATGATGTAGAAGCGAAGCTGAAAACGTTGCCGGATGGAGATAAAAGGGTTGAATTGGTTGTCATTACCCATGTTGATAACGACCATATTGAAGGAATGATCCGGCTGTTTGCTGAAAAACGACAAAAATGGCTGATTGCACCCGAGGATATTTGGTTTAACGGCTACCGGCATATGCATGAGGCCGGTTTACTGGGCGGTCGGGAAGGAGATTTTCTGAGTGCCTTATTGCACCGTCGGGCATTGAGCCTGTGGAATAAACATTTTAACAACAAAGCTGTGAGCACATCGCCCCGGCAAGCCCTTCCTGTTATAGAGCTGGCCGATGGGATGAAAATCACGTTGCTCTCCCCCAGTCCCCCAAAGCTGACGAACATGGCAAAAAAATGGGTCAGGGATGTTGATAAACACGGGCTCAAACCCGGCGATCTGGATGGAGCATGGGATCAATTACTAAATCATACCAAACTGCACCCCAAAGATGGCATTCTGGGAGGTCCCGCGGGAATAGATGAGGCACTCAGAAAACAACTCAAAACAGACCAATCGGCCGCCAATGGATCGAGCATTGCCTTTCTGGCGGAGTTTGAAGGAAAAAGTTGCCTGTTTCTGGGAGATGCCCATGCCGCCATCATTGCTAATGCGATACAGACACTCATCCCTGCCGGCGAGCAAAGACTTAAGGTAGATGCCGTAAAAGTGTCGCACCACGGAAGCAGAAACAATATTTCGAAAAAGCTGCTGGACCTTATCAATGCCCGGCATTTCCTGGTAAGCACCAGTGGGGCCAAATACAAACATCCCAATAAGCCGGCCATCAAAGCAATCATACAGAGTTCGTTGCAGGATCCGGTACTTTGGTTCAATTACAAATCCGATTTTACCCGGCCATGGGAAGAAACCTTAAACCCCAATCTTCGCACCTATCAGGCCAGATACCCGCAAAATCCGTCAGGGGGAATTGGTATTGAGTTATAAGATCGAACCTTAGGGCCATGAATGGATATACTTATCTGCTTTCCTTTGTCAATGAATTGTTCTAAAATTGTATGGGGAAACTATCCGGTCGATCTTACATTTTCAATTCTTTAATCAAAATCTTTCTGGAGAATTTCATCCAAAACCTTAACGAAGTTATCAATTTGTTCTTTTGCAATGGTCAGGGCCGGGTCCAGGCGCAAGACTTCGGCATTGGCCCTTTTAGCCAAAATAAAGCCTTTGGACAAAAGTGCCTCATAAACCTGCATGGATTGCCCGGTAAATTCAATAACCATCATCATACCCCTTCCTCGTGCGGCTTTGATTAATGGATGTTTCTGCCTGAGCAAATTCAGTTCGGAAATCAGGTAAGATCCCATTTCATTGGCCCGTTCCACAAGATTGTCTTCCTTGATTGCATCAATCACTTCCAGAGCTACACGTGCGCCTAGTGGGTCATTCTGATGTGACTGTGCGTAAAGGAATTGGGTCGGTTCCAGTTGGGAAATGATCTGCTCCGAAATTGCCGCCACACTCACCGGATAGCCATTGCCAATCCCCTTGCCAATGACTACTATGTCGGGTTGCAGGTTGTAGTGCTGATAGCCAAACCATTTTCCCGTGCGCCCAATGCCCGTTGTTATTTCGTTGGCCATCACAATTCCACCCGACTCCTTTACCCTGGATGCAATAGCAGCTATCAACCCGTTGGATGGAAAGCGAACCAGTCCGGATGAGCTGCCGGGTTCAAAAAGAAATATCCCGATCTGATCGAAGGGAATATTATTAAAATCAGCGCAGGTTCCCTGGCAACCATCCTCCGATTGGCAACCACAATTCAACCTGTCAAACAAATACCATGATGAAGCGGATTTGGCTGCAGCATCGCCATAGGCGCCAAAATACGATTCGGCAAGGGTGAGAGCCAGGGGTTTGGTTGAAAGCTTACGGGCAATGCGCATCCCATATTCAACGGCTTCACTGCCTGCAGAAAGGAATTCGCATTTACCATGAGCCAAACCCGTAATTTCCAATACCCTTACTGCTGCTTCGCTGATCAAAGGGTTGCACCAACAAAACCCCGAATGTGTTATTTTGCTGATCTGATCCGCAATGGCACTGTTGATTCTTTTGTTGCTGTGCCCCAGGCAGGTGCACCACACACCCGATTCCAGATCAACATATTCCTTTCCATTCGAATCCCATATGCGGCAGTTATCCGCTTTTACAATGTTGTTGATTTTCAGCGTATGGCCTGATGACCAGATGATGCTATTCATTTCAATACTTTATAAAATTGTTTAGATGCCCCGCTTTTTCCGCCATTTTTTAATGGCATCCTGAATCGTTTTTCCAGGGTTTTCTTTAAAATAATCTCTGATAAACTGATTGTATTCAAATTGTGGAGCTATTTCTGATGGATGATTTTTATCTCTTTTTACTACCGATAACCTTTCCCATTCTTTAACAGCATCCTGCAGGGTAAGACCGGCATTTTCCTTCATCCAGGACATAAACGCAGTATTGAAACGAAAATGTTCTCCGATTTGCTTTTTGAAAAAGTTCCTGACCTGTTCGGTATTTTTGTAGTTGTCGGTAATAAGGGTACCGGGAGTTAACGGTGAACGATTCCAATCAAATCCTGATAGTTTTTTGCGGCTCTTTTCAGTTGGCTTTTTAATTATTTCGTCGTTTTGCAGAAAGGCAAGAATGCGTTCGGTGATTTCAATTTTTCCACCCGAAGTATTGATCCTTTTTTCGCGACAAAAAGCAATCAGCTCTTTTTTGAGCCAGTACCTGCTTTTAAATTCGGCAGGTGATAATTTATCTGGAAGTCGGTTCATAAAAATTCCTCCCCGGCAAAAGTTCTTCGTATTCCTTTTTTGAATTGAACAGCCGGATATCCGAATATTACAAAAAGTCCTTCGCGTGATTTGTGTTTAATCCCTTGCTGTTTTCTGAATTTCTCTGCCTTTTTGCCATTCTGAATCAGAGGGTGTACCGCACCCAGCATGCAGGTGCCCAGTCCCAGCGATTCGCCGGTAATCATTGCATAAGTTGCTGCAATAATAGGATCAGCCGGATCACTGTAAGGGGTGCCGTAAAAATAGATTGCCAGGGGAGCATCGTAATTAACGAGATTTTCGCCCTGCTGCATTCCCTCAATATAAACCTTGAAAAGTGGTTTGATAAATCCCCTGAACATTTCATCATTTGCCTTGCCCCAAAAAGGACGCATGAGTGCCAGAAACCAGTTCGAAACAAACCATTTCATTTCGCCTAAATAATTGCAAAAGTCGGAGGCAAAGGCTCGTGTCTTCTCCTTGCTGTCGAGCACCAGCACATGTACATCGGATGGGGGTAAGCCCATGGGGGCTGTGCGGGTAGCATCCAATATTTTTTCAATTGTTTCATTATCTACCGCTTTATCCTTAAACCGTCTCACACTCCGTCGTCGTTGCAATAGTGCTAAAACCCGGGCATAATTTGCAGTATCTTCAACGGGTGGTAATTCAAATAAATCATTGGGTGAAATGGTTCGGCCATGGATACTAATGGCATCGGTAGGGCAAACCGCCATGCACTGCCCGCAACCAATGCAGCCGAAAATTGGATTCGTTGCCTGGGTTGCCTTTTTGTTTGCAAGTGTCAAGCTATAGTCGCTGCAAACAACAACACAGCGGCCACAGCCGATGCACAACTCATCATTTATGATTATCTGTGCTTTTTCTTTGGTTCTGCTGGTAGGGATAGCCATTTTATAATTGAGTTGGAAAGCGTTTATTATTGGTGTTAAATATTATTGTAAATATACTTCTGTTTCAGATAATTGCGGGTGTCATTTATAAAATTGACACTATTATCGCCTGTGTTAGTCGTTCCTTTTTAAACCAATAGAAACAGTCCTTAAGAGCAATGCTACTATACATGACTTATCGGACAAAATGCCACGATCAAACCAAGAGCAAAAGTAATTAGGGAAAAATTCAGCCAAAAATCCAAAGAGATGAAGGTGCGTAATAAGGTAATGAAAGTCAGTAGATTTATTGGAAAGTGATGAGGCGTCAATAAGTATTTGGCAACTAAATCTACACAGATTAATATGTGCAACTGTTAAATGGATTCCAAAACTTTGATTTAATCCTTAAATTTGTGAGAGATAATACAATGTTTATTATGGATTTGCAAACCACAAAAATAATGGTGATGCAAAATAATGAATGTTTCAAAAGCATCATTATTGGATAAAATCAGCACTATTCTCGATGAAGAAATGATAGTCGGTTATACTACCGGTGGTAGGTTCTTTGACCGCACAACAGTATAATGAACGGTTGCTGGTTGCCGAAAAACAGATAGAATCAGGAGATTACAGCACACAGGAAAATCTTGAAAAGGAAACAGAGAACTGGTTATGGGCAACTATAATTTTTTCTGGACAACCCAGGCGTGAGCTTATCGGAAATTACGAACGCAATGAGAACCTACCGTCCATTGAAATGGCTGCCAGGATGGCAAAAGCTTTCGGGGTTACTGTGGATTTTTTAATCGGGGAAGGGGAAAATGCGTCCTACGACAAGCAACCCGTAGAACGCATTAACGATATACAAAAAATGGATGCAGATACCAAGAGTATCCTTTTCAATGTTAGTGATGCCTAGGTAGTCGCGCCGCAAGGCGCTTCTCTACTGGCGATTTTCGGCACGTCTCCTTGTTTACCCCACGATTTATAGGTAGAGACGCGCATAACGGCGCGTCTCAAAATCGTTGATTAACAAATTAGGTAAGAGTAAAAAATAAAGAATCCGCACTATGCCAGCGAGCAATCTGCGGGTCATAAAATCTCGCCCCGTAATCATACCAATTTACGCCAAAAAAATCGTGTTTCTCATCGGCCTTACCTGCTCCAAAACAGGGTACTCAAAGAACGTATAATGCCCAATAATACAGCTTTTTTTCTTTTAGTAAATACTTTTGAGTGATTGATATTTTAATAATAACCGCTAAATTTTGTACTTTTGAAATAGTTTTCTAACCAATACCGAATTCTGCAAAAATTTAAATATCATGAACTTACAATATATATCAGACAATAAGGGGAAAACCACAGGTGTGTTTATTCCTATTAAAGATTGGGAAGAGTTAAAGAAAGAAATAAAAGGACTTAGTGAAAAGGAAGAGCAGTTGGTTGAGATTCCGGAAGAATATAAGAACATTGTTAGAGAGCGTATTAAAGCAAGTGATGCTGACCCTTCAAGGTTATTGGACTGGGATAAAGCAAAACACCAATTAAAATTTAAACATGCCTAAGCGGTTTAATATTGACATTGAACCTGAAGCTCTGGAAGATATTCAGAAAGGAATTGATTATTACGATAGTAAAAGGATTGGCTTAGGCGAAGAGTTCTATAATGCCATTGATGAATATATTGAATTTCTAAGGACAAACCACTACGCTTTTGCCATAAAATATGACGAGATTCGTTGTCTGCCTCTTAAAAAGTACCCTTACACTATTCATTACAAGGTTTTAAGCTCTCAAAAAACAGTAAGTATAAAAGCGGTATTTTGCGACTTTGAAGACCCTGACAAATGGGAAGGAAGGACTGGGTAGACAATTTCCCTAAAGGTATCCATCAAAAGCAAGTTGCCAAAAACATTCTTTCAATGCCATTGATACCTACATCCAGAATTTTAAAACTAAGCAGGCGTTTGTGAAGTGATTTTAACCACATCCCTTACACCATTGACGGGCTTATCAGGTCAGTGAAGCTGAGGAATATTGCGGCGTTGTGAGAAATAATACCCAATACTTAAAATTAAAGCCAGCGAATACAATTGATTGCTGGCTTTATTAGTATTAACATCCAATTTACTTTCTGGATAGCTGTAATTTCTTTAATTTGAAAATTCACTTAATTTAAACCCATTGCTTTTTCAATGCCTTTCTAAAATAGAATGGGCTATAAAAACCGATAAGGAAGAATAAAAGCAAAAATCTGCCAATGTCTTTGTCTTGTTTTCCCCAAAGCACAAGACAATATATCCATAAAATAAAAACAGGAATTGACATAAGTGTTCTAATCATTATTGCCGTTTCGTTAAAAAAGACGATATCAAGCAAAAGGCCCATCCGAAGTAATGCAGCCAATATAATCATAGCAAACAATGCAAGCATTAAGATATTCGCATAGTAACAAAATAAAAGGAATGGTTTTTTCATTTTTAAAAGTTTTTTTAATATTGGTTTTTTACTTCTCTATCATTCGGCAAAGGCTGGTTACTTTGTTGCGTAGGCTGAGTGGTTGAATTACTGTTAGTTGTAGTTGTATATCTAACGTTTACTCCTGCTTCAACCCCTACCATTACAGCATTCACTTCAACTCTACTATTCATGTCTGTACTAACAGTAGTTGTGCCGTCACGGTTTCCTTCAACTGTAACAGGGCCTATTCCGCCACTTTCTTTTTTTGAATACAAAACTTCTTTATTAGTAGAACCCCCATCTCTGGTATTTAAATCCCTTACAGTTGACCTTTCTGTGCTTTCTGAAGCATGTAATGGTCCATACCTTGCAGAAGCACCTTCATCTATTGATGTCATAGTATGTGATACGCCAGCATTTAATGCTCCTGTCTGTGTATCAATCTCTACGTAAGCTTCTATAGAAATAGAACTGCTTCCTGGAAATGAATAACTGCCACCTGCACCAAATGCGTCAAAAACTTTAGCTTGACCACCCACTTTTCCAGAAGTAAGTGTAAATTCTCCACCAACTCTTAATGTACCACCACCAGCGGAACTATTAGAAAATGCGCCATATAAAGCTCTAATCGTTGGAGCCATTCTTGCACCAATCCCTGGCCACCTTCCATCTGGGTCAATAAAAAGTATAGGATTATTAAACGCATACACATAAGGGCTCCACCTTCTCCCTTGTTCCGCCAACGGGTCCACACTATGCCACCTGGCAATCTGCGGGTCATAAAATCTCGCCCCGTAATCATACCAATTCAACCCAAAATCATCGTTAAACTCTTTCCCGTTGTACAAAAACGCATTGTTGCGCTCGGTGCCCAGGTTTACGGGTTGGTTGGATA
>JAABRR010000040.1 GCA_011390785.1 Sphingobacteriia bacterium
AGTGGATCAAAAAAGCGGTGATACTATACTTCCCCACACGCAAAATGGAAACCATCGAAGTGGGTCCGTTTGAATTTCATGATAAGATCCCATTAAAGAAAAACTATGCTGAACTGGGTGTAAGGGTTGTTCCCCATGCCATTGCGCGGTTTGGCGCTTTTGTGGCTCCCGATGTTGTGATGATGCCTTCCTACGTAAATATTGGTGCATATGTTGACAGTGGCACCATGGTTGACACCTGGGCAACGGTTGGCAGCTGTGCCCAGATTGGTAAAAATGTTCACCTGAGCGGTGGTGTGGGCATTGGCGGGGTTCTGGAACCCATACAGGCTGCCCCGGTTATTATTGAAGATGGCTGTTTTGTTGGCTCACGATGCATTGTGGTAGAAGGAGTTAAGGTAGAGGAAGAGGCCGTTCTGGGCGCCAATGTAGTTCTTACCGGATCAACCAAAATCATTGATGTAAGCGGCAGTGAACCCGTTACCTACACCGGCAGAATACCCAAAAGATCGGTAGTTATTCCCGGAACCATTCCCAAAGAATTTCCTGCGGGCACCTACCAGGTTCCCTGTGCATTAATCATAGGGAAACGTAAAGAAAGCACCGACCGCAAAACCAGTCTTAACGAAGCGCTGAGGCAATACAATGTGGCTGTATAAGCACAATTTGGTTTTCAATTTTCTTGAATTACATACATTTTATCGATTGCCTAACAAATAAAATACATTAGTTAAAATACCCGGAATATGCAGGCAGATATTGATAAAGCATTGGAAGTATTATTGAATGGTGGAGTCATTCTTTACCCTACCGATACAATTTGGGGTATTGGTTGTGATGCTACCAACCCAAAAGCAATTGCCAGAGTACAGAAAATAAAATACCGCACACGCCAAAAATCATTGATAATACTGGCAAACTCTGCTGAAATGGTTAGCCAATATGTAGTAAAGATACCCGATATTGCATTGGAATTAACAGAAACTTACAAAGAACCTCTCACAATCGTTTACGAGAAAGCCAAAAATCTGCCCAAAAACCTGATCCCGGATGATGGAAGTGTTGCTATCAGAGTTACCAAAAATGAGTTCTGCAAGCAACTCATTACCAAGCTAAAAAAACCCATAACATCTTCTTCAGCAAACATTAGCGGAGACTCAACGGCACTCTCTTTCAGCAAAATCAATAAGGAAATTAAAGACGCTGTTGACTACATATGTACTACAGATCAGCATAACGTTAATGCTCCCAAACATTCCACCATTATCAAAGTTTTTGATGATGGCCACATGCAAATAATAAGAAGTTAACCATCTAAACAGAAAAAATCTATAGTACCTTGTTTGAAAAAGAATTGCAACATCCTATTTTTAAACTTGTAGCTGAAGCGACTGAGCAAACAGGCATGTCCGCTTATGTTGTTGGCGGATGGGTTAGAGACATAATATTGAATCGCAAATCGAAGGATATCGATATAGTTGTTGAGGGCAGCGGTATAGAACTGGCCGAAATTATTGCCAGAAAAATGAATGCATCCGAAAGGCTCAAGGTCTTTAAAAACTTTGGAACAGCAAACATAAATTCCAACCAATGGGAAATAGAGTTCGTTGGTGCTCGGAAAGAATCTTACCGCACCAATTCGCGCAAACCTATAGTAGAAGATGGAACTTTTAGTGAAGATATCAGCCGTCGCGATTTTACCATTAATGCTATGGCATTAAGTCTTAACAGGCATAATTTTGGCGAGCTTATCGATATTTACGATGGAATTGCAGATTTAAAAACGAAAACTCTGCGTACGCCTCTCAAACCAGACATCACCTTTTCCGACGATCCTTTGAGAATGATGAGAGCTGTGAGATTTGCCGCTCAGCTCGACTTTTCAATCGACTGTGAAGCCTATGAAGCCATAAAACGAAATGCAAAGAGGCTAAAGATTGTCTCCATAGAACGCATTATGGATGAATTTAACAAAATAATTCTTTCGCCCACCCCTGGTAAAGGACTGAAACTGTTGCGCAGCAGTGGCTTGTTGAAAGAATTCTTTCCCGAGCTGGATGCCTTAAAGGGTGTGGAAACCATAGATGGAAAAGCACACAAAGATAATTTCTTCCATACAATAAAAGTACTCGAAAACCTTTGTCAGCAGAGCAATAGCTTATGGCTGCGCTGGGCTGCTTTGTTACACGATATAGCCAAACCCAAAACCAAACAGTTCGACAGTAAAGCAGGCTGGACTTTTCACGGCCATGAATTTTTAGGGGCCAAAATGGTACCCGGTATTTTTAAAAGGTTAAGACTACCACTCGATGATAAAATGAAGTATGTACAAAAACTTGTACTATTACATCTTCGTCCTATTGTACTTAGTGAAAGTATTGTAACCGATTCGGCAGTTAGAAGACTACTCTTCGAAGCCGGTGAAGATATTGATGATCTTATGACACTTTGCGAAGCAGATATTACCAGTGCCAATGAAGAAAAAGTGCAGCGTTTTCTCGATAATTTTAAACAGGTACGAATAAAATTGGCCGAAATTGAAGAAAAAGATAAGATAAGAAACTGGCAACCTCCGGTTAGTGGTCAGGATATAATGGATTACTTCGATCTAAAGCCTGGTAGAGAAGTAGGAATTATAAAAACAGCTATAAGGGAAGCCATTCTGGATGGCATTATTCCCAACCAAAAAGAACGGGCTCTTAAATTTATGATATCAGAAGGGAAAAAACTCGGCTTGTTGGCTAAACCTGAAACAAATTAATCATTAATTTTGCTAAAAGTTGAAAATAAAACTGCAAATTTGTATCAGCCAAACACTCTCAAAATGTTTATTTACAGATTTAGAATAAATTTCGAAGAACAGGACGGATTTACAAGAGATATTGATCTGTTGACCAATCATACATTTCTGGATTTTCACAATATTATTAAAGAAAATCTCTCCCTTAGTGAAGATGTAGAATATACGTTTTACATGTGCGATCATCGTTACCGCAAAAGACGGCGCATTTATCAACCCGGAGCCAAACCAGCTCCCAAAAGACATGCCGAAGAAGAACAGAACAATGAAGCGCCTATTCTTTATATGGACAAATGTATACTAAGCGATTACATTGACGACCCACATCAAAAGTTTCTTTATATATATGATCTAGCCAAAGACTGGAATTTTTATATTGAACTGGCAAGAATTATGCGTGCAACAGATGGGAAGAAATACCCCCTTATTTCTGCCAGCCAAGGCCCAATACCAATGGAAATCAGTAGAAAACCCATTCCTTTGCCAGGCATAATCGATGACGATGATGATGATATCTCTGCTATTGGTGTCGAATCCATTACAGATGATCCTGAAATGGAAATGGATGCTGACCAAAACGATGATGAAGATGAAAACTTAGATGGATATTCAGACGAAGACCTGGATGAACTTGATGATTCATCGTTTTACCAAAGTGGTTCACCCGATCTGGATGATGAAATTGATGAAAGTAAAGCCTGAATACAAAACTCTTGTAATCATCACAGGACCTACTGCCGTGGGCAAAACAGAAACAAGTATCAATATTGCCCAACAGCTAAAAGCTGAAATTATATCTGCTGATGCCAGGCAATTCTACCGCGAATTAAAAATTGGAACAGCCGCCCCAACACCAGCAGAGTTGGCTGTTGTAAAACATCACTTGACCGGACAGCTTTCTATTTACGACTACTATAATGCCAGCCTTTTTGAAAATCAAGCCCTTAGTTTGATCAATAATCTTTTTACCAAAAATGATTATGTTTTGGTGAGTGGCGGTTCAGGATTATATTTGGATGCTCTCTGTTGTGGGATTGATGAACTGCCCGATATTGATGCAAAAATCAGATTAAAAACAAAAACCCTTTACAATAACCAAGGACTTGCAGGTTTAAGAGCTTTTCTTGAACTAAACGATCCGGAGTATTATGCAGAAGTAGATATTGCCAATCCGAACCGGATGATGCGTGGCATTGAAATTTTTATGGCAACCGGACAAAAGTATTCAGCAATGAGAAAAAGAATACCTGTGCAGCGTGATTTCCAAATAAAAAAAATTATTCTTAACCGCCCTAGAAAAGAACTGTTTGAAAGGATAAATCTTCGCACCAGTAAAATGGTACAGCAGGGAATTATAGAAGAAGCTATTCATTTTTTCCCACAGAAACATTTAAATGCTTTAAATACCGTAGGATATAAAGAACTTTTCCATTGGCTCGAAAACAGAACAACTCTAAATGATGCTTTAGAAAAAATCAGAACCAACACCCGACGCTATGCCAAGCGACAACTTACCTGGTTTAAGAAATATGATGATGCTCAATGGTTTTTACCATCAGAAACCAAAGCCATGCTCGATTATATAATTTCGTAAAACTGACCAGACCAGAAGTACAGCAAAAAAATTCGTGGAAGCTAAAAGCAAGCAGATCAATCAGGCCTGGTGGAAATTACGAAGCCCTTCCAATGGAGAAACCAGGAATTTTTCTGCACTGATTCCGTTTTTGCCTGCAACCCTTTTAATTACATCTCTAAAAAAAAACCCTACCGAACCTATACATGAAAAAGTCAGGTTCTTATAACCAGGATAAATAAAAACCTGTTCGCGAAAAAAATCAGCAAAAAGATTTTCCAGCAGTTCAGCAATAAAAGGATGATCCTTGTGTTGGCTCAGAAAAACGGTGAACGAAGCCAGGAATATATTGGGGTGGGCACTGCTGTATGTTTGGGTAAGAATATCCTGTGGTGTAAGTGAGTACATTTTTTCGAAGGCAATGCGAAGATCTTCCGGAACAAGATTCTTAAGGTGCAATCGCAGGTAGTTTTGCCCCAGATAGGTGCCACTACCTTCGCAGCCATAAACGTAGCCCAATGAAAAAAGATGATCGGTAACAGTATTCCCATCGTAAAGGCAGGTATTGGAACCGGTGCCGAGTATGCCGGCAATACCGCTTTCGTTTCCGAATAGGGCTCTTGCTGCACCGAGCAGGTCATGCTCTACGAAATTGTCGGAATGTTGAAAATACTGATTCAAAGCATTTTCAATTACTTTCTGTTGCTGAAAGTCAGAACATCCACTACCATAAAAATAGACTTTGTTAACAGAATGAGCGTCGATCTTCCCGGCAAATGCTTCGGTCATTACCGAAACAGTATGATCAGTGGTAACAAAGAATGGATTCAATCCGCGGGTCTTTACTGAATATACTTCCTTCCCTTTATCGAGAAGAAGCCAGTCTGTTTTGGTACTTCCACTATCGGCAATTAGTAACATGTATATAAATGAAATTTTGTTTCACTGACTCTAAAGAAAGAATTATTTTTTCTTTTTATCTACCACCAGAGAAAACTCTTTCACCAGAATTTCCTTTAATTCAACGGGTTTCAGATTTCTTTTCAGTTCCCCTTCTTTAACTAAAGAAATACGACCTGTTTGTTCGCTAACCACAATGGCCAATGCATCAGATTGTTCGCTGATACCCACTGCGGCCCTGTGTCTTAGCCCCAGATAAGCAGGAAACTTAATATTTTCAGATACTGGCAATACACACCTGGCAGCTTTAATACGGTTGTTGGTTATGATAACTGCGCCATCATGCAACGGGCTATTTTTATAAAATATATTTTCTATCAAATGTCGGGATATACGGGCATCTAATATCTCTCCTGTTTCAAGAAAGGTTTCGAGATTATTCTCACGAGTAAGAACAATAAGGGCCCCCATATTACTGCCGGCCAGTTCTTCGCAGGCAGCTACCACATCATTGATTGCCAAACCCGGATTTTGCTCAATGTGCCATAATCGACTAAGAAACTTACGCGATCGTTGATTCAAAAATCCCCTTGCCCCCAAAAAAAGAAGAAACTTTCTGATTTCAGGTTGAAAAACAACAATCAATGCCAATACCCCCACACTTATAAACTGCCCGAGAATTTCGGTGAGCAACTCCATTTCAAAAATACGCACCAGCCACCAGAAGATATAAACAGAAATAATTCCCAGAAAAATATTAAGGGCACCTGTACCTCTTATAAGCTTATACAAATAGTATAGCAGGATAGCTACCAAAAGAATATCAATGATATCCAAAAATCTTATCTGCAAAAACAAAGGCAACATAAAAGCGGGCAAATCCGGCGGTTTACTCATTATTATATTTATCATCACGATGAGGACTAATTCTTTTGGTTCAACATTTTAATGAGTTGTATTGTCTGAGCTGCTTCGCGCGCATCATGTACCCGTAAAATTTTAGCCCCTTTTTCAAGGGCAACAGTATTGAGTGCGGTTGTACCGTTGAGAGCCTGATCGGGTGTTGTCCCTAAAACTTTATTAATCATTGATTTCCTCGAAAGTCCTACAAGAACAGGGAGCTCAAATATTTTTAAATAATCCAGTTTGCTCAATAACTCGTAATTATCTTGCAAACTTTTGCCAAACCCAAAGCCCGGGTCAATTATAATATCGTGAAGACCCAATTGTTGAAGATGGTAAACTTTTTCAGCAAAGTAACGTGTAATATCCATTATAATATCATCATAATGGGGGTTAACCTGCATATTTTCTGGTGTTCCCTGTATATGCATAATAATGTAAGGAACCTGCAAACGGGCAACCGTGGCAAACATGTCAGGATCGAAAGCACCAGCAGAAATATCATTGATTATGTGGGCCCCTTTTTCAATTGCTTCTTCTGCTATAGAAGAATGATACGTATCAATAGAAATAATTGCATCGGGAAACTCTTTTAATACTATGTCTAACGCAGGCATTAGATAATTACGTTCATTCGATGCTGTGGTAAGGAGAGATCCCGGACGTGTTGTTGCAGCTCCAATATCGAGTATTGAAGCTCCTTCATTTAAAAGATTATCTGATCTTTTTATAATTTCCCATCGGGTTCGGTATTTTCCTCCATCATAAAAAGAATTTGGCCCAACATTGATAACTCCCATAACCAAAGGTGCCGATAAATTTATAATTTTGCCCCGGCAATTTATTGTAGATTTTGTATCAAAAAACGTATCTTGCAACATGCATTAAGCTTTTACATCTAACAGTTATTTTATCAATATTTCTCATGTATTTTATGAACCAGGAAGAAAAAACCGTTCAGCAATTTGAGCAAATTAAAGAAATTTGCATAGATATTTTCATAAAAAAAATGGCGGATTACGGAAGTGCCTGGCGTGTAATGCGAAGCTCTTCCCTAACAGACCAAATTTATATCAAAGTTCAACGTATTCGCTCTATCCACGACAAAGGTAAACAAAAAATTGATGAAGGAATTAAGGGTGAATTTATTGCAATTGTAAACTATTCTGTTATGGCTTTAATTCAACTGGAAATAGGCCATGCTAATTTTGCAGATCTCAATATTGATGATGCTAATGCCAGGTATATTGATTATTACGATCAGTCAAGAAAACTTATGCAAGACAAAAATCATGATTATGGCGAAGCATGGCGCGAAATGCGTATCTCAAGTATTGCCGACATCATTCTTATGAAATTACTCAGAATAAAACAGATTGAAGATAACCAAGGGCTTACAACCATCTCAGAAGGAATTGATGCCAATTTTTATGATATCCTTAATTACGCAGTTTTTGCCCTTATAAAGTTAGAACTGGAGCCTGCAACCGACAAATGAAATGAACCTGCTTAATCGAAGAATACAATTAAAAGTTTTATTAGTCTTAATTACAAAATATCAAATTCTATATGGTGACAATTGCATGGGAAAACACTTTATAATTATCAAGTCTTTTTTAATAAACTAAATAACCTTCACAAGCAGCTCTAATAAGGCAAATTTAATTATAACACATTTCAATATAAACTTTATACTTACAAAAGAATAAAAAGTAAAATGCTGAAATTTTTAACAAAAAGAATTACTTATGGCTTTCTGGTATTGCTAGGGGTGATTACCATAGTTTTCTTTTTGTTTAATGTTTTGCCGGGCGATCCTGCCCGTATGATGCTGGGACAAAGAGCTGATATGGCATCCGTAGAAGCTATTCAGAAAGAACTGGGGCTCAACAGGCCTTTGCATGTAAGATTTGGAAGCTATGTAAATGACCTGTCGCCCATTTCGGTTCACAACCGCAATGAAACAGAAAGCTTTTTCTATTTAAGCAACGAGAAATATCAATACAAAACCCTTACATGCGTTGGAAAGTGGTGCCTGGTCATAAAAACCCCTTATATGGGCCGGTCATACCAATCCAACCGTGCTGTTACCAATATTTTGGCTACGGCTTTCCCTAATACTTTGCTACTGGCAAGCTTATCCATAGGATTTGCCATGGTAACGGGTATTATCCTTGGAATCTTTTCTGCTATAAAAAACAATACATTTATATCAAAAACTATCCTTGTTTTATCCGTATCAGGCATGTCAGTACCTTCGTTTTTCGCTGCTATAATCATTGCCTGGTTATTTGCTTTTGTGCTGGGAGATTATACCGGACTCAATATGACCGGAAGCCTTTGGGAGGTAGACGATTTTGGCCGTGGAGAGTATATTTCGTGGAAAAATCTGATCTTACCAGCATTAACCCTGGGCATAAGGCCACTGGCAATTGTTGCTGAATTAACCCGCAGTTCACTAATACAGGTGCTTTCGCAAGACTATATCCGCACGGCCAAAGCAAAAGGGCTTTCATTTTACAGGGTAATTACCCGCCATGCCTTAAAAAATGCAATGAACCCGGTTATTACTGCTATTTCAGGCTGGTTTGCATCTTTAATGGCGGGAGCCGTTTTTGTAGAATACGTTTTCGACTGGAAAGGTATTGGTGTAGTAATTGTTGACTCCCTTGAAAACTACGACTTCCCGTTGGTTATGGGGGCTGTATTGGTCATTTCATTTATGTTGGTCATAATCAATATTCTTGTTGATATTATTTACGGATTACTTGATCCAAGAATCAGACTTCAATAACTTTATTGAGTAGTATTGAAAAGTGAAAAATCAATATTTTTACTGAGTTTATAGCATTTCAGAATTATTACTTTTGTACCCAAACAGCCAAAGGAAAAAGCAAGAATAAATCCAGGGTAAATCTCATAATCTTGAAATAAACCTAATGTCTCTTACATATTACAATTAAACGCAAATCCGAATATCTAAATAAACAAATTCATTAACAAAAAAATTACCGAAATGAGAAAAAAGATCGTTGCAGGAAACTGGAAAATGAACCTTACATTGGAAGAAGGACTTAGCCTGAGCAAAGCTATTGCTGAATTTGCTAAAACCAACCCGCTGGATAAACTTAATGGAAGTCCCAAAGTAATTATGTTCACTCCGTTTATACACCTGGTATCTGTAACCGAGTCAACGAAAGGAATAAACCAGCTTGAAACCGGAGCGCAAAATTGCTATATTGAAGAAAAAGGTGCTTTTACAGGTGAAATTTCTGCAAAAATGATCCAGTCTGCAGGTGTAAAGAATGTTTTGGTTGGCCACTCAGAAAGAAGAGCTTACTTTGGAGAAACCAACGAAGTTTTGGCAAAAAAAGTAGAAATAGCCCTGGCTAATAACATAAACCCAATGTATTGCTGTGGCGAGGTGCTCGACGAAAGAAACGCCGGTAATCATTTTAACGTAGTTAAAGAACAACTCGAAAAAGGCCTTTTCTGGCTTTCAGAAGAAGAATTTGCCAAAGTGGTGATTGCCTATGAACCCGTTTGGGCTATTGGAACAGGCGTTACAGCCAGCCCTGAACAGGCTCAGGAAATGCATGCCTACATCCGCAGTCTGGTAAAAGATAAATATAACGAGAATATTGCAGAAAATACAACCATCCTTTATGGTGGAAGTTGCAATGCAAAAAATGCTTCCGAATTATTTGCCAATCCTGATGTTGACGGTGGATTAATTGGTGGTGCTTCTCTTAAGGCAGAAGACTTTGGTGCAATTATTCAGGCATACTAAGAAATGAACTATACAAACTTCATACAAGTTACGGCAACAGTAAATCCAGCCCAACCCTGGTCTGATTTACTTATTGCCGAACTGGCTGAAATAGGCTATGAATCCTTTGAAGAAAATCTCAAAGGGTTCAAAGCCTATATTGCTGAAGAGAATTTTAATCAGGAGCTATTGGATTCTGTTTCCATTGCCGAAGATCAGGAACATAAGATTATCTTTAGTTTTGCTATTGAAAAAATAAATTCCCGTAACTGGAACAAGGAGTGGGAAAGCAATTTCGAACCTGTTGACGTTGATGGAAAATGTTATATAAGGGCACCATTTCATCCTGAAAAGAGAGACTTTGATTATCAGATCATAATAGAACCAAAGATGTCATTTGGTACCGGACATCACGAAACCACCACACTTATGGTACAATGGATGCTGGAAACTACTTTTGAAAAAAAATCGGTACTCGACATGGGTTGTGGAACAGGCATACTGGCTATACTGGCTTCAATGAAAGGAGCAGACCCAGTTGTAGCCATAGACAATTATCCTTATGCTTACGAAAACACCCTTGAAAATATTGACAAAAACAATACTTCCAATATAAAAGCTTTTTTAGGTGATGCCAGCCTTCTGGGAGAAGAAAAATATGATATTATTCTGGCCAATATTACCAAAAACGTGCTGAAAGAAGACATGAAAATCTACGGTAAAGTTTTAAATAACAAAGGTTTGCTTTTTATCAGCGGGTTTTTCCAGGATGATAGGCAAGAGCTTGTTGATCTGGCCAGCCAATACGGCCTTACAGAAATGGGGTTTAAACAAAATAAGGAATGGGTGGCCCTAAGATTTAGAAAGTAGTTGATCCTTTTCTTTTGAATCAATCTCCAGTCTTATGCAAAAACATCGAACTACACTACAACACATACCGAACTCAGAATCAGGTTTGCCAATAATCCTAATTAAGAGCCTCCTTATTTTGCTTCTTTTTAGCGTTTACTTACCTGGCTCTTTGGCCCAAAAAATTGAGTTTAGCCGGGAAAATAATGAATTGTTTATTGGCCAAATGAGCTACATAACCCAAGGACTAGAGAGAGAGAAAAAGAATGAAGCGCAGATGATAGTTGATACTCTTGCTGCCCTATGGATGAGCGACTCTCTATTGGATACGCAGAAAGAATGGATATTTAATACCCTTGACGCGATGCAAAACCTCCGTTTGCGTCCCTGGCCAGAACAATCTGTTTACCTGGCAGCCATGCTGGGAATCTTTAATACCAAAGAGCCGAATCAAAACTTTCAGGTATGGCACGAAAGTTTTCAGCCCCTTATGAACCTTCAAAACCGCACAAAACTCCTTGAATTTTGGGATACCAGCCTCAGGCTTTTTCAAAACAATACCCTATATTATTCCAATGTGGTAAGATGGGACTTGCGAAATAATGATTATGTTCTTGATAATACGGACAGTATTCCCAAAATAATTTTCAAAGAAAGCGATCTGATTTGTTATGCACAAGACGACAGCACTATAATTTACAACACCCACGGGGAAGTTCATATTTTAGACAAGTTGCTTTATGGAGAGCATGGGAAAATTACCTGGGATAGGGTAAATTTACCATCAGATACAGTATATGCCACCCTGAAAAAATACACAATCAATCTTACTTATGCCCGCTGGGATGCTGATTCTGTAACATTCCAAAACAAATATTTCTTTAGTGAAGCTTTGCACGGAAAGCTCACCGAAAGAATTATTGCAGAAGTAAACGAAGAAACAGCTAACTATCCCCGTTTTGAATCATACAGAATTGTCCATGAAATAAAAAATCTTTTTCAGGGTATAAACTATCGGGGCGGATTTACTATGGCAGGAGCACAGGTAATTGGATCGGGTACACGATATGATGATGCTACCATAAAGATATACAGAGCCGATTCACTTTTCATAACCGCCAGAGGTAGAAATTTCAGCATTCTGAAAGACCGGATCGTAACGCAAAATGCAGCCGTAAGTATTTATCTTTCGGGAGATTCCATATATCATCCAAATATTAACATGCGTTATCTGGATAAAAACAGGGAATTTTCTCTCTTACGCGACGACAAAGGCTTTTCAAGGACACCCTTTAATAATACCTTTCATAAGATTGATATGTTCTGCCAGGCCATTTACTGGAATATTGACACCTACGAGATTGATCTGCGAATGATTCGCAGTATAAGTGAAACAGCAGAAGCATTTTTTGAATCGCACAACTATTTCTCTGATGTCAGATATATGAGAATGCAAGGCATTTCGCAATTACACCCATTAATTATGCTCCGGAATTTTGGTCGGGAGTATGGCTTCAACACCTTCTTTATTGCAGAATATGCTAAATACATAAAAGGTGATATTGCCAGTGTTACGGCCCAGCTGGTATCTTTTTCGCAGGATGGATTTCTATCTTATGATCAGGAAACTGAATCCGTAACACTAAATGAAAAGCTATTCCATTACATTACATCCTATGCAGGCCGAAGTGATTTTGATGTAATTCGCATCAATTCATCTGCACCTGTAAACGCCAAACTAAATATGAATAATTTTGATCTGCGTTTATTTGGCATTGAACGTATTCCCCTTAGCGACCAGAAAAATGTTGTACTTTATCCCAGAAATAAACAGGTGGTAATGAAGAAAAACCGCGATATTTATTTTGATGGACGCATAGAATCAGGATTATTTGACTTTTACGGGAAAGAGTTCTTTTTTAACTATGACATGTTTAAGATAGACCTTCTGCAAACAGACTCTATGAGTTTCAGAGTTAAATCCAATGAAACGGATAGCCGCGGAGCTCATTCTCTGGTGCGGGTAAAAACAGTTTTGGAAGGTATTAATGGTGAATTACTTGTTGATCATCCACGCAATAAATCGGGTCAACTCCCCTACCCCAGGTATCCTATTTTTAACTCCAACAACGAATCATTTGTTTATTATGACAAAGACGACGTACAAAAAGGGGTTTATAATAGAGAAGATGTTTACTTCAGATTGATTCCCTTCTCTATCGACAGTCTCGACAATGCTACTACCGATAACATTGCATTCGATGGAGTATTTATTTCTACAGGTATCTTTCCTGATTTTTATGATTATCTGACTGTTCAACCTGATTATTCATTGGGTTTCAACACAAAAACTCCTGAAGATGGCTATACAATTTATAACGGGAAAGCGGTTTACAAGGGGCCCATCAATATGAGCTATGAAGGCTTAAGGGCAGACGGTGAACTGGCTTACCTTAATGCCAACATTGTTGCTGACCGCATGCTAATGTTTCCTGACTCTGCCCGGGCAATCATAAATACACTAGATATGACGGCAGAAACTGCACCCGTAGAATACCCTGAAGTAAATGCAAAGAATCTGGAAATGGTTTATCTCCCCCATGATGATAAGATGGCATTTAGCAATAATGAAGACCCTTTTAACATATTTGGTAGCATTGCCCAACTCAATGGAAGCATAAATCTAACCCCTGAAGGGCTAACCGGAAAGGGCGAACTGGAATTTTTCGGGGCAAAAATGCTGTCAGATGCTTTCGACTTTAATATAACTGATTTTACATCCGCCAATACCAGTTTGGCGATACTTACCGATGATGGTTCAGAAACAGCTATCAAAGCAAGTAATTATAAAGCTGCGGTCAATATTGCAAATAAAACTACCCAGCTATCATACAATGAAAATGAATCAGTACTTGATTTTACCATCAACAGGTTTATGGCCAATGGTTTTGATGTTGAATGGGATATGAATACAGGAGTCCTGGAAATGAATAATAAACTGCAAGATAAACTTGATCAAATTGCAGATTTAAGTCCCGAAGACTGGATTCAGTATGATTTTAAGGGCTATGAATTGATTTCAACACAAAGATCGCAGGATGAACTTGGCTTCTATGCCGCAAAGATCGATTATCGATTAAATGAAAATATTATTGATGCCACTGGGGTTAAAATTATCAAAGTGGCTGATGCTGCTATTTATCCTGATAAAGGTTCGGTTCAGATACTACAGAAGGCCGAAATAAAGAAACTGGAAAATGCTTCTGCTATAGCCAATACAATATCGCAACTACACAAGTTTTATAACGCTGATATCAATATTTTTTCGCGCTGGGATTATGTCGGAACAGGATTATATGATTATGTAGATGCTATAGGCAACACGCAAACCATAAATTTTAAATCTATTGCCGTTGATAAAACACTCAGAACTACGATAGCCAGCGCAGAAATTGCCAAAGCAGAAGAATTTAATATCAGCCCTCAATTTGGATTCTATGGAACCCTGAATTTAAAGGCTGAAAAGCCGGAGTTTAATTATGTTGGTTCTGCGCGCATTTTTGTTGATTGTCCTCTTTACAAACCTAACTGGACACGCTTTGAAGCAGAAATACAAAGAGACAGTATTTACATACCCCTCGCCGAAGAGCTCAAAAATGAAGCCAATGGCACCATCCACACAGCTCTTATGCTTGCGGGAGACTCAGTACATATTTACCCGGCCATTCTTGACAGGCAAATTCATTATTCCGACAAACCTATTGTTAGTGCAAAAGGATTTATTACCTGGGATAAAAATCTGCGTCAGTATCAGATCACAACAGCTGAAAGACATCTCGACGCCACATTGGCAGACAACATCATAACCATCAATCCTAATACTTGTAATATAGAAGCACGTGGTGAAGTAAATCTAAGCAGCGATCTTGGCCAGTTTAAGATGATTACTTTCGGCACCGTATCGCACAATCTTAAAAAGAACGAAATAAATCTGGATATTGTGATGGGTTTAGACTTTTTCTTCCTTAACCAGGCATTGGCAATGGTAGAAACAAGTATAAACAACTCAGAAAAAACAGAGCCACTTAACATCAACAGTTGGAAATATACCAACTTACTTCAAAAAAGAACCAATAAAGAATTCACTGCATCCATGGTAAATGATTTTCTTGAAAATGGAGAGTTCAGAAGATTTCCAGATGAAATGGCTCATAACATATTTATAGCTGATCTGAAAATGAAATGGGATCAGGATTTTCTAACCTTCTATTCAACAGATAGAATTGGGCTGGGAAACATAAATCGTTTTCAGATTCATAAATATGTAGATGGGTTTGTTGAAATAAAAAAACAAAGATCGGGAGATTCTTTTAATATGGTATTTATCCCCGATGGTATTGCCGATGAAGGCATTGGAATAAGCTGGTTCTTCTTCAACTACAGTGGAGGAATATTGCAAACCATTGCAGCAAACAACGAGTATAATAACATGATAAGAGGTGTTAAAGCCAATAACAGAAGAATGGATGTGGAGCGGGGTGAACAACCCTTTAGCTTCCTGCTCTCTTCAGATCGCAGACCCTTTGATTTTATGAGAAGTATGCGCATTTTAAACCAGTTTGACACAAAATAATGCCAGCAAAAGTCAGTTATAAATAATAAATAATGGAAAAATGGAGATCGGAACAGTACAGATAATATCCCTGCTTCTCGCCTACTTACTGGGTTCTATACCTACATCGGTTTGGTTTGGCAAAATATTTTACAAAATAGATTTGCGCGATCATGGTAGTGGTAATGCCGGTGCAACCAACGCATTACGCGTATTTGGCAATAAAGTGGGAGCACTGATCTTGTTTCTTGATGCCCTTAAAGGAGTGGGGGCAATAGCTCTTAGTGCCTTTTCAGTTGATATTTTAAACAACGATAATCATTTCGTTATTTTTCAGCTTCTGCTTGGCAGTGCGGCACTTTTGGGCCATGTTTTCCCTGTTTTTGCAGGATTTCGCGGCGGAAAAGGGATTGCTACACTTGCAGGAATTGTTACAGCTATGTTCCCCATCGCCATCCTTATTTGTATCGGAGTATTTCTTGTTGTTTTTTTATTGACACGATATGTTTCAATGGGATCCATGTTGGGAGCTATTGCCTTCCCAATTGTTATAATATTCTTTTCTTCGACAGACCCTTTGCTGGCTGAAATAATTTTTTCTGTGGCAGTAGCCATTTTTGTACCTTTTACTCATAAAAAAAATATAAAGAGACTTTTAAAAGGAGAAGAAAACAAACTTGTATTTCGTAAAAAGGGCATTGCAAATGATCTTAATAAATAACCTGTAGATTTACCAAAACTACTATAAAAATGACCAAAGAAAAAAAATCTCCTTCATCATCAGAAAATTTATTAAGTACAAAACTTCACGATCTTGTTGTGCATAATGATGATTTTAATACCTTTGATTTTGTTATAAAAACGCTCATAGAAGTTTGCAAGCATGAGCCGGAACAAGCAGAACAATGCACCCTTATTATTCATCACATCGGAAAATGTGCAGTAAAATCCGGAGATTATCAAACCTTGGAACCGCTATACAGGGAAATATTAAACCGGGGAATAACTGCCACCATTGAATAAATAAATCAGATCTGCTTAGAAGACTTATTATTGCTTAACCATTGAACCAAATTATATTATTTTTGGTTTCTTGAGATAAGTATACGTAGAAGCATTCAATTAATGGAAATAAACTTAATTTCACACACATGAGTTGGTTAGTAATTGCAACCATTATTATAGTTGGGCTTCTCTTTTTGCTCCTTGAAATATTAGTAGTGCCAGGCACAACGGTAATTGGATTTTTGGGTGCTGCCATGATGGTATTTGGCGTATACTCAGTATATAGCCAATTTGGCATAGCTGCCGGCACTTATACCATGGCCGGAACTCTGGTATTTGCGGTTAGTGCTATTGTTCTTGCATTAAAAAGCAATACATGGAAAAAAGCCATGCTCAATACCGATATCGGAGGTAGAGTAAATATTTTCGATGCCGATAGCGTAAAACCTGGAGATGAAGGAGTTGCTGTTACACGACTTAACCCAATGGGAAAAGCTCTTATTAATGAAGAATACTACGAAGTAACATCCAAAAACAATCTGCTGGACGAGAATACAGAAATTATTGTTACAAAAGTTGAAGGAAATAAAATCATTGTTAAACCTAAATCAGAATAAAAAATGGAAATCGGAGTAATTATTGCCATTGCGGTAGTTAGTATTTTAGGATTATGGATCATCTTTTATTTTATACCCGTTGGGTTATGGTTTTCTGCGCTGGTATCAGGCGTTAGAATCAGCCTATTACAACTGGTACTTATGCGCTGGAGAAAAATTCCCCCGGCAATTATTGTTAACAACCTTATTGCTGCAACAAAAGCAGGCTTAAGTTTGAATCGCGACGATCTGGAGGCCCACTTCCTGGCCGGTGGTCGTGTAAAGGCTGTTGTCAATGCCCTAATCAGTGCCGATAAAGCAAACATCAATCTTGACTTTAAAACTGCAACAGCAATTGACCTTGCAGGCCGGGATGTTTTGGAAGCAGTTCAAATGTCTGTAAAACCTAAAGTTATCAATACTCCTCCTGTGGCAGCCGTTGCCAAAGATGGTATCCAGCTTATTGCCAAAGCAAGGGTTACCCTGCGTGCAAACATAAAGCAATTGGTAGGAGGTGCAGGCGAAGAAACAATTCTTGCCAGGGTAGGTGAAGGTATTGTAACTTCTATCGGTTCAGCAGTAAATCATAAATTGGTGCTTGAAAATCCAGACAGTATCTCAAAAGTGGTTCTATCCAAAGGACTTGACTCAGGAACTGCCTACGAAATTCTCTCGATTGATATTGCAGATATTGATGTTGGGAAAAACATTGGTGCAATGCTGCAAATAGATCAGGCAAATGCTGATAAGAATATTGCACAGGCAAAAGCTGAAGAAAGAAGAGCTATGGCAGTTGCTGCCGAGCAGGAGATGAAAGCCAAAGCTCAGGAAGCCCGCGCTAAAGTTATTGAAGCAGAAGCAGAAATTCCCAAAGCTATTTCTGAATCGTTCCGTAGTGGAAACCTTGGTATCATGGATTATTACAGAATGGAAAATATCAAAGCCGATACAACCATGAGAGATAATATTACCAAAGGTCAAACCGGCAAAAGCAAAGACAGTTCTGATGATCAGAATAAAAAATAATATTTGCTAAATAAAATCCCGAAACCCGGTGCCAAATTTAAAAAGCACCGGGTTTCTCTTTCTATTAAGGACCTGTTTAAAAATACTCAACCTAATGTCATCCAATTATTTAGCCTGCTATTTTAAACTTCCATTGCAAGGTTAAAAACTCCTATTTTGTAAGAACTTTGTATTAATTCCTTTTATCTTTGCCTGTTTTGTTTTAAGAATAAAAAATATTTGCACATCTAATTAAAATTCATAACAATTTGGATTTCGATATAATATTTAGCCATCCATGGTGGTTGCTGCTTTTATGCCTGGCAACAGGGTTTATTGCTTCTGCGGTTTTGTATTATAAGAACCGTATGAATGAATTTTCTCCATGGAAACTATGGTTACTGGCATTTTTTAGATTTGCTACTGTTTCGTTAATTTGCTTTTTAATTTTAGCCCCATTGATCCAGTTAAGAATAACGAATCAACAAGACCCTGTTATCCTTTTATTTGCTGATAACAGTCAATCCATTACAATTATTGACGGAGAATCAGGAAAAACTTTTCAGGAACATCTTTTTACTCTTTCAAACGAGCTATCCAAAGATTACGATGTGGTAGTTTATCAATATGGAAACCAGGTCAGCATTGCTGATACTCTCACCTTTGAAGACAAAATCACAGATATTTCGCAGGTTTTTAATACCATAGATGAATTATACAGCAACCGTAACATAGGAGCAGTAGTACTGGCTGGTGATGGAATTTACAACCGTGGCATAAATCCACTTTTTATTAGCAGCAATCAGCTTTACCCCATATATACCATACCTCTTGGCGATACGATCCCTAAAAAAGACATTTTGATCAATCGGCTTCAACACAACCAAATCACCTACCTGAATAACTTCTTCCCTTTAGAAATTACCCTTGCAGCCAAACAAAGTGGCGGAAGCAGAAGTAGGGTAAAAATTATTCACGAACAGGAAACAATTTGGGAACAATCTGTATTTGTTGATACCGACAACTATTTCACAACCATACCTGTTGAATTACAGGCACTTTCGGTTGGATTGAAACGCTACAGAATTGAAGTTGAACCTTTAGCCAATGAAATATCAACGGCCAATAATATAAGTGAGTTCTTTATTGAAGTGATAGACTCACGACAAAAGATACTGATATTGGCAGCCGGGCCTCACCCTGATGTTGGCGCTTTGAAGCAGGCTTTGGAAGAGAACGAGAATTTTGAAATTGAAGTAAGTATGATTGAAAACTTTCAGGGTAATATCAACAATTTTGATGTAGTCGTTTGGCATCAGTTACCATCCACTAAACACAATACCAATGAATTATTCCGTGAAGCCGAATTGAGAAATACACCCCAATTATTTATTCTCGGTACACTTACCAATTTAAATGCCTTTAACCGTCTACAAACAGGTATACAGGTAAACATACGCGCTGCGGGATTTAATGATAGCCGTGCGGAGCTTAACAATAATTTCACATTATTTCAGCCTGGTAATGAAGCTGTTGAACTGTTGCCTAAGTTTCCACCGTTACAGAGTCATTTCGCAACTTATGATCTTGCACCGGGTACCCAGGTTTTGGTAAACCAGAAAATCGGAAATGTTGCTACTGACTATCCATTAATTGCCTTTTCACAATCTTCAGGTAGAAAAACAGGTTTTGTTGCCGGAGAAGGTATCTGGAGATGGCGATTAAATAACTTCCAGAGAAACAATAACCACGATGCCTTTAATCAAATGGTTTCTTCTATAATTCAGTTTCTTACCATCCTTGAAGACAAAAGCTTTTTTAGAGTTACTACAGATAATTTTCTGTTTGAAAACCAACCTGCCATTTTCGAAACAGAACTCTACAATAAAAGCTATGAACTTGTCAATACCCCGGAAATCAATATGATCATCACCAACGAAGATGGCGATGAATTTGAATATATCTTTGGAAAAACCAACCTTGCCTACCGGCTAACTGCCGGCATTTTCCCGGTTGGAGAATATAGTTATAAAGCTTCCACAACACTGGGTACAGATTATTATGAAGCAGAAGGAATTTTTACTGTTTCAGCACTCAACATCGAAGAGATCAATACGGTTGCCAACCATCAACTCCTTTTTCAAATGGCCCGTAATTCAGGAGGATTAATGGCTTATCCTGATCAGCTAAACAAGATATTGGAAGATATCAATTCCCGACAAGACATAAGGCCTGTTCTTTACACTCAATACCAATATGAAGACTTAATTAATTTAAGATGGCTGTTTTTTGTCATTATGATATTCCTATCGGTGGAGTGGTTTATCCGAAAATATAATGGTTCTTATTAAAATTTACTCAAAACTCATTTAAACACTGACTAAGCTTCAAAAAAAAATTATGGAACAAATTCTTTTTTATGTAATAGTTGCCATTATAATGATCGATTTTTTCTTTGATCGGATAATCGATTATCTTAACGCCAGCCGTTGGAGCAATCAACTTCCGGAAGAGCTTAAAGGGATTTATGATGAAGAAAAATACCGCAAATCACAAGACTACCAAAAGGAAAATATGAGAATAGGATTGCTTACCTCATCTCTTAGTTTTATCATTATTGTATCTTTTATTTCTTTGGGAGGTTTTGGCTGGCTCGACTCTTTTGTCCGGCAATATACACAACATCCTGTTTTAATGGCATTGCTGTTCTTTGGCATTATTGGTTTTGTATCTGATATATTTTCTACCCCTTTTGATATTTACGACACCTTTGTAATAGAAGAAAAATATGGTTTCAATAAAACCACCCCAAAAATCTATATCACAGATAAAATCAAAGGTTGGTTTCTTGCAGCGATATTGGGTGGTGGCCTGCTGGCCTTGTTTGTATGGTTTTATGAAATTGCCGGTGAGCTTTTCTGGCTGTATGCATGGTTATTCCTTACAGCTTTTTCAATTTTTATGTCAATGTTCTACAGCTCGCTAATAGTTCCGCTTTTTAATAAGCAAACTCCACTGGAAGATGGCGAATTACGCAATGCTATTGAACAGTTTTCAAAAAAAGCCGGGTTTAAACTCGACAATATTTTTGTAATAGACGGTTCTAAACGCAGCACAAAAGCTAACGCATACTTTAGTGGATTAGGGGCAAAAAAACGCATTGTTCTTTACGATACCCTTATCAATGAACACTCAACCGAAGAACTGGTGGCAGTTTTGGCGCATGAAATAGGACATTACAAGAAAAAGCACATCGTAAAGGGAATGATCATTTCTACCATCACCAGTGGTGCCATGCTATACCTTCTGGGGCTTTTTATCAACAGGCCCGAACTATCCATGGCATTGGGGGCAGAACAAAGTAGTTTTCATATTGGCATCATTGCTTTCGGACTTCTATACTCTCCTATCAGCACACTTCTGGGAATAATGAGTAATATACTTTCACGCAAGCATGAATACCAGGCCGATGAGTTTGCTGCAAAAAATTATTCGCCCGATCCATTACAAAGTGCTTTAAAAAAATTATCGGTAAACAACCTTAGCAACCTTCGCCCACACCCATTAAACGTTTTCATCAATTACTCGCATCCACCATTATTACAAAGACTGGAACATCTTCAAAGATTCAAGTAACCATGATACACTAAGTAAAAGGATTTACGGGAAGAAACATTCACTCAAATTGCTTTTATCATGTCGAAACCCTTAGCAGAATTATTACGTCCGCAAAACCTGGAAGATTACCTTGGACAAAGCCACCTTGTTGGTGAAAATGCCGTATTGAGAAAAAGCATTGAAAGTGGTTCCATCCCATCCATGATACTATGGGGACCTCCTGGAGTAGGCAAAACCACACTGGCACATCTTATTTCACAAAAGCTGGAAAGCATGTTTTTCACCCTAAGCGCTATCAGCTCAGGAGTAAAAGATGTGAGAGCTGTAATAGAGCAAGCCAAGGCATACCAGGGCGAAGCTATCTTGTTTATTGATGAGATTCACCGTTTTAGCAAATCGCAGCAGGACTCACTGTTGGGTGCAGTTGAAAGGGGCATATTTACTCTTATTGGGGCTACCACCGAAAATCCCTCCTTCGAGGTAATCTCTCCCCTGCTATCGCGATGTCAGGTTTATATTCTGAAAGATCTTGTAAAGGAAGATTTGCTTTTACTTGCAGAGAAGGCAAGAACTTACATGGAATCGAAAAGCAATAAAAAAATTTCTATTCTGGAACATTTGGCCCTGCTACGAATTAGCGGTGGAGATGCACGCAAACTACTTAATGCTGTTGAGTTGGTGGTAAACAGCCATAAGGGCGATTTACTGGAAATAACAGACAAACTTGTACTCAACACCATTCAGCAGAATCTTGCCCTATACGATAAAGCGGGTGAAATGCATTATGATGTTATTTCGGCATTTATAAAATCTATTCGGGGCAGCGATCCCAATGCAGCTGTTTATTACCTTGCCCGCATGATAGAAGGTGGTGAAGACCCCAAGTTCATAGCCCGCCGTATGGTAATACTGGCATCTGAAGACATCGGTAATGCCAACCCCAATGCCCTTTTACTGGCTACAGAAGCCTTTAGCGCAGTAACCATGATAGGAATGCCCGAAAGCCGAATCATTCTCAGCCAGGTTGCAACCTATCTGGCTTGTTCTGCTAAAAGCAATGCGGCCTATTTGGCCATAGGAAAAGCCCAGGATATGGTTCGAAAAACCGGAGACCTTCCTGTTCCGCTGCATCTGCGAAATGCCCCAACAAAGCTGATGAAGCAGATAGGATATGGCAATCAGTATAAATATGCCCACGACTTTGATGGAAATTTTGCATTCCAGGAATTCCTACCCGAAAAAATCTCAGGCACAATAATTTACGACCCCGGAAACAATTCAAGAGAAAACGAACAACGGCAACGTTTGAAAATGCTTTGGAGAAACAAATATAATTATTGACAAAATTTCTTAAGAAAAAAACAAGTCAAACAATTCATGTTTTCTTTTGTTAAAAAGGCTGATAAAGAAATCGATTTATATTGATTTAACAACTATCACTTTTAAACTTAAACCAAACTATTTCAAATTTAAAGCAAAAAAAAAATGAAAAACGTAAAATTATTCGCTCTGATGGTTGCAGGCTCACTGATTATAGCCGCATGCGGGGGTCCACAAAGAAACCCTGCCGAAGTTTCTGAACAACTCGAACCTGGCGAAAAACCTGAAAACGCAGTAGTAAAAACCCTTGACACCAGCGCCAGTACTTTAGAATGGATTGGAACCAAAGTAACAGGACAACATGACGGTACCATTGGGTTATCTGCGGGAGAATTGTATCTGGTAAATGATCAAGTAGTAGGTGGTAACATTACTATTGACATGACTCAGATTACCGTTTTGGATATTACAGATCCTGAAACCAACGCTAAATTAAAGGGGCACCTGGAGTCTGATGATTTCTTTTCTGTAGCCACACACCCACAGGCCAGATTTGAGATGGCTAATATCGTAAAAAATGAAGAGGCTGGTGAAGGCCAACCCAACTATACAATTAGTGGAAACCTTACCATTAAAGGTATCACCAAAGGGATTAGCTTTCCGGCACATGTTCATTTAACTGATGGTGTTCTTACTGCAAAAGCAGATTTTGATCTCGACCGCACAGAGTGGGATGTAAGATTTGGTAGTGGAAGATTTTTCCAGGGATTGGGCGATAACCTGATTCACGACAATTTTAATATTACCTTAGATATTGCCGCCAGATAATTTTATCTCATCATTAAAATTTAAAAACGCCCTGTTTATTAAATAAGCAGGGCGTTTTTTATATAATAGCTTCGGACTAATTTCAGGAGCCCTTCTTAATCATGGTTTTCAGGGTTTATGGTAGTACGTTGATAGTTGTAAAGTCCTTTTTCAAGCTTTGCCCGTTTCTCTTCAGCTGAAAGACTGTTATAGGCATCTTTAGCATCCTGTAATTTCTTTCTTTTTTCATCTTCTATAGCATTAACTTCTGCCATATATTTCGATTCTATCCGGCTTGAAAGGAAGGTATTGGCAACAGCAGGAAAGAGCTCAAGCAGAAGTTCTTCCTTTTCATTAGAAGCAAGTTTCACACCTCCAAAATCATCGAGTGATGGGTTTTCCTGTTTTTTATAGGCAGCAGGATCATAGGCAATTTCTTTAGGAGAACCGGTAATTTTCTTTCTAAATGCCGGATCAATCGGAGTAGGAGTTTTGCCATAAAATCCCTTTACCAGGTTTACAAACTGGATAGACTTATTAGTATAAAGTGGTTTTCCGCTATTTTCATCCTGCACACAATTAACAGCCTGCACACCAACTATCTGACTTGTAGGAGTTACCAATGGCGGACATCCGGCAGATAACCGGACACTGGGAATAATTTCCAGAACCCGGGGTAATAAACTTTCCAGTTTAAGCTGTTTGAGTTGTGCCAGCATGTTTGTGTACATGCCTCCGGGTATTTCTGCCAACCTAACCTTTTCGTTGGGTGGTGGAAAGTTAAAGTAGCTTTCAATAGCCTGTGTGGTTTCAAGCAGTTCTCTTTCCTTTTTCAGATGGGCCAGTTCGATTGCCTTATCAAACAACTCATCAATTTCCGGTGGTAATTTATCTTTTTCAAGATCAAAAGTTATAGGAAATATTTTGTATGAATCGAAATCAGCCAATTCTTCCCTAATCGTTTTCAACTCGCGGTTTATCTGAGCAATTACACTTTTATTAACACCGGTGTCTATATCCAGTTTATCACAAAATAGCTGAATAATTTCAAAAGCTGGTGCGGCAGGCCCTCCGGCAAAATTAAGCAGACAGGAGTCAATAATATCGGCTCCATTGATTATAGCTGTTAGTACTGAAGCCAATCCATAACCAGGAGTAGAATGGGTATGAAAATCAATAGGAATGCTTAGATCTTCCTTCATCATTTTGATAATAATACCTGATTTTACTGGAGGAATCAAACCAGCCATATCCTTTATGGTGATCATATCAGCTCCCATTTCTTCAAGTTCCAAGGCCTTGTTAACAAAATAATCAATGGTAAATATCTTGTTGGGAAGGGGTTTGCCTTTCAAAAAGCCCATTAACCGTTCATTTCTCGAAAACCGGGGGTCAACCGTATAGCAAACCGTGCAATCAGCAATGCCTCCATTTTCTTTTACAAACTTAATGGTTGACTTGATATTGTTGACATCATTCAAAGCATCAAAAATCCGCATGATGTCTATACCTGATTGTATGGCATTTCGGTTAAAACCTTCTATGACACTATCGGGATAAGGATTGTAGCCGAACAGGTTTCGTCCTCTGGAAAGAGCGGTAAGCTTGGATGCATCACCAATCCCTGCCTTTATTTTCTCCAGTCTTTCCCATGGATCTTCATTCAGATAGCGCATTACAGAATCGGGCACAGCCCCACCCCAAACTTCCATGGCATAAAATTTTGCTTCTTTAAAAAGGGGTAAAACTCTGTCAATCTGGGCCTGGGTCATCCTGGTAGCAAAGAGGGATTGCTGACCATCCCTGAGGGTTAGATCTCTTATTTTTAATTCACGATTCATCGGTTTATTGCTTTTTTGTGTGGTGTAAAATTACACAGATTATTACACTGAAACTATATTTGTTAATAAGTTAACAAAGATTCCTGAAGAGGTGTAAATCTGTTACGGGTTATCAGATCAGAAAGGAAATTCTTCTTCTTCACTTTCTCGCGGACCTTCGTCTTCGCCAAGAGCCTGAGCTGTTTTATGTTCAAAATTACTTTCTACAAAAATTGCCTTGTAAGGTTCTGTAGGACAAGCAAATTCACAGGCACCACAGCCAATACAAAGTTCTTCTGTAACTTCGGGCAGCCGTAAGTTACCCCTGAATGGGATCATGGCAACTGCTTTGGTAGGGCAATGCTCGGAACAAGCGCCACAATCGGTTCCTTCAACTGTTACAATGCAGCTTTTCTTTACAAACTTCGCTATACCAACCTGGGCCGTGTGTTTGGTTTCCTTATCAATTTTAGTAATAGCTCCTGTTGGGCAAACTTCAGAGCACCGCAAACAGTCATAATTACAAAAACTTTTGGTGTAATCAAGTTTGGGTTGCATAAATCCTTTGAGTCCGTAATCGAAAAATGAAGGCACAATTACATTTGTAGGGCATGCACCCACGCATAAATAACAGGCAATACAATTGTTATTAAAATGTTCATTACCCAGGCTACCCGGAGGGGTTACAGGGGCTTTGGTTCCTGTAGGCACAATGCCGGGAGATTCTGCAGGCACAGCAATCGATACCTTATTTAACAAAGGAATGCTTAAAGCCCCGGCAGCTAATGTAAGCAGAAAATTTCGCTTTTCTGCCTGACTATTCTCAACAGCTATATTTTGAAGTGGAATGGTAGTGGTTTTCTTTGTTTTAGCCATCGTATTATGGAAATACAGCCCTTCCTGCTTACAAACCGTAAAACAATTAAAACAACTAACACAGCGCGATGCGTCAACGGTTTTATTAATACTATCTATACACTCCCCCTTGCAGGCAAACTCGCATTTGCGACACATTGTGCACGCTTCTTCTCTAAATCTGATCTGGAAAACAGACCGGGTAGATACCAGGCCTAAGATAGATCCAGCCGGGCAAAGTGTATTACAAAAGAACCGTCCCCTGAAGGCACTCATAATGAATACCGTGGCAAAAATCCCTACTGATACCGCAACGGCATCAATGGGTAATGATTGTGCAAGCATAGGGGAAAGGGTATAAATATCCCTACTTTGCATAAAAAAAGACAGGCTGTTATTTAACCAGCTAAAAACGGGTTGAAACAAAGTTACCGTGATCTTTCCGAAATTTGAAAAAGGATCAAGCAGGTTAATAAGAAATAAACTTCCGAAAAACCATAATAAAACGGCGGCAGCTAAAACAGAATACCGCAATATTGATTTTTTTGAAGGATTATAAACAAACCTTCTCTTTAATTTTTTCCTGAACCTACGGGAAATATTGCTAATAATATCCTGCAGGGTACCTAAAGGGCAAAGTGAAGAACAGTAAATCCTTCCAAATAAAAAGGTTAATAAAATTACCACCAGAAAACCCAGTGATGAAACAGAAAAGGCAACGGCAAAGAACCTGATTAGCGACGGAAAGAGCTGCAACCTGAGGAGCACGGTTGAAACCCCATCGAGCCATCCATTGTGTACATTAAGGAAAAACAATAATAAAAAGCTGAATATTAACAGCGATATTACAATACGAATGTATTTAAGTTTTTTTAAACTCATAATTTTGAAAAAAAATGACAAAGGCTGTTACGGAAGTTATCTTCAAAGAAATTTATAATATTTTCAATTCAGGTCATTTATAAATACAACCGCTTAATGTTCATTTGACTAAGATCCAGAGTTCCAATATTCATTTTCTCTGCATTGGCAAGATAAGCGATTTCCTTTGGTTTGGAACCAAATATCATTGCACTGGCAGCATCAACGGCAACAATATCAGAAGAAACAAGCAGACTATTTTTCTTAACCAGATCAGCTGTTGATGTACCCTTGGGTCCGTTCTGTGTCATAACCAGCATGGCGTCAACAATATTCAGATCGGGTTTGCGGTATAAACAAAAGTCGGCTATACACTGGTGCAGATCGTTACGATGCCAGAAACGACGGTCGTAAACTACACCCATCAAATTCTTCATGGCAATGGTTAACGAAGTTGAACCATGATGTTTTAGCACTGGCACATTGATAAATACATCGCTATCAATTATTTGCTCATGCACCTTAGCTTCTTTCAGTTTTACAGCACCGGGTATGGTAATAGCACGATAGTTTTGCTCAAAATTACCGGGTATCATTCTCCCGCCGGCATCTTCAACTGCTTTCTTCATGCCACTGTTTGTGTAGCAGCGTTCCCAGTTGTCGCAGGTATGATCAAATACATTAACCTTTTCTGCACCGGCTTCAAAACATTGCTTAACGATGGCTGCAACCAGTTCTGGACTTGTATTGGCAGCACGCTCGGGGGTTACATCCCAACCAATATTAGGCTTAACAACAACTGTTTGGCCTGGTTTTACCCAAAGCGACATGCCGCCCATTTCCTGCATGGCTTTTTCAAACATAGCTACTACGTCTTCTCCCCTAACAGCAACAAGGTCGTAGTTCCCTTTTAGACTCTGTTGCCTGAAAGAAGTCATATCAAAAGTTGCATTAGCCAAACCTGCCGCACCAAATCCAGTAGCTGCGCCAAACATAATTCCATTTTTTAAAAAATTTCTTCTATCCATAATTAAATATTTTAGTATTTATCAATTATACTTTTGCTTTTAGTAAAATAGCGTTATTTGATAATAATTAATGCCTTGTTGGCAGCAAAATATCTTTATTTAACACTATAATATAAGATCGTCAAATTGTTGTAAATCAACAGACTTTATACAAAAATAAGATTTATAAGCTTAATTTCTTATTTTTGGAAGCCATTAATGGCTCTAAAACCCTTATTTAAAATCATTTCAAATTACTGACCCCCAATTTATGAATATTATTATCACCGGCACATCACAAGGCATCGGATTTGATTTGGCAAAAGTGCTTGCTCAAAGAAAAGAAGTTAAGATCATTGCGGTTTCCAGAAATATCGCCCCCCTGGAATCTTTGAAAACTTTTGAAAATCTAAAACCCTTAGCTCTAGACATAACCAATGCAGATCAATATGGACATCTGTTAAGTCTCATTGATGATTTCTTTGACAAAAAGGTAAACATACTGATCAACAATGCCGGGTCATTGATAAACAAGCCCATGGAGCAATTAGCAGAAGCGGATTTTCAAAACCTGTTCGATGTAAATGTAAAAGCGCCGTTTTTCCTTATTCAAAATTTGCTTTCCAGGTTCGTTGCGCCATCGCATATTGTCAATATTACGAGCATGGCAGGTTATCAGGGAAGCAGTAAATTTCCTGGATTATCGCTTTATGGTGCCAGCAAGGGCGCTCTTGCCACACTCACCGAATCGCTCGCAGAAGAACTGAAACCCAACAATATTTCTGTTAATGCGCTGGCCTTGGGGGCTGTCGATACGGAGATGCTAAAAAAAGCTTTCCCCGGTTACAAGGCCCCGGTAAACAGCTCCCAAATAGCAGCCTTTATTGCAGGTTTCGCCCTTTCGGCGCATCACATTATGAATGGGAAGATTATTCCGGTTTCGATGTCCACCCCTTGAGAAATAAGGGATTTTCGATATCTTTTTTAACTCCGGGTTCAGCTTAATTATTTGCTTTTCAACCAATCGATAAATTTGCTCCTTACCTAAATCTTATCTATATAATACGGTATAATGACAAAATTTGAATAGTTCCACTATGATAAGAAACTTTTATCTTTGATGTGTAAAAAATCTAATCATATTTCAGCATAATAATGTCAGACAGACGCCAGAATATAGAGCACCCCGGAATTATAGACAGGGTAGAAAACAACAAAATTTGGGTTCGTATTCAATCGCAATCGGCATGTGGGAGTTGCCACTCCAAAAGCATGTGCGGAATGGCCGAGGTGGCTGATAAGGTAGTGGAAGTAGATCAGCAACAAACGCAAAAACATTACAAAACAGGAGATTACGTTACAGTGAGTTTAAAAAAAACTTCCGGATACCGTGCCTTGTTCCTGGGTTACTTATTGCCTTTCATCCTGGTGATGATAACGCTGATTGCCATTATTAATCTTACCGGTGATGAAGCGCTGGCCGCATTACTTTCTTTGGGAATTACCATTCCTTACTATGCGCTCCTTTACGCTAAAAGAGAAGTGATAAAAACATCGTTCCGGTTTTTCATCAAAAACTAACCATGAAGTGAAAAATAGCCTTTCATTGTCAAAAAGTGATAATTCAATAATGAACCTGGCGTTCATAAAAAGGCTGTTGAATAAAAAATCAGGAATTAGCATTGTCGTTTTGCTGCTTATGTTATTGAGTTTAGCAGAAATACGTTTCATATACGGATCAACCCCCAATCATACAGCTGAGAATCTATTGGTAAATAAGGTAGCCCCTTTAGCGAACTTCGGACCGGAAACCTATGAAATAGAGATAAATAACGAAATAGATTCCCTGATAATCCCCATAAAAAGAGCAGGCAACCTGATTTTGATGGAAGTGGTAATAGACAGTTTAGCAGGCAATTTAATTCTTGACACCGGTTCATCGTCCATGGTACTGAACAGCATCTATTTCCGCAATGAAAGGAGGTCGGGCAATTATGAAGCTGGCGGAATTACCGGAGGTATAGGCACGGTTTCCAGAATTCAGATTAATAGCCTGCAGATTGCAGAGCTTTATTTCAACAACCTAACAGCCAATGTTGGCGACCTGAGTCATATTGAAAGAGCCCGAAACGTTAAAATTTTGGGATTCTGTGGTTTAAGTATTTTTAATGATTTTGAAGTTGTTGTGGACCTAAACAATAGTGTTGTTGAACTCCATCGAACCAATTACAGAGGGAAGAGAATCTATACCGGCGCATCTTCATCCAAAACAGACGTGGAACTACAGGTCGAAATAATCTCGAACGTCATCTTCATTGGAGGAACCATAAACAGGCGAAAGTTGATGTTTTGCGTTGACACCGGGGCTGAAAGCAATGTTGTAAGCAGTGTTTTACCCGGGCACATTCTGGAAAAAATAGATATTACCGGCAGATCAAATCTGCGTGGGGCAGGAAACCAGAATGTGGAAGTGCTGTATGGCCTGCTCAACGAACTGAAAATCGGGAAAAAAAATATCCGGCCTATGCCCGTTGTGTTAACCAATCTTAGTGCTATGAGCCAATATTACGGCATACCTATTGACGGGATGTTGGGATGCCATTTTTTAGAACAGGGAGTATTTTATTTTAACATGAAAAGAGAAACACTCGGCATAACCTTTTACAATATAGATGAAGAATATGAGTAAAACAGGAAATACCTGACAAAAACTTTCGGATTCATTCACGCTAAGTGAAAAATTATGAAAAAAACGATTAACTATATAATATTGCTTTTCAGCCTTTGGCTTGTAAGCTTCACAACACTTCAGCCCACACCTGAAAAAGCAGGCAAAATGGAAGATGGCAAATTTACCATTACCATCAATCTCAACTGGACCGACAACGAACTGGCCAGGGTCTCTGCATTGTTCGACATCGATAGCATATTAATGAATGCCATAACAACAAAAAATCTTGAATTCATCAACGACAGCACCTATTGGAATGCCACTATAAGAAATCAAAATCTATTGGTTATCTCCAAAGAACTGGGGCAGGATTTCGATCTTGTTACCGAAAAAAATATTTTCTTTACATCTTTAGATAAAACCACTGCCAGCCTATATCCAACTCTCGATGTAGCTTACGGAGTGAATGATTTCTCTGATCCTGAAGTTTTCTCTTACCAAAACGGGTTAGCCTGTTTTATACTGCCTGGTTATGAAAGGGCCAGCAAAGTAATAATTTCGGGTTCCTTTAATCTTTGGAGTACAATGGATTTGCCCATGCAAAAAACAGAAAAGGGCTGGCAAATATGCCTGAACCTTGAACCTGGCAAACACCTTTACAAATTTATTGTTGATGGCAGATGGATACACGACCCCAACAACAAAAACCGTGAAAATGATGGCAATCGTGGTTTTAATTCGGTTGTTTACTGCAACAATCATACTTTCATGCTGGAGGGTTACCAGAGAACCCGAAGGGTGTATCTTACCGGAAGTTTCAATGGCTGGGATACCCGTGATATTCGCATGGTTAAAACAGAAACCGGATGGCAACTTCCCATGTATCTGAAAGAGGGTACACATACCTATAAATACATTGCTGATGGTACCTGGATAACTGACCCTACCAACCCCCTTACCCGACCAGATGGCAATGGAAATACCAATTCGCTGCTTGCCATTGGCGATACTACTTATTTTACTTTGCAAGGATTTGAAAATGCCAGAGAAGTGTATCTGTCGGGCAGCTTCAATGAATGGAACCAAAGAGAGCTTGCCATGCAAAAAACCACGGATGGCTGGCAATTGCCCTACGTGCTGGGCCAGGGCAATTACGAATACAAATATATTGTTGACGGAAAATGGATTACCGATCCTGCCAATCCATACACAGTGGGAACCGGAGAATGGAGTAACTCCTTCCTTGCCCATGAAAACAACCATAAGTTTTCTCTGGCCGGATTTGAAAATGCCCAGACAGTAATTATTACAGGAAGTTTTAACGGATGGAGCACATCAGATTATCGTATGGTGTTGAAAGATGGAAAGTGGATTTTTCCCATCTATCTGCATCCGGGCCGTTACAGTTATAAATATATTATTGATGGTGAATGGATTCATGATCAAGAGAATCCTTTGTGGGAAACTAATGAATTTGAAGGAAAAAATTCGGTACTATGGATTGAACCAGGACAATAAAATCCATGAAACTTCTTTTAAGCAACAACCATCATGTAATACGGATCTGCAAGACACACATCGACCTTTGGTATATCGTTTAACATTTTTCACACTTTTTTTCTGAAATTTAGACCCATTCTAAATAAGGCGATAACCATCTGCTTTTGTTGATATTAAGGCATAAAAGTCAAAATTACAGGCATCATTTTAAGATAAATAGTATATATTTAACGTTCGATTATTAACAAATTATTAAGTGCAGTTAGATTTTGTTTTCTACTTTTGCTTTGCAAGCATAAAAAAGCTTATAAATTCAAATAATTAAATATAAACAAAACCATACCAGGTGAATGAAATTACCCTTTTTTCAGTAATCTCTCTGGGCTCAATAGGCACCCTGGCCGCTGTCATATTATATTTTGTTGCCCAAAAATTCAAAGTAATAGAAGACCCTCGTATAGATCAGGTAGCAGAGGCGCTGCCCAATGCCAATTGTGGTGGGTGCGGGTATGCCGGCTGCCGTGCTTTTGCCGAAGAAATAGTGAGAAAACAGAGTCTTGATGGCATGAACTGCCCCCCGGGAGGCAACGAGGTAATGAAAGAAATTGCTTCGTTGCTGGGCCTTGAAGCAGAAGAGCAGGAACCCACTATTGCCGTTGTAAAATGCTCCGGAACCCGCGAAAATGCACCGCCAAAGGTAAATTACGAAGGTGCTATGACCTGCTCTTTCGCCCATACCCTTTTTGCAGGCGAAAGCGGCTGTCCATTTGGATGCCTGGGTTGTGGCGATTGTGTTGTGTCTTGTGACTTTGACGCCATATATATGGATAAAGAAACAGGCCTGCCCGTGGTAAAAGACAATTGTGTGTCTTGCGGAGCCTGTGTAAAAGCTTGTCCGCGCAATATTATAGAGCTCAGAAAACGGGGTAAAAAAGACCGTCGTATATTTGTTTCGTGTATTAACACAGAAAAAGGTGGCGTTGCCCGTAAAAATTGCTCAGTGGCTTGTATCGGTTGTGGTAAATGTGTAAAAGAATGTAAATTCGATGCCATTGTTTTTGAAAACAACCTGGCCTATATTGATTACAACAAATGCACAATGTGCCGCAAGTGTGCACCGGTTTGTCCAACCAATGCCATCCACGAGCTCAATTTTCCGCCACGGAGGCCAAAACCAACACCTGAATCTGAAACGGCAACCAATTAGTACTTGATTTTTTCCAGATCATTTTTAATATAAAAATCTGAATCACAGTGAAGACATTTAAAATCGGAGGCATACATCCACCAGAAAATAAACTCTCAGAGAGTTCCCCAATCAAAGTATTACCCTTGCCAGAATCTGTAAGTATACCCATGGGCCAGCACCTCGGAGTACCGGCAGTGCCTGTGGTACAAAAAGGCGACCGTGTTAAAACCGGGCAAATGATTGCCAAAGGGGAAGCTTTTATCTCTGCCAACGTACATTCATCAGTTACCGGTGTAGTACAAAAAATTGATGAAATTTCAGACAGTAGCGGATACCGTCGCAAAGCCATCATCATTAAAACAGAACCCGACGAATGGGAAGAAAGCATTGATTTGAGCCCAAACCTGGTAAAAGAATGTACACTTACCCCGGAAGAGATTGTTAAAAAAGTAAATGAAAAAGGTATTGTGGGTATGGGAGGAGCAACCTTCCCATCGCACGTTAAGTTAATGATACCACCCGGCAAAAAAGCAGATTATCTTCTTATCAATGGTGTGGAATGTGAGCCCTATCTTACCTCCGACCACAGATTGATGTTAGAGCATGGTGAAGAAATGCTTGTTGGGATTACCATTCAGATGAAAGCACTGAAAGTGTCGAAAGCAATCATCGGTATCGAGAACAATAAAAAAGATGCCATTGACCATTTGCGAAAATTGGTCACTGATTTTCCAGGCATTACGGTAGAACCCCTGAAGGTTAAATATCCGCAGGGTGGTGAGAAACAGCTCATTAAAGCACTCATCAATCGCGAAGTACCATCAGGAAAGCTACCCATAGAGGTGGGTTGTGTTGTTCATAATGTAGGAACATCAGTAGCTGTGTATCAAGCAGTGCAGAAAAACAAACCTTTGATTGAACGTGTGGTAACCATTACAGGCAACAGCCTGAAAGAACCCTCTAACTTCCTGACACGGGTAGGTACTCATATTTCGGTTATGATAGAAGCAGCTGGTGGCTTACCCGAAGATACCGGCAAGATCATTTATGGAGGCCCCATGATGGGCAAAGCCCTTAACGTGCCCGATGCACCAATAACAAAAGGTACCAGTGGGATCCTTATTTTACCCGAAAAAACTACCCGACGCAAAACTGCCGTTAACTGCATTAGGTGTGGACGTTGTGCAGGAGTTTGCCCTATGGGACTTGAGCCCTATCTGTTGGCAGTGTTGGCTGATAAAAATCGCCATGAAGACTGTGAGCATGAAAGAATTATGGATTGTATGGAATGTGGTTCATGCCTGTACATTTGTCCTTCGGGCCGTCCACTACTCGATCATATAAGGATTGGGAAGGGTGCCGTCGGAAAAATCATCAGGTCCAGAAATCAATAAGCAACCGGATAGTATTGGTTGCAATAAAGCAGAGGCAACTAAAAAATACAATTAGCCAATTAATTCAATAAGAAAACCTTCATTAAAAAGAACTAAGAGTAACCTACTATTTTCAAAACATAACCAATTATGAATTTATTAACCGTATCGGGCTCACCCCATGTTTACACAGAAGAATCTGTGAGCAAGATCATGTATGGAGTGGTATTGTCGTTAATACCAGCTGCATTGGTCTCATTCTGGTTCTTTGGGTTAGCGGCCATCCTGGTAACATTAACGGCGGTGGTGTCGTGCATGTTTTTTGAGTTCATCATTCAGAAATACCTGTTAAAAGGCCCGGTCACCGTATTCGATGGGTCTGCTGTAATTACAGGCGTTTTATTGGCCTTTATCGTGCCGGCATCATTACCCCTCTGGATGGTGGTCATTGGCTCGCTGGTTTCTATCGGCATGGCAAAAATGACCTTTGGCGGCCTGGGAAAAAATATCTTCAACCCAGCCCTGGTAGGCAGGGTGTTTTTGATGATCTCTTTCCCGGTAGATATGAATATGTATCCCAAGCCATCTGCCATGTCAACACAGCTTACCGATATTATAACCGGCCCCACTCCCCTGGCTATTGTAAAAGAAGGAGTAGCGCAGGGAGAAAAGATTGCTGACCTTGTACCACAAGTTCCCGAATACGCCAATCTGCTTATGGGCAATATGGGTGGTTCTGTGGGTGAGATTTCAGCCCTTGCTATTCTCCTGGGTGGTTTGTTCATGCTTTTCAGAAGAATCATAACATGGGAAATTCCCACAGCCTACCTGGGTTCGGTAGTAATTCTTGCCGGAACACTCTGGCTGATAGACCCCAATCAATACATAGATCCATTGTTCCATCTTATAACTGGTGGTTTAATGCTCGGAGCTATTTATATGGCTACTGATATGGTAACCAGCCCTATGGGTCGTTGGGGAATGATTGTTTATGGGATCGGTTGCGGTTTCTTAACCATCATTATCAGGATATTTGGCGCATATCCCGAAGGAGTGGCTTTTGCTATCCTGATCATGAACGCATTCGTTCCTTTAATTAATCGTGCTTTTAAACCCCAACGTTTTGGAGAGGAGGTAAAAAATGGCTAAAAAAGAATCAGGCTTTCTCAATATGGTGCTCACCCTGTTTTTTGTAACCGGTGTTGCATCATTCGTATTGGCAACAGTTTACAACCTGACAGCCGAGCCCATCGCCATGGCACGTGAAGCCAAAAAGCAGGCTGCCATTAGTCAGGTTGTGCCTGAGTTTGACCGACTGGAAACACAAAAATTTCTGCCCCCCGATGGTGGTGATTCTCTCGAGTTTAATATTGCCTACAAAAACGAAGAATTTGTGGGCATAGCCATAAACACCTGGACCAGCAAAGGATACTCCGGACGTATTACTGCCATGGCGGGTATCGCCCCCGATGGAAAAATAATTGACGTAGTGCATCTTATCCACGGAGAAACTCCCG
>JAABRR010000041.1 GCA_011390785.1 Sphingobacteriia bacterium
GCAGCCCTGGTAGTAGCAGGCATCATGGCCCTTGCATTTATGGGTTTTGCAGGTTTGGTTTAGGCGGGAGAAGTCCGAAGATGTTTTGTGCTTGCTTTGCCGGGAAATAGCTTTTCCAAAGGTGTCAATTGAATGCCGTATTTGTCACCCCGTGACTTTGGGTTCATAAAATGTTTTGTTGGTAATGGATTAAAAGAATCCCGGGAGTAGCGAGTCACGCGGCGACTGGTTTCTTATTTCCCAGTCGCTCTCTATAAAATAGTGGTCGTACGAGCTCAAAGTCGTCTGACCACCACCCAAACCCTAAAGCCAGCAACTACCAGTAATTCAACGTACCCGACCCTGAAAGGGTCAAACGTGAATAGCCCGGGGTGTGAACCCCGGGATTTATGGTAACAACGTGATCAGGGTGCTGAGCACCGAACGTAATTCAAAGAAAATATTTCGTGACAGCGCAATTAAAAACAAATTTCAATTCGTGCTATATGTAAAAAAGCGGAATTGCAACCGATCTCGACCTTTTGGCGAGAGAGCTCAGCGAAGCTAAATTCCACATAGCCGCCCGATGTTTAAAATAGTGGTTGCTCACCGCAGCTAAATTCCGCTCAACCGCCAGATGTTTAAAAAAGTGGTGGGCCGAGCTGAAAGTCGTCCAACCACGGGCAAAAATCGTTGGAAGAGCGGAGTCAATAGCCCATCCTACCATTTCATGATTTTTACAACTTTAATGAGCCCCTGCTTATTCTGAATTTTCAGAATATAAATGCCCGTTGGATAAGACTTCAAATCAACCACCATGGTATTACTAACCTGCAACTCCGAAAATAACTCTGATGTGGCACCGTCTAATGTGCTAATAGAAATAATTGATCTGGAATTTATATCGTTTCCCCGGATATTGACAATACCTTTTGTTGGATTAGGATAAACGGTTATATCCGCATCAGAACGAATTATTGCAAAACCTACATTGGATAGAAAACAACTTTCGAAAGGATCCTCAGGATAATATAAAATTCCATCAACATGAAAACAGGTAAGATCGAACTGGCTGCCTAAATAAGGCTGCGGATTGCCATAAAAAATGCCATTTTCTGAACCGATACCTTCTATCCAGGGTGCATTTTCGAACCATAGGTCGTCTTCTTCACCCTTTGATTTTACTTTGCTCATAAATCTTTTTCGCTCAACCCCATGCATTGTAATTGTATCAATACTCGTAATCTCAAAAAGAGAAAATTCGTTAAAAAAAGGACAGAACAGCGTAAGACTATCTCCCGGCTGGGCAGCAAAATCAAAATATAGTTTTGGAGTCAGATCGTCAGGGGTGGAACAAAGTAGCTCACTACCAGACGCCAAAAGATAGAGACGGGTTTGCCAATTCTGATTTGCAGCATCATCAGGGTCTGTTGTATAGGATATTATTTTCCAGGTTTGCTCATCGATAAGCGTATCACCTTCAACCTTATAAATTTCGGTGTAATGAACCGGATTGGCACCATCTCTCAAAACATACCACATATTGTTAGTCTGGAGAATGCTTTCATTATTCATTTTTCTGATCAGCTCCGTTTGCAGGGTTGTATTATCTGAAATAATTCTGATTTCAGAAGCCTGCCCCAATGCCGAAATCAATAGCAACAACAATATCCCTATATTTAATTCCCTGATGTTTTTCATAATTTCAATTTTCTGATTATGGTAGATATTACTATTAAAAAATATCACACAACCAAAAATAAGAAAAAAAACCTATGCAAAAAATATAATTTAATTAAGTTATTGTTTGCCTGATTTTTTTGTGACTCATAATAACGGGGAATAAACCCTTTTACTACTAATAAATTGCAGCAAAGTTTTCTTGCTGATTTAATACGAATTAACAAACTCATCGAACAACCAGAATGAATAATCATGGGATAAACCACTTATTGTGAAAGTAATTTTGCAACCACGGTAAAGAAATCGTCCTTGTTAATGGGCTTTGTAATGTATTGATCAAGTCCGAGGCTCATATATTTTTCACGATCCCCTTCAAATGCATTGGCGCTGAGCCCGATAATCGGGGGTAGGTCTTTGTACATTTCTTTCAGCTTTTTGGTTGCGGTTATTCCATCCATCAAAGGCATTTGAATATCCATAAGGATAATATCGAACATGCCTGGTTTGAAGATATCAAGACAATCCTTTCCGTTTTTTGCCAGAGTAATTTCATATCCATAAGGTGAAAAAAGTATTTGTATTACCTTTTGATTGATGGCTTTATCCTCAACCAAAAGAATGCGAAGCCTTTCTGGTACAGCAATATCTCTATCAACTGCTTTATTCTGAACATCTGCCGGGTTTGCCACAAAAGCCCTGAAAGTAAACCAGAAAGTGCTGCCTTGCAACGAAGTACTTTCAACACCAATATCACCTTCATGCATTTGCACCAATTCTTTACATATAGATAGCCCAAGGCCGGTTCCATCATAATAACGGCTGTCTGTTTCGTGTGTTTGGGAAAAGGGTTGAAAAAGGATTTTTTGTTTTTCAGCTGTTATACCAATTCCGGTATCTGTTACTGATATTTTTATAATACAAGTTTCGTTTTCAGGGTTTGTGCTGATGAGTTTTGACTCAATGGATATACTTCCATAGGTAGTAAATTTTATAGCATTGGAAATCAAGTTGTTTACTACCTGTATGATTCTATTTTTATCGGCACGCAGGTATTCAGGAACATCATCATCAGTATATACTGAGAAACGAAGATTATCAGGAGCAATGCTTTTAAAAAGATTTTGAGCAGCAGTATTTATTTCATGAAAAGCAAAGTTGGTGTACTTCAACTGCATTTTCCCGGCTTCAATTTTTGAATAATCGAGCACCTGATTGATTATTTCCCGCAGGTTTTCGCCAGATTGTTTCAGAATATTGACATACTGCATCTGCATTGGAGAAGGTTCAGATTCACCAAGCATGTCGATCATTCCTAAAATACCAGTTAAAGGGGTTCGTATTTCATGGCTCATATTGGCCAGGAAGTTTTGCTTAAACTGAATGATCTCACTTTGCTGATTTATGGTTTCAAGTCTGTTTTTCAATTCCTGTTGAGATTCTTCCAATAATTGATTTTTGCGCTTTATCTGTTGGTTGGATTCTTCAAGAGAGCTGTTAAGATTTTGCAATCTCTTTTCGCTATTCTCAATTTTTACCTGCTTTTGGGTTTCATCTGTAATATCCTGAATAAGGAAAAGATGACTACCCGGCTGTTCTTTAATGGGTTGCGATGTAACTTTAAACCAAATACTGTTTTCATCAGTCGCCGTTTGGTAAATCGTTAAAGATTTTTCTTCAAGCAAAATACTTTTCAGGCCTTCATCAGTGACTTCAATTTGCTTCCATTCTTCACCTAAGATCATTTTTTGCCTGATACCCAAATATTTCATTGCTGCGTTATTGATATCCTGAACTATTTTATGTTTATCGAGCACAACAATTCCATCCTGTAATGTTTCTACCAAGACTTCACGGGCATAAGGAACCAGGTTCAACAACCTGACATACACGATGGCGATAAAAAACAACAAACCACTCAGAGAAACACTTATCGGTGATAGATTCAGACCCGGTAGGGGGCTCCATCCGAAAGCATAAATAATACTGGCAATAAAGGGGAAAAACCCGGAGAGAATGATCATCCAGATTCGGGTAGGGCCTTTTCCTCTTTGTTTCCAAACATACAAACCGATCATAACAATGGCGAACCCAAACAACAGATAGTTGTAAGCTATAATTCCCACCCAAAAACCGATACCATGATAGTACTGCATTAAATTGGTCTGGGTTGAAACTTCTGAAAAGCCAACCCAGATAATATGATGCAACTCGTTGGTAAAAGCCAATGCGATGGTAACCAACGGCACAATAGCTAGAATACCAAAAGTTTTATGCGTGATGAAACGATGGTTACCAGTAAATCGAAGGGTAAAAAAAAGATAAAAAAGAGGAGTTCCGGCAGCTCCAAAATATTCAATTTTAGACCAGAAAATTTTCGTTTCCGGTAAGATTGCTGCTGACTCAAAAAAATTGGCAAATGTCCAGATTGCAGACACAATCGTCAATCTGGTTAGTTCTTTTGCCCCGTTAATATGCTTGCGTTGCCACGCCAGAAAAGCCACAAAAAGCGATATCATGGTAGTGACCAGGAAAATGATTGAGTAAAGGGTAAATGTGTAGGCCATAGAAATTAGCTAAATGTATATTACAGCTTATTCATAACGCTTATAGGGCAAACAGATTGTGGGTAAGCACATTTAACAGAAAAAATACAACTATAAAAAATTTTTAAACAACATGAAAGACAAAAGGTTTAGCCGGATATTTGGGCCAAACAATAGTTATAACTAGTCATCATCTGGCTGCATCCAATACATCATTTAACAAACTCATTATACGACTTTGATGGATGAATGAACAATACTTAAATTATGGCTTTATACTGTTCTAATTCATTAATTTTACCTTCTTTTTAAAAAAGACCTGAATACAAATTTACCGATTTAACTTATTCGATTTAGATTTTACAATGAAATCACCATCTCAGGAAAATAAAATAGAAAAACCACAAAACCTAGCCCTTGTCATATTTGGGGCTACTGGCGATCTTACTTACCGGAAACTGATACCTGCAGTTTACGATCTTTTTAACCAGAAAATGCTTCCTGAGAAGTTTTATATTCTGGCCATTGGCCGAAAAGAACTTTCTAATGATTCTTTCAGAAAGAAAATGATTAATGGCATCAGAAAATTTTCGGAAAGCATCTACCAGAACGATGAACAAATAGAAGCGTTTGTAAGCTATCTTTCCTATTTCCGTATGGATTTTCAGGATGCAACGGAGTACCAGCGGTTGAGAGATGCCTTACAAAACTGCGATATTACCAATGGCACACAGAGCAATTATCTGTTTTACCTGTCGTTGCCCCCCAGCCTGTTTGGCCCTATTGCCGGATTTTTGGGGCAGGTAGGTCTTAATGATGAAACCCATGGCTTCAGCCGGTTGATCATAGAGAAACCATTTGGTTACGACCTGGAATCGGGCAGGGCACTCAACAACCAGCTTCACGAAGATTTTATTGAGAGCCAGATTTATCGCATAGACCATTACCTTGGTAAAGAAACCGTGCAAAATCTGCTTGTTATGCGTTTTGCCAATGGAATTTTCGAACCTCTGTGGAACCGTAATTATATAGACCATATCGAAGTAACATCGGCAGAAAGCATTGGTGTGGAAGGTCGGGGCGGGTATTATGATGGCTCAGGGGCATTGCGCGATATGTTGCAAAACCATCTGTTGCAGATGGTTTGTCTTACTGCTATGGAGCCCCCTTCTTCCATGGCTGCCGATTCTATCAGGAATGAAATTTTTAAGGTATTGCAATCTCTGAAACCTATTCGCGAGGACGAAGTGAACACTCATGTAATCCGTGGCCAGTATGTTGCATCGCATGTGCGGGGAGAAGCCATTACGGGTTATCGCGAAGAAAAGGATGTTGACCCCGAATCGCGCACCGAAACCTATGTTGCCATGAAGTTCTTTATCGATAACTGGCGGTGGGGTGGTGTGCCGTTTTATATTCGAACCGGCAAAAGATTACCCACCCGGGTTACTGAAGTGGTAGTCCATTTTAAGCCTACCCCACACGGTTTGTTTCAAGGCGACAAGGCTTGTCGTAGCTGCAACCAGCTTATTATCAGAATACAGCCTGATGAAGGTATTTTATTGAAATTTGCCATGAAAAACCCTGGTGCCGGATTTGATGTAAAAACCGTAAACATGGATTTTCATTACTCCGATCTCTCTCATGAGCATCTGCCTTCTGCTTACGAAAGGTTGATTTACGACGCCATGATTGGCGATTCTACCCTTTATGCCCGCGCCGATGCCGTGGAGGCAGCCTGGAAATTTGTTGAACCCGTGCAAAAAGTATGGGCCAGCGATCCCGATCAGAAAATTCATGGCTATCCTGCAGGTACCTGGGGCCCCGAAAATGCAGACGATCTGGTCTCCAACGGCGATTCTTCAGGCTGGCGGTATCCGTGTAAAAATCTTGCTGACGATGGCAATTATTGCGAACTTTAACACACACCTAGTATTATGAATGATAGAGAAATTAATGTCTTTTCATCTACAGATATGCTTTCTGATTGGTTGTTGAAGCTTATTCAGCAGCAAATGAAAGAATTATCACAACCTTACTATAACATAGCCCTTTCAGGGGGTTCCACTCCTGCAAAAATATTCGATTATATTGCGTCGCAAAACCCAGAAGTTATTGATTGGCAAAAGGTCCGTCTTTTTTGGGGAGATGAGCGCTGTGTGCCCCCCGATGATGAAGAGAGCAACTACAATATGACCCGTAAACATCTATTGGATGATGTTGCTGTACCTGACAAAAATGTGTTTAGGGTAATGGGTGAATACCAACCCGGGAAAGCCATGTTACATTACCGTGATGTGCTTCAAAAAAATCTGCCACATGTTAATGAATTACCACAATTTGACCTTGTTTTGCTCGGACTGGGCGATGATGGCCATACCGCTTCCATTTTTCCCGGCGATGATGTTTCACTTCACTCGCATGAGGCCTGTGAGCTGGCAACACATCCTGTTTCCGGCCAAAAACGGGTAAGCATCACCATGCCGGTTATCAACAATGCCCGGACAGTAGTTTTCCTGGTTACAGGAGCCGGAAAAGCCGCTATGGTAAAAAACATTTTTGGCAAAGCCGATTTTTCTGAATTTCCTGCATCGCACGTGAAGCTCTTAGAAGGTAATTTATTCTGGTTGCTTGATGATGCCGCTGCAAAACTTCTTGATGGAACGATTTAGGTATTGGGTCCTTGGCTATAAGTCAAGAATAAATCTGTATCCCACCCCTTTAAGCGTAAGGATTTGAATGGCAGGGTCTTTAGAAAGATAATCGCGTAGTTTAGAAATATACACATCAAGATTGCGGGAGTTATAAAACGAATCGTCGCTCCAAATCTGCATGAGTATATCTTTTCTCATTACAGGATTTTCCTTGTCTTTTATCAATATTTCGAGCAGTTGTGTTTCGCGCAAGGAGAGTTTCCTGGTTTCAGTGCCAAAGATCAGTTCCAGCTTGCGGGGAACAAACGTATATTTACCCAGTGCAATGATCCCATTATCATTGCTTTTCAGATTTTGATTCTGTGAAGCAGAAGTAAGATTGATCAGGTTGTTGATGCGAACAATCAGTTCCTCCATGCTGAAAGGTTTTTTAAGATAGTCATTCCCTCCTAAACCAAACCCTTTGAGAAGATCGCTGGTTTGAGTCTTGGCAGTAAGGAAAATAAGCGGTATTGAATGGGCAATTTTTCTTATTTCCATGGCAATGGTAAAACCATCCTTATTGGGCAACATAATATCAAGCACGCAAATATCAGGCGCATAATCTGTAAATGCATTCAGAGCCAAAGCCCCGTCATTAATTAGCATAACATCAAAATCTCTACTTTCCAGGCTTTCTTTTACAATTCTTGCCAAAAAAGGTTCATCTTCAATATAAAGCACTTTGGTCTTTTCCATTTTTTCAAAGGTTCTTTTTTAGCCTGATGGTAAATTTACATCCTTTGCCAGGACTACTTTCAAGAGAAATTTTTCCTTCATGTTGATGTATTACTTCTGCAACATAATGCAATCCCAGGCCATAGCCTTTAATATTGTGCAGATTGCCTGTAGGTATCCGGTAAAATTTCTCAAAAACCCGATCCTTATGTTCTGCGGATATCCCAACGCCTTTGTCTTCTATTTCAATTATTACATGATCAGGGATTTCGCCCAGGGTAATCTTAATGAATTTTCCATCCTGAGCATATTTAAAGGCATTGTCAACCAGGTTGTAAACAGCCTGGGTAAGATGCTCTTCATTACCCCAAAGCTCAAGGTTACCGCTTTTTTCCAGTACCAGACCAATCTGTTTTTCTTTGGCAGCAACACTGAACGATGCCATAACCTTTTCTGCCATATCAGCAGCATTAAGCAAGGTTTTGTTTTGTTTTATTTCATCATTGTAATCCAGCACCGATGTTTTAAGTATTTTTTCAACCAGCAACCCCAACCGATCGAGTTCACTGCCAGCCATGGTAAGGTACTCAATGGTTTTTTCTTTGTCTTTAAGTACATCAAAATTCCTGATAGCTTCAATAGCAACCCCTACACTGGCAACCGGAGTTTTGAGCTCGTGGGTAACATTGCTGATGAAATTATCTTTCAGCTCCATAAGTCTTTGTTGTGATCGCAGGTTCCGATATATCATCAAAAAAGAAATAATGATCAGGGCTGATGTAAACAGGGCAAATCCAGCCTGGGGAAGTAATTTTTTCAAAACCAGGTACTGCCCCTGTTGAAACTCGATAGCATATAATTTTTGAGCAAATGGGTAATACCCTGTTGTGAAAGGGAGAGAATCACGCATACTCCTGTTTGATGGTCTGTCGGAATTCATGTCAAATTCTTTTTCGAGCAAATGCATCGAAATACCAGTATAGGCAGGGTTCAGGTTTCTTTTGTAAAACTCAAGAATGCTATCATTACTCAATGCTATTTCTTCCGAAAACAACCACCGAAAATCCTGTCTTTTATTGGATTGCCTGGTAATGATAAAACTATCCGCAGGTTGAGCAGGGTTGGCAATGGAGATCGATATTTTTTTGATCTCATTATCATCACTATCTTTGTTTTGCTCTGGTAGGGTATCTGCAACATTGATATGGGTAAAACTGATTTCCCTAACTTTATCGCGAATAGAGCCTTCCCAACCGGGTTTGCCGGCATCAGCCAAAGAATCATTTACCAGATTTTGCAAACTTCCGAAAAACAGAGAATCAGATAGCTGATGGAGAGTTGAGCGCAAGGTAAAGCTGGTTTCCCTGCCAAAGGTGTTTAAGGCTCCCTTGTATTCAGTTTGTAGCCACAACATCTGTAATATGATCAGCAAAACAAGGCCGGTTCCCATCAATAATATAGGAGTGCTTTTTTTTCGTGTTGGGTTCATGGCAAATTGTTAATTAAAGTTATCCTGCTTTTGTTTTTGTTGTAAACACCTGTAAAACAAACAGGTGTGCTTTAGCTGCATGGATGTTGTGAATACAAATTTTGTTTTAACATCTTGAAAAACAGGTCAAAATTAGTTTTTTCTTTCACGCATACCCCATCCATTAACCTTATATTAACCTTGTTTTGCATGACATTAACCTGTGTGCATATTGGGTATAGATACCTTTGATAAAAATTTGAATATATCATCCACTAAAAAAAATATTATGCAGCTGAAGTATCTTTTTTTCATCCCCTTTTTCATGATTTTTCTCGCCTCGGCTGGGTTTTCTCAGATTTCCGAAGGTGAAATAATATATGAATACCGAGTTGACATGCACCGCAACATCCCACCCGAACGTGAAGAATTAAAGGCCATGGTTCCACAATATCGCACACAAAATTTCTCTTTGGTATTTAATGCTGATGAAAGGTTTTACAAGCCGGTAGTAAATCCTGATGATATGGTTCAGGGCAGGGGCGGTGGCCGTCGTATGGGCTTTGGAAGCTCCGGCATGGAAATTTACTCCAATAATCAAACCCAGGAATGGGTGGGCATGCAGGATTTTATGGGTCGAAATTATTTGATCCTGGATAGTCTTTACCTTGCTCCCTGGCGCATGGGCAACGAATTGATGGATATTGCCGGGTACCGGTGCCAGTTGGCATGGTACACCGACACGATAACCAACGAAGATGTTACTGCCTGGTTTACCTTTGATATTCAGCCTTTTCTTGGCCCAGATATGTATGTTTCGTTGCCAGGAGCTATTCTGGCTATTGACATAAACAACGGAGAAAAAGTTTGGGTGGCAAGAAGTATAGAAGCCCGTACCGTTAATGCAAACGAAATTAAAAAACCTACCCGGGGCGAAGAAATTTCCAGGAATGATTTCAGGAAACTGACAGAAGAACAGATGGAGAAGCTTCGCGAAAGAAGAGGTTTCTAATATTTAAGCTTACTAAATAATACGATTTTTCGATAACCAGATTTTATATAATTCATACTATGAAAAAAATATTTTTTACCCTATTCATGTTGTTTTGTGCAGTGGCAATATATGCTCAGTCCTTTAGCATAAAGGGAAGGCTGACGGATGATTCTGGCGGTGGCCTTCCTTCTGCTACTGTTTTACTTCTCAATGCCCGCGACTCGGTAATGACAAGCTATGCCCTTACCAACACCCAGGGATTATTTGAAATTCGCAATGTAAAGCAGGGTGATTATTTGCTGCGCTTATCATACGTTGGGTTTTCAACCATAACATTGCCGGTGGTTACTCCGGAAGGCAATACGCTGGATATGGGAAGCATTGCCTTATCAACACAGGCAACCATGTTGGGCGAAGTTACCGTAGAGCAGGAGCGCATCCCTATACGTGTGCGCAACGATACCATCGAATACGATGCCCAGGCCTTTAAACCCCTGCCCAACGAAATGGTGGAAGACCTGCTGAAACGCATGCCCGGCATGGTGATTTCTTCTGATGGTACTGTTGAAGCACAGGGAGAAACAGTTCGCAGAGTATTGGTTGATGGCAAGGAATTTTTTGGACGCGATCCTAAAATGGCAACACAAAACATACCTGCTGATGCTATTTCCAAGGTACATGTTTTTGATCAGCGCTCAGAGCAATCTCTCTTTACCGGAATTGATGATGGTGAAAGGGAACGTACCCTGAATCTTGAACTCAAAGAAGACCGAAAAGAAGCTACTTTTGGCAATACCAGCCTTGGCTATGGTCTGGACAATCGATACCACGGACGAACCAACCTTAACCAGTTTAATAAAAAAGGGCAACTGTCTGTTTTAGGAATGGGCAATAACGTAAACCAACAGGGCTTTTCCATTGGTGATTACATGAATTTCAGTGGCGGAACCCAAAGCATTGCCCGGGGCACAGGACCCAATTTTGGTGGTCGCGATTCTTCAATCCCTCTAAATTTTGACGGAAGACCCTCTTCCAACGGTTTGATAACGTCATGGGCCGGCGGAGTTAATTTCAACAGAACCCTTGGCACCGGCACCGAAATTACATCGAGCTACTTCTATAATCAGCTGGCGCACGATATGACTGAAGACCTTGACAGAGAAAACTATCTGCCCGATGGAAACTACAATTTTGCACAAACCAGTTTGCAGGACAACCAAAATTACAATCACAGGTTAAATTTACGGGTGGATCATAAATTCAGCGAAAACAGCAGCATTTTGTTTACCAGTAGCACGGCTTACAATTCCACCAATACATTTGGCCAAACCCAAAGCCAGACTTTTGCCTTTAGTGGTGCCATGCAAAACGAAAGTAACCAGATTGTTGATGCCAATGGTAACAAACTCGATCTGGATGGAAGCCTGTTGTGGCGCCAACGGCTTGGCAAACCCGGAAGAACCCTTACCACCCGCTTGAACATGAGTCGTGGTAACAATGACCAGGATGCCGGACTTGAAGCACGCAATAAATTCTACCAGGAAACCATTACCGAGCAGTTCATCCTACAGGATCAAAACCGCAGAGACTTGGGCAGTCGTATTTCCGGAAATATAACCTACACCGAACCACTTAGTGAAAGAATCTTCCTGGAAGGAAACTACAATGCAGGATATACCCTCGATGAAGTAAACCTTCGTGTATATGATGTTGATGACCCGACCATTAATCCTTTATTCAATGAGCTGTTGTCTAACCATTACGAAAATGTTTACTCCTATCAACGACTGGGGGTTAATCTGCGTATTAACCGCGAAAAATTCAACTTTACCGTGGGCAATGCTTACCAGGTTACCGGGTTGAATGGAAAATCCTTTACCCTTGATAATGACGTTAACAGAGACTATTACTACAATTTGCCCTCTGCCCGTTTCAATTACCAGTTTACCAACTTCAGGCGCTTAACGGCAGAGTATGAAACCGATGTTAACGAACCTTCAGCGCTGCAAATACAGCCCATAACCGATAACCGCGACCCGTTAAACATCTATGCAGGTAACCCTGATCTGCTTCCTTCATACAGACATCGGTTGCAGTTCCGTTTTAACACTTTTGATCCGGTACGCTCCTTTGGTTTCTTTGCCAATTTTACAGCCGATTATACCAACAATGCCATTACCAACTCGGTGAGTGTTGATGAAAACCTGGTGCGCACAACATCTCCGGTAAATGTGGATGACAATACAAGTTTGCGCGCCAATATAAATTTTAATATTAGTGTTGAACCTATCAAGAGCCGCTTTATGGTGGGCGGATCTGTTAGAAGAACCCAAAGCGTTAACGTGCTCAACAATTTATCGCAAACCATTGTAAACAATACATTGAGTCCCAATTTGCGATATATATTCCGGCCCGTTGATGCCTTCGAGCTCATGCTTTCTGCCAATCTGAACAGTCAGCTCACCGCTTACGAGTTCAGCACCACAGAACAGGCTTTTCTCAACCAGACTTATCAGTCAGATGTTAGCTGGACTTTCCTGAAATATTATCGTTTACAGGCCAACTACAACTATAGTATTTACCAGGGCCGTACCAGCGAGTTCGACAGAAAGATACCCATGCTCGATATGAGCTTCTCGCGAAGCTTCCTGAAAAACAACAGTGGCGAACTGAAACTATCTGTTTTTAACCTTCTCAACAGCGACCTGGGTGTAACCCAAACCAACGATATAAACTACTACCAGCGGGCCGTAACCAATTCGCTTGGACAATATTTTCTTCTCACCTTTACCTGGTCGCTCAACCGCCAGCTCAACATGATGGATGGCGCCGGCCCGGGAAGTGGCAGAGGAATGAGGTTTCATTGATAGACAAAAGTTGGCAGCCAGAGCTTGTGACGGGGCGACTTTAAGTCACCCCGTCACTTTGAATATTCCCTTACAAGTCAGTTTGTTTGTATCGCAGCTCGGGGTCTTCAGACTCCATGCTCTGTACTTCCGACGACTATGTTAATAATTTTATTATTTTTGCTCCCAACTCTAAATCTTTACCAAATGGAAATTAATAAAAGGGTACTTGCAAGTTTGTTTTCAGCAATTGTGTTGTTGCTCGTTGTGTTTTTAAATGCCTGCGATACCGGAAATAATACAGCCAATAACGATCCGTACAACGGAATAAGAAAATCCTACAGGAAAGATGGAACCTTACTGGCTGAAGTAAGTTATAAAGACAGCATACGCGATGGATTGGCCCGCAATTATTATAAAAATGGGAAAATTCAACTTGAGGTAACTTATGTAAAAGGCGTAAAACATGGGCTAGCAAAATCCTATTACGAAAATGGTGATTTGTATATGACTACGCCTTTTGTAGATGGGCAAAAAAACGGTATTCAAAAGAAGTATTATGAAGGAGATATACTGATGGCGGAAATCCCATTTGCCAATGATGAACAAGATGTAGGAATGAGAGAGTTTTCTAAAGATGGCAAAGTTATATCGCATGAAGCAGATATTGTTTTTACGCTGGTAGATAATACTGCATTCGAAAACACTTTTCAACTGATAATAAAATTGTCTGACAATTCGCGACATGCTAAATTCAACAGATATTTCCCGGCTACAGATACCAATAAAGCCTTCTATTATGGTCTCACTACAGAAGGAGGAAAAGCTGTTGAGACGTTTTCACTGCTCCCAGGCAGATCAAGGATGGAAAAAATCCATATCATGGCTGAGCGGCAGACCAGATTGGGGAATAAACAAATTTTCAAAGCCACCTATAACCTCGGAATTGAAAACAAGAAACGTTTTTTTTAACCTGACATCAATTATAAAAATCCGGCATCCATTACAAAGCTCTTAATTTAATTTTCAGATCGTAGCTGTCAGGAACATATTTTAAACCACTTAAAAGAACTTCCCTTGATTTAGATATTTTATTCTGTCTGAAATAAAACAATGATGCCGTAGCATACAACTGCTCAACAAATCTTAAATTTTCGGGGACAATCTTTTCCGGTGGAAATAATTCTTCAAACTCAGCACGGTAATCTTCGGCTTCATCATATCTTGAATGGCTGTAATGCCAGTTCATCATATTTAACAAAGCTATCTGATGCACTATCTGAAACCTTTTATTATCGCCTACACTACCGTAATTCTTAGCCACAGAAGTTATAAATTCATAGGCTTCAAGGTCTGAAGACAAGGTAGGCAATTTCGCCCATAGAAAATCAATCAAAAGTGAATTTACACTACTATCGTTGGGTTTAACCGAATGGGCTACTTCCAGATACCGGAATGCATCATCTCTTTTCAGATCGACAAAAAGATCCAGAGATTTATTGTAATGGTAGGCAAATTTCAGTTCATCCCTGATGTATTCATCCGTAAATCCGTTATAAAGCCAAACATAAGCCGAATCTATCATGGAGTATTTATTAATATGCATTGCCTCATTCATATAAGCTATGCAGTTATCGATTAGTAGCTGCCTGGGGTAATTAAAGCCCAGAAATTTTTCCATCTCGGTGAGAACTCTGTAAACATCAGGATTTTCATATTCTCTTTTCGAAATGATCATATCTGCGTAAGACATAATAATTGCCAGCGTTACCAAACGGGGATGCAGAAATAATGATTTCTTAAATAGCTCATATGAATCATTAAGATCGAAGTTAAGTCCGTCTGCCAGTGCTCTGTTATAGTAGAGCGAACCTATTAGCTGCATAAGATCGGGTTTTTCCTGGGCCAGGTAATGATCATTAAAAACCTGTTCTATCCCCTTTTGATTCACATCATCTTTCGAAACCAGTTTCATATCAACCAGTTCCTGCACTGCTTTCGATTTATCTCTTGAACTAATAATTAGTTGAGTCCCTTTCAATGGGTTGGTTGTTTCAACAATAAGATTTTCTGTTCCGGGATAAGCCATCAGGTAAACATGTGTGGGAGTCAAATATATTTCAAAGGGTATGGAAAAATAATCAAATGCAAGTCCATACAAAACGGATGCTGTGATGCAATTAAAAAATCCATCAGTAAATATGTCGCTAAACACAGGGTTATCGCGGTATAAAACAAAATACTTATCATGAATTGCGTTAAAAATATATTTGATTTGGCGGGAAGGGTTTTTGGCGAATCTGCGGTCATCTTTTAATGCATCGAGAAAAAGATAAAACTGGGTTATATACTCATCAGCATTCTTAGTATCCACAGTTTTATCAGTAGCCAGGGCCAACTTCATCAGGTAGCATTCACCTCCATCCTTAAAACATTCAAAAGCTGATTTTTCCAGCTCTGAATGAAATACCAGGTTTTTAATCCCAAATAACTTCAACGTATCGCTTTGTGCATAGCCGACAGCACAAATGAAAAAAAGCAGAACTTGAAAAATCAGATACCTCATTCGAATACATTTTTAGGTAAATAACAATAGATGGCGCCTTCAAATATAGCTATTTTTTGTCTACATATGGTTTCCATTTTGGGGAGCTTATATTTTGTAATGCATATTACCGATAGCAGACAGCAATTATTCTCATTCTATACTGAATAACAGTGGGTAATTGAAAAATCAGGATCGTGTATCCTTAAAAGTCAATCAAGAATGTTACAACTAAAATAAATCTCACTACTTTTAACGAAATTTTACTTATTGCTGACCAAATACACAAACCCATGAAAAATTTTCTTTTCAGCTTATTGGCTATTTTGATTCTCATTAGTGGATGCAGCAGGGAAAAATACCAAACCCAATCCCAAACCGATAGTAACGGTTACACATATGAAGAGGTAACCAATGATCCATCCGGACTTCGGATTTACACCCTAGACAATGGCCTTAAGGTTTACATGGCACCCAATGCGGCAGAACCCAGAGTAATGGCCATGATCGGCGTTAAAGCCGGTTCTACCAGCGATCCGGAAGAGACCACTGGTTTGGCTCATTATTTTGAGCATATTATGTTTAAAGGAACCAGCAGCTTTGGAACCACAAGCTGGGAGGCTGAAAAACCTCTTCTGGATTCTATTTCAAACCTTTTCGAGATCTACCGATCAGAAACCGATGAAACCAAAAGAGCTGAATTGTATAAGCAAATTGATAAGGTTTCTTACGAAGCATCCAAATATGCCATTGCCAATGAGTATGACAAGATGGTGTTGGAAATGGGTGCGGAATTCACCAACGCATTTACATCTTACGAAGTAACAGCCTACATGAACAATATACCGGCCAATGAACTGCGCAGGTGGCTGGCACTGGAATACAACCGCTTTGGCGATGTGGCATTGCGTCTTTTTCATACCGAACTCGAAACAGTTTATGAAGAGTTCAACATGTACCAGGATCGCGACTGGTCGCGCGCATCGGTTGCCCTACAAAAAGGATTATTTCCCAACCATCCCTACGGACGCGATATTATTGGTTATCCTGAGCATTTGAAAAATCCATCTATGGTAAACATCATGCAATTCAAAGAAATGTGGTATGTGCCCAACAACATGGTAATAAGCCTTGCCGGCGATCTGGACATGGATGCCGCCATTGTTATGATTGATGAAACATTTGGCCTGATGGAAGCCAAACCACTTCCCGACAGACCCATAATAAGAGAGGAACCTATAATTGAACCCATAGAAATTGAAGTAACAGGCCCCGACGCTGAAAGCCTGCTCATGGCCTGGCGCCTTGATGAGAACACGCTCAGAGACCGCGATATGGCCTACCTGATCGCAAATATTTTGTATAATGGTGAGGCAGGGCTTATAGATCTTAACCTGATACAGGAGCAACAACTGCTGGATGCATGGGCCTATCCTGATAACTACCGTGAATATACTGTAATTCAGTTCTCGGCAAATCCAAAAGAAGAGCAAACCATTGAAGAAACACGCGACCTGCTACTCAAAGAGATTGAGAAACTGAAAAACGGAGAATTTGCTGACTGGATGCCCACTGCCATTGCCAACCAGCAAAGACTCTCGATGTTGCGTAACTTTGAAGAAAACTGGAAAGCATTTACATTTCTGGATGCCTATATAAAAGAAGAAAGCTGGGCAGAAAATCTTGCTATGCCCGACAGGATTGAAAAAATAAGCAAACAGGAAATTGTTGAATATGCAAACAACCTGTTTAAAAACAATTATGTGGCGGTTTTTAAACGAACCGGAGTACCTACCGATTTAATTAAGGTTCCCAAACCCCCTATTACCCCGGTTGTGATTAATCGCGACGACAGAAGTACTTATTATACTGATTGGAATGGGCTACCGCGTGATACTATTCTACCGGTTTTTCTCGATTTCGACAATGAAATAGAAACGGCCCAACTTACACCCGATGTTAAACTCAGTTACATACCTAATACCACCAATGAATTCTTTACCCACTATTACATTATCGATGCTGGCAAAAACCACAATCTGAAAACACCTATTGCCTTTAACTTCATTCCCTTTACTGGCACAGCCAACTATTCTGCTGCCGGGTTAAAACAGGAGCTATTTCGCTATGGCCTATTGACCAATGTATTCAGCAGCAACGATCGATCATGGGTTTACATTTCGGGGCTAAACCGAAATTATGAAAAGGGATTGGAACTGATGGAAGAGATCCTTACTTCTGCATTACCAGATTCTGTGGCCTATGCCAAATATGCTGAAAGAACCATTAAACAAAGAAACGACCGAAAACTGGACATAGACAATATTATGTGGGGAGGCCTTATGAACAGGGCTATCTACGGAATACGCTCACCTTTTAACGATGTACTTACCGATGAGCAAATCAGGCAAACCAATCCACAGGAATTAACCAACCTGGTAGCAACCCATGTAAACTACCCACACCAGGTATTCTATTATGGGCCATCACCTTTAAATGAAGTGGAAGCTCAGGTGAAAAAATACCACAAATTGCCGGAAACACTTACCCCTATACCTTCAGAAACTGTTTACCCCGAAGCAGATATAATTGAAAATGAAGTACTTCTCGTACACTACGAAATGTCGCAGGTAAATGTGCTGCTTATGGGCAAAGGGCAACCCTTTTCGAAAGATTTGTATGTAAAAGCCAATTTATTCAATCAGTACTTTGGTAACTCAATGTCATCAATTGTTTTCCAGGAGATAAGAGAAGCGCAGGGATTAGCCTATTCGGCGTTTATTGGGTATGATACACCATCGCGCCCCGATCATTCATTTTACCTTTCTGGCTACATCGGCACTCAACCCGATAAACTCACACAAGCTACCCAATCATTTGATAATCTGCTGGATAAACTGATAGAAAACGAACAATCATTCGAAATTTCCCGTAATGGTGTCCTAAACAGTATTTCCACCAGCCGTATTATAAAAGATGATATTTTCTTTCAGAAGCTTAACAACGAGAAGTTTGGATTTACCTCCGACATGCGCAGAGAATGGTATAACGATGCCCAAACTGCCACCATGGACGAACTAAGCGATTTTTACAATAATTATGTAAAAGATCAGCCCTACTCCTGGTTTGTGGTAGGCGACACAACAGCCATCAACAGAAATATGATTTCAAAACTGGGGATGGTAAAAATTGTGACGGTAGATGAGTTGTTTGGGTATTGATGAGCAAACTCCTGAAAAATCAGATGTTGGTTAAACAGTAGTTCTAATCAACAAATCCAAAAAAAATCCCGCAACCTTTATAGGTGATTGCAGGATTTTTTTTTGATTTTATTTCAAATAAAGCTAAACCACACCAGGCACGGCAACAACGGCTTTAACACCAGTGGTAGCCATAGAAACATCTTCAGGCCCCAGTTTAAGGTTGGAGTTCATCATTTCTTCGTAGGTTACCTCTTTGCCGGTATAGGCAGAAATACGGCCCATGATGGCAACCATGGTAGATTTAGCGCAAAGTTCTGCTTCGTTGTATGGAGTATTATTGCGAATAGCTGTTACCAGATCAATTATTTCCTGATCGTATGGGCTAACATTTTTCACACCAGAAGATTCTCTTTCTGCATCCGAACCTTCTTCTGCATATGTGAATTCAAAGAGTTTATTTCCCTGGAGGTCTTCAACGTAGTTTTTACAGTTGGATTGTCCTTTGGTACCAACAACAAATTCAGACACATTATTGGCACAACCATTGATCTGACGGCACATACTGTGCATATGCATACCATCTTCATAAACGAAATCCACACTGAAATTATCATACTGATCGCCTGTAGGTCTTCTTTGCCTGCTGCCAAAACCTACTGCTTTAGACGGAATTTTGCCAGTGAACCAATTGATAACATCGATATTGTGCATATGCTGCTCAACGATATGATCGCCTGATAACCACGTCCAGTTAACCCAGTCGCGAAGCATGGCTTCCATTTCGCTCATACCGGGTTGTGGGTTTACAAACCAAAGCTGCCCCTGGTTCCAATAGCAATTTGCGCCAACGATATCACCCATCAAACCGCTTTTTATATGTTCGTAGGTAGTAAGGTAATCTCTTTCGTGATGTCTTTGGGTGCCACAACCTACTTTTAAACCAGCGGTATCAGCCATTTTTGCTGATGCCATAATGGAACGTGCGCCAACAGGGTCAACAGCCAGTGGTTTTTCCATAAAAACATGCTTACGGGCTCTTACTGCGGCATCAAAATGCTGAGCCCTGAAATATGGGGGTGTTGCAAGTACAACTACGTCAATACCAGAATCTAAAACTTTCTCATATGCATCGAAACCGGTAAAACAATTTTCGTCTGCAACTTCAACATTTCTCTGTTCTTTTAACTGATTTCGGCAACGGCCAATTCTATCAGCGAACACATCGCCCAGGGCAACAATTTCGATACCGGGCCCGGAGTTAAGGAAGTTGAAAAGTGCACCGGTACCGCGACCACCGCAACCTACCAATCCCACTTTGAGAACTTTGCCTTCTGCTGCCTGATCCAGAAAAGTGGGGGCAACAACCTTGGGGGTTTTATCGCCACTGCATGATTTTAATATAAAACTTGATCCCAATGCACCAACTGCTGCAATGGATGCCGCATTTTTGAGAAAAATACGACGGCCTGATAATTTTGATTGATCTTCCATTTTACTTATTTATATTATTAAATATGAAAAAAAATATTAAGGAGCGTTCCATTCTAATACAACCCTGAAACCCACATCATAACTATCTGAATACCACCAGATACTTTTGGGGATTTGGGGATCAGTAACCAGCCAGGCATCGTGTTGGGTTTGACTGCGTGTAGCTGAGCGAACATCATAAGCATCGCTGTTAAAGGCACCACCCCTTATCACTCTTTCGTTTCCTGTTTCAGGTCCTTTGGGATCTTTAATTGTTTGTCCTTCGGGGTATTGCGCAAAGGCATCTTCAGCATAATAGTCGGCCACAAACTCCCACACATTACCCAGCATATTTTTCAACCCAAAAGGATTGGCCCAAATGGTATCAGGAGTATGTGTTTTGAGCTGACTATTGGCATCATAAATTATGTATGAATTAATAAGCGTGGTATCTGCACCAAGTATTCTGTTTAACCAATGGGTGCGGGTAAAATCTTTCGGATTTCCTTCAAAGAAATACGGGGTTGATGTGCCACCTCGTGCGGCAAACTCCCATTCTGCTTCTGTTGGCATACGATAATTTTTTCCTGTTTTCAGACTTAACCACCGGCAGAAAGTTTGCGCTGCATGGTAGGACATGGTGATGGCAGGCCGATTTCCAAAGCCCCAGCCCTGATCGGGGTTGCCCCATGGGGGTGTTGGTCCTGAAATGGCATCAGGCGATGTAATATCGTCAAGAGATTGTGCAAATGCTCCGGCATCTTTTCTTCCTTCTGAGCGGGTTTCATTAAAGAAGGCCATGTACATATCCCAGGTAACTTCTACCTCGGCCATAAAGAATGAACTTACCTCAACATTGCGTGCAGGACCTTCATTGAAAGACCTGCCCGGTTCTTTTGCGGGGCTTCCCAGGGTAAAAGTTCCCCCTTCAATGGGCAACATGTCAAACTGAACAGATGTTCCGGGAATGGTTTCGGTAAACTTTTCAAATCCTGTTACTTCAGCAGCCTGCTCAAAGATTACTGCCGGTTCTGCTGCTGCAGCCCCAAAATTAAGCTGCTGCTCGTGGGGTACATCAGAATAATGCCCTACGTGCAGGTGACAGTTGAGGCAATTCAACTTTTCGGAATTATTGGAATAATAGAGATGTGCATCCATCCCCTCTGCCGATAGCTGACGGGGAAATAAATTCTGGTGGCAGGTCATGCACGATTCCTGGTAGGTATGCTTTACTGCAGCTTCAAGTCGTCTTTTGGCTTCCCAGTTGATCTCTTCCGGATCTTTAAAGAGCGTGCCATACACATCGCGGGCACCGGTTACTGCTTTGGCTGTAAGATAATGAACAGTTCCGGGAGGGGGCAGATGACATTCAACGCAATGCACCACAACACCCGAAGCATTATCGTAGTGGGTGGATAATCGCCAGGCATCCTCGGCATGAGGATGCACGTGGCAGCTCATACAAAACTCGTCGGTAGATGTATATTTTATGGCTTTGGAAGAAAGGATAATAAAGGTTGCTCCAAGAATAAAACCGGCAATAATAAAATATTTGGCTTTCTTTTTAACGGTTTTTGCTTTTTTGTTCATTTACGGTGTTAGTATTAGCGCACTGAAATCAGTACTTTAGTAATCATAATAGGAGGAAAGAATCTGAAGAACATGGATGGGTAATCCTGAATTACACGATTAAAAAAACTGATAACCATAAAACAGCACTCGTCCCGCCTTAAAATTTGGTAAATTTATAAAAAATTCCTGCAACCCATTCACAAATAATAGATTTAGAATCAATTTAATTTGTTAAACTTATAACAACTGTAAGGGGATGCAATTTTTTTCAGACCTTTGCCAGTCAATTTATCTTTTTAGTTTGCGTAATAAGCTATTTGACAGACTTTAGCAATAATCGTATATTTTACGTTATTTCTTCCCAATTAAATAACTTTTCAACATTATTCATAAATATATGATAGAAAATCTGGCTTCCATTGAAGAAATGACCGCAGCCTTGTGGATTGTTTTAATTATCTCAGCATTTTTTACCGGTATGGCTAAAACGGGTGTTTTTGGGTTGGGTACCCTGGCTGCGCCTCTGCTGGCCAGCGCATTTGGCGGGAAAATATCTGCCGGCCTGTTGTTGCCCATGCTTTCAATGGCCGATATTGTAGCGGTTTTGTATTATAACCGACATGCCAGCTGGAAACATCTCTGGAAGCTTTTCCCCTTTGCCGCTGCCGGAGTAATTATTGCACTGTGGGTAGGGGAAATTATAAACGACAGCACATTTAAAGTAATAATGGCTGTTGTAATTTTGGGCGGACTGCCGATAATGGTAATTCGCGAAAACCTGAAAAACGTTAAGCCACTCCAGGGAAACTGGTTGTGGGGCAGTATTTTTGGCATTACGGGCGGATTCAGCACCATGATAGGCAATGCCGCCGGACCCGTAATGAGCCTTTACCTGTTGGCCATGCAGCTACCCAAAAATGTGTTGATAGGTACCGCTGCCTGGTTTTTTCTGGTTATCAACCTGTTTAAAATCCCTTTTCACATCTTTGTCTGGCAAACCATTACCCTTGAATCCTTTACCCTGAACCTGATGATGCTACCGGTAATAATAGCCGGGGGAATAACAGGAATTAGGATAGTTCGGCTCATTCCCGAGAAACCTTTCCGGTGGCTGGTGATTATTATGACGGTTTTGGCATCGTTCAGACTGATCTGGTCGATTTTTTAAACCGGAAACCGCGGATAGGGATCAGGAACAAGGAAAAAAGGAACAAAGTACAAATAACGACAATAAAAATCCCCCGCTAAAAGATTAACGGAGGATTTTTAAAATTTGATAACTCTGTTAAAGGGTGTATTTTCTTATTTCAGGACTTACCACTGGTGTGAACATCTGCAACAGCCCTGCCTGATGGATCGGCATTGCCGCTAAAACTGGCATCCCAGGCCAGTGCTTCGGCAGTACTACAGGCAATAGAAGGAACAGAGGGAACACAGGCAGCAGCTTCGTTGGATGGAAAATGCTCGCTGAATATTTCACGATACAAGTATTCTTCTTTCGATCTTGGAGTATTAATTGGGAAACGAAAGGCTGCATTTTTCATCTGATCATCCGAAACTTTATCTATGGCAATTTGCTTCAGGGTATCAATCCAGCTGTAGCCAACACCATCAGAGAATTGTTCTTTCTGACGCCAAACAACACTTTCAGGCAAATAATCTTCGAAGGCTTTTCTGAGTACCCACTTCTCCATCTTGCCATCTTTCGACATTTTGTCGGCGGGGTTCATTCGCATAGCCACATCAATAAATTCTTTATCCAGGAAAGGCACCCTTCCTTCTACCCCCCAGGCTGCCAATGATTTATTTGCCCGCAGGCAATCGTACAGATGCAGTTTGCTGATCTTACGAAGGTTTTCTTCGTGGAAAGCCTGCGCATTGGGTGCTTTGTGGAAGTAAAGATAACCGCCAAATATCTCGTCGGCCCCTTCGCCTGTAAGCACCATTTTTATTCCCATCGACTTGATAACCCTTGCCATCAGATACATGGGAGTAGATGCTCTTACGGTAGTAACATCATAGGTTTCAAGGTGGTAAATAACATCGCGGATGGCATCAACACCCTCCTGTATAGTATATTTCACCTCGTGATGAATAGATCCGATATGATCGGCCACCTTACGTGCAGCAATCAAATCAGGTGACCCTTCAATACCAATAACAAACGAGTGAAGCTGTGGCCACCAGGCAGATTGTGTATCGCCGGTTTCAATACGACGAGCCGCATACTTGCTGGCAACGGCTGAAATAATAGATGAATCTAGCCCACCTGATAGCAAAACGCCATAGGGCACATCAGACATTAGCTGGCGATGCACGGCTTTTTCAAGGGCTTCGCGCAGTTCATCAATCGAAGTTGGATTGTCTTTTACATTGTTATAATCCATCCAGTCGCGCTGATACCACCTTTGTGGTTCTTCATCAGCACTGGTAAGATAATGACCGGGAGGAAACTCACGAATACGGGTGCATTGCCCCTCGAGAGCCTTCAATTCTGAACTTACATAAAACTGGCCGTGCTGGTCCCATCCCATGTAAAGGGGAATAATACCAATATGATCGCGGGCAACAAAGTAAGTTTCATTGTCCAGATCATACAGGGCAAACCCAAAAATACCGTTCATATCTTCGATAAAAGAAGGCCCTTTTTCACGGTAAAGAGCCAGAATTACTTCGCAGTCAGAATTGGTAAGAAACTCGTAAGAATCACCAATCCGCTCTCTGATCTCCAGATGATTGTAAATTTCGCCATTCACAGAAAGGATAAGTTTTCCATCTTTGCTTTTTAGCGGTTGTCCACCCGATTGAGGGTCAACAATAGATAGCCGCTCATGAGCAAGGATTGCCTTTTCAGAACTAAATACCCCGCTCCAGTCGGGCCCACGATGGCGAACCTTTTTCGACATTTCAAGAACTTGCTTCCTTAATTCTTCATGCTGAGTTTTTATATCGAAAACACAAACTATTCCACACATATTTTTTTAATTTACGCTGTTTTAACTATTGATTTTTTAAGCTCTGATTTTCAAACTTATCAAAGGCTGCAAAAGTAAGGATAATTATTTCACAGGCTATTAAGAATTTACAGTATTGAACAAATGTTTTGGTAAATGTTAAACAAAAAACACAGATTAAAATTTTCTACCCTTTTTAAATGGCTTCTTTTTCTTTTTATTTACAAATGCTTCGTTTTCTTTGATGATTGATCTCCAATCGCTGGGGGCATCATCAGAAAAGTCGAGCGTTGCTTCATACTCTTCCCTGTCGATTTTCATTACCGTAACAGGTTTAAACAGGTACCCTTCAATTTCTTTTAACAGCTCCTTTTCCTGCGGGCTGCAAAAAGAAATGGCGATGCCTTTGTTCGTGCCACGACCGGTTCGTCCTACCCTATGAACGTAGTTTTCAGCCACATCGGGCAGGTCGTAATTAATAACAAATTCCACATTGGGGATGTCTATTCCACGGGCACTTACATCAGTAGCGATCAATATCTGGTTGGTACCTTTTCTAAAGTTGCTCATCACCTGCGAGCGTTCGTCCTGTATCTTATCTCCATGAATGGTTTGGCTTGATATATCCACTCTTTGCAATGCTTTGGCCACCCTTTCGGCCCTTACTTTGGTACGAACAAATACAAGCATCTTTTTATCAGGATTTTCCTGGATAAAACGCTCCAGAAAAAAACGTTTATCGTCCATTTCAATAAAGGCCACTGCATGGTCTATATTTTTCGCCACCGGATCTTTGGGAGAAATCTGGATGCGAACAGCATTTTTTACCAGTTCATACGCCAGTTTCTTAATTTGTTCGTTAATTGTGGCTGAATAGAAAAGGGTTTGCCTTCTGGTGGGAAGTTTCCTGATTAACTGCCTCATATCATTGATAAACCCGAGTTCCAGCATGTGGTCGGCTTCGTCAAGGATCAATATTTCAACGCGGTTGAGCATAAGAAAACCCTGGCTTGCCAGATCAAACATGCGCCCGGGGGTAGCAACCAATACATCAACACCGTGTTTTAAGGCAGCAATCTGAGGGTCTTGCTCCACGCCCCCAAACAAACCCATGACTCTGAGTCCGGTGCCCTTCATCAAACTTTCTATTACGCCGGCCACCTGCATGGCCAACTCGTGGGTGGGCACCATGACCAGGCAGCGGATACCGTAAACTTCTTCAATAACCTTGCGTGTGGCCAGAATCTGAATAACCGGTATGGCAAACGCTGCTGTCTTGCCTGTGCCGGTTTGCGCAATGGCCAAAACATCTTCCCCCTTTAATACCGGGGGAATCGACTTGTACTGAATATCTGTTGGCCGTTTAAAACCCTGCTCTTCAAGATTTCGCTTTAAGGCAGGAATTAAATTATAATCGGGAAATTTCATTGCTATATTGATGTTTATGTTTTTTTGTTCAATGGCTTAATCGTTGCCGGGTTTAAGGGTAATCACACATCACCTATTACTCATTACCATGGTAAATCACCCTCATCCTGCCAGCTTCGAGCTTCCTGCTTCAAGCTCATTCACCTTTCAGCTCTCTTACTTCTTTCTCGCCACCGTGTAAAGATACAAATCTTCCACCTTCTTGCGTGCCCAGGGGGTTTTGCGTAAAAAGGTAAGGCTCGATTTTATGCTCGGATCTTTCATAAAACAGTTTATCCTGATTTCGTTGGCCAGTTCCTTCCAACCATAATGGTCAACAAGGTATTCTACAATATATTTTAGTGTGATTCCATGCAGGGGATCATTGCTTTGTTGCCCGTTCATACATCCTGGTATTAGATTAACGTACTTCTTTTATGGTAATACCCAATTCGCGTTCTATGCTTCTCAGCTCAGAGCGTTCGTCCTGACTGACAATACTTATGGAAAATCCCTTGCGACCGGCACGTGCAGTGCGGCCGCTGCGGTGGGTATAGTATTCAGTTTTTTCGGGAAGATGATAGTGCACCACATACGCAAGCTCTTCTACATCCAGCCCGCGTGCTGCCAGATCAGTGGCCACCAGAATCTGTAATTTCTTATTTTTGAAAGCACGCATCACTTTGTCGCGTTCCTTTTGCAACAAGTCGCCATGCAGGGCTTCGGAATTATAGTTGCCGGCAATCAGTTCCTGGGCCAGATTTTTTGCATCCAGTTTGGTTCTGCAAAAAATGAGTCCGCGGTTTTTACCCTGCGATTTCAGGAAATGAAACAGCATACCAGGTTTTTCTTCCTTTTTGCATACAACAAACTTATGTTCAATATCACGGTTGATGACATCAAACTGGTTTACCTGCACTCGCATAGCATCGGGTGCCATGTAATTTTCGATGATCGACTGGATCTCGCCGGGAATTGTGGCCGAAAACAGCCAGGTATTGCTTTTGTCTTTGGTAATATCAAGAATGGTATCCAGCTCTTTCCTAAAGCCCATACTGAGCATTTCATCGGCTTCGTCGAGCACTACAATTTTAATGGCAGAAAGATTAATAGCCTTGCGTTCGAGCAAATCGATCAATCGCCCGGGTGTTGCCACCACCACATGTGTGGGACGGCGCAGGTTTTTGATTTGCTCATCGATCTTTGCTCCGCCATAAACGGCTTCCACAAAAACCTTCTGGTTCCAAAAGCGGGTAAACTTAAAGAGTTGCCGGGCAATTTGCTGGCATAGCTCGCGGGTGGGCGAAAGAATTAAAGCCTGGGGAATATGTACTTCCGGATTCATGGCATGCAAAATGGGCAAGCCAAAGGCAGCGGTTTTTCCGGTTCCGGTTTGTGCCTGCCCAATAAAATCTGTACCGGTTTCCATCAGAAAGGGGATGGCCTTGAGTTGGATTTCAGTAGGCTTTTTAATATTCAGTTCATTTAAAGCATCAATAAAAGACCCGGAAATGCCTAAATCAGAGAACGTTTTCAAAATAATAAGGGTATAAAATTAGGGTGGCAAAGGTAGTTGAAAGCGATGTGAAAACCTAGGGGAGTTTTTTACCGGGGGTTGAGATGTTTGATGGGTTGATGGGTTGACTGGTGTATTGGAAAGAGATTATTTACGCTACAGCTCTGTTGCACCCAAACGCTAAATACTAAGCAGTGAATGTTGAACAATAAAATATTTCACGCAAAGTTCGCTAAGGAAGCCGCAAAGAACTCAAAGAGATACCCACTTCGGAATAGGCCCTGCCACTAAGATCATTATTTCCAGAACCGGAACCACAAAGAAATGTTAAACCAATATCCTTTCAAATACCGGATCTAGAGCAAATAATATAAGATTGAATAATGAATGTATGATAAAAAGTCCGGCAAATGCATACAGCGTACCAAATTGGATTTTCAATTTATGATAATAAAAAATAAACAGTAAACCTCCAGCAAATGCATACAGCATGAAGAACCAGCTATAGTAATGCGTTAAAGCAAAAAGTCCTGCTGATACAAAAAAAATGATTTTCTTATTCATCATTCTAAAAAATTTATCCGCTAATTTATACATCAAAAACTGGAAAAAAAATGTTTCAATTAATGGAGCTACCAAAACTCCCAGTAAAATCAATGCATAGCGTGGTATTTCGTTGCTTTCAAAACCTTCTAATGAAACTTCTTCAAATTCCATATCAATTAAAAGGAAAACAGCAAAAACCAAAAATATAATGGCCAAATAAATAAGTAGTGTTTTAAAATACAGATATCTTTTTGACATACTGGCTTTGATTAATAATAAGTCTGATGAATGGCTTTGCAGTCCTTTTTAGCAGCTTGTTTATGATGTTTGGCAATATGCGTTGGCTTGGATTTGGAAGCTTCAACCTAAAATTATCGTTGCATTATTTGCAACGAATAGACGCTTTATTCGTTGCACTATTCTCTTTTTAATCCCAACTCTTTCAAAAATTCATTTTGTTTGTCTGTGTTTTCTATTATTCTTTCATAAATTGAATTCAATCTAAAAGGATTGTGGGGCTAACGCCCCTTTGAATTTGCTTATTGTCATTCTCTAATCCGATTATCACTTATCTTTTCCGGCAAAGAATAGCAATACTGGCATGCAGATGCCCTTATTCATTCCGGATAGTATTATATCCATCTTTAAACCCTCTTTTAAAATCAGCAACATGGTCGTCCCAATTCCAGATTACATCTATTAAAAACATGCTAAAAAGCCCAAGAAGGAAAAAAATTATATCTCTTTTTGATAGTTTTGTTTTCATGCTTTTATGCTATTTGTTAATACTAATTACTTATTCAATAGATACGTATCCGTCTAATGCTTTTAAAGGGTCAATTTTGTCTTGTGACTTACTCGCTTTTGATAAACCATGACCCATTAAGTCAATCATTATTACCCGATATTTTTCAGAAAAGAAATCAATTTGTCGGGCAAAGGCCCGGTGGTCTGAAAATGCAGGGTGTAAAATACAATCAAGTCAGTATTTTCTTTTCCGGATACATAATAATGTATGTCATAACCATCCATTTTCAACGTTTTATGTTCTGTTAAGCTTTCTATATGGTTGGCCTGTAAATTCATTTTTTAAGGTTAAGTCAGATTCAGGCAAGGGTGGCAAAGTATACAGACTGTTTCAGGGTAGTAGTTTATTTTTCTTAATTAGATACGCTGTCAGCATTTATTATTGTTCTAACAAATATAAATATTTTCCTATTCCATTTGTAACAGCCCATGAGTCATGCTCGTAATTATACCCGGTTGTAACGATTACTACATTTAAATCAGGCACAATATAAATAAACTGACTACCCAATCCATTTGCCCATATTGTTTCATACTTTTTATTATTTGATTCAATATTTATTTTCCACCAGTGATAAGCATAATCATCACCCTCAATATTTGTGGTGGTTTTTATTGAAGTGGATTGGTTAATCCAGTCAGTAGATATAATCTGCTTGTTATTATATTTTCCATTGTTTTGGACTAACAAACCTACTTTCAACATGTCAATGGGCAGAAACTGTAAAGAACCTCCCATACATGGAAAACTATCTTGCTTAAAAATACTCCAATCATATTTATTTATATCAAGAGGTTCGAAAAGGAACTTATCAGCAAAAATATCTGCATACATTCCTGTTTTTCGTTTTATTATTGCACCCAAAATCTCTGTATTTCCTCCATCATATATAAATTTCCCGCCAACAGGGGCAATTAACTCTCTTTTTAATGAATATTCTATTCTGTTATAATCTTTATAAGGCTCATATTCATTAGAAAATCCAGATGTCATTGTCAGGATATGATTTAAAGTGATTTTTTTATAATCACCTGTTCTTAAATGATTGTATTCCGGAAATATTTTATATAAAGGTTCATTCAAATCAGAAATCATTCCTTTGTCTTTTGCGATACCTGCAAGTAAGGAAGTAATGCTTTTAGTTGCCGATTCAATTTGATGTAAATCATTTCTGGCATATCCATAAAAATATTCTTCACATATAAGACTATCGTTCCTGGCCAAAAGAAAAGAATTAATTCTTCCATATTGGTTAGAAATTATCTCAGGAATTAATGAATAAATAAATAAAGAATCATTTGGTGTTTGAAAGTGTGTCGCGGGTATGTATTCATCAAAAGAAACAGGTTTTTTATATTGATACCTGTAATGGGCATTATTGCATTCCGGTTTTGCCTCGGTCAGAAAATGTTTTACATCATTATTTTTAACCAAATTAACTGTATCAAATGGTTCGTTTAAGCAAGTAAAACCACCATTAATCAGATTGTTATCATATATTTTCCCTGAATAAATGCAGTTCCAACCAGGAATAAAAAAACGTATGCTGTCTGAATTCAGGAATATACTATCAACTTTAAACTCCGAATTATAGAATTTGTGATTTGTCCAGAAGCCTTTTGCCTCGATTGAGTCATTTTTTTCAATTATTTGAATGTAGAATTTTTTATTCACATCTTCTGGATGAGGACCTTCCCAAAAACCAGGAAAACCAGATCCATCCTCATTTATCATACTACAACTTTGTAATATAACCAGAACAACCAAAAATATGAGAGAGAAAGTATGTTTCATGCTCTTAATAATAAATGCCGGTGTTTCTATACTTATTCTCGGCGAAGCCTGCCAGCATATCATACCATTTGCTCATCTTATTGTAACTGACTTTGGCTTCATCTTTTGATCTTGCTACTCTGCTTATTTCTGTATTATTACCAGACATGTTTTATCTAATCTGTTATATTTTAGCGGCATTAGGCCTGACTCGCTTGCATTAACAAGTATGACATCTTCCCCCTTGCTACGCCATAGTCTGTTATACCGGGTGGAATAAAGTGGTGTGAAGCTTCTTGTAATCTTTTCATTTTTCAAGGCGTATTTTCAAAACCCACCTGGCGTTGGCTTAAACAGGCGGCAAACCCAACTCTCTCAGAAACTCATTGTGTTTATCTGTGTTATCTTTTATTCTTTCATTTATTGAATTCAATCTGCCATTTACTTCTTTCATATCAATTTGTACTTCATCTTCCGATGTGCTCACATATCTGGAAATGTTCAGGTTGTAACCGTTCTTTTCAATTTCTTCCATAGATACTTTCCTTGAAAAACGTTCGGTTTCCTGCCTGTATTTATGTCTCTACAATGTTTTTCATATGGTTTTTGCCCAGGGTGTTCTGGCGTTTTCCATTTTCATACTGCTCGGTGGCATTGATAAATAAGACATTGTCTTCTTAATTCGCTTTCTCACATTAAGCAACAATGAACCCGAAACACAGGCAAAATAAAGCACTTTTTTCAGTTTGCTTTTCCTCCCTGTACATCGGTCCTGGCTGGCCTGCAATACAAAATCGCAAAGGACAATTGAAATTTGTTGTGCTTTATAAAATTCATCAATAACAGGTGCGTAGCCCAATAATCTTCGTAGCATTAATATTCATTTAGTGATAAATAAGGGGCGTAGCCCTACCATCTATATATTTTCATACCATTCAAAAAGATATTTCGGGTCGTAATCCACATCATTTTTTTTTAAAAAGGACAAATATTCATCCTTAAAAGATTGTTTTTTGTGATGTTCGGGTTGGTTTAGCACATATTTCACAACCTGGTCTATGTGCGATTTTGAATAGGTGAAAGCCCCGCAGCCATCCTGCCATGTGAACTTACCGGGAACAAGTTTTTTGTTATTCAGCCAGTTGGATGAACCTGATTTTACTTGTTCCATTAATTTTGACGGGGATATTGCGGGGTGCATCCCTACAAAAATGTGGCAATGATCGGGGTTGCAGCACATGGCATAGGTTTTACATTTGTAATTGGAAATTATGCCAACCATGACTTTTTCCAGTTCATCCCTGAATTTTTCTTTAATGAAGTTTCCCCTGCCTTGCACGGTGAATACATATTGGATGTATAATTGGGTGTATGTATTTGCCATTTATTGTTTGTTTATATTAGGTCTACGCCCCTATGGTTTTTAATCGGTGTTTCAATTCTACGAAGATTTTCAGGGCTAACGCCCCTTTAAAGATTTTGGAGCCTACGCCCCTATGTATTATTATCAGTTTTTCTTAATCTACTATGAGGCAGGGCTTATGCATCTTTGAATTTGCTTTTCATCATCCTCTAATCCGATTATCCCTTATCTTTTCCGGCAAAGAATAACAATTCTGGCATGCAGATACTCTTATTCATTCCGCGTAGTATTAAATCCATCGTTAAACCCTCTTTTAAAAGCAGCAGCGTGGTCGTCCCAATTCCAAATCACTTCTATTAAGAACAAGCTAAAAACCCCGAGCAGAAAAGAAAGGATATCTCTCTTTGATATTTTTATTTTCATGTTTTTATGCTATTAGTTAATATTTAATTATTTATTCAATTGATAAACCATAACCAAACGGTTTAAGAAACTCTATTAAAAATGTAATTTTCGATAGGTCATAAAAGTCATAACGCAGGCATCTGAAATGAAAGATTTATTCTGTCATTGGAAGTAAGAGCACTTAATCAGGTTCTACTCTAAATCTTTTCCGAACCTGGCTTTATGATCTGCCATGAAATCCTGAAAACTGAAAATATTAAAATACCACTTATTTCGAACATATCTTCTTCTAATCATGTGAATAATTTCATAAAACAAGATTATAAAAGGTAAAGTATAATAACCAAAAAAGTTATTATTTTCATTCTCCCTTCCTGAGATCCAGAAAATAAAAAGAATGATTGTTACAATGGAAATTAAATATAAATAGGGCTTTTGCTTCATAATCGTAATTCATTTTGATTAAAAAGAAAACTACGCTTAGATATTGTGGATATTGAATTTCTTCATTTCATTTTTGTATTGAAAAACCATTCAAGAAAAATAATTGCGTCAACAACCAGGAATACGATTAAAGCAATAAACTCAAAACTCATTTTGTTACATTAAAAAACAACCATATTTTTTAGAAATCTATTCAATCTGACATTTTCATAGTCTTCAATTTGGGCATAAAGCCGGGTTTAAAACATTGGCAATAAACTCACCTATAACATCTCCCCCAATACAACAACAAATTTAAATATAACATTTGTCAGCAGAACCAGCCAGAAAGCCTTACTATCCTTTTCAATACGAGATACATAAACAAAGAACCATATAAAACATGATAGAAAAATATGTAATAGAATTAAAAAATTACTTTCAAACATGACATGAATGAGGGCAAAAACCAGGGAGGAAAAAAGCATTACATACAAAAGGTTGTTTCGCAAGAGTGATGAATTCATAGCCATTTTATAAGGTCCTGCCACAAAGACCAATATTTCCAGAACCGGAACTGCAAAACAATACACAATCATAGCCCATAACACCTTGCCGCCATAAAGATTATCGAGGAGTTGATGGTTCAGAACAGCCTGGTACAATACGGTACCAACTGCTTCTGACGTTATGATTGCAGCGAACAAAACAATCAGTACAAATCGGGTTACGACTCATCCGGGAAAGAGAATCAGCGAAATCGGATAGTACTTTGTTGTTGAGATTCATGAGGTGATAAGATTCTTAGATAAATTTTGATTCTAATACTTATGCTTTTTTCAGCTAACAGCCATATGTGTTACGAATACATTCGAAATCAGGCAATAGCAATATTATTACACCTAGCCTGATTTTACTAGCACCTCAGACCGCCTGCTTATGAAATAATGAGAAATCCAAGATAACCCAATAATCAGTGGTTAAAAATCCATCTTTGATAATTATTTAAAACAGATCGATCAATTTTTACGTATGATTAAGATAGATTCTACCCTGAATATGAAATCTCATAGGATGATATCTACTTAACAATCACATAAACATATTATAAAGCATGATAACCAAAGACATAACGGCATAGAAAGCCAGAATGCGGTTTACAAGCTTCAACTTTTTGTTTTCCTGAATGAGTTTTTCAATTTGATTTTGTTCCATATTATTTAAAATTTATTATATAATAACTTCTGTTCTGACATAAAAAGTATGCCAGAACAGAAAGTACATTTGATCTAAGATAATATTTCCAAAGACACACGACATCCAAAACACGCATGGATCATATATATGGTGATTATCGAGATGCTCTTGTATGCCATTGTGAACCATCAAAAATTGTTGCTGCTTCCCAAATCCAGTTGGATATTTGGCCCAATGAAAACCCCAAATCATAGGTAAAAGCATCCCCGCCTGAAATATTTACACATTCAGTGATATCCAAATTAACTAGTTTATTATTTTTTGATTGCATAACTTATCATCCTTTCTTTATTAAAAATTAAACTTTCAAGGTCTATTATACTCACCGTTCCAACCATCTGAGAAACCTTGAGTAAAATCATCCCAATTATTATACATGTAAATCGCTGCTCCCATAATTGAAACGAATCCCAAAAATCCACCACCATCAATCTTTGCTGCATCGCATCGGCTCAATTGCTTAACATTAAGGCCATCTAAATTTAACTTTTCCATTTTATTGAAAATTTAAAATTAATCATCACCCCACCTTTTACCCTGCCGGGGCACTAGCAGCCTGTAAGCTTACGGTATATAAAGTTAGCATCGCAGCGTCCGGAAAACAAGTACGCTAACGAAAAAAAACCACCCTGAATCATTTTTTCTTCCCTGATCTTCAATGGCCGAACAGAAAAGGAAACTGATACATCATAGGGTTGCTCATAATAAAAGGTGTTTCCTGACTTATCATAGGCTATTGGCACGTCCTGCGACTTTAGCTCATCAATAATTTCATACAAGCGTGTCCGGCTTATGCCCAATAGACTGGCAAATTCTCCCGGGGAACCTGTAGCCCGGCGTTGTATCAAACGGTTCATCCGGTTTAATCGATCAACATAGCATAAAAACTTCATAGCACTTATGTTTAGA
>JAABRR010000042.1 GCA_011390785.1 Sphingobacteriia bacterium
CGGTAAACCCTTTGAGCGGATGTATACCATCAAAGTGGTTGGATTAGGTTATAAAAGACCGAAGTCAGAAGTCAGAAGACCGAAGAAGCAACTACCTATAATTCAAAGTACCCAGCCCTGAAGGGGCTGACCAATAATTAGCCCGGGGTGAAACCCCGGGTAATGGTGAATAATAGGATCAGGGCGCTGCGCACCGGACGTAATTCAAAGAAAACGTTTGGTGACAGCGCAATGAATAAATATTTACCAAGCCTTAGCCTTGATTAAAATGATTAGTTGCAATTCAATACTCTTACGGATATAAAAAATACGAAAGGGAAAAACCCCTATTGCTCTTCCATTTGCAACAGATGCAGCACCATTTTGTCATCTATTTTTTTAAGAAGGAAATAGGTTCTGAAAGATTTATTTTCTTTGGATTTGTATTCTCCTATTACATAAACAGAGCCATCTCTGGAGGGGCCATGGTGTTGCACGGCGAACGATCCGGGGGTGTTTCTTGTGAAGAAATTTCTCAACAACAACTCGGCATGGTTACGGCTGTAGGTGCCTTCATTTCCCGGAAGCTTCAGGTCAACCGTATTCCCAAAATGTTTGGCTACATCACGGGCATTGGCTTTGCTAAGGGCAGTGCTGATTTCTTTGGCAGTTTCATTGGTTTGAAGCAATGTAGTACTAAGAAAAAATGATGTGTTCAACATCCAGAAAATGATGAGAACGGGGAAAAATATTTTTTTCATTTCTATATTGTTTTTGATCTACCTATCGAAGGATTCTCAGTGAAATCATTCAAAAATCAAACCAAGTTTTGGTATTTTTCACTTTTGCAATCAATTGGCATGCCTTATTTTTCAATAATTGTAAAGATAATGATTTTTGTTTGCCTCATTTGCTGAAAAAGCATTATTTTCGGTTTCGTGGCTTGATAATACACTGGCAATTATTTATTCTATGAACCGAGCCATGACAAAAACTTTGACTCACACAGCTTGTCCCGTAATAAAAACGGGACGGATAATTGTAATTCGCAGCAAGGTATTGTTGGCGAGCTGCATCTGACCTATTTAATAAAATTATCAGCAGATGAAAATAACCCTTATTACCATTGGAAAAACTGATACCGATTATCTGAAGCAAGGAATCGATGTTTATATGAAAAGGTTGAAACACTACATTCCTTTTGAGCTAAAAGAAGTGGCAGCGCTGAAAAAAACAACCGGATTCTCAGTAGATGTTATCAAACAGAAGGAGTTTGAACTGCTCAAAAAACACCTTGAAACATCCGATTGTATTGTTTTGCTTGATGAAAGGGGAGAGACTTTTTCTTCAGTAGGTTTTTCTGACTTTCTTCAGAAACGTATGAATGCTGGTGTGCGCCACCTTATGTTTGTGGTTGGGGGTGCATGGGGGTTTTCTCCTGAGTTAAATCAAATGGCTTCTTTTCAAATCTCTCTCTCAAAAATGACTTTCTCCCATCAAATGGTGCGTCTGTTTTTTGTTGAACAAGTTTACAGAGCTTTTTCCATTCTGAAGGGAGAAAGTTATCACAATGAGTAAATGGTCGGCGCCGTGTCCCAGTATAACAGCGAGATTTACCTCTGACTAATTAATGTCAACAAGAAACTCCTGTTTTTTATATGTGCTTGATAAGAAAGCGTCAAGTGCAAGGCTTGCGATGACTGAAAAACAGGAGTCTCGTTAAAAAAAACGAGATGACTGTTTTGAAGGCGAGCATAACGCAGCAATTGGCGTTTTCTTGCTAGCCCTAATTGTCGATTTCTTTGGCGCAAACAATAGATGCAATCGTACCATCGCCTACAGCAGTAGTAATTTGACGGTATTTTTTGCTTATTACATCGCCAACGGCAAAAACCCCGGGAATGCTTGTGTGCATATCTTCATCAACCTTGATGTAACCCCAGTCATCTCTTTCAATAGGCTCGTTGAGAAACTCTGTATTGGGTTTCATCCCTACGAAAACAAAAACACCATCGGTAATAATTTCTTTCATTTCACCGGTTTTCAGGTTTTCAACCTTTACCATCATTTTATCATTGTCGGTTTTGTAGAAACCCCTGGGCTCATGCTCCAGTAGTACATTGATTTTTGGGTCGGCGTAGCAACGTTCCTGGGCAGCTTTGTTGGCTGTTAACTGTGGCAACTGCTGTATCATGGTAATCTTGCTGGCAAATTTGGAAATAAATTCCGATTCTTCAACAGCTGTATTACCGCCGCCAATAATAACAACCTCTTTGTCGTGGTAATATTTTGCATCGCAGGTAGCACAATAAGAAATGCCATTTCCATAAAATTCTTTTTCCCCGGGGAGATTTAGAGAACGGTAGGAAGCACCGGTTGAAATAATAATTTTTTTGGCTTTAATGGTTTCGAAGCCATCAATAACCACTTCCTTATTTTTGAGATCAACCTTGTTTACGTCTACCGCCACTTTGAATTTAACACCGGCTTCTTTGGCTTGTTCCGACATGTAGTGCGATAACATGAAGCCTTGCTGCGGCTCAATAAAACCCGGATAATTGCTCACCTGGTGAGTAGTAGTAACCTGCCCGCCGGGCAATGCCTGATCAATCAGAATTGTATCAACTTTTGCCTGGGCAAGATAAATGCCGGCAGCCAATCCTCCAGGACCTGCTCCCAATACAATCGTATCGGTTTGGGTAACTACCGGTTTAATTTTGGCCTGGATTTCGGCCACTTTTTCTTCTGGAAGCATGGTGTCAAGCGTTTTTACGATATCTTTTTTTCTGATACCGCCCATTAATCGCGCTCCTGTTTCTTCTCCGTCTTTAAAAAATATCAGGGTGGGAGATGATTTAACGCCCAGCTTTTCTGCCAGCTCGCGGTTGCCCTGTCTGAAAATCTTTACAAAACGAATTTCAGAACCATACGAATCTGCTAAACTTTCAAATTTTGGGGCCAAAGCTTCACAGGGTGGGCATTCTGTTGAATAAAAATCCAATACAATATTTTTATTGGCCGATAACTCTTTTTCGAAGTCCTCTTGTTTAATTTCCTCTAACATATTTATTGCTTTTTTTAATGTGGATATCCGGCAGGTTAGTAAACCTGGATGGCATAGTAACTGATGTGCCGGCTCAATTAATATTTTTACTATTATTGTTACTTTTTATATCTAATTATTTAGATGTGTGCGATTATCAAATACATTGCCAAATAAATAGCGTGTCAATTTGGCATACAAAATTACACAAATTCACATCGAACAAAACATTACCCTTGATAATTTAAAATGGTTAAACTGTTACCAAACAAAGAAAAAGCTCAATAAAACACAAAAAATGGTCCATTTAATCAGTGATGTTTTGTAAATTTATAAGATGGTTTTATTAAAAATTCAAATTACAAGCTATGATAAGAAAAATTCTGGTTGCCAATCGCGGTGAAATTGCAGTGAGGATAATGCGATCGTGCCGCGAGATGGGAATCCGCACTGTGGCAGTGTATTCAGATGCCGACAGAAAAGCGATGCATGTTTTGTACGCTGATCAGGCGTGGCACATTGGGCCTTCGCCATCGTCGGAATCTTATCTTGATATGGACAAGATCATTAAGGTAGCTCTTGAAAGCAGGGCCGATGCCATACACCCCGGATATGGGTTTTTATCTGAAAATGCCGTCTTCTCGCAAAAATGCCAGGAAGCCGGCATTAAGTTTATTGGTCCCGGGCCTCATGCTATTTCGCAAATGGGTGACAAAATTACCGCACGAAAAACTATGCTGGCAGCAGGTGTGCCTGTTGTACCGGGCACCGAATCAGCTATTTCATCGGAAGCGGAAGCCATTAAAACCATCCATGAAGTGGGTTTGCCGGTAATGATAAAAGCTTCAGCTGGTGGTGGCGGTAAAGGAATGCGATTGGTGAAAAAGGATTCGGAGATAAAGAGCTCGCTCAGAGCCGCCCGGTCAGAAGCCAAATCCGCTTTTGGTGATGATGCTGTCTATATCGAAAAGTATATTCAGCAACCTCATCATATAGAATTTCAGATTTTGGCCGATCAGCATGGCAATGTTATTCATCTTTTTGAACGTGAATGTTCGGTGCAGCGCCGACATCAGAAGATCATAGAAGAAACGCCATCACCCATCCTGACTGAAGAAGTAAGGCAAAAAATGGGCGAAGCTGCAGTAGCTGCTGCCAGGGCCGCCGATTATGAAGGTGCAGGTACTATTGAGTTTATTGTGGATAAAGATCTTAATTATTACTTCCTGGAAATGAATACCCGCTTGCAGGTAGAACACCCTATTACTGAGAGGGTAGTGGGGGTTGACCTGGTAAAAGAGCAGATTAAAATTGCTTCGGGGGAAAAGCTTACGCTAAAACAGGAAGAACTTAAGCAAAACGGGCACGCCATTGAATGTCGCGTGTATGCCGAAGATGCCGCCAACAATTTTATGCCGGCACCCGGAAAGGTTACCCACATTGCCATTCCCTATGGGGTAGGCGTGCGTGTTGATGGTTATATTTATGAAGGATTTGAAATCCCGATTTATTATGATCCGCTTATTGCCAAACTTATAGTGTGGGGGAGTAACCGCGAAGATGCTATAGAAAGAACCATTCGGGCTCTGCAGGAGTTTAAGATCACCGGGGTAAAGAACTCGCTCAACTTTCTGCAAAACATCATGACGGCCAAAGATTTCGTGAAAGGGAACTACACAACCCACTTCATAGATGAGAATATGGAACACCTGATGGATAATGATCCCTGTAAGGATGAATGTGAAGATATGGTTATGATTACTGCATTTCTTGAGTATCTGGCACGCATTAACAAAGCGGCGCCCAAAGAAGCTACATCACTTAAGAATAACTGGAAAGATTACAGCCGAATAAGAAGTGTATTAAAACTTTAATCCCAAAAATATGTCATTCGAAGTAAAAACCAATAACAGAACTGCCCGCATAGAACTGCTGCAAAGAAATGGTTCGCAAATTAACATAAGTGTTGATGGTAAGGAATATTTGCTGGATTTTGAAAATGTAAGCGAAGGTGTTTTTTCTGTTATTCACCGGCATAATTCCTATAATATTGAGCTAATCCCTGGCGATGATGTACGAAACTACACGGTAAATACCAGTCGCCGCACCTATGAAGTTGAGATCATTGATTCGGAGTCGCGCTATCGGGCGGCACGAAACAAAGGATCAGAAGATGATGGCGAAAACACCATTGTTGCCCCTATTCCTGGCAAAGTGGTAAAAATTCCTGTTTCTGTTGGCGATCCTGTTGAAGCCGGACAAACCCTCGTGATTTTCTCTGCCATGAAAATGGAAAGTGAATTCAAAGCGAAAAAAGAAGGTGTGGTGAAAGAGATCCGCGTAAAAGAAGGAGACACGGTAGAAGCGGGGAGGGTGATGGTGGTAGTTGAGTAATTTTCTTAGTAAACCGCGGAGACGGGGAGACGCTGAGATGCGCAGAGAGAATATTGTTAGAGTAACCAAAAAGATGAGAGAGACTGAGAAGCCAGAAAATCTGTAAAATGAATTTAATATATTGATATTAATGTATTTAGAGTCAGGAAGAGAAATGATATTGAATTATGACAAGAGAAGAATATAATGTTTTGGGTGGTGAGATATTAGATGCATCCATTCATGTGCATAAGGAAATGGGGCCGGGATTGCTTGAATCGGTTTACCATCAGTGTCTTATGCATGAATTAAGTTCCCGAGGTATTGTATGCAAAAGTGAAGTCTTTTTGCCTTTGCATTATAAAGGCAAAAAGCTTAACAAAACCTTTAAAATTGACCTTTTGGTTGAAGAAGAAATTATTATCGAACTTAAAGCGGTTGATGCTCTATTACCAGTTCATGAGGCCCAAATCATTTCTTATCTAAAGCTGGCCCAGAAGAAACTGGGATATCTCATAAATTTTAATACCCCACTCCTAAAAAATGGATTCAAACGATTCGTAAACAATTTTTAAATTAAACTCCTGAGACGACAGATTGCATAAAAAATTATACTCTGCGACTCTCTGTCTCCGCGGTAAAAAACAATTAATTTGTGGAGAAAAACTCTCTGCGTTAAACCCAAAATCTTGGCACATTAAACGATTATAAATAAATACTATGTAGAGATCTTAAAAAGGTGTAGGAAAAAATATTCTCTGCGTCTCTGTGTCTCTGCGGTTAAAAAAACAATTAATTTGTGGAGAAAAAACTCTCTGCGTTAAACCCAAAATCCTGGCACATTAAACGATTATAAATAAATACTATGTAGAGATCTTAAAAAGGTGTAGGAAAAAATATTCTCTGCGTCTCTGTGTCTCTGCGGTTAAAAAAACAAACATGGATACAAAACAAAAAATCACCAAACTTACCCAAATGCACGCTGCCGCCGAGCTGGGTGGCGGACAGGAGAAAATTGACAAAATTCATGCTTCAGGGCGTAAAACTGCCCGCGAACGCATCAAAGATCTGCTTGATCCTGACAGCTTCGTGGAAATAGACAAATTTGTAAAGAGTCATAACCCCGATTTTAAAATGGAGCAAATACCCGGCGATGGTATTGTTACAGGCTATGGAAAAATTGATGGTAGGCTGGTCTACGTCTTTGCCCAGGATTTTACCGTTTTCGGAGGGTCTCTCAGCCGGGCCAATGCCAATAAAGTTACAAAGATCATGGATCTGGCGGTAAGAAACGGTGCCCCGGTAATTGGTTTAAACGATAGTGGTGGTGCCCGTATTCAGGAAGGGGTGGAAAGCCTTGCCGGTTATGGAGACATTTTCATCAGGAATGTGCGTGCCAGTGGTGTTGTGCCCCAGATAAGTGCTATTTTAGGGCCTTGTGCCGGGGGTGCTGTTTATTCGCCTGCCATTACCGATTTCATCTTTATGGCCCGCAAAACCAGTTACATGTTTGTTACCGGGCCCGATGTAATCAAAACCGTTACCCACGAAGATGTTACCAAAGAAGAGCTTGGCGGCGCCATGACGCATAACTCAAAAAGTGGTGTAGCCCATTTTACTGCCGACGATGATGAACAGGCAATGCTTATGATTCGTGAGTTGATGAGTTTTCTCCCTTCCAATAACATGGAAGATCCGCCCGTAAAACCCTGCACCGATTCACCCAACAGGGAAGAAGCAAAGCTGCTTGATCTTATTCCATCCGATCCCAATAAACCTTACGATATGAAGGATATTATTGTGGCTGTGGCCGATGATTTTAACTTTTTTGAAGTACAGCCCCATTATGCGCAGAATATCATAACAGGTTTTGCCCGACTCAATGGCCGTTCAGTAGGTATTGTGGCCAATCAGCCTGCCATGCTTGCCGGTGTACTCGATATCGACGCTTCGCTTAAAGCAGCAAGGTTTGTAAGGTTCTGTGATGCTTTTAATATTCCGGTTATTACTTTCTGCGATGTACCAGGTTTCTTACCCGGTGTAGGACAGGAACTGGGAGGTATTATTAAGCATGGAGCCAAGTTATTGTATGCCTATGCCGAAGCCACCGTGCCAAAGATCACGGTTATTACCCGCAAATCTTACGGCGGAGCCTACGTGGTAATGGCCAGCAAGCACCTGGGGGCGGATGTAAATTATGCCTATCCATCTGCAGAAATAGCTGTGATGGGGCCTGACGGGGCGGTAAATATTCTCTACCGGAACAAAATGACCGACGAAGAAAAAGCCGCTGCCACACAGGAATACCGGGAAAAATTCTGTTCACCTTACAAAGCCGCTGAATCAGGCTATGTTGACGAAATTATTTATCCGCGCCAAACCCGTCTCAAACTAATTCAGGCATTGGAAATGACAGAAAACAAACGTGAAACCATTCCGGCAAAAAAGCATGGGAATATACCGTTGTAGGGGGGAGTCGGAAACTGTAAGTTGATGAAAAATTGCGGGTTGTAGTTTGAAGATTGGTTGGATGTCTTAAGAGGAGCGAAGACAGGGGACGGGAGACCAAAGACCCTGGATGGTTTAGCTGGCCGTTACCTCTTGACTGATGGTTAATTGATACTTTTCGGCAAACGATCAGTTTTATAGTTATTAAGGAGTGAGTCCCGGGGTGATTGGGATCAAATTATTTTGTATGAATGGAATTTTTCCTACATTTGTGGCCCAAAATAGCGGGACGTTAGCTCAGTTGGTTTAGAGCGCATGCTTGACAGGCATGAGGTCACTGGTTCGATTCCAGTACGTCCCACAACTCTAAATTTAAGGCTGCTGAAAATTAATGAAACAGCAGATGCAATAACCCAAATCTTATATCGCTGGAGATAAATATTGCAGGCTCCTTAATAATCATTTGATTTTATATATGCCTGGGTTTTTCCGGTAAAGTTTTAAATAACAACTATTTAAGCAATAACATTTTTTTGTTTTGCTGAAAGCTACCAGCAGTTAATCTATAAAAATAAATACCCCCGGAAAGACCTTCACTATCAAAATCAATAACATGATGACCAGCTGCTATTTCTTTGTTAACTAAGGTGCGAATCATACATCCCTGTGCATTATATATCTCTATCCGAACAAGTTGCGGCGCAGAAAGAAAAAACTTAATTGATGTAACTGTTTGGAATGGATTAGGGTAATTCTGATCAAGTTGAAAACCAGAAGGCAAATCAGTTTCACTTGCAATATTTTCTTCAAAAGTATTCATGTCTTTGTTAGGATCAAACGCAAACAGGTAACCATTTGATGTCAATAGTAATGCCGTATTACCACCGGTGTTTTTAAACGACACTATACCTTGCGTTTCAGTAGGTTCGAAGATGATAAATGCGCCTGATAAGGCATTATAGGTCATAACGCTCTTATTATTTAATCTTTTGGCGGTACAAATGTTTCGCTCACCAGTATAAACTGAATGTCTGTCGGTTGCAATTTCGCTGCTGGTGCCGGTGATCGCACTATATGCCATGTATTTATTTTCAGCTGTATAAACAATCACATAATTTTCTCCAGAATAGGTGTTATCTGCTACATTGCTGAAACCGGTGTATCCGTAAGGTAACTCCAGGTACTGATTATTGGCACCATTGAATACGGAGAGCTGGTTACTGTTTGGCTCACGATAGTAAAGAAAATCACCACCAAGGTAGATGCCTACAGGACTGTCAGGTCCCGAGGCTTTTTGAGTCCAGACATCTAAAACAGGAGAATATAAAAACATTGTGTACCCTGTGGGATTCACCGCTAAAAGGCCGGCCACATCTTTATCATCGCTTATTTTAATGCCAGAATAATTACCCGAATAATTACCCCATTCGGTGTTAAAGTGAGTAAGGGTGTCTGAACTGGCTATATTATAACTATAAACATACGCTGAATCTGCATCTTTGTCTTCAATTAGCATAATACCCCAATCATCCCGGGGCTCGATTATCCGTGTCCATTTGAAGTTGTTCTCATAATCCGCCGGCATCGGGGCATAAGCCGTAACCTGCTCATTCGGATAGGCTCCTATTGTCTGGTGAAGATCATTCCCTATGTATATTTTACCTCCGCAACTATGCCAGTTGACATCTTGTTCAACATGCAAATCTGAAACGATGCATGGATTTATCGTATGGGTGTCTGATTGGTAAGAATGTACTTCGATGCTGTTATTGTTCCTATTCATGAATGAAATAACCGCGGTTTGCGCCCCTACGCTGAATGAGTGAATTTGATAATCATCGTTTGAAGATCGGCTTACCACGCAGGGCTCCGGATACAAGGTATTGTAAATATAGAAGGTGTGATTATAATCGGGATACTCAAGCAATGTGCTGACGCGAAACATATAAACAGTGCGCGGAGACAAATTTTGAGCTATCGATGAAACCCCAACCGTATAATATTCCCCATTTTCGTTATGTTCGGTCCAGGTGTTGTGGATGGCACTGTAACAGCCAAAAAATTGGTTCTCAAAAGTGCTGAAATTACTTCTCCACGCCACAAATCCATAATCCAGCGCTTCAAATGCGATTACATAGGGCCAATTCAGTTCAAAGAACTTGTTTGAGACGGTAGTGAAGACGATTAATTTTTCATTGTCGGAATTGTCCGAGATTTTCACTAAGATATAGCCCGGTTTTGTATGTTTTATATCTTCGTCAATTTCTTCTAAATCGTTGATCGGATGGGTATACCACTGACTGTTCTTCGAATCAAAAACATAAAAACACTTATCGGTAATAAAATAGGCCAGGCTCTCCGAACAACCAATATGGTATAGTGATGATGATCCACCTAGGCCAAGCAAAGTACCTTCATAATTCAGGCTACTATAGCCTTGTGAAATGGCGCTATAAGCGGTCAAAATTGAATCAGTGGCAACAATGGCCACATCCTTACCTGCCGCAATGTATTTCCATGGCAAGGTAGTTGGCTGATGGTATTCATGCCATTGGCCGGAAATCAGGTCATAGGTGTAGATTACCGAGTCGTTTTTGCCGACATAAATCACGCAGTTCTCGCCCGCTGTAAAAAGTTTGTCAGTTGGCAGAACATCGGGCAATTGTTTCTCAACCCATGCCCCTTGTGGTTGAGCCAAAGCTGAAGCTGCCCAGAATAAAATAATTGTGATTTGGATTAGCTTTTTCATCTGTTAAAATTTTATTTAAACTAACTCTGAAGTGTTCAAATGGTGGTTTACATAGGCCAGAGATTTTATCCGCTATACTTTCTATGTAAATATGTTTTATGAGTTATGAAATTGTAAGTTCTTTAATAATGATGGTAAAAAAACATCTTACCTGATTTTTATCATTTTTCTATTTACTGACTGATCTCCTGAACTCATTTTTAAAATATAGATGCCATCATGAAATCCTGCTGCATCCCAGGTGATTACATGCCGGCCCTCAGGTATTTCCTTATCAAGCAGCAGGCAAACAAGCCGTCCTGTTAAATCAAACACTTCAATAGTTATACGTCTATTGTATCTTACCTTGAATGTAATGGTTGTATACTCAAATAGAGGATTGGGATATGTGTTTTCAAATCTGAAAAATTTTGAATCTGCTTCTTCAATAAATGTAGGAGTAATTACTGGCCCTCCGGGTTCAACTATGATACCATTGGCGGTAATATCATAATCTCCGCGTAATCCGTCCTTTAGCCACAGTACTATAGTATCCTGATTGATTACGGCACCTGTTTCTCCGTCATATTCAAACTCATACCACCCTGTATCTTCTGCAGGAGTTGGACCGTATTTATAATATGCATTTATTTCAGGTCCTTCGTGAAGATAAAATGTTGCCGTTGTGCTTTCGTTGGGGCTCAACCCCGTTATTGTAAAGCTGAAAAAGCCATATGGATGGGTTCCATCTTCAGGTGCACCCTGAGCATTTGGGTCGGGGCTATCTGTAGCCTGCACATTTTCCAGCATTAATGGTTCAGGTACGGCCAGCGTAACATAATGATCCTGGTCAAAAGTGCTGAATGATGTTACATTGGCTTGCTGAAAATCAGGCTGCCCATCGGAATTACCATCATAGGCAGGGTTATTTCTCTCGGGTCCCTGTTCCTCTTCGTCAGCTATTCCGTCGATATCTTCATCGGTAAAAACCCCTGCATATCCGTTTTTATCAATCCTTTGGGCATAAATATCGTAATCTGTACCATTGCGCATATCTGCCCATACAATTATAGCCCCCTCATCACCGTCGGAAGCCAGTGCAGGAAATTCCTGGTAGCCGGGAGCAGTGCAAACGGCCGTGCCGTTAAAAGCCCATAAAGGTTCGCCAGAAGCATTAATTCTTTGTGCGTAAATATCTCCAAACGAATCACTGCGGTAGTCCCACCAGGTAATAATAATTCCTCCGATGCCATCAGATATTGCGACTGGTGCACTCTGATTATCTGGAGCAGTAGTTGCTGCTACTCCGTTTGATTCCCATTGCATTTCGCCGGAGGCATTTACATGCTGGGCATATATATCATGGTTGCCATTGCGTTCATCGTGCCATACAATAATAGCTCCACCTTCACCATCGCTTACTATATTGGGAGATTGCTGATTCTGTAATGCATTGCAAACAGGTATGCCGTGTTCTGTCCACATGAATTCCCCTTCTGCATTTATCCTTTGGGCATAAATATCAGAATTCCCTGCCCTGGCATCCTGCCAGGCTATAATAGCTCCTCCTTCTGCGTCGCTAACTATTACCGGTTCAATTTGAAAATAAAGGTAATTACATACTTCAACACCATCGATAGTCCACTGTAATGTACCGTCGTGACTTATTTTCTGGGCGTAGATATCTGTTTCACCAATCCCATCCCGGGAATCTTCCCATGTTATTATGGCACCGCTATCGCCATCCTTCGTAAGTTGTGGATTCAATTGGCTATGCAATGCCATACAAATTTCTACACCGTTGTTTTCCCATACAGGAATACCTGCTGAGTCCACCCTTTGAGCATAAATATCTGTGGTTCCGGGTGTACCAGGCAGATGAGTCCAGGTAAATATAGCTCCTGCAGAATCATCACTTACACCCTGGTGAAACGATTCTGTACCGGATCTGTTGGAAACAGTTACATCATTCAATGCCCATACACGATCCCCATCAGCAGTTATTTTCTGTGCAAAGATGTCGTAGTTGTAAAAGAAACCCGGGGTCCGGCACCAGCCTGTAATAGCTCCTCCGTAACCATCTTCAACCATAACGGGACTGAAGTATCCTTTTCCCAGCTCAGCAGCGTTTACGGAAACGCCATCAATTGTCCATACAGGTATACCTTCGTAATTCAGGCGCTGAGCAATTATATCACCACCGAAAATAGAATTATTATATCGGTAATCGCGCCATGCGATAATTATACCCCCGTTACCATCAGTAATAACAGATGGCTCTCTCTGGTTTTCATCTGCATTGGTTACCAGGGTGTTTTCATTTGTATCGTTGCTCCACTGACCGTATCCCATAAATGGAATAGTGTACAACAGCAACAAAAGAATCCTTACTTTTTTCATGGTTTTTCATTTAAAATATTATCTGCTATCAGGCAAAATTTCAATATTAATGACCCCCTCATGCACCTGGATGAGTTTTTCATCACCAGCTTCCCAGCTATAGACATTGGAGAATGATTCCCCTGCGTAAAGTCGCCTGGTTCTGTAACTGAGAGGGCCCTGCTCATTTTCGGGCAGTTCTATACCGTCGCGCATACCTATCCTTATTATTTTCGCAGGCTCATCGGTATTGTTATTAAGGATAAATTTGTAATATATGCTCTCAGGGACTTCAAAGGAGATAACTTCACCTCTTTTGTATTCCCCCTTTAATGGCAGGGTAGCTCTGACTTCTTTCCAGGATTCCGGTGCAGGTGGTTCCGGGATGATCGGACGCATTCTTCTGTCTACCTCTGTATAATCCGTGGGTATAGAAAATATATCTTCCCTTAATTTTTCCTCTTTAATATCCCTGAGCTCCATGTAAGTATTTTCTGCCATTTCGTTAACCATTTTTATTATGAATTTCAAGTCTTCCGAATACCAGGCAGTAAAAACCAGCTGGCCAGAGGCGTAAAGCTCAGATTTACTGCAATTGTATCCTGCGATTATTTCCTCGCCGATATTTTTCTCATCATACCTTGACTTGCTGTAGATAAATGCCTGGTAAGGATCATTCATCAGGCTTGTTTGGGAATGTATATCAGTATAGTGTACAAATTTCTCATCGGGCAGCAGGATGGCAGTTTCGCCTTTTTCCTGATCAACTATCACTATGCCTTTCATGCCGCTATCCTCGAAGTCATACCTATACTTTATTCCAATGGATTGTAACTGGTAAACAGTTTCTTTCCCCTGCCTTGCATTTATCATTTCAGCTTTGAAAGGTGTCTGCCCATGCATCAGAACAGGTATAGCAGCTATAATACAAATGACTATAATTCGCCTGCTTTTTTTCATTTTCTTTTCTTTTTTATTGTCATTTACCATGGTAAGATATACTCTCTTTCTGGTAAGCATTATTAAATTCTGTTATTATACGGGTATTAGTTTCTCAGAATTTCATAGACACACCCAGGTTGAGGTATGCGATACCGAAACCAAGCTCAACCATCCCTGCTATTGTTTCTGTAAAATAGTACCTTCCTCCAACGAACCATGACCATTCGAGTCCGCTCGATGCGGAAGAATAGTCATAGCCTGGGATAAAATTACCGAACTCTTTGGCTGATACAATATTGAAACCTATCAGAAGTCCTGTATATGTATCAAACTTCTCAATAAGGGGATAGTGGAAATTACCTCTTCCCCCGATGATTATATTGGTATATTTGTATCCCCATCCTGAATATTCCCATTTATATGAGGCAAATCCAAGGTAAGGGCCCACTCCCACTGAACCCTTTTCGATAATTTCATCAACTACACCTATTTCCAGTGATGCTGATAAGGGAGGAATCCCCATTTTATAAAAGCTACCTGTGTATAAAGTTGTTCCAAGGCCTAAACCGAGGTTAAGTATTTTATCCCCTTTAAAAAAAATGGGATCCTGGGCTGATAGTTGTGTAAGTGTAAAAAGTGCAATTAATGAAAACGCTATAAGTTTTTTCATGATTTCAGAATTTTAAGGTTGTAAATAAGGAATTAAAATTTAGCTTTTAAATTGTTATTTCAAAATATGATATGAATTGTTATATTCTTATTTGATGAATTATTTTTGGGATTTCATTATCTGGTAGCCTTCGGGTATCTCAAAGCTTTTTGCGTCTGGAGTCCATGGTTCGATGTCTTTAAGTTCCATGGTTGCATCACCCGATCCATCGATATGGTTAATAAGCTTGATGGGGAAATTGTACTGTCCGGATGTCCAAACGGTAAACATTCGTTGCGTTGGATTATCGTTATTATATAAACCTGATCGTACACATGATACCCCATTAATGGTTTCATTGCCTTCTTCTTTAAGTATTCCTGTTCCCTTGAAATGGGTATATGAGGCAACGGGATCGTTACCCATACTCATTGGGTCTGTTGCGGAGCTTTTCATGGCCATCTTTTGCTGTGGCATAAGTATTATTACTTCCGGCGACATCTTTTTAACTATTATGGCTCCATCCATATCGTTCTCGGAGAATTCGTAGCGGTAGCCGGTATCAGCAGAATAGACTGTGAATACACGTTCCTGGCCCATAGAAGTAAAATACATCTTGCCTTTAAATTGTGCATTTGCCTCCAAAATCAGAAGGCAGGCTGTGAAAAGAATAATTAGTTTTTTCATAATAGTTGGTTTTAATTATTAAGGTACAATAGGTGTTACAGCCGGCATAAGATTCAGGGTCCATGTAATCTCACCTGTCCCTTCACTAACACCAGTCTCTGCTCCGCCGGGGCTAAGAACTGCCTGTTCAAAGGAGAAAGTTACAATACCTCCTGAAGGGCCATTGTATTCTGCCTGAGAGACCATTACCCAGTTGCCGTTATTATCCCTGGCATAAACGGTTGTAATATCATTCTCTACATTTATTCGCGGGTCTATTACAATGTAAGTTTGCCCTCCTCCTTTTTCCACGTGGCCCTCAGGAGCCAGGCCCCAGTTTCCGGATCGGGTTATTTTGGAATCTCCACCCTCCAAAATATGTTCACCTGAATAGCTGATAATACCTGTTGATATTACTACCTCGCCTGTCCTGAATATTGATATTTCCATATCAGTGGAAGTAGTCCAGTCAGGAAAGGTATTGATGTACTCAACAGTGAGTAAACCGTCATAATCTTCCTCGAAGATATCTTCTTCCCCGGAGGTATCTTTTTCCGTGGAGCATCCTGATGCCAGCAGACATAAGATAAAAAGGCCAAGGCCTGCAATTTTTATTTTGTCTTTCATTTGAATTTTTTTTAGGTTCTATTTACACTTTAATAAATCCATTTTTCTTTTCTCTGACTTTCCTCTTTTAAAACCAAAATCATGTTCTTTTTCCATCATTTTTAATTTCTACCATAGATTTTCAACTTTCTATTACCTATAAAAATAAAATATAGGAATGATTTAGATATTAGCTACTTTTCTAAAAACTCAAAAGATGCGTTTAAAGCTTCAATCCGGTTATTTACCTTAAGTTTTTTATAGATATTTTTCAGGTGATATTTTACGGTATTGACCGACCTACCCGTTTCAACAGATATTTTTTGATTGGAGAATCCTTTTTTAATAAGCAAAATGATTTTGATCTCCTCGTGGGTCAGGTTGAAATATGCTTTCACCGGGTTATTATTTTTTGGGGTAAATGTAAACTTCAATTAAACCCATTGTACTACCCGAACGGGTAGTTTTATACTTTAGAAGGAAAAAATTAATGAGATGTGTAATAATTTGAATGTATCATCAGACAGAAATTGTTATTTCTCTATATTGCTTGCCTTATTTCCGATAAAATAGATTATCTTTATGACGGAAAACATATTGAATATTATCCGGCTTTATTTCAAATGGAAAAAGTATTTGTATTTCATCAAACTTTTACCGCTATCTCTTTAGCATGTATTTAATGACTATATTTTTAAACAACAAGTATTTGGTGAAAAAAGGTATTTCTTAATAGTAATTCTTTACCTCCCGGTTAATAGAATTCCCAAATTATTGGAGAATCAACCCAAAAATTTAGGAGGAAGATGGAAAAAAATAATTGGAATATGCTTTCTCTCCTGTCTGCACTCATTGCGGGCTTTCTGTTTATGCTCATTATCGGCCAGGAAATTAATGGGAAAAATACCACCTTGCCCAAAGAAACCCTTCAGTATTATATGCAACAAGCTGATTCACTCATGAAATCAGAAAGCTATGAAGATGCACTTATTATTCTTAATACAGCGCTTGAACTGGCTATTGAGAATCAATTTACGCAGCAGCAGGCAATCATTTATGATAAAACCGGCAGGTGTTTATCAATGAGAAGTAATGATGAAGCATCTAAAGAATATTTTCTAAAAGCCATGGTTATTGCCGGTGAGATAGACGATAGTTTATTACTTGGTAAAACGTATAACAATATGGGTGTTGCATATGAATACACCGGGCAACCTGACAGTGCTGTTTATTTCTTTGAAAAGGCGGTATCCGTTAGAGAATTGATTGGCGATATCGAAGGTATGGCCCAGAGTTATAGAAATATTGCCCAGGTTTTAAGAGTATTGAACAGGCTTGATGAGGCCGGATCTTTCAATAAAAAAGCATACGAGCTTATACCTCAAATGAAAGACTATAAAATCATTGCCAATATTTACAATGAAACAGCCTATTTATTTGAGCTGGCAAACCAACTGGATTCAGCAAAAATCATGTATCGTATTATGATAGATATCTCAAGGGAAAACAATTTTTACCGGGGTATATCAGTAGGCTATACCAATCTGGCATATGTGTATGAACGTGAAGGGATACACACAGAAGCCCTGGCTTTGAAAAAGGAAGGCCTTGCTATAGATAAAATGCTCGATAATTCGTATTGCATTATGACATCTTACAGGGCCGTTGCAGATTGCTACTTTAATATGAAGGAATACAACAATGCTTTACTTTATCTTGATTCAGCTACCATGGCTTGCGATACCACATGGGTAAATGACATACAGGGTATTGAACAGGCCAGGTACAGAAATTATAAAGCTATGGCAGATTTTGAGGCTGCACTAACACACTTTGAGACGGCTTCATTGCTTAAAGACAGCCTTTTTAATGAAAGAAAACGCAAGAATATTGCCGAAATACTTACCAGATATGAAACCGAGAAAAAAGAACAGCAAATTGCTGAACTGGATAAAGTAAACCGGATTAAATCGCAACAGGTAAACATATCCAGACTAATCATCGCTGTGTTAATTATTATGGTTATTACAGGAGGCGTCATTGCATGGCTAATCATTAAGAACAGAAACCACCAGATCAAACAAATGAGTCTTGAGTTGAAAAATTATGTATTGCATTTGAAAGATTTTCATATTTCTCAACTGAATGAACATGTCAATTCAGAAGTTATCGTAAAAAAGCTGATGGACGATTTTGAACTTACCCAGCGCGAAGCCGAAGTTATGGATCTTCTGTCCAGGGGCTGCCACAACAATGAAATTGCAGGAAAGCTTTTCGTATCAGATAATACCATTAAATACCACATTAAAAATATTTACATCAAACTCGATGTAAAAAGCCGGGTACAGGCCCTGCAAAAAACCATGCTAACCTTTTAGCAAATCATAATTAGGTTTCTGTTATCTAATGTTGTATACGGTTGGCTGTGGTTTGGTGACTGCATGTAAAGCTCTTTTCTGAGCAGACTTAAAAATGACACTTTTAATTTTCTACGACCCCACACTCACTTCCACCGGATTGGCAAAATCATTCCAGTATGTTTCGGCAGTGGTAGTATCCAAATCACCATCAAAGACAAGGGCTCTGTATTTCAATGTGTAGGTTTGGCCGGGTTGCAGTGGCCACGATGTGTTGCGGGTGGGGGAGAAGTTGATGAAAACATTGCCCACGCCATTGTTGGCATCTGATGGCCATACGCGCAGGGGTTCTGGGTGGTTGAAATTATCCGGATGACCCATAAACAGCACTCCTGCCTGTCCTTGCGGCGTTTCGCCGGTTACGATGGCCCAGCGGGCACGCTCACCATCGGCCTGGTCGCGGTTGAGGCCTTCTGAAGTTACAAAGCTGGAAGTGTTGGTTGACCATCCTTCATTACCCCGGAATAAAAACCCCCCATAGCGGTATTCTTCTAAAGTAATGGCTTCGCGGGGGGTGATATGAAATTCAAATTCAACCAGATATCTATCTTCCTCCTGTCGGAATGTTCTGACGATGTGGCGTTCGGTCATGGCCAACGTTTGTCTGGTGGATTCAGGCCAGGCAACATGGTGGTGCATAGCTTCAATCTGGGCCATTACCGGTCCATACTGTGTGTTCAGAATCTCTTCATGCTTCACAGTACCTTCCATCTTTTTCAGGTTCCAGAAATCAACGGTTTCGCCCCGAAAAGTTGTTTTGGTCCAGGGGTTCATTATGCCGTAGTGGTGCATGTGATCAACAGGCTGAATACCGGTAAGAACAGCGCCATTGGGGGCGTATAAGGGGTGTATGAAGCCGCTTCGTTTGTAAGCTTCGTCGCTGCCCTCGGGCGGATAAACGGTTGCGGCATTGTATCGCAATACTTTCTTACCATTTTTAACCAAAGTGTAGGTTTTTGTGTCGGATTCCACCTTCATGGATACATCCTGTATTTTTGACATTTCCGGCACAAGATGCCAGGTAAGGGTGGTGCCTGGCTGGGTTTTTACCGGAGTTTGAAATACGAGCGTTTTCTCAGGGTCGGTATTGATCTGAAAGGGTACGGGTACTTTGTTATTATCCTGAATCAGGTAGAGTGCCATGCGTTCGTCATAAAAACTGTTTAGTTTGCTAAAAGGTATCATTATTACCGATTGGTTTCGCTCATAGTTGCCGGTTTCGGTTTTAAGTATCAGGTGTCCGGTATCAGCCGAAAGAGCTATAAACCTTGCCAGAGGAGCCATGCGCGCATGAGTAAGTATGAGAGTGTCTCCTTTTATGATATAACTATCGGCTTTGGTAAGTGCATCAAACAACTGGGTTTCCACTTCCATTTCGGGGCAGTACATTTTGGTAGCACCTATGCCGGAGAAGTGAATCCTGTTGGCAGGTTTCAGTTCATAAGTCCCGAAGAACTGGTTGCAACTGGCGTTTCCTGTAATGCGGCCACCGGCACTCATCGAAAGTTTTGGCATACTGTTGAGCTGTTTATTGCCAGGAACAGGTTCTCCATTAAGTTCTGTCAGTTTCCACTCATAGGTAGTAAGCTTTTCGGGTATTTTCATCAGTACATAGTTTTCTTCCAGATCGCCTTCAATTTTATTTCCTTCCAGATCAAGCTGCTGAAGGAAATTTTCTCCCACCATAAATTTCTTAGGGATTTCTGTTGTGCTGGCTTCATTAACAAGGGTGATAGTGTTTCCATTTTCATTCCATTCAAATTTGCCGCGCATTTCAAAAAAATCATCAGACTTGCCCAGGTATTGCCATTGCTGGGTAAAATTACCATCTTGTTCAAGGGTAAGGGTTGTTTTTATGCCTTCGCAGTCGGCGCAGGGCAAGGTGCCGGTATATACTCCACCCCAGTCGAGCGATGTTTGGCTGTTGTGCATATCCGGTGGGTTTGATGAGTTAGACACTTTCTGGTTTTTGCAACTTGTGGCTGTAAAAAATATCAGCAATATACCGGTAGCGAGAAAAATATTTGAGTAACGCATGGTAAAAAGTTTTGGGTTTATGCGAAGATAAATCATTTTGGTAATTACCTTAAAGAAATGATCTTTTTCTGTAATTTTTTTCAAGATATTTTAAGGGTTTTCAATTTGCTAAATGTTTTTCATATATGGTGCTATACTACACCTTCAGCCACCTATATCAATCCTTATGCCGGTATGATTAATTCTGAAAAAATAATTCCAATCTCAAAGGGGCTTTAAATTTTTCTAATTTTATATAAATTTAAAACCCCTGGACATGAAAAAATCAAAGTCATCATTCAGAAAAGTGCAATCACTTTTTGTAGCCGCATTTGTGGGCTTATTGTTTATGGTTTCCGGATGTCAGCAAACACATATCGATGAAACCATTAAAGTAGATCTGGCTGCTACCGGCGATCCCATCAATCCATACATTTACGGGCAGTTTATTGAGCATCTGGGCAAATGTATCTATGGTGGGATGTGGGCCGAAATGCTCGAAGACCGCAAGTTTTACTATCCCGTTACATTTGAATACGATCCATGGGGAACAGCCAACGATCCTTTTTGGAATACTGGTGATTTCCAGTTTCTCAATGCAAGCCCCTGGCAGGTTGTTGGAGATGAAAAAACTGTAACCATGGATGCAAGATCACCTTTTGTAGGGGAGCATTCACCCAAAATACAACTGAAGGGCGATGGTTCGGCTGGAGGTATAAAACAGGACGGGATTGAGTTTATCGCCGGAAAGGAATACGATGGCCGTATTGTGTTGAAAGGCAGTGTTAACGTGCTTCCGGTTATTGTGCGGATTACTTCTGAAAACAATGAAAGCATTGCTGTTGAAATTACTGAGATCAGTAATGAATACAAAACCTATCCACTGGCCATTACGGTGCCCTTTGAGGGGAAAAACTGCGCCGTTGAGATAATAAGCAACGGTAGCGGAACTTTTAATATTGGCACCCTTTCTCTTATGCCTGCCGATAATGTCAATGGCTGGCGCCCTGACGTGGTGGCCCTGTTGAAAGAGCTCAATTCGCCCATTTACCGCTGGCCGGGAGGTAATTTCGTTAGCGGTTACAACTGGCGCGATGGGATTGGTGAAACTGACCAGCGTCCTCCCCGAAAAAATCCGGCATGGAAAGGGGTAGAGCATAATGATGTGGGCATGCACGAGTATATGCAATTGATGGAAATGATCAACGCTGAACCTTTTATTGCTGTAAATACGGGTTTGGGTACAGTACAGGAAGTAGCCGAACAAATTGAATATTGCAGGGGAAGTGAGGAATCTGCGCTGGGCAAACTGCGTGCACAAAACGGAAGCCCGGAAACTTTTGAAATCCGCTACTGGGCCGTAGGCAACGAAATGTATGGTGATTGGCAACTCGGACATATGCCTCTCGAAGATTATGTGCAGAAGCACAATGATATGGCAAAAGCAATCTGGAGTGTTGACTCAACTGCACAACTTATTGCTGTGGGCGCCGTGGGTGAATGGAGTGAGACAATGCTTACCCAAAGTGCTGATTATATGGATCTTCTCAGCGAACACATCTATGACCGGGAACTTGACAATTTGCAGGAACATATGGCTCAGGTTAAGAATTCCATCAAACGGGTAGCAGATGCCCATCGTGGATACCTGGAAACAATTCCGGGCCTGAGGGAGAAAAACATCAAAGTTGCGATGGATGAATGGAATTACTGGTATGGCGATTATATTTACGGTGAGCTGGGCGTGCGATATCATCACAAAGACGGGCTTGGAATTGCCATGGGGTTGCACGAGTATTTCCGCAACAGCGATATTTACTACATGGCCAATTATGCCCAAACTGTGAATGTTATTGGCGCCATTAAAACCACCCAAACCACATCAGCCTTCGAAACCACCGGACTTGTTTTGAAATTATACCGCCATAAGTTTGGAACCATTCCGGTTAATATCGAAAGCACCAATCCCAACCTGGATGTTGCCGCTGCACTTACCGAAGATAGAAGCAGCCTTACCATTGCAGTTGTTAATATGGATTCCATCCCACAAAGCCTGAAATTTGATCTGGCAGATATCAAAACTGCTAAAGATGGACAAGCCTGGATGATTCAGAACGATGATCCGGAAGCCTACAACACTCCTGGAGAAGAACCCAACGTTATCATAGAAGAACTGCCTCTCAATTTTTCAAAACAGATGCTCTCAGTGCCGGGCTATGCTGTTAAACTGATAAAGGTGGGATTGGAATAAAGGAATAGAAATTGAATCTGTGTTTTTATAAATGTGGCCGGGCGACCTTGAATTCGTCCGACCACTAATTGATTCATTGTATTTTATCGGGTGGCTCCCAACTTACACATCATAACTTTCATGAGATGCTGATTCCCGTAAAATTTTTATTTACTGATCACAAGTCTTCTTGTCAAAAATCCTGAATCGCCAATTTGGATCTTCATCAGGTATACTCCTACAGGCAATGGCGATACATCAATGGTTTGTTGCTGCTTACCGATTGTTCCGGATTCCAGGGTATTTATTTTATGAAGTTTTCCCACCAGATCATATATTTCTGCAGTTACACTTGCCTGTTTCATCAGATCAAAGGCAATCGTTACCGATTGAGAAGCCGGATTTGGAAACAGAGCTACTTCTGAAATGAGTCCAAGCAATTCATTAACATTCGTATAGTCAACAAAATTGAACGTTGCAAAAATACTGGACTGGATGCTTTCTTCACATGGTGCGTAAAGGAATAGTTCCAGATTGGGGTACGACATCGGACTTGATGCATTGAGCCTGCTCACATTAACCACAACATTTTCCAGACAGGTGCCGGCAGGGATGCTGAATGACTGACCCAGATCGTTTCCATTGAGTGGCACGCCGGAAGCCGAGACCACAGCACCATTCAAATTGCTGGTCGCATTCAGTTTCAGGTTGTAAGTGCGCGTTTCGTTCGATTCATTACATAAATCGATAAGGAAAATAAACGGGTCACCCATCGGATTGCCTTCTGCAATAATATGATTATCTGTTGTATTGTTGTGCTTCACCAATGGCTGATCGCGCTGGTAGCCACCCTGAAACGGGCAACTGCTTCTGGTGCCATCCAACAGCCTGAAAATGGGTGTTCCATACATAGGATCCCTTACTACCTGCACGTTGAACAAATCACCGGGGTCTTTATCACTGAGTGTATAACTCACCAAAGTGGCTATTTCGTCTGATTGGTTCTGGGTTTCTCCAAACCGCTTGGACCCTTTGTACTGATAGCCACCGGAAATCCCGGATCCGCCCACTTCTATTACAGCTTGTAATCCGGCACTTACACCAATGTAATGCTGATATTCGATGGTATTTGTTTCAGTGGTGGCAATGCTGGTGCTTACTGTTCTGCTGGTTGAACCGCCGAATGATATTGATGGTCCTGCTGTCGGATTATCTGGATTGTTGATGTTGGCGGTATTCATTTCCAACACCTGGTTCCATACATCTATCTGGTTTTGAGCATTGTTTCTTTCGCGAACACCCATTTCTTCATTATCCACAATGGCTTGTCTGGCGGCAATATCTTGTAAAATGTTTTCTTTGGTGTAAATAAACTGGGTGGTATCCAAAGGTGCGTATATCAGCCCCATATCCTGAATCACGTGGCAGGTGCTATCATTTATTCGCAATCTTTCATATAATCCCAGTCCCAGCGTATTGCCAAACCCTATAAAAATATCGCCCCCGCCTTCTGAATCTGTTAGTGAGGATGCTTCGAATCTTTCGCTAACAGAAATACATGTTTTATCATCAGTGGTTACAATGGACATGTCTCCGGTTTCAAAACCTGACACTCATGGTAACAGAAAACTCAAAATTGGTGGTGACAAAGATACCAGCTGACCCGGCAACTCCAATTTTTACGGCGGCATTGGCAGCACTTGAACTTTCTCATAGGTTAAAATTTTAGAATTTATCATGAATCAATTTATAGTTAAACATCCATTTTAAAGGAAACTACAGGAATTGACCCGGAGGTGTGTTTGGCTGACCGTATAATCTTTTTGACTGACCGAAACAAATTCCGGCTATAGTTGTAACTTTATGTAATTAAAATGCAATATTGTATCAAACCTGGCAGAATCTCCGATGAAAATAGTGGTGGTAGAAGATGAAATGATCATTGCTGCAAAAATATCCATGTATCTTACAGAGCTGGGTTATGAAGTTGCAGGTATATTTCCAGGTGCTGAAGAAACATTGCATTATTTGCAGTCATACCCTTCTGATATTGCTTTGGTAGATATTCAACTAAGGGGAAGTATGGACGGAATAGAACTGGCCCGTTTGTTAAAGGATGAGTACCATTTGCCGGTAATATTCCTTACCGGTAATTTCGATGATGCCTCCTTTGCCCGCGCTAAACAAGCCAAACCGTATGCATTTCTTTCCAAACCCATGAATAAGATGGAGCTTAAACGTGCATTGGAGCTCACAATCAATCTTATATCTGATGAAGACCCATTGCAAAATGCGCAGCATCAGAAAAAGGAAGAAATCGCACTTCCTGACCGGATCTTTATTCACCATGGTGCGAAGAAAATGAAAATCTTGCTGGATACCATCCTATATATTCAGGCAGAAAGAAATTATTGCCGTATTATAACAACAACACAGGATCATCTGCTTTCCATTCCTATGAAAAGTCTGGAGGATGAACTACCCTCCGCTCAATTTCAGCGTATCCATCGCTCGCATATTGTCAATCTCAGCCACATCGATGAATTGGATGAACATGCTGTTTATATTGGTGGGAAAATGTTGACATTAAGCAAATCTTATCAACAGCAATTTTTACAAAGAATTAAATCAGTTTAGAAATGAAGAATATCTGGATTTTACTATTCCTTTTTATGAGCACCGGAGTTGCTGCTCAATCTGATGCTATCAGGGAAATGCCGTTGGATAGCCTGTTTTCTTTTCTCGAAAATGAGATCAACGAAATCAATACTTCCCATCGCTTTGATGAAACATACGAAGCTGCCTGGTTTGCACTCAACAAAGCCAAGCAGGAAGGTGATCCTGAAGACATTGCCCAGGCTCATAATTTAATAGCGTCTTTCCACTACTTTAGTGTAAAATCCAATAACCCCGATTCTTCCTATTTTCATGATAAAAAAACCCTGGAATACCTCCTGCGGACTGATAATATGGAAAAAATTGCACGGGCATACGACAGGGTGGGAAAAGACCTGGTAAGCATGGGTAGGTTCCTGCAGGCGGAAGAAAACCTATTTGAAGTGGTCCGAATATATGAAGAGCTGGAGATGCCCATGGATGTTGGCGGAGCTTATGCCAGTCTGAACTACCTTTTTCGCGAATCGCAGGATTATGAGCAGGCATTACTGTACGGTGAAAAATCGCTTGAACTGATCGAAGCCAATCATACCGATGAGAATGAGCTCATTCAACCCTTGCTCGGCTTAATTCACACCTACCCCAAGGTGGGGCAGGCCGAACTGGGACTTGAAAAGGCACAACAGGTGGTGGATATAATTAACCGCCGCTACGATGGTGCCGACAATGTGCACATGGCGAATGTGCGTGCCTGGCGGGGTAAAGTGTATGTTGAGCTCGAAGATTATGAAAATGCGTTGGAAGATTTCCTGTATTCGTGGAGTGTGATCAAAACCATTGTAGAAAATGAAGAGGAAGCCGACGGTTGGAAAGGTGATATCGGCAATGTTTACCGCTTGCAGGGAAAATACCAACAGGCCATTCCCTACATCAGGGCTTCATTGGCGCATCACCAGGAGAGAGGTATCAAGAATTGGCAAATACTGGAAGACAAGCAGTTTTGGCTGGCCGATTGTTACGAAAACCTCAATGAGCCTGATTCGGCACTTTTTTATCAGAATAACGCCCGCTATGCCCAAACTCAAAGGCTTACCGAAGAGTTGGCTGCGGTAAAAAGCGAGCTCAGAATAAAGTACGACAGCGATCAGAAAGAAGCAACCATCAGCAATCAGTTGGCGCAGATCAAGCAGCAGAACCAGGTTCAGCGGTTAAGTGTTGGCATTGGTGGACTTTTAATATTACTACTGGGAAGCGGATTTTTCAGCTATCGCAACAACCTGAAAAAGAATCAGCAACTGCAACTACTGAATGAAGATCTTGCCGTTACCAACCACCAGCTCGATCAGCGCAATGCCCAGAATGAGCTTTTGCTCAAGGAAATTCACCATCGTGTAAAAAATAACCTGGAGATTGTTTCCAGCCTGCTCGAATTGCAGTTGCATCAAACCAGCGATGTAGCAGCTCAATCGGCCATGAAGGAAAGCCAGAGCCGGGTACGCTCAATGGGTATTTTGCATCAGAAATTGTTCCGGGGCAACAATTTGATGGCCATCGAAATGAAAGAGTATTTCCAGAATTTAACAGAGAACCTGCTGGACGCCTTTAATGCTTCAGAAAAAGTGGAAGTGGATTACCAGATGGAACCCATTGAGTTGGATGTGGATACCGCCCTTCCGATAGGGCTCATTGTAAATGAAGTGATGACCAATTCCCTTAAATATGCCTTCACCAAAAATGGCAACGGAAAAATACAACTCAGCTTAAGACCTTATGATGACCACCATCTGCATTTAAGCATTGCCGATGATGGCGTTGGAAAAGATGAAACCGGCATGGTGAAGGGAACCGGATTTGGCACCCAACTCGTTTCACTGCTTACACGCCAGCTCGGCGGCACCATGCAGGAAGAGATCATCAACGGCACAAGGGTATCGTTTCTTTTGAAGAGAGCGGGGTAATTACCCCTTGTTGCATAATGAACACAGTCGTCAGGCGACTACGAAATTCAACTTTTAACTGTCAACTTCCGACTAACGACAGCCGACTTTCTGCTTCCGACTCTCGACTTTTGACTTTCAACTCTTGACTTTTAACTTTCAACTTATTTCACTCCATCACAATCTTCTCCCGCACCATTACCTGCCCATGGGCGAAGATGTAGGCCAGATAGACACCGGATGTGAGTTGGTTTACGGGGATGGTGAGCTGCTGGCCGCTAAAGCGGTGGGTGAGCACCTGGTTGCCCTTCATATCGCTGATGTAAAGTATTTTTTCGGTGTGGCCGGGGATGGAATAACCCATATCAATATTAAGCATATCGGATGCCGGGTTGGGGTAAAACTTTACCCTTAGCCCGGCAGCAGGCAGATCAATGTTGTCCACAATCTGGCAGCCGGGCTCGGCACAGCCATACTCATCGAGGTTGATGTAGAAAGAAGTGGTGAAACTGGGAATCCAAGGATAGTTCTGAGTGTAATAAGGTGTTGCACCTTCAAATGCATCGCAGCGAAACCAACCCCCAACATGTATTCTGTTGTTGGTAAATTCCAGTTGAAAAACAGTAGCTCTGTTGTCGACATAATAATAGTAGTTCTTTTTATCAATTTCAAATCTTCGCACCCACAACGGATTCAGGTCAGCATCCAATTTTAGCAGGAAACCCCGACCAATGCGTGTCCAGACCTCTGAGTATTGTATTCCGGCAATTAAGTAGGTTCCATCATCATTGCAAATCATCTCATACGGTATAAACCAGGGATAAAGTTTACTGGGGTCTTCAATTGTTAATCCATGAACAATATCAGGGCCAATGAATGCTTCCATATATAATTCCATAAAATCACTAATATTACGCTCTTCTATTACATTACCCAGGTAGTCGCGAATGGTTAGATATAATCCTGTGTTTTCATTAAAGTTTAGCCAGTTATGATAGAAAACCCCTCCCTCAGCCCGTTCGCAGCAGTCGTCGGTCGCTATGACCATTTTATCATCCTGATAGGGGGCCATAGCAGCTCCAAAATTATACCCCCTTGTGTTGGACCATGTGGAATAGGATGTGATCAGATCGCCTCCCTGCCAGTGAAACATGTACACCTGATTTCGCTGCACTCCAAGTGGATGAGCATTCCAGCCATAAATGTAGCGAAGCATAACTTTGTAGTGGCCCTGGGGGGTAACCATAAAATCGGCTACATCAGCATCCCAATAATCGTAATGGCCAAACTCCTGGCTCCAGCGAACGTTAAACAGGCTGTCGGTTTCCACAATCTCGTGCAGGCTCTGCTTGCGCTTGTGATATACTATTATTAAAGTATCGGGAGCTACTTCATGAAAAGCCGTAATTGCACCATATGCGCGCACCGCCGGCAGGGTATCAATACGAAGCAAACTATCAAGTTGAGGATTAAAGGTGGCGATTACCGGGTTTACTATTGGCACATCCGCACGGTCGCCATCACTTTTATGAGATAAGGTGTCGAACGAAAAATCAAAATTTTGCCTGGTCATTTGTTCCAATTTCTCATCCCAGGGAGGGATAGTGTCATAGGGTGCTGAAGCATGAGCGCCGATAAGGACATTTCCATTACTCAACCGGTACACATTGTCATAACCCCAGGTTGAGATTTCAGCATGTCGCAATCCATAATCATTTAAATTGAATGATTTTGTCGTAATTAATTTACCTTCAGTTGAATATCGGTAAAAATGCAAAATATTTCGCATATAGGCTGATGTGCCAAAAAAATCGGTTAATCCATAATCAGATGTTACATAAACCATTTCGTTGCCCACTTCTTCAAATCCTTGTGTAAAATAACCGGGAACCAGCTGCCAGTATTCCTGGCCGGGGGTAATGATCTGGCTATGCAGGGTAAATGATTTGACCAGGAGTAAGATTGCTATACATGTATATAGGGTTGATAATTTGTTCGGCTTAGTCATATCACAAAAGTTTAAATTTTAAGTCCACTCCAAAAAGTATATTGTCCATAAACCGGAGCGAAGCGGAGCTCGGCATAGCCAATTACACAAATTGACACTAATTTTAAGACTTAATAATCAGTTAATTACAAAATTAAAATTCCCACAAGTTTTCGGAGTGGACACAATTTTAAAAAATGTCCCGGGGCTGGCATTACCCCGGGACATAAAGTTGGGGTTAGTGATTGTGCGATATTCTTATCTGCCTACCACAAAGGTAATACTATGGGTAGTTGATCCGGTAAAGGTGGCGGTATAAGTGCCACTTTTCCAGTTGGTAACCTGCAGAATCACCTGATCGCAGTTGCTGGTAAGTGGCTCTTTATGCACCAAAACACCGCGTGAGTCGAAAAAGTCCACACTCATTCCTGCTGAAATTGCTACATCGGAACACCACGACAGGGTGATATAATCGAGTGCCGGATTGGGGAAAATAAGGAATTTATCGGTGGTTGATTCTTCCAACACCATAATTTCAGGTTGCATTTCTACGGTACCCGATTTCATTTCCATCTCTTCTTCAGGGTAATAAATGGGCTCCTGATAGTCCAGCATGTTATGGTGCATCAAATACGCAATTGCTTTACCTGCAACCCGTGGGCTGGCCTCGGTAAGTGCCATAAGTTGCTGTAATTGGGCTTCGGTCAAGGTGTCATTTGCCTGTTCCAGGGCGTTCATCACCGAATAATACTGCATATAGTCATTCCACTTTTGCTGATCTGCCGCATCGGCAAGAGTAAAATCAGTGGCAATTTGATTGAGTGTTGTAATGGCTGCATCATAGCCGTTTTCATCAAATGCAAATTCGCTACGCAAAAACTGGAAGCTTGCATCATCCACATCGGCAAGCAGTTCGCTAAGTGATGGGGTATTTTCCCAACCTTCGGTACCTTCCATTTTATGAAAGATCATCTCGTTCACCGCTTCGTCGAAACGTATTTTTTGAGCTGCCTGGTGCAATTCCATTATCTCTTTTTGCCCAAACTGATACAACCCGTTGCGTATTTGCCAACGCATATAGGCTGGAAGTTGATTGATCCGGTTGTCAAGTGCTTCGGTAACTTCCTGCGATTTGGCAGCTTGTGGGTTTTCTACCAGCACATCGCGAATCATGGCCTGGTTAAAGCCATCTTCGCGCTCGCTAAGGGTTGATAGCACTTCTTCGGAAAGGTAGGGTGATGTTTGCATCAGGTATTGGTAGGTTTGCCAGGCATCGTAATCGCCGGTCATCTCTACCTGTTGGGTCATAAGGTCGGTATTGCCATCATCCACATAGCTTTGCAGCAATTGATCGGTTTCATCGTACTGGGTCTTGGCATCAGTAATATCTGTTACCAGCATCTCCAGGGAGCGCGAACGGGTGGGTAGTGGGCAGGATGCTATGGTGTCAAAATAGAATTCCAGGCCGGTTGCCTGAAACATGGCTATTTTGTTTGGGTTGTAGTAGTCGGGTAAAATGTTGGGATGTGAAGCAGGATCGTGGTGATAATAGTGAAAAAGATCGCCTGAATTCCAATACCAGGTATTGTCACTAAACAGGTTACCGGCAAGTTCATCATTTGATGGTACAGTCTTTAAACCCTGGTAAAATCTTATCCCCGGGCTGGTAACATAAATATCCATGTAATGATCGTTGGAAAAGAAATTACAGCGGATTTCCAGTCCATCTCCAGAACCTAAACCTTTATTATTCCCAATCGCCTGAATACCATTGTAAAAGCCAGAAAATGTATTTCGATAGAGGTTTTTATAGGTACTACCTGAATTGCGTACAATCACTCCAAAACTATTGCAATAGGGAGCCTGTGTACCGCTGCTGGTGAAAATATTGTCATGGATATTGAAATTCAGCGAATTATCCATATACAAGCCGTAGGTATCGCTGCAAGAGCCCATATCGTCGTTAAACATGTAGCCTGGCCTTACCGTAAACTGATTGCTGTAAATACTTGGATTTACTGCGGAGTTGTTGTACAGGCCACGGAAGCAATCAAACTCGCAATTGCCTGCTGTAAAGGTATGGCTGGCTCCAACAGAGGTATTGTAAATACCATACTTCAGGTTGGTAAAATCGCAACCCAATGCTTTAAAGGTTGCCGTGTAGGCATAAATACCATCACGTGCATTGGTTTCACTACCTTCATAAACCAGCCCGGTGCGGGTATCAGAAAAATTGCAGTTGGTAAATACAATGCCTTTTACACTCCAAAGAGTTACGTTCTGAATAGGGTTTTCAAATAACGAATTATCATCTATAGTAAAGGTGCAACCGGTAAGGTAGGAGATATTATTGATTTCGGTACCAGAACTGTTTTTGTTCTGATAGGCAACAAAGGCAACATCCCGCCTATTATTACGAAAAGTAGCATTGGTGGCCTGCACGATACCTCCGTTTGTCCACCACATTTCGTCATAAGAATGCAGGTTTATAGCGCTAACGGCATTTTCGATGATGGCCCCATTTTGCAGAATCACCGCCCCCTGATTGGCAAAGGTTTGGGAAAGATTGCGATTACCTTCTACGTAGATGCCTTTCCAGGGTGCTTTATTAAAATAGTCTGTCCCGATCCTTCCTCCATCAACTATCAGTTTACCTCCAGGTTTTATAACAATTTTTGCTTCAGGTACCATTTGGACTTCACATTGCACTGTTAATGTTGCACCCGATTCAACAACAACATCCTGGTAGAACTTTATGCTGAAATCCCAGGTTTCATTCTGTGAAATTGAATAGGGTATTTCATGGTATCCATATCCATATTTGCGAGTGGTTTTTAATGAGAGTTCACGACGCATTCTACCAATTTGTAAGGGGGTTTTGTTTTTCCCAATATGTACACCTCCCATTAGATTATTTGAACAACCACTAAGAGAATCAGTAGGACTACAACCATCCCAACCATGATTATGATAGCAAATACCATTTAGTGGATCATAACATGGCCAGTAGTTATCTCCTACAAGTTCAAGTACATCACTTAAAAAGTCGGGATGGGTGGGATTAACTAATTCTGGCCACGGCGAGCCCAAATAAGTATGATGTAAATCAAAATTGTGACCCAACTCATGCGCTATATGATCTGCAAATGCCCATGATTCAGTTGGGATATACTCTGGTATTACTTCCTTATTACTGTGCAATACATAAAGGTTCCGTGTATCAGTATTGTAATCTGGTCCATTCGCAGATCCTGTATGTGTTGTAAAAACACGCACAATGTTAATGTTTATACCTTCCAATCTTTCTGGATGATGGATTTCTATGTAGTCTAGTAAAGCATTTCCATTATTTATACCATGTAATGAATCAACAGTATAATAAAAGACTTCATGTTCAACCCTGATTCTGGTATCACTGACATGCGGGTAAGCACCGGGAACCGGTTTAGAAGGTAGGTAATTAAAGCCTATATGATGATTATTAATATTGTAAACGGTTTGCTGAAAAAATTGATCAACTTGAGGGTCCTGTGGCCAATTACCAGTACCATCAGCTTTTTGCCAAACATTAAAATTAATCTTTACTGTTATCAATGGAGCTGTATCACTATAGGGGATATAACTTTCAGGCAATTGATATTTGGAGATGAAATCTATGGATGTGCGAGTACAATTATTGTACTTATTAATTTTTTCTTCACTAATTTCTTCAATAATTGGACTCATGTGTGCCAATATTAAAAATGAATATAAAGAAAGAAAGAAAGAAAGAAAGGTTTTATATTTATCTTTTTCATAATTATTTCTTTTAAAAATTACAGTTTAACTATTTTCTTCGATACGAAATGCTGTGAATTACCGGCTCTGACAATATACAATCCACTGTCCCAATGAGCAACATTTATACTCAGTTGGGTAATGTTTTCGGAAGAACGGTATTGGTAAACAATTCTGCCATTAAGGTTTGAAATGGTGATTTCATTCAATGGAGTATTGCTCCTAATGCTAAACATTTCATCAATCAGGGTTGATGAAATGGTAAGAACCAAACTGTTGTTTGTGAATTCATCAACATTTGTTGTAGGAATTGAATAACAAGGCTCTACTTGAGAAATAGAAAAGGGGTCTTCTTCCTGGTATGTCAGAGTATTGTTTTCATGTAAACATAACAAAAAGGGATATTCTCGATCAAATTCTAGTTCATATCCAGCGTATATTATTCCAAAGCGGCTTCCAATCCCCTCAATAAAATAATCTTCTATATCATAGCTGTAGTGATTCGCCATAACTAATACTTTTCTGCTTTTACCTTCAATAATTGAATCGGTTACCCTTGATACATCCAAATACCGGGGATTTATGTTATTCACAAAATATGTTGGCCCGCTAAAACTAAATTCAGGGTATTGGGCATGGAAAGTTTCACCAACATCCAAAGAAAAATCATAAAGCAGAACTTCTGTATTGAAATCTTTCCAAATAAAGTACACTTTTTTATTGATGGTATCTTCTCTTAAGGCGGCCACATACTCAAGTGAATCTGGGGTAAATTCCTGAATAAAATTGTGGTAGAATAGTTTTGAATATTCTAAATCATTGATAGTAGTATCACCCAAAAAAGTGAATTTCTCGTGCGAAACCGACCAAACCTTGTTTTCGCCTATAAGGGGAATGTAATCCTGACCTCTCGCTAGCAAAGCTGCCATAAAAATTATAATCAATAGTATTTTTTTCATAAGTGCATTTTTTTAGTTTTTTTGTAAATCTTATAAGGTAAGTTAAATTTTCAAGTCCTTGCCAATGCATTGCATAAAAATACAAGGCTTGTGTGAGAATACTTTTAAAGCAGGTAGTGTGCGGTTGTCTTCAGTTCTTTATCTCTTTCAAATGTTTTCCTGTGCTTTCTTTTTTGAACCGGATTGCTGATTTTCAATTGTTTTATTCCTTTCCCATAGGTAATATGTTTTTGGTTTACATAAAATAAACACTTCAAATGTAAGTATAATATTTGTGAAAAGGGGCGGGAAATTTATGTTAAATTTTAGGGGGGAAGAGTGACCGAAGACAGGAGACCGGAGACAGAAGACATGCAGTGCCAAAACCCACCTAACTACCTTTGAACCAAGCAAATAACCCCAGCGGGGTTAAATATGAATAGCCCGGGGTGCGAACCCCGGGTTAGGTGCGCACGATGATTTTGGCGCTGGTGCAGAATGTTGATCAGGGCTCCTATTCCATTTCCAGCGCAACCACCACCTGCGATTCTTTTCAGTGGCGGGGTCGCTTAAAGCGGCCCCGTCACGGGCACCGGTTTGGGTTTTTACTCGTGCAACGAACTTGAAGTCGCCCAACGAGAAAAACACCCGTTGGGCGAACTCAAAGTCATTTAGTAAAATAGAAGTGCTATTCTATAACAGTTTTTATATTTAAACTGCCTTTATTTTGAAGTGATGTTATTTGAAGAAGAAAAATTCCTTTGGCTGCTGTTGTAGGTATATGGAAAGTATTTGTGCCGGATGAACACATCAGTTTGCTATTTTGCATTACCCGACCTGTGATATCAATTAAATAAAGATCATATTCGCCAGCTTCCATATTATTTAGCTCCAGGTTGATTTCACCGTTTCTTATCGGATTCGGATATACATGAACCGAGGGTGTTTTGAAATCATCGGAAGTTACACCGGTAACTGAGTTTACTGTAAATGTTTTATTCACACTGCTGGTTCCATTCCATAATCCGTCTGTACCCGCGTATGCGTAAGGGCCATCATCCAACTGAAAGCGGAAGGTATAGATGTATTCGCCCGCCGGAACATCGGTTAAAAAGCCCTGGTAATAAAAATTATCACCCCAGTCTGCATTAAAAGGAACCGATTGCCATATCCAGCCATCTGAAGATGGGTCTGTATTGCTGCTGCTGTACCCAATATCAGCTGTGATGCCTTCACCGGTTTCACTGGTAACCGCGTTGGTAAGTCCATCGGCAAATACAACGGCACCTGCTTC
>JAABRR010000043.1 GCA_011390785.1 Sphingobacteriia bacterium
TCTGCAGATGGATGTAAGCGGCAATCCGCAAAATGCATTTTTATGGAGAATGAATTTTTCCAGTCATGATGTTACTGTTACCGATCTCACCGTGGTAATGCGGGTAAGAGGTAATATTGACCGGGATATGACCATTGATCTTGACATGCATTACAACGACATCCGATCAAGAATAACAGTTCATACCGCAACCAAACTATTTAGAATCAGAAATGGCGAGGGAGATAATGTAACGCTTGATGAAAGCTATGATCCTACTGCCTGGAATACCTATCGGTTTACCATGTCTGCAACCGGAACCAATGTTTACTTAAACGAAGATCCCACCCCGGTTCTTAGCTTCACTCCGGCATCGGCAGCAAGTGGAAACAGACATTTCCGCTTCGGTGATGGCGATAGTGGCGCAACACTTGGTGCCGATTTCGACTGGGTAGTGTGGGATGTTTCCGGTGCTTATGCTCCAGGTGAAGGGGCTGCCATACCCGATCCTGTAGTTACCCCCTCATGGAATGCCGATCTTGATGAACTGAATGTTGATGCTGTAAGCGTTGAAAACTTCAGCGCCGACATGCTTGACTATGAAGTTGTTTTGCCTGTTGGAACAACTGATGTACCAGTCGTTACTGCTGTTGCCAGCGATTCTGAAGCCACTGTATTAATTACCCCGGCTACTGAAATTCCAGGAAGCACAACCGTATTGGTAACTGCCGAAAATGGCATCACCACAAAAACATATACGGTGGATTTCCGCATCATTTCAGATGTAGCAACTTTACAGGAAATTACTGTTGGTGGAGTAACTTTGGCTGATTTCGATCCTGAAGTATTCGTTTACGAAGTTACCCTACCACTGGAAACCACTGTAGATGTTCCGGAAGTTACTGCCGTTGCGACAGGGCCAAATGCTACTGTTGCGGTTACACCTGCAACTGAGCTACCCGGCCAGACTACCATTTTGGTTACCGCCGAAGATGGCATTGCTGAACAAACCTACACTGTGAATTTTGTGTTGGTTTCAATTGATGCCACATTATCTGATATTTCGGCCGATGATGCTACAATTCCCGGATTTGATCCTGATGTTATTGAATACAATATATTTTACCCTGTTGGAACCACTGATATTCCTGTTATTACAGCCACTGCAAGTAATGAAAACGCAACAGTGGTAATTACCCAGGCAACAGAATTCCCAGGGGTAGCCACTGTAGTTGTAACAGCAGAAGATGGTGTTACTGAATTAACTTATACCATTAATCTGCTTACAGGCTCCAATGACGCTACCCTGACAGATTTGCTGGTTGATGGTGTTACCATAGAAGGTTTTAGTGCTGATGTACTGGAATATTTCCTGGTTTACCCCGTAGGAACAACTGATGTGCCAGCTATCACCGCTGAGGCAACCGATGCAAATGCGAATGTGGTTATTACCCCTGCCACTGAAATTCCCGGAGTTACCACCATTGTTGTAACGGCAGAAGACAATTTCACTGTATTAACCTATACCGTCAACATCAGAAACATTTCAGAAAATGCTGATCTGAATGATCTGCTGATCGATGGAACAACGGTTGAAGGATTCGGTTCTGATATTCTGTCCTATGATGTGGAACTATCTGCCGGTACTATGGATGTTCCTTTAGTAACAGCAGTTGCAGCCGATGAAAATGCAGGAGTAGTAATCGATCCTGCTACTGAATTACCGGGCACAACAACTATTGTTGTAACAGCTGAAGATGGAACTACAGAAAAAACCTACACCGTTAATTTCACAGTAACAGAAGGCCCTCTTGTATGGCGTGTTTATGATGCAAGGGTATTGCCAGATGCCAACGTTCCTTTATTTAGCGAAAGTAATGTTTCAGGAACAGGAAATAATACCCTGGTAACGGATCCTGATGATGCTGAAAACAGTTTTCTTGAACTTATCACACCTACTGTTGGTGACAATTTCATGTGGAGAACCCCTCTCCAACCAGAAACTCCTGGTCTAACCATGGTTATGAAAGTAAAAGCGGCCAACGATGAGTCGCGTAGGGTTATAGAACTTGACATTCAGCACAATGGAATCCGTGAACGTTTATATATCAACCGTGAGGAAAACCGTGTACGATTACATCACGGTATTGGCGGCGGTGATGGCGGTGAAATCCCCGCTCCGGAAGGTGTTTCTTTGAGCGACTGGAACATTTACAGGATAACCAAATCCGAAGGCGATATCAAACTTTACCTAAATGAAGACCCTATCCCCATCGCGGTTGGAACAACAAGCGAAACTACTACCAACCAATATTTCCGTTTTGGAGATGGGAATGGATCGCACAACTCTGCGGCTCTCATCGACTGGATCATCTGGGATGAAACAGGTGCCTATGCTCCGGGTGAAGGTTCATCCATCCCAACCAACGTGGTTACCCCCAACTGGGATGCAACGGTTTCAGAACTTTTGGTAGATGGTGCACTGATTGAAGGATTTGATCCTGAAATACTAGACTATGACATCATATTAGCCGATGGCACTACTGATATTCCCGCAATCTCAGCCACCATAAATAACCCTGATGCCCAGATGGTCATAACACAGGCTACGGAATTACCAGGAATGGCAACCGTTGAAGTAACAGCGGTAAATGGATTCACCATATATACCTACAACGTGACCCTACGCTTTATCTCTTCCAACACAGAACTGGCAGAGATTACCGTGGGTACTGAAACATTGGCTGATTTTGCCCCTGATGTACTGGTTTATGATGTTGTACTTCCGGAAGGCACTACCGAAGCGCCAGAAGTTTCTGCTTTGGCAGCTGATGCCAATGCAACCGTTGTTATTACCCAGGCAGATGCCCTTCCGGGTGCCGCAACCATTGAAGTAACAGCCGAAGACGGAACCACCGTTGAAACTTACACCATCAATTTCACTATTTCCACTTCAGTAAGTGAGCTAAATGAGATCGGTTTCAGGATGTATCCCAATCCTGCATCTTCACAGTTGACCCTTGAATGGACGCAAAGTTTACAGGGTAGAATTGTACAGGTAATTAATGTCAACGGACAGGTTGTGTTGCACAAGGTTGCTGCATCCAGCCGTGAAATTATCGACATCAGCTCACTCGACCAAGGGGTTTACATTTTACAAATTGTATCTGATCAAAAGCAGGCAAGAGAGTTGTTTATCAAACAATAAGTAACAGCGCCTGAATAGTTATAAACCTGACTGAAAAGTCAAATTTTAAAACCAAGTATTATGTTAAAGCGATCTTTTAATGGTCTGTTCCTGATACTTTCACTATTGGTAATTCTTGCTAACGGGGCCTGTTCATCGGGCCCCGGCAAGGGTGCCGATGCAGAAGTTTCCTGGGAAAATCTTGATAATATTCTTTCCCAAATTGTGGCACCGGAATTTCCTGATGTCGTTTTTGACATAACTGCCTATGGTGCCGTTGGTGATGGCGAAACAAAATCGACACAGGCAATTAATGCAGCTATTATAGCTTGTTCAGATGCTGGTGGCGGAATGGTTCTGGTTCCTGAGGGAATTTTTCTAACCGGAGCAGTACATCTGAAGTCCAATGTTAATCTGCACCTTGCTGAAAATGCCGTATTAAAGTTCAGTCAAAACCACGAGGATTATTTACCCATGGTATTTACCCGATGGGAAGGGACAGAATTGTGGAACTACTCCCCTTTCGTTTATGCCTATGAGCAAGAAAATGTGGCCATTACCGGACAAGGTACGCTGGATGGCAATGCTGACAAGGACAACTGGTGGTTCTGGAAAGGCCCCTGGAGCCGGCAAACGTGGGAAACAGTGCCCGAAAATCAACTGGCAGCAGTTGCCCGTTTGCGCCAGATGGCTGAGGATGGTGTTCCTGTTGAAGACCGTGTTTTTGGGCCCGGCTATTACCTGCGCCCGAAATTTATACAGTTCTACAAATCAAAAAACATTCTGCTTGAAGGGGTTACCATCATCGATTCCCCTATGTGGGTTATTCATCCTGTTCTTTCAGAGAATGTTACCGTACGTGGCGTTTCGGTGATCAGTCACGGGCCCAACAACGATGGCTGCAATCCCGAGTCGAGCAAAAACGTGCTCATTGAAAACTGTCTGTTTGATACCGGCGATGACTGTATTGCTATCAAATCGGGCCGCAATGCCGATGGCCGGCGACTCGATACCCCTTCAGAAAACATCATCGTGCGCAAATGCACCATGAAGGATGGGCATGGCGGCGTGGTGATGGGCAGCGAAATATCGGGTAATGTTCGCAACGTTTTTGCCGAAGATTGTGTTATGGATAGCCCCAACCTCGACCGCATCATACGCATCAAAACCAACTCAACCCGCGGGGGAGTTATCGAAAATGTGTTTGTACGTAATATTGATGTGGGGACGGTTAAAATGGCCATTCTCCATATCGATTTTGATTACGAAGAAGGCGATGCCGGCGAGTTTACCCCGATTGTTCGCAACATCCATCTGGATAATATTACCAGCCAGAAGAGCGAACGGGTGGTTTTCATCAATGCTTACGAGCGTGCCCCGGTAGATGGTATCTATATCAACAACAGCCGTTTTGATGGTGTGGAAAAAGAAAACCGCATCAACCATGTAACCAACCTGAAAACCAGTGATTCATTTATCAATGGAGAAGCGTTTGTTGTGGATTAAACTCCTGCAGCTTTCTATCTTTGTCTAAATACCAAACCCTGGAAATTCATATCCAAACTATGAATTTTCAGGGTTTCTCTTTTTCAATAACTTTCTTTAAATCATCTCGATTTTGCGGCAAATTATTTTTTGCAATTTGCCAAATCATTTCGTAATCAATGCCAAAATATTCATGGGCTATTAAATTCCTTAGCCCATACATTTTTCTCCAGGGGATTTCAGGATATTTTTGTTGTATCTCAGTTGGAATATTTTTTGATGCTTCGCTTTTTCTAATCGGACAGTTTAGAAAGTCTTTCAGCTTCTTCGATTGTAATATCCATATCTTCAGTAATTTCAGCCAAAGAAAAACCTTTTTCCAGCATCCTTTTAATGGCTCTGGATAGTTTTTGTCGGGCTTCTTCTCTCTGTTTAAATGCCTCATCTTTTTGTGCAAGCACCTTTTCAAGCTCACCCTGGTATTGCTTTTGGGCGCGTAAAAAACCATCCTGCTCGGCAGTATCTAACGAATTTTTCAAATCACGGTAATATTTCAGGCTGTCTTCGTAGGCCAATTGTTCTTCCTTGCTCATTTTATGGTATTCAGCTATTTTAAAAACTCTTTCAAATATCTTCTCTTTTATTTTTTCGGGTATCCGGTCAAATTTGTGCAGATTTTTCAATACAAACAACCATTTATCCAAATGGGTTTCCAACTCATCAATTTCTTTATTGAAATTAGGCATCTGCACAAAGATGTAGGTAAGCTTATCATAAAACACTTTAATGTTCTCTTATCAATCAGTTGCACATGACTTACAATGGGCTTATCCTTATTATCCTGGTTGTCAAAAAAAAATCCAGAATTCCTACCGCAAAAACTGCCTTTAACTGAAAATTCCAGGTATTACCTTTAACGCCTTGTTCCTGAATGGGGAAAGTGGAATAAAACACACTCCGATCTTTAAAGAAACTCTGCTTTGCCTTTTGCATCTCTACAATAAACTTCTCACCCAGCTCATTCTCGCAATAGAGATCAAACACCACGTTCCTGTCCATATCCGTTCGGCCCAGATGTTCTATCTTTTGTAGGTCAGGTCTTTGATGGATATGTTTTGCTCGCGAAGCAGCTCGTTTAGGAAATCAATCAACAGATCTTTATTGGGCTCTTCACCAAATATTTTCTTAAACCCAAAATCGGTAAAAGGATTTATAAACAAAGGCTCCCGATTAGACATTTCGCTTTGTTGATGCTTGATTGTCATGGTGTTTATGATTTCTGCAAAGATACTAAATTTTGAGATTGGGGGTTTGTTGTTTCTTTTACCGCGGAGACGGAAAGTCGCAGAGTGACGGGGAGAGCTGGAAACCGGAATTCACTTCACGCAAAGAGCGGGAAAGATTTAGGGGAGTTGGGGATTTGGGGATCGGGGGAGTTGGGGACAGGGGGGAAGTCCTGCGGGAATGCTCGAAAACCCTTTGAGTGGTTGAAAACCCTCGAAGTGGTTGGATGGTGAAAAGATGTATCCGGTTCACCTTGAAGTTGGAAGTCGGAAGCTGGAGTTTATGGAACCGCAGACACAGAGAGTCACAGAGATTACAAAGTTATTTTTTCCAGTTCGACCCTACTAAGCAAAAAAAATACCCCGGAAAGTAGTGGCTTCCGGAGTACCAGTGTATATAATATTCTGATTATTAATGAATCTATTCCTTTTGTAGTAGCATTAATTGATCGCTGGGGTAATTACAAATTTTCTGAATTCGATGGGGCCATGATCGCCCTGTATCATGATCGGACCGGGTTCTCCTTCCTTGCTATCCAGCGACCCACCTGTAATGCCGGGTATGGGTCGGTTGGAAATTACTTCGATGCCATTATGTACAACTGTTACATGACGACCCACAAGGGTAATTTCATAGGTTTGCCATTCACCGGCTTGTTTGGCGGCAATTACAGTGGGTTCAATAAATCCGTAAATACCGCCAATCATCAGGTCGTTGGTTTCGCGGCCATGGTTGTCTTCTATCTGCACTTCGTAGCGGCCACGAAGGTAAATACCACTATTACTACCTTCAGGATAACGAAATTCAATGCTGAGTTTAAAATCGTTGAATTTCTCATTGGTAACCAGGTTGCCGCCCACTGCTTCATTAACCAGCACTCCGTCAATCATACGAAACTTGTTATTTGCGGGAATGATCCACCGGCTCAAATTATCATCGAGCAGGTTCTTAGGGTTACCCCACACAGGTGGTTGGTTGCGGGTAAGTGATGGAGCCCGAACGCCGGTCCATTTCAACCTTTGTCCATCAAGAACTTTGATACCAGTTAGTTTATCGTCAGCCAGGGTAAATTCAAAATAAATATCATCAATATCCATCCATTGAGGGGGAATGGTAAAATGATATTTCTTTTCATTGGCAACATAATAAACTTCCGAAATGGGCCTTGCACTTCCTTCGTAGCCCACATAATACCCTATGAGGGTTGCGAAACCGGATTTGCGCACTTCCAGCCAACCGGGAAAACCATCTTCAGCCATCAAACCGTGCCGAAAAAGGCCCAGTTCTTCCATTTCATTGTCTTCAATAGTAATGGTTAGGTTCCATCTTCCTATCACTTCAAAACCATCGTTTGAAGTTTGTGCACTGATTCCCATGCAGGTAATCATTAGCATTACAAATAGCAGTGTTTTTGCGGGTACATTCATAGCATATCAAATAAAGGGTTAGAAAAATGTATATTGAGAAATAAAAATAAGCATTTGATTAAAAATAAGAACTGCTAATCTATGAAAAATGATCGAAATAGTTAGCATTTTTTTTAAATCAAAAAAAAGAAAACAAAATCAGGATGTCAATCGTACCTTTGTAGCCAGTAAAAATATTTTGCCGAACAATACCAATATTATGGATAAAATAAAACACCACTCTCACAAATTAAATACTTACTCATTCCTGTTTATCCCTATATCGATCTGGATCCTTTTGGGGTTGAGCGTTTCAGCACAAATCCCCACCGGTTATTACGATGATGCAGACGGATTAACCGGCCCAGAGTTAAAAACAGCACTAAAAAACATCATAGACAACCACAATTCACTGGATTACGGCACCTTATGGATTGCTTTTGAAGATACCGACAAAAAAGCCAATGGCAAGGTTTGGGATATGTATTCAGATATTCCTGGGGGCACACCCCCCTACGAGTTTACTTTTGGTTCTGATCAGTGCGGCAATTACAGTGGAGAAGGCGATTGCTACAACCGCGAGCATTCGTTTCCAAGAAGCTGGTTTAATGATGCTTATCCCATGGAATCAGACTTGTTTCATATTGTTGCTACCGATGGCTATGTGAACGGACAAAGAGGCAGTTTTCCATTTGGTGAAGTGGGCTCAGCAACCTGGACATCGCTTAATGGGTCTAAAAAAGGAAACAGCAGTTATCCCGGCTATTCGGGAACTGTTTTCGAACCCATTGACGAATACAAAGGAGATTTTGCCCGGGGCTATTTTTATATGGTTACCCGGTATGAGGATGAAGTTTCAACGTGGAACTCTCCCATGCTAAATGGATCCGATTTCCCCGCTTTTTCTGAATGGGCGCTAAGCATGCTTTTAGAATGGCATGAACAAGACCCCGTAAGCATCAAAGAAGTAAACCGAAACAATGCCATTTATCTTTGGCAAAACAACCGAAATCCTTTTATTGACAATCCGCTATATGTAGAAATGATCTGGGGAGACGAGAACCCACCGGTGACATTTACCTCTGTGCCTGTCACAACCATACATGCCGGAAGTAATTATTCCTACAGCATTACGGCCAGTGGCGGTAATGGAAGCCCTGTTATGGTGAGTTATACACAAAAGCCTGATTGGCTTACTTTTTCAGGTGGAAGCGCTGGTGCAGCAACCCTTTCGGGCACTCCAACTGAAGCAGATGAGGGATTTCATCAGGTTGAACTTACGGCCACCGATGGTGAAACGGTTGCTGAGCAATCTATTAACATTGAAGTGGTGATTGAAGTACCGGAAATTATTTTCGTTTCATTGCCCATTATTACAACGATTACTGGCCAGCAGTATTCTTATACCGTTGAGGTAACAGTAGATGGTGCTTCTTCCATGGAAGTTGAATTCCGCGGAACAACCATCCCCACCTGGTTAAACCTGAACGATCAGAACAATGGCACTGCAATGCTTTTTGGCGCCCCGACATTGGATGACGTTGGACCTAATGATGTGGAAATTACCGCCATTTTTGGAGAATACGAAGCTACCCAATCTTTCACCATTCAGGTAAATGAAGCAGGAGGTGGAGCATCGTTTACTGAAACATTTACACAGATGCCATCCGCCAACAGTGCATACGTAAATCGAAGCTGGATTGGCGATCATGGCATTGAATGGAATGCTACCCAGGCCCGTACCGATCTGCAAATTGATGGCAGAGCCCTTTGTTTTAAAGATTCCGGAGAACCCTACCTGATTTCGGATTCCTTAACCGGCGGTATCATGTCGGTTTCTTTTGATCATCAACAGAAATTTTCGGGCTCAGGAGGTGCTTTTACCCTGTTTATTAACGACCAACAAGTGGGTGAACCTGTTTTGGTAACGACAGACATTGGATCAGCCAGTTTCAACACCATCAATATCAGTGGCGATTTTGTGATCAAAGTGGTTTCTAACGGTCAATCCCGTGTTGCCATCGACAACCTTTTCTGGACAAGAATGGAAAGCCTGGTTCAGGCCCCGGTTTTTGGAAACATTTACCATACACCTGATCGCCCCATGCAGGATGAAGAAGTAACTTTTACATCCGAAATTTCAGATCCTGACGGAACCATAGCATCTGCTGTTTTGCATTACGGAAATACAAGTGGTAGTCCTGATCAACAAATAGCCATGACATGGAATTCTGGAAATGCCTGGCAAACTTCTACCACCCTGCCACTGATATTTGGTGATGTCTTCTATCATATAGAAGCTACAGACAATGATGACAATACATCAAGAAGTCCTGAATTTATCATTATACCAGCCACTCCCCTGCCCGACCGCATCCTTACCATCAACACCGAAGGCAGCGGAACTACCGATCCGGAAGCAGGGACTCATTACTACCTGAGCGGAACAGTTGTAGACATCAATGCTACGCCAGCAGAAGGCTGGGTGTTTGAAAAATGGGAGTTTACTGGTTCGGAATCTACCAACCTGCCCCTGCAAATCACTATGGATGATGATTATACCATTACGGCTCACTTTTTAGACGCTACATCTACGACCAACCTGTTGATCCCTGTTAATTCAGTTTATCCTAATCCATTTAATGAGCAGCTAACCATAACTAATGGCTCGGCGGTAAAGCGAATTACAATTATCAATTCTTTGGGGCAGGCAGTTTTAATAAAAGCATTTCCGGGAGATCAAATTGACACCCAATTCCTTAAGCACGGTCTATACCTGGTAAAAATGGAGACCCTTGATGGTAAGTTCCTTACAATAAAGGCTTTTAAGAACTGACACAAAAACTCACCATAACTAATTGTAAGTAATGGCTGAGCTAACAAATACGCTAGTGTAGCCCTACGGGCTATCATTTCACGCCACATCAATTTCAGAGAATAGCGTAACCGTTGATTTATCCTGGTCAAATGTTTTTTTCAATTGGTGCAATTCATCCTGCAGGTGTTTTATTTTATTTTCCCGCATTTTAATGCCTTCAATATCTTCTGTTTGCTCGATTTTCCCTTCATGGAAGCGGATTTTCACCTGGATGAGTTGTGTCAGCAGGTCTATTGCGTCCTGATGAGAATAGGTACCGTCAATCAGTTGAATTTTTATCATGGTGAATTATGTTTTAGTTGAATAGCCTATATCTATATAAAATTAAAAAACATCCACCAGAAAAACCAAAAATACATTGATTTCCCGGTGGATGTTTCAGGGTTTCGGTTCAACCAGACTATTACTGGCCCTGTCCCAGAGAGAAAGCCTGACGGCCATCAAATGAATACAGGTTTTCAGTTTTCACCACATCAATACCTTTATCTTCGGCATTGGAAAGTAGCTGAATAATATCAGATTTGGTGATAGTTTCACCCTCAACGGGTTTGAAACGACATCTCCAATGGTCGGTGCAGAAGGTTTCTTCAAAACCATCAGGCCAGACTTTGATACCCCTGTTGGTGATCATGGAAAGTTTAACACCAGCTATTTCTACCCTTTTAAGTTTTTCAGCTATTTCATCGGGGTTATATCCGTTCCAGTGCACAAAAAGGTCAACGCCCAAAAGTTCTTTTTTAGCGGGGGTTTTCCGTATGTATTTGGGAAGTTTCAGCTCTGAATCTTTGGCATAGAATACTTCCTTCAGTTTTGATGGCTTTTGGCCAATATTGGCAATTACAGCATCGGCAAATTCTTTGGTACCCACTTTTTGATTACTGATACCTTCCTTAAAAATATCGTAGGTATGTACACCATCTTCAATGGTTTTAAGCCAGGCGTTCTGCACTTTTTCAGCCACTTCAGTCTGGCCAATATGAACAAGCATCTGAATAGCCCCTTGCAGCAAACCAGAAGGGTTGGCCAGGTTTTGTCCGGCTCTTCGTGGCGCGGAACCATGGATAGCTTCAAACATGGCACAGGTTTCACCAATATTGGCAGAACCGGCCAAACCTACCGAACCGGCTATCTGTGCAGCCACATCAGAAAGAACATCACCGTAAAGGTTGGGCATAACAATCACGTCAAATATTTCAGGGGTGTCGGCAAGTTTTGCGGCACCAATATCGATGATCCAATGTTCATTTTCAATTTCGGGGTATTCTTTGGCAACTTCATCAAAAACCTGGTGGAAAAGGCCATCGGTTTGCTTCATAATGTTGTCCTTGGTGAAGCAGGTTACTTTTTTGCGGCCATACTGTTTGGCATATTCAAAAGCATATCTTACGATTTTTTCTGACCCGGGCCTACTGATCAGTTTCAGGCATTGTACCACTTCGTCGGTTTGCTGGTGCTCGATGCCAGCATAGAGATCTTCTTCATTTTCGCGAACGATTACCACATCCATGTCAGGGTGTTTGGTACGAACAAATGGGTCGAAACTAATGCAGGGACGAATATTGGCATATAAACCCAGAAATTTCCTGGTAGTCACATTCAAACTCTTATACCCTCCACCCTGCGGGGTAGTAATGGGTGCTTTCAGGAAAATTTTGTTCCTGCGGATTGTGTCCCAAGATTCAGGGGCGATTCCGGCAGTATTGCCCGACAGGTAAACCTGCTCTCCCACAGCTATTTCGTCAATTTCCAGTTCTGCACCAGCTGCCATAATAATACGCAGGGTAGCATCCATAATTTCAGGGCCAATACCATCACCCTTTGCTACTGTAATTCTTGTCATGTTTGTTTGTTTTAAAATTTTATTTCTACAAATTTTAATTTACTCACCTATTTAAATGATATTAACTCAAAAATGTTTTCCACGAAACAAAGAAAACCCAAACAAAATAAAATCTGAAGGGAATGGATGAAAAACCAATGCTCCTTAACCGGAAACTTCTATTCTTTTGCTTCCCTTAGGCACTATTTCGCCAATTTCCCAGGCCTGTTGGTTGTATTGTGATGCCAGTTCTGCCATATATTTACCGGCAGAGTCGGCATCCATAGCGATGAGCAGTCCTCCGGATGTTTGCGCATCGGCAAGAATTAGTTTTTGCACTTCAGAAATACCTTCCGACCAGAAAACATGTTCACTAACAAACTGGAGATTATTGTGACTACCGCCGGGAATAGCACCTGCCATGGCCAGTTCATAAACGCCATCAATAACAGGTACATCAGCAAAACTGATCCGACAGGAAGCATCTGAAGCAGCAATCATTTCATTGAGATGCCCCAGCAATCCAAAACCGGTAACATCAGTACAGGCATGCACAGGATAATTCTGCATAACAGATGCTGCGTTGGCATTCAGCAAAATCATTACATCGAGAGCTGCCCGGGCAATTTCATCGCTGGCAAGGTTACGTTTTACTGAGGTGGAGATTATACCCGTACCGATGGGTTTGGTAAGGATGAGTACATCTCCGGGTTTTGCCCCGCCGTTGGTCAGCAACTTGTTCGGATCAACCAAACCGCTTACCACCATACCAAACTTGGGTTCGGGATCGTCAACTGAATGTCCGCCTAAAATGCTGATACCTGCTTCAGTAGCTTTATCGGAAGCCCCTCTCAGAATATCCTTCAGCACCTGCATAGGCAACCGGTTACTGGGAAATCCAACAATATTAAGGGCAAAAAGGGGTTTGGCGCCCATGGCATATATATCGCTCAGCGCATTGGCAGCAGCAATGGCACCAAAGGAATAAGGATCGTCAACAATCGGGGTGAAGAAATCGAGCGTTTGCACCAACGCCATGGTATCACTGAGACGGTAAACAGCAGCATCGTCGGAAGTAGCAGTTCCCACCAACACATTCGGATCAAAAACAGGAGGTAAATCCTGCAACACTTTCTCGAGGTATTGCGGCCTGATCTTGCAGGCACATCCCAGCCCTTGTGTGTATCGGGTAAGCTTAATTTCTCCGGTTTCAGGAATATCATCAGAAGATACATCAACGGAATCGGGCATCAGCCTGCCAACCGCTTCAATAATCATCTGAGCAGCTGTTTTGATTTCCTGCTCCGATGTTTTTTTGCCGGTTGTAAATCGGATGGTTCCTTTGGCAAAATCCAGCGGTACTTTCATCGCCATTAAAACAGGTGAAATATCCACACTATCAGTATGGCAGGCAGCTCCGGCGGAAGCGGCAATTCCGGAAAGTTCATCGAGCAAAACGTTGGCTTCCAGTCCCGGAAAGCTGATATTTAGCGTATTGGGCAGCCTGAGATCGGGGTGGCCATTAAGTTTAATTTGGGGCAAAGCTTCCTGCAACAGACCATACAGCAGATCGCGGGTTGATTTCATGGTACGGGTGTTTTGCTCAAAATCGCGGAGAGCAATTTCGGCAGCTTTTCCCAAACCGGCAATTTCGAGCACGTTTTCAGTCCCGGCCCTCAGGTTTTGCTCATGATTGGCACCATGCATCAGTTTTTGCAATTGCAGCCCACGTTTTACGTACAAGACTCCCACCCCTTTGGGTGCATAGAACTTATGCCCGGCCAGACTCAACAGATCTACTCCCATTTCTTTCACATCAATGTGGATTTTCCCGGCAGATTGCGCCGCATCGCAATGAAAAACAATACCCTGTTTTTTTGCCAGTGCGCCAATCTCTTCTACAGGCTGTATGGCTCCCGTTTCGTTGTTGGCGTGCATAATGCTGATAAGAATGGTACCAGGCATTATTGCCTTTTCCACATCCGCCGTATCCACAATACCCCATCCATTTACAGGCAACCATGTAACAGAAAACCCCTGCGACTCCAGGAAAAGACAAACTTCTGTAACAGCAGGATGTTCAATTTGTGAAGTGATGATATGGCTCCCCTTATGGCGGTTCTGGTAAGCAATTCCCTTTATAGCGTAGTTATTGGCTTCGGTGCCACCACTGGTAAAAATCACTTCATCAGGAAAACAGTTGATTAGTTCTGCAATTTGTCTGCGGGCCAGTTCTACTGCCTTTTTGGTTTGCACCCCATACAAATGAGCACTGGAAGGGTTTCCAAAATGCTGATCCAGAAAGGGTTGCATTACATCTTTTACGGCAGGATCGATGGGTGTGGTAGCATTATAATCAAGATAAATGGGATTTTGCATATTGAGATTTTACAATTCGGTAGTAGTAAGACTTTTTTTGAGCACCCATTGCGCATTTTCTGCAGCATCGGCTCCCGGGCAATGAACATAATTGATATGGGAAGGAATTTTCTGGCTCAGGCCATGTGCATAGGTTTTATCATAATAATAAAGAACAATTTCAATGGCAGTGGCAAAATCATCCTGCTGAATGGCTTCAACCGCAGTTTTTACATGTTGACCACCCAACCTGCGACCAATCTTTTCTATGGATTCGCCGAGTAAATCTTTGGGGAATGAAGCATAATCCTTTATGAGCCGCTGGATTCGCAGATCGTGGGGTATTTCTACACAAAAGATTTTCCCATCCTGTTTTTGCTGAAACAGTGGTTCTGGTATAAAAATCCGGCCTATGTAGTGGCTTTCATCTTCGAGCCAAACAGGACGAGAAAGATCAAGTTTAAACCATTGATCGGCCAGGTCATTTTCGAACTGCTCATTGGATGGTTGCGGCAATTCGCCTATGGCACCAAAAGCAGAACCTTTGTGGTGTGCCAGTCCTTCCAGATCGAGCACCTGCTGACCCATCGTTTGCATATGATGAAGAATCTCGGTCTTCCCCGACCCGGTCTTTCCTGAAACTACATGAATAATTGCAGGTCTTTCCCAGCTTGACCTGATATACTGGCGATAGCTTTTGTATCCGCCAATCAGGACAAATACATCAAAACCTGCCGTGCTAAGCAACCATGCCAGGCTTTCAGACCGCATACCACCGCGCCAGCAATGAATCAGGAGTTTTTTATCCGGAGCAAGTTTCTGAGCTTCTTTTACATACCACTGCATCTTCTTTCCCACGAAACCCAGTCCTTCGAAAATGGCGGCTTCCCTACCCGACTTTTTATAGATGGTTCCCACAATCTTTCTTTCTTCGTTATCAAAAAGGGGAAGACTCACAGCACCGGGAATATGTCCGTCAGCAAACTCTGCTGGTGAGCGTACATCGAAAACCGACATCTGTGACCGCAGCGGTAAAAACTCTTCTATTTCAATGCGTTGCATTAGCATTTGTTTAATATTTTAGATTAATTCTCCTAATGAAGAATCCCAACATCAGAAAGCTTCACCGTGTAGCGGTTATCGAATGTGATCCACCACCACCCAATCCTCCCCACCGGATAAAGACCCTGAGATGTTCCGAATCTTCAAACTCTCCCGAAGAATAATTTGTAGCAAAACCTGACAGCACGCCTTCTTCATCAACTACAAGAGTAACATAATCATCTTCAAGGTAATGTATTACAACTTCTTCTTCTGATGATCCTAAGGTAACTTCTCCCACATAACTGAAATTTTCTTCATTATAATATGAATCTGCCATATAAAATTCTGAAATGGTTACATCGAAATTCCAATTACCCGTGTACTTTTCGCGATAATCCATGTTTTCATCTTCCGGCTGACACCCGGCAAAAACCAGGGAAAGCATCAAAATAAGCAGGAATTGATTTTTTGACTTCATATTCAACATATTTAAAATTTATACTTGTTGGTTTTAAACCCAGGCAGATGGAAGGGAGATGAAAATCTTTCAGAATTACTCATCATTTAACTCATATACCCGCACATAATCAACGTAAAACCGATGTGGGAATACAGAGTCATCAATACCCTGCCTCCCGCCCCAATTACCACCGATGGCAAGGTTTAAGAGCAGGTAATGTGGTTTATCAAACGGCCAAACATCATCATTGGCATCCGGTTCTTTTTCAAAAGTGAAATATTTTACATCATCAACATAGAAATCAATACGATCTTCAAACCATTCAACAGCGTACACATGGAAATTATCCCACGGCTTTTCCAGCTCAATCTCATTGCCTTTGTTAGTGCCCCGGGTATGGTTGTAGACTCTTGTATGGATGTTACCATGAACAATATTCGGATCAAAGCCCACATGTTCCATTATGTCTATTTCTCCACATTTTGGCCAGCCTACTTCCCTGATATTGGCACCCAACATCCAGATGGCCGGCCATGTGCCAACGCCGAGCGGGACTTTGGCCTTTATCTCGAAACGGCCGTAGGTCCATTCATGCAGCCCTCTGGTAATAAGCCGACCGGAAGTATAATCGAAACCTTCCCAAGGTTCCTTATGGGCTTCAATAATGAGCAATCCGTCTTCAATCCGTAGATTCTCCAGCCGTTCTTCGGTATAGTACTGCTTTTCATTATTGGCAATGTAGCCCACATCGTAAGTCCATTTTTGCAGATTGGGAAGACCATCCTGGTCAAACTCATCGTTCCAGATAAGTTTCCATTGGTTTTGCTGAGCTGCTGAATTCAGAATCATAAACAGAAAAAGTGAAAAAATCGATATTCTACGCATAGTGTTTAGATTTGATTTAGAATTATATGGGCATAAAATTAGTGGTTTATTAGGTATAAATGAAGTGGCTATCAATGGAAATTTACATTTCAAAACAAGTATCGATTGAATACTTTTGCTTCGTGGATTAAAGATCGATAATGGTGAACCAACTTTAAACCAGCAAAGCAACATCGAACATGACAGCTAAGCGAAATTTGTAATTTCGCCTGGAACATCATTGAATTTGTAATTCAATAATTTTAGAGTAAAAGTAACGTAATTCTTTCCTCAAAAAAATAGTAGTTATCTTTGCAGCTTCCTGAATAATGATCCAGGTAACCAATCAGAATCACCATTTTCCATACAACAAGTATAAACAGATTTTACAAAGAATACCAGCATGAACTGGACAAAAACACAGATTTCCATTGCAGGCATAGTAGCCATTACATCTTTTCTCTCCACCTTTCTGATATCATCTGTAAACATTGCTTTGCCTGCCATAGAAAAGGATTTTGCCATGAATGCCATTACCCTTAGCTGGGTGATTACGTCGTTTTTGCTTGCCACAGCTATGTTTTTACTGCCCATGGGACGATTGGGCGATCTTACCGGAATCCGCAGAATGTTTAAAACCGGCCTGGTGATTTTCACCCTTGCATCTCTGCTTTGCGGTTTGGCCGTTTCCGGGACATGGCTCATTGTATTCCGGTTTTTACAGGGCATTGGAGCTGCCCTTACCAGCACCACCGGACCTGCCATCCTGGTGGCCGCTTTTCTGCCTCAACATCGTGGACGGGTTTTGGGTATCTCGGTTTCCGCTGTATATTTAGGATTGGCATTCGGCCCATTTGCCGGTGGCATACTCACCCAATTCCTGGGATGGAGATCGCTCTTTTTACTGGCATTTGGAGCGGGCAGCATAGCCGTTTTGATTACATTTTTTTTCCTTGGGAAGGATGAATTCACAGCAAAAGCCAACCACAAAATAGAACTGAAAGGCACTCTCTTTTATATGCTGGCCCTGGTAATGCTTTTGTACGGATCATCGAGAATACCGGATACATTGGGCTGGATATTGATGGCCGGTGGCGTCGTTTCTATGATGGTATTCTGGTGGATGGAAACCCGCTCAGCAATGCCGGTAATCAACACCCGGTTGTTTACAGAAAACAGATTGTTTGCCTTTTCTAACCTGGCGGCACTGATCAATTACAGTGCAACATTTGCCATTGTATTTCTATTGAGTTTGTACCTGCAGAAAATAAAGGGATTATCCCCTTCAGATGCAGGATTGATCCTTATCGCCCAGCCGGTTGTTATGGCGCTTTTTTCGCCCGTTGCAGGCCGTTTATCAGATCGAATTCAACCACGATATCTCACCACGGCAGGCATGTCTATGTGCACTATCGGACTGGTAGCCTTCTCCACACTCTCAGCCACAACACCCACTGGAATTATAGTAGCTATTCTTGTGTGGGTTGGAACGGGCTTCGCCCTGTTTTCGTCGCCCAACATGAACACCATAATGAGTTCGGTAAGCAAAACGCAGCTGGGCATTGCGTCGGGCAGTGCTGCTACCATGCGTGTGGTGGGCCAGATCGTGAGCATGACCATTGCCACGCTGTTTTTTGCTGCTATGTTTGGCAGCCAGACTGTGGAAGCCGTTCCTGAATCCCTTTTTATCCAGACCACACAATGGGCCTTCATAAGTTTTTCGGTAATCAGCGTTTTTGGAATTTACCTTTCTTATAACCGAGGGGTGATGGAAAGGGAATAAGATAAAGTATTCGCAAATAAACAAGTTGTCAGCATTTAAGCGAAATTTGCAGTTTCGCTTGAAACTCCATTTTATTTGTACTTCAACGTTGTTTAGTAAAGAAAAATCATACATCCGAATAAACCGCCTTACGATAATCATAATTATAATTATTCTTTTTGTAATTTGCAGGCTCTACTCCCCCTTTGAAGGGGGCTGGGGGGATGTTATTCACACGAATAGATTCTTAATACATCCCCCTGAACCCCCTTCAAAGGGGGAATCAAGCAGTGCAAAAACCTTAACTAAACATCATTAAATTTGTAATTCAACAAAACTATTCCTTCACCATTTTCTTCAGTAAAATATCTCCACCGGCTGTGGTTAAGGTTACAATGTAAAATCCACCGGGCAGTCCCTGTGTGGAAACGATTTCAGAATCTCCACCGGGCAACCAGACATCGAGCATTACCTGGCTCAAAAGGTTGGTGATTACCATTCTTCGTACTTCTGTTGCATTTTTAATGGTGATGGTATGCGAGAACGGATTTGGGAAGAGCCCTGTTTCATTGTCCAAAACTGTTTCCGCACCAACATCGGAATCGAAATGGGCTACCAGGCTGCGGTCTGATTCAGCAAGAAAGTCGAGCTGCGGTGTATCAGCTACTTCCAAATCATCTTCTGTCCAGCGCAAAAAGACATAATTGGGATTTGGCACGGCTTCCAAATTTACTGACTGCCCATGCTCAAAATCGCCGGTTCCCAAAACACTGCCATAAGCAAACTCATTGGGTTCTGCTGAGATAGAGTAAATATTAATGGAGAATTCAGCACGAATGGAATGTGTTACATCGGCATTAAGAAAAATATAGGAATCAACTGCTCCAATGCTCACTCCATCAATAAAAACATCATTGATATGATAACCCACTTCGGGCACAATACTGAAAGAATAATTTTCACCAGGGGTGATGGCCACAAAACCATCCGGAACTATACTCCCCCCCGCCCCTGCTGATGCTATGATGGCATGCGCAGTGGTTACGGAAACAGGTGCCGACCAATCACTTACATTTTCGCCACATACGGCTCTTACATAAATATGCATTGGTTGGCCGGGGATTAATCCGGTAAGCGTAAATGGCATGGTTGTGACACCTTCCACCAACGTACCCGTTAATTCCGGATCGAAAGCCATGGGGCCATACAAAATATCCCACTGGTTTTCAAAACTTTGTGCATTCCAGTTCAGTACAGCCGATTCAATGGTTACATCATCAGCCCACAAATCGATGGGAGTTAACGGATCGCAATAGAGGGTGAAAGCAAAGGCATTTTCGCTGGATGAAACGGTGATGGTATCATACAGAGTTACAAAATACTCTTTCGACATTTCGATGATGTAGTTGGTTTTAAAAACCTTGTTGAGCATAACCAAACCAGTGGGTTGTGTAGTTCTTTCAAAGGATTGGGTATAATATAGGTCCTGGCCGGTCATCTTAAAGTCAATCTCTCCATTATTTTCGGCCCCTTCGGCAGCGCAGAGAATATTAACATCCGTAAATCGATCCAGAGTAACCACAGGGGACACTATTTTATCCCCTTCCAGATTACCATAAACAGCACTAATAGCATACTGGTAATCGCCATCCGGAAATACTTTCAGGTTATCGAACCAGGGGTAGCCCATGAGTTGAGGATGCACCACCGTCCAGGCACCATTGTTATACCTACGATAGAGCTTATAGTGAGAAAGACCGTTCTGTCCTGATGGAGCAGGTACAGGCCCTTCCCAGTTAATATACACCGTGAAGACTCCGGTAATTTCGGCTGTTACGTTAAACGGATCGGGGGCAGCTATAATGCCCGGACTGTTGCTCAGGAGACTACGATTTTGTGCGGCATCTTCTGCTTTGATCGAAAAATATACGGTTTGATTTTCAGTGATGTTTTCCAAATCAATCAGATTAACCTGCATTGAATCAATTGCACCGGCCACTGAAGGGTAGGGACTATTGGCAATACTGTAAGCTGTAAAATAGACATCTTCGGAAGTAATGGGCTCGAAGGCATACCTGATGTCGTAACGATATGCCTTGCCCTGGTCACTGTCATTTCCCGGGGCTGTCCATGTGAGCACCACCTGATTTCCTGAAAGTCTTTCTGCTTCCATATCAGTGATGGTTCCTGGAGGAGTAATGTCAGATTCCTGCAGTTCGCTGCTGCAGAAGGCCATCGTTTCGTAGCTTGCATCTTTGTAGGAATAAGTAGCCACAATGGTGTCTCCATCAGCAACAACTATTTCAGAGTACTTTTGCACAGAAACATAAAATTGGCCTATATATTCGTAAGGGCCCACTTTGCGTGCAGTAACCAGCTTTTGCTTTTTGGTGCGCAGGTTGGTAAGGGTGATTTGCTGGGTAGGATCAGTGGCATAAAAATTATACAACCGCAGAAAAGTATTGTCCAGTTCATACAGATAAACCGAGTTAAAGGCCAGTCGGGTTGCAATTTGTTCCGGAGCATATACGGCCAGTTTCTGATAGGTGGTATCCGTTTCAGCACCATCAGTAACCACAATTTTCAAATGAAATACCCCCGTTTGATCCTGTTGGGGATTCCATGAGAGCCTGTTACCGGAAATGCTGATGCCAAGGGTATCGCCTGGAAGGCTAAAGGTAACCATATCTCCATCAGCATCAATAGCATTGAGAAAATACTGCGATTCTTCGCCTGTTACGAATACAAATGTACTGTCGCGGTCCATGGCAAAGAAGGGAGGATTATTTCGGGTCTGACTTGTGAAAATAACTTCCACAAAATCATCTGATACGCTGTAATCGCCATCGTTATTGATAAAGCTGCCCCAAATGCGATAGCCTCTGCCAGGTATCAGATCAGACAGGATTGCCTGGTTCTCATCCAAAACTGTAACCTGCTCTGTTACAAATGTTGACATATCCTTATAATACACCGCAGTGGCATAGATATCATCATTAAAAAAGAGCTCGTCCCATGATACAATGATCTGGTTGCCATCTTGAACGGCTGAAAGATTTTGCGGAATAACAAGTCCCGGAGTGTTTTCTACCCAAATGGAACCCGGTGCATATTGTAGAACAGGAGCGTTTTTTTGGTCGTCGATACGGGTGTAAATAAAATATTCTCCGTTGGGAATATCGTCGTTGTTCCAGGTAAAATCGAGCGTAGCATTGTTGATCACGGTAAATTCGTTGATCAGCGTACCGTTAAACTCCCTGTTGTGTGTGTTGTAAAAAACCTGCACACTGAGGGTATCCCTGTGATCGTTTAGGTTAAGAGAGATTGCATTGCTGCGCGATTTCCTATCATTGGGCTGGTTAGCCATGCCAACAGGTGGCTGGTCGAGTCCCTGGGTAAACAGGTTAAAATCTCCCTGGTAATCTGTAAAGAACGTCCACTCGCCGGGCGTGGGCAGATTGATGATCATTACGCACATCTGGGATTCTTCAAAACATTGGTACATGGGGTGTGAAGAGCCATAAACCACACTATCGGGGCTCATAAGTGAAAAATCAAACATCTGATAAGTAATGGTATCATTGGCGCTGACCATTAACGAAGGGGTATTTTCGGGCACCAGGAAGCGATAGAATTGCTCACCATCTTTGGTTCCTTTAATAATTTTCACCATGTTATTGTAGTTGGTACCAATGTAATAATCAAATCCGCTTCCGTATTCCAGCCGCTGTGCCAACGAAAGGGTTCCGAGTTTACCCGCATTTAAAGCAATCATCGATCGCATACTGGTGTTGTTGATATCAACACTTGCCGACCCGATATGCCGGTTTCCGGCCCATGAAATCCAGCACAGCCAGGGCCTGTAGAAAGAGCAGTGGATGGGCGGTGTTTGTACGGTCATTAGTCCCGACCCGATAAACTGCCCGGGTTTCAACCCTGCATAGATCTGGCCTTTCAGAATACCGGCATAGGCAGTGAAGTAGCCTTCCAGACTGATCGATTTCAACGGCCGGTTATATTCAAGCATCCCGCCACCCACCGGCGTACCAAACACTTCAAAAGCTCCACCACCCCTGAAAACATCCATCGGCTGAATCATCACCCCAAAATCGGCCAGTTTTACAGGAGAAAACCCGGGTGTACTGGTTGCTGGCTCTATGTCAACAGTGGCTTCCAGGTACCAGTCATCCGTAACCAGATCATAAACCCCACCATGCATTTTCGTAATTACCATACCTGTTGTGAATATGGGAATTCTGATATCGGACAGAGTAACCGACAATTGATTGAGAGCACCATTCACAAATTCTATAGTCATCTCAATTTCAAAACCTCCTTTTCCCTTTTCGCCCAATTTATCTACAAACTCATAAAAAGGCATTTCTGTAACCACTTCGCCCTGCTCATTTTTTATAACCACCCTTGTGGTATCGGGTTCGGGGTCTTTTTCCTTTTTCGATGCAGAGATCTTTAGCGAAAGACTTCCACCAAAAACCTGATTTTCTGACAGATACCATAAACTGAGATTTTGAATGCCCACAGGCCCAAGATTGGCACTCAGGTTGTTGATAGAAAATTCTACACTTTCTGCACCCCCAATGGTGTAGATGAAAGTACCCGAAACATAATCGAGCAGGTTCTTGGTGGGAAGTCCCAGACCCATATAGCGTTCAAAAACAAAATCTACAGGATAGGGCATTGATGGGATGGCTTTCAGACGAACCGCATGAGCATCATTATCAAACAGCATAGCACCCATTTTCAGCGCGAATCCACCAAGGGTATTAGGCAACTCAAAAAAGGAACCTGGCCCTGAAGCGTAGAGCCCGTTTCCCAAAACATAGAAATCAAAAGAGGTATTGCCAGCAGAAATAACTTTAGTTTCATTATCCACATCCGGCACAAAAATACTGTCGGAACCATACACCCTTTTTCTAATCAGGTGTGGGCGCATATCAACAGTAAGCTGGCCTCCAAAATATACCATTTCGTTGATGTTCACATTTCCGGTAAGGGTATAAACAAAATCGGGCCCAACAGCAAAGTTATCTGCCTTAACCGTTAAAAAAGAGTTGATAGCCAGGCTAAAACTATCAGCCGGGTCCAGGCTGATAACTATGGATTGCCCGGGATCACTGGTTATGGTAATATTTTCGGTATAGTTGAGATAGCCGGGTTTTATGGCAGAAAGATTATAGACTCCCTGCCCCACCGGGCCAACCGAAAAAGCACCGTCTTCATCAGTAAGAACACTGAAATTCTGACTTTGCCCTGTGAGAAAAATTTCTGCCAGGGCAATTCTATTTCCGGTTTCAGCATCCACCACCAGTCCGGTAATGGGTTCAAGACGGGTATCCAAAACATAATGGTTGGAATATCCGATGATTGTATCCTGCGAATGAGCTGCCAAAACTGTCAGCAACATCGCAACTATCATTAGGGGAGTATATTTACCTGGGTTCATAACTTCACTTTTTTTTGATTAATAAAAAACCAATTCTTTCTCAATAAACCTGACCCCTGAGGCACCAGGTCGATCATCATACCACTTGATCAGTCCTTCACACACCGCACACTAAGCCCGTTGTCCTTGTAAGGAGAGTGCTGATTGAAGGTACCTTGATTAAGATCCAGCATCCAGCGATGGGCCGTAGTACCATCAGACTGAGTTGCTGTCCACCAGGCAGCGCTTTGTCCAAGCTCGAACCACATGCCAGTATATCCTCGTGCGCCGGCAGGCAAAGCAGAAAATCCAAAATCATCGGTGCCATAATTCAGGTCACCGGGATCATCTTCCGGATTGAACAGGGCTTCATCCCATCGGGGATGCAGGTCGGTGTCACATTCACCGCCTAAGGGAGAGTTAATCTGGCGGCACGATTTCAGGGCATTGCCGGCAACCGAAACCGGATATTCCTCCACATCAACCAAATATGCCTGCAAAGCTTCCCACTCCGCGTTGCCTGGCAAATGCCATCCGGCAGGGCAAACCCCCTGCACCCCACTGGGAATTGCATTGCTCGACGGTGCTCCTGCCATAGCTTCATCCCACGAATATAAACTACCGTATAAGTCGCACCAGACTTCATTATCTTCGAAGCACCAGCTATTATCTGAAACGAAATTTAGATTTTCTTTCATCCAGCATTGCTCACCAATTAAAACCGTATGATAGGTTTTGTTATCACGGTCATCGGTAAAGAATGGCATACCCGGGCAAGGCACGCCACCACCAATAACATGAATGGCTATGACCTTAAGAATTGACTCTTCGCTGTAAATATCAGGGAAACTGCCGTACCCATCCCAAACGATATGGTGAATTGAATCAGGCAAAAACAGGCCGTCAGCCCCTGTGAGAAATGCGGGATCGATGGCCGTGTAAGTTTGGCCATCGTCAAGACTGGCTTCAAGATATATGCGGTAAGAGTTCTCTTCCCCATTGATAGAGAAAAGAACATCCAGTAGTCCGCTTCCATCGGTGCGTTGCTGCACGGAAATGTTGGTTATGGCACCAGTTTGTGCTGCTACCTGCATGAACAGGAAAGCTGAGAGAAGGGTGAGGGTGAGTAGTTTTTTCATGGCTGCTTAGATTGGAAAATTAAAGATTGAAGATGGGGTTGGAAGTCCGGGGTACGAAGTTGATGGGTACTTGCGATGAAACGACAAATCCTTTTAAAGAATCCATCAGAATGAGAAAAAAGACATAAAAACATCACAAATTAAAAAACACAACCGGACGATTTGGATCAATGCTGACCTATCTGGGAAATCGGGGATATCAGGAGCTGATAAAAACTCCTGTTCCGGGATTTAAAAAAAATGTGGGTCGGATAAAGTTTATCGGTTAAAAAATGATTTATTCGGGAGTATTGAAATATACCCATACCCCGAAACCTGGAGAGGGCGTTTCTAAATTAAACCATAAAAAGCATTACAAACTTTTAGAGAATCGGTTGCGATCCTGGGTAAAAAGAAATAATAGAGTAAGCAAATAAGTGTTTTCCAGGTGTAAATATCGATAAAATAATCGAGATTGCAAAGGAATTAAAACAATAATTCTTTTAATAAATACCATTGTTGTCCGGTAAAAAATATATTCATTGTTAAAAACCGATGGTCTGATTATCGATTCTCATATTATCGCTCCGCTGGAGCCTGGATTTGTAACTCACTACAAATTCTACAAATATTATCTTCCCGCGGGACGAAGTAAAAGCAGCAGAGCAGCGAATATATTTGTAGTCAGGAATTTAATACAACAGACCTTAAGCTGCAGCGCAGCGATAATCTTATTATTGAATTAGTAAGAAATATTACCGGACACTAATGAATAAATACATGACAAAAAAAAACCAGGTAAGCAGGTTTTATTGCTTATCCGGTTTTTTCTTTGAAAGAAATTAGCTATGTCTATTGCTTCATGATTCTGCTTGTTTTTCTATAATCACCGGCCATAACTTCCACTACATATAAACCTTCAGGTAGTGCTGAAATATTTGTAATTACCTGTATTTCTCCGGGATAAGGAGCGGTGGTTTCCACCACTTCCTGCACCACACGGCCTGAAATGTCGTAAATTTTTACAGATATGGGCTCGGGTTTTTCCAATACGAGGCTAATGGTCAATTCACCTGATGTAGGATTGGGATATGCCTGTATTTCAAGCTCTTCCATTATCTGATGATATTGCTCCTGCACAACAGATGTAATGATCTCCTGTCCGCACTCCAGCCCTAATGGGCCCCACCCGGTGTTATTCTCTTCGTGAATCTCTGATATTTTATTGGCAGGATCCAATACGGCAAATATTCGCAGATCGTTATTCTGGTACATGGCAAGGGTATTGACAAAATCCATCTGAACGATTTGCCTGCCTCTGGCCGGAATGTTTCCTGTTGTAGTAAAAAGAGATTCGCCGTTAATGTCGGTAAGCAGGGTGCCCCCGGAGGCAGGATCTCCAGCATAGAATTGTAATTCAACAGGTTCCGTTATCGCCAGCAAACTGTAATTGAGTACTGTAAGAAAAACAGTTACCGTATCATCAGGAAGTGGTGCCTGATTAGAAAACCACATGGATTTTGTGCGGTTTACCTTGGCATCGTTGGGATTAAGGCCCGAATGATGTACATCGTTTCGCCAGGGCAGGTTCAGAGCCGGATCGGGATTCGACTTATAGTTATCTTCCCAGAAAGTCCCTAAACCACTTTCGAGAGGGGTAACTTTATAGGTAACAATTCCGGTACCATCACTCGACCAGTAAATAAGCGGTTGAGCAGCAAAATTGTATTCTCCGTCAGGGCCCAGAATATTACCAATCTGGAAATTAAATGCGGTTGAATTGCTCACATTCTTGCTTGAGATATTGATAGCTGCCTGATTGTATTCACCATTAAGTTCAAAACCCAGGCCCCATCCTGAAGCAGAGAAACTGGTTGATACACCGGCATTCCAGCTGGAAGTATTGGTTGTGCCAAAAGTTTCATTATAGGTAAGTGAAATACTGTTACTGCCCGATGTTGAATAGGAAATATTTGCCAGTCCGTTAAAAATGGCAGCATTGGCGCCGGGATCATCAGGAAAATCAGGGTAATCTTCAATGGTGTTGATGTTTGGATAGGAGAGGATATTGCCAGGTTCGTGATGAGGACGGAAATTGCCTAAAGCTTTGGTAGTTGATATGTTGAGCACCATGTTATTTTCCTGTTTGGGAAATACACCCAGAACATAATCTACAATATCGCCGGCTGCATTACGCACCGGGTACTCCCAAACATCTACCGGTACACGGAAGAAATGTATTTTGTCATCAATAACCGCCTGGCTGGTAAGGGTTTGCTGCAAGGTTATGGTAGATTGCTGCAGATTGCTGAATTGCTCGCCATATCGTGCTTCCACACTTGCACTGACGGAAACACCCAATGCCGCAGACCCACCACCTACGGTTGTTTTGGCACTCACTGCCCAGTCACTTTGTAATTCTACGGAAGTAATAAATTGTTCGTTGGTAGTTTGTGAAAATGTGGCCCCGAAATTACACAATGGGTTTCCAAAACAATTGTTGATATCGTATTCCACATCACCGATCTTATCCCAGTGCACAGGGGGTGCACCCACAATCATTACAGGCATGTAGTAATCGCACTGATAGAGAGTACCTTCACCAAGGAAAAAGTCATCCCCATCATAATTACCCAGATCAATGCCAAACGAGCGATAAGACATACCACTCTGTTCTTCAAACGAATACGAATTAAATTCAGAAAGGGTATAATTTCCGTTGGTAGTTTTGAAAGCCCGGATGCTAAAAGTATTATTCTCTCCAGATAGGTATTTATGCATGGTAATAACGTCATCAACGCCATCTTTGGTAATATCGCCCACTACAAATGCAGCGTTAGACTCCTGCAATTCATTGGTATTCCCCAGGCCCGACATAGATTCCAGATTAATCGTGTTATCATCGTTTACTTTCACCAGAAAAAGATCAGCCGACGAGAAAAATACAGCTTCCTGATTACCATCGCCATTCACATCGCCAGACTTGCCCAGAAAAGGCAATCCTGGACCCTGCCCATCACTGGTATAGAAAATACGGAAATCGGAAACGGAATGTGCTTCGGTTAAAGTCATCAGGTCAGGGCTTACGGCAATATGCGAAAAATGGATATTATCCACATCATCATCTCCCGTGGCGGCATACACGGCCACACCAGCCACCAGGGTAACAACACCATCTTTTTCGATGGGTGTAACCGCATTCTGGGTGTAAACCCATGATGTATTGTCCTGGTTGTTTACGGCCTGAATAGCAGTGTCTTCGAAGGTTAATCGTCCTTTGGGGTTAATTGTGAGCGCATTACCACTTACTGCCGTTTCATAAACCTTAACAAAGGTTGCGAACTGTCCTGTTCCGGTGGTATTAGTCTCCAGCGCAGAAATAATGATCTCATCTTTACCATCGCCATTGAGATCGGCTGCCGTTATGCTGAAAGCTTCAGAAGAGCCGTTGCCCGCTGTAACCAGTGATTCATCAGCAATGGTAGCACGGGTAGCAAGGCTAAGTGTACCGTTCCCATCAAGAATTACAATATCATAGGTACTGGTAACTGTATTTCCGAAAATAATGGCAAATTCTGCGTGCTCATCATCATCAAAATTACCGCTTACCACATCAATAAGGCCTCTTTCGTTACCGGATGACGAACCTGTTGAAATAGACTGATAGCCCGATGGATTGGCCAATGATATATCCCGGAAGATAGTTCCTTCTTCAACGGTAACGGTTTTATTGGCCAGCGTGTATTTAATTTCGGAACCCTGACGGTGCACCATCAGAATATCATCAAATGCATCACCATTTACATCGCCCGAAGCCATGGCAATTCGGCCGGGGTTACTCATGGATGTGTTTTGATCAACAATAACTCCGGTTTGATCAAAAAATGCATTCGAAGAAGGGCTGCTGGCATATTGAGTCCAGTCGAAACCCAGCACCTGCTGCCGGATTCTTGATGTCGATTCCGGGTCTGCCCAAAGAATCATCAGATCCTGAGAGTTGTATCGTTTGGGATCTGTATCAAAAGGGTTGGTAAACTGGGCATGTAAATTTTCTGTTAAAAACAGGCTAATCATTAGGGAAAGTAGTAATAGTTTTCTCATAGGTTAAGGTTTTGGTAAACAATTAGTTTTACTGAAAACAAATTTTCATAGCAATATTATTCATCATGCTATTTTGAAGTTAACAATAAAAAACGATTGATTAAAACTATTGTATTATTTTTACAAAATATTTGGATGTTTCTACAAATCCAAAGATTTCCGGATCATTATTTTACAATTAGCTGCTTACCGCCATATTCTTTATCATCGCGGGAATCTGCAGTTGCCTCATAGATTTTAAGAAAAAAACAATTGCCTGTTCCATCTATTAGTTTTATGATATATTAACATACTATTTTATCTTATTTACAGCTCACCCAAGCCCAATTTTCATTTTTTTTATCGTCGATTCATAAAATATAAAATATCACATGGTTAACTGACTGTTCACAACCAGGTTCCAAATAATCTCATATGCATATATTTGGGCGATTTTTAAACATTTACCCTTCACTTTTACCCATACTATGAATAATCTGCTTTCGAGGACACAATTGCACATAATTGTGTTTTGTATTTTCCTGTTTTCAGGACTAATGCAATCCTACTCACAAACCCACCGCCAGCCGGGCTTACGTGACAATACACCTGAAATTTATGCTTTTACCGGTGCCAGGATTGTAACAAAACCGGGTGTTATGCTAGATAATGCCACCCTTGTCATCCGGAACGGTATGATTGAAGCCGTTGGAGAAAACATTCAGATTCCGGATGATGCCTGGCAAATTGATCTCGAGGGCAAAACCATATATCCGGGATTTGTTGAAAGCTATTCAAACCTGGGCATGCCCGATGCCAAAACCATTGCCGAATCAGCAGAAAACCTTCCGCAGGATGGCAGGCACTGGAACCCGCAGGTAAGAAGTCATTTCAGCAGTTCGCTGGCATATAGTTATGATGAGAAGAAAGCTGCAAATTTACGTTCCATGGGATTTGTGGCTGTACACACAATGTCTGATGCCGGTGTTTTCAGCGGAAGCGGAACGGTTGTTAAACTTACAGAAGATGTGCCTTCGAAACAGCTTATCAGGACTGATTTTTCCCAGGGAATATCCTTCAGCAGAACTACAGAACTGAATCGCGGTTATCCCACATCCTTCATGGGCGCCATTGCTTTGATAAGACAAAGCTTTTACGATGCCATCTGGTACGGGCAGCTAAATAACAATCCTGAATTAAAGAAAGAATTGAACCCCTCCGTCGGCATTCTTGCTGATGCTTTGCAAAACAATACCCCTTTTGTTATTGAAACAGAAGATGAACAATACCTGATGCGTGCAGCGGAAATTGCAAAGGAATTTTCATTGAATTTGTGGATTGCCGGGAGTGGCTTTGAATACCGCAGGGTTGACCAGGTGAAAAACTCCGGTGCATCTCTGATCCTGCCATTAAACTTTCCGGAAAAACCTGCTGTGCAAAAACCTGAGGAAAGCATAAATATTTCGTTGGAAAACCTGCGGCACTGGTATCTTGCACCTGAAAACCCAGCTGCTCTGCACAGTGCAGGTGTTTCCTTTGCGCTGACTTCTTCCGGAACCGACCAACCCGAAGACTTCCTGAAAAATCTGAGAACCGCCGTTAAAAGGGGTTTACCCAAAGAAAAAGCACTGGAAGCACTTACTTCCATTCCTGCATCAAAACTGGGAATTGATCATCTTTACGGAAGCCTGGAGAAAGGCAAATCGGCCGGTTTTATCATTACAAACGGAGATATTTTTGATGACAAAATCAAAATAGAAGAAGTATGGGTTGCAGGAAAACAACACAAAATTGAAGAAACCGAACGTCCGCTGGAGGGAAAATGGCTGGCAAAAGGCGGTTCCATTGAAAATATAATTCTATCAATTCATTATAAAAATAACAAGTTGCAGGGCGAACTGCAGGACCAGCAAGAGGAAACCCTGGCAAAACTGGAAAACCTGAAATTTGAAAACAGCAGACTATCTTTCAGCATACCACAAGACAGCATTTGGAGTGGATTACGACTTTCGGCAACGGTTTCAGAGGGTGAAATGCTGGGATTCGGCGAAACTGCATCAGGGAATCTATTCAACTGGAAGGCAGATAAACAGGCTACAGAATCATCTGACGAAGAAGAGAAGGAGCCCGGAAAAACAGCTGAAGCGCTTGATTTACGAGTGTTATATCCTTCCATGGAATATGGCATTGAACGCAAGCCGGAACAACCGCGGACATTGCTGGTACAAAATGCCACCATCTGGACTCAGGGTCCTGACGGGATTCTTGAAGATGCTGATATACTGATACGAAATGGCAAGATCGAAACTGTGGGCCGTGATCTTTCTGCCCCAACCGGCACAGTGGTCATTGATGCAGCAGGCCGGCACGTTACCCCCGGACTTATTGACCCCCACCTTCACACCAGCATTGCCGGCGGAGTTAACGAAACAGGCGATGCCATTACTTCAGAAACGCGAATATCTGATGTAATTGATGCCAACAATGTGTGGCTATACCGGTTGCTTGCCGGTGGTCTGACTACGGCAAATCTCTTCCATGGATCAGCTAATCCCATTGGCGGACAAAGTGCGGTAATTAAAATGCGCTGGGGCAGCCTACCCGATGAATTGTGGGTACAGGAGGCCATGCCCGGACTGAAATTTGCCCTGGGAGAAAATGTAAAACGATTGCCTGATCGCTATCCCAACACACGCATGGGTACCGCGCAAATTATTGAAGATTCTTTTCTGGCTGCCTTGCAATATGAAAAAGACAAGGCCGCCAGTGAAGGCAATCGCAGACAAGATGCAAAACCCTTCCGCAGAGATTTGCAACTGGAACCCATCCTTGAAGTGCTGCAGGGAAAAAGGCTGGCACATGTGCATGCCTATCGCCAGGACGAAATGCTGATGA
>JAABRR010000044.1 GCA_011390785.1 Sphingobacteriia bacterium
CATTGTGGGTTCTGGTCAGGCCGGAACCCCACTGGCTTTTAAATTGGCCGCAAAAGGAAAAAAAGTAGCTTTTATTGAAAAAGAACATTGGGGTGGTACCTGCGTGAATGTGGGATGCACGCCAACAAAAGCCTATGTTGCCAGTGCCAGGAGAATGTGGGATGCCCAACACGGAGAAGAATTGGGAGTTTCTATTCCGGTGGGTGCAAAAATAAATTTGCCCAAAGTGAAAGAAAGGAAAGATGCCTTGATCCAAAAGTCTTCTGAAGGGATTGCTTCCGGGCTGCAGAGCAATGAAAATATTACTTCCTATAAAGGGGAAGCCTCATTTACCGGGTTTAAATCCCTGGAAGTGAATGGTGAGCAGCTTCAGGCAGATCATATTTTTTATCAATACTGGCGCCAGGCCTTTTATTCCTGATGGATTTAAGGATGTAAATTATCTTACCAACCAATCCATTCTCAAACTTACTGAACTTCCTGAGCAGCTTATCATTGTAGGCGGAAGCTATATCGGACTGGAGTTTGGACAGATGTTCAGGCGTTTTGGGAGCAGGGTAACGATCATTGAACGCAACGAGCAGATTATTGCCCGTGAAGATGATGAGATAAGCCAAAGCATTTTGGAAACCCTGCAAAAAGAGGGAGTGGAATTCCGGTTGAATGCAACCTGTTTGAGTGGTAGAAACAATAAAGATGGCACCGTAACCGTAACAGTTGATTGCGAAAAGGGTGCGCCTGAAATTACTGGAACGGGGTGATACATTTGGCGTTTCATGAACTGGCTGATACGCTCAAAGACAACAGGTATCGCAATTATGTGAAAGAAAATTACCATTTCTTTTTCCAAAATCTTCCTACATTTCATAAATTGTTTGAGAAGCGTGTACCGGGAGCTCCAGGCCACCAGTTTTTCCGCATGGAAAGGCTCGATGATTTTGGTGACATGGCCAGCGGACTGTTTGAGCTTTTTGACAAAGACCACGATCCTGAATACCGGCAATACCTTGAAAAATGCATGGATTACATTCAAAATGATCAAAATAGACTGGATTGTCTTGTCCTGAAATGAGTTTAGTGCGTGATTCTGACTTTTCTTATCAAGCATTTTTTAAAAACATAATTTTTCTTGCTGTCACTATTTAAGGGAAAATCACTATATCTTTCCTGACCAAAACAAAATCCTATTACGGTAATTTATGCTTATTTTTGGGATTGGACTGTGTAATTTATTCCCCGGTTTTGAATTTTGAGATTTGGGCCCTCATAGGGCAAAATTTCAAGCTATGCATTGAAAACAAAATAGTTTCTCTTAATAATCAAATAGCTAATTCATTGGGAAATTATACCCTGATTCCGGTGGTATAAAAATTGACTATCAACATTTTTTATATCCACAAATGGTAAATAAGAACAAGTAATAATAGTATGACAAAAGACAAACAAACAACAGATAAAAACAAATGGCACGCCATGAATATCGATGACGTGCTCAAAGAATTGCAATCGGATAAGGAAAATGGATTATCGGAAAAGGAAGTGCAACAACGCCTTGAAGATTATGGGTCCAACGAGATACCCAAAGGCAAGACACGTAGCTGGTGGAAGCGACTGCTGTTGCAGTTTCACAATGTTTTGATATATGTTTTAATGGCGGCGGCCATCATCACAGCACTGATGGGGCATTGGATCGATACATGGGTCATCGTAGCCGTAATATTGATCAATGCCCTGATTGGCTTTATCCAGGAAGGGAAAGCGGAAAAAGCTCTGGAAGGGATACGCGATATGCTCTCACTTGATTCAGTGGTTGTGCGCGACGGAAATAAACAGACTGTTGAAGCCGAAAACCTGGTACCCGGTGATATCGTGATGTTGAAATCGGGAAATAAAATCCCTGCCGATGTTCGTTTGATTCAATCCAAAGATTTCAGGGTTGAAGAGTCGCCCTTAACGGGAGAATCTACCGCTGTAGAAAAAAATACTTACAAAGTGGATGATGATGCCATTATCGGCGATCAGACATCCATGGCTTTTTCTGGAACTGTAGTTGTTTATGGCAAGGCCAAAGGGGTTGTGGTTAGAACAGGCCTGAACACCGAAATAGGCAAAATCAACAAAATGATTTCCGATGTTGAGGATATCACCACTCCGTTGCTGCAACAAATTGAGAAATTTGGCAAATGGCTATCACTGATCATTCTTCTTATCACGGCAGCCTTCTTTGCATTCGGATATTTTTTCCGTGATTACGAAATTACGGAACTATTTCTGGCTGCCATTGGCCTAATCGTAGCATCGATTCCGGAAGGGCTTCCGGCCATCATGACCATTACCCTGGCTATTGGAGTACAGCGGATGGCCAGCAGAAATGCCATCATACGACGGTTGCCTTCAGTAGAAACCCTGGGGGCCGTAAACGTAATTTGCTCTGATAAAACCGGCACTCTCACCCGCAACGAAATGACGGTGCAAACCATCATAACATCAGAAAAAGAATATAAGGTAGAAGGTACAGGCTATAATCCTGAAGGTAAATTTCTTGTGGATGACGAAGAGATCAATCCGAAAGATGATAGAGTTTTGTGGCAATTGCTGCAAACGGCCAGGGTAAGCAACAATGCTGAGATAGGTAAGGATGAAGATGGTAACTGGAAACTGACCGGAGCGCCCACCGAAGGGGCCATGCTCACCATGAGCTACAAAGCTGGGTTAAAGGATTTCAAACCCAAACGTATTGACACCATCCCTTTTGAATCGGATCATAAATACATGGCCACCCTTAACAAAGTGGATAATGAAAAAATAATTTTTCTTACGGGGGCTCCTGAGCGGATACTGGAAATTTGCAGTAAACAGTATTCTGCCGATGGTGAGCAGGACATCGATGAAGATTACTGGACGGAAAAGATGGAAGAGATAGCTGCCAAAGGACAGCGATTGCTGGCAGCTGCCTTTAACATAACCAGCAAAGATCGTTCGGAGATTGAAAAGGATGATCTGGAAAAGCAGAAAATTTTCCTTGGATTGGTAGGTATTATTGATCCACCCCGCGATGAGGTTATTGAAGCGATAAAAGAGTGTAAAAGTGCGGGGGTAGAAGTGAAAATGATTACCGGCGACCACGCCATTACCGCCAAAGCCATAGGCAAGAAACTGGGTATTGGAAATGGTGAAAAGGCTCTGGTTGGTCGTGAGCTGGAAGAGATGAGCGATGAAAAACTTCGTAAAGTGGTGAGTGAATATGATATATATGCCCGCACCAGTCCTGAGCATAAGCTACGACTGGTAACCGCCCTGCAGGAAAACGGCAAATTAGCTGCCATGACAGGGGATGGCGTAAATGATGCCCCGGCGCTCAAAAAGGCTAATATTGGTATTGCGATGGGAATAAAAGGGACCGAAGTTTCTAAAGATGCTGCAGAAATGGTGCTGGCCGATGATAATTTTGCCACCATCGTAAACGCTATTGAAGAAGGAAGAACAGTCTATGACAATATTCGCAAAGCCTTGTTGTTTATTTTGCCAACCAATGGAGCAGAGGCTCTGGTGTTAATGTCTGCCATTTTACTGGGTATTGTAATGCCCATTACACCTGCCCAGATTTTATGGGTAAATATGGTAACTGCTATAACCCTCGCATTGGCTCTCTCCTTCGAACCGATGGAAGAGAATGTGATGGATCGCCTGCCTAGGGCACAGGATGAAGCCATCCTGGGAAAATACTTTATCTGGCGTATCGCATTTGTTTCATTTCTAATTGGTGGATTGACTCTTGGGGTTTTTAATTATCTCACCAATAATGGAGTTGAAGAAATTGCAGCCCGGACTGTAGCTGTAAATACCCTGGTTTTCGGTCAGTTATTCTACTTGTTCAATTGCCGCAAAATAAAACATCCCAGCCTTGGGGAAGGGTTTTTCAATAACAAATATGCGTTTATGGCTGCAGGTGCCCTGCTATTGTTGCAATCAGCATTTGTCTATATTCCGTTTATGAACACCTTTTTCAAAACCAGTCCTATAGACTTTTATTACTGGTTGTATCCGTTGATTGCCGGGTTGGTTGTATTTATTATTGTTGAACTGGAAAAGGTGCTGGTACTAAAATGGACAAAATGACCATAGTGGCTTTCAATTCATGATTTTTTTTGGCCACGAATGCAGGAATTATTTTTGAGTTAATAAATTCAAGACTTTGTTTTTTTATTTGTGCATTCGTGGCTTTCTTTTCTTTCACAAATCTCTATGATAACCGAAATTTCTTTTTATCGTTGGTTTCAAAATGGTGGGTAGTGCCTTTTACCCCAATAGTAACTGGGTTGGCCCACCCTTTATCGAAGGTTATGGTTAAGGTTTTATGGTTGATTTCCAGTTTTATCCAGTGACCACGATACCGCAGATGAAAATTCATTTGCTCAATATCTTCCGGGAGTTGCGGATTAAACCAAAGTACATCATCTCTGATTTCCAGACCGGTATAGCATCGTTGAATGATATCAAGCGTACCGGACATAGCGCCCAGATGTATCCCTTCATGTGTTGTGCCACCCTGCACATCTTTAAAATCGCTCATAAGGGCCCTACGAAACCTTTTCCACGACTCATCCCTTCGCGACCGGGCATATACCCAGGCATGAATCACCTGACTCAGTGTGGAGCCATGTGCAGTGCGTTTGCGGTAATATTCAATATTTTCAGGGATGGCATCAGGTTGGAAGGTGTATCCGAGATTTTTCAGAATTCCGGATAATTCTTCCGTTGAAAAAAGGTAAAACAACATCAACACATCAGCCTGCTTGCTGGCTTTATAATTGTTGCAGCTATCGCCCTCTGCTTCCAGTATACGATCTAACCTTATAGACTGGCCATACTCCCTGTGGTAATGATCCCAATCCAGTTCCTTCAACTTATCATAGCCATCAAACTGCAAAATGATTTTGCCCTTGAAAGGTACATACATTTTTTTGATGATGTCTTTCCAACGATCCATGTCTTTTTCTGAAAACCCAATGGTATGCTCCAGAGCTTTGCAGCATTCATCATCGAGCAGATCCAGCAATTCCAGTGCATGTTGAATAACCCATACGGCCATTACATTGGTGTAGGCATTGTTGTTAAGGCCGGGTTCATCTTCTGCTGCTTCAGGGTAATGGGTATGGTATTCATCGGGCCCCATTACATTTACAATTTCGTATTTGTCCATCTTTTCATTAAAAGTGGCTTTGCCCGACCAGAACAATGCATTGGAGAGTATAATTTCTGCCCCGTGTGCCAATAGAAAGTCCATATCGCCGGTACTCTGGTAGTAATGCCATACATTGTAAGGTATAGCAGCATTGATATGGTATTGCAGGTGCGACTCATCCGGCAGCCAGCGGCCCGATTGGGGGTTCAGGTGCACTTTCTGGGTTTCTTCCCGTCCGTTGCTGCCACTTTGCCAGGGAAACATTGCACCACGATATCCGGCCTGTGCTGCCGCATTGCGTGCTTCGGGCAAACGGCGGTACCGATACATCTGCAGCGAACGCGATAGCTGTGGATGATGTAGGTCAATAAAGGGCTGAATGTACAGCTCATCCCAGAAGATATGTCCACGGTAAGCTTCGCCATGCCAGCCCCGTGCCGGTATGCCAATGTCATGGTCTATGCTGTTGTAGGAAACTGTTTGGTAAAGATGGAAAATGTGCAGCCGTGTTACCAGCTGATCCAGTGGCTCAGGTGTTTTTAGCTCAATATCATTGTATTGCCAGATATGCTTCCAGGCAGCCAGGTGTTTCACTTTCAGCTTTTCAAAAGAAGTAGCACGATCTGTAAATTTTCGGGCTTCGGTTAAAGGATCAGCAATGGCCATATCGCGCGAAGTATATAGCGATGCGATCTTTTCTATTTGATAGATTTCTCCCTCCTTACAGGAAAAACCAAAATCAATGGCAATTAAGCCATCTTCATTTATATTCTTTTTCGTTGTTTCAATTTTATCCCCTTTTTGGGAAATGGTAGTTTTTATGGCTTGCGCCGTCAATATCTTTGATTGCTTGCTTTGGCTCAGCATGTAGGCGCTGCTATCGTTAAAATGCCCGGTTTCGAGGACTTCAATATGATCCTGGTTCAGATCGCTGTAACGCTCTACATTGTTGTTGACAATGTTCCCATCAATGCCGGAGCGCAGGGTTATTTTTCCCGACCAGTTAACCGGCGAAAGCTCCCATTGAATGGCCGCTGCATGCGGATCACTCATACTCACCATTCTCCTGGATTTTAATTCGGTTACCCTCCCCTTTTTATCACGAAAGGTAAGGTTGCGTTCCAGCATGGCTTCTTTAAGATGCAGATGTGTTTCATAGCTGATGATCTTCAATGCATCCCAATCCAACCAGTTGTCATCTTCTATTTTGAAGGTGAGATACAACCAATTGGGCCAGTTTACGAGGTCTTCATTCTCAATGATTCTGTCTTGCACCTTCGATTTCATGCGGTTATACCCTCCGGCCAGATAGGTGCCCGGGTAGTTCCACTTTTTACCAACAGACCCTTCGTTTTTCTTATCAACCTTTTGTGATGATTGATTTTTTTCCATCTCCAGTGCTCCCCGGGTGGCAAAGTATCCATTTCCCAGAGTACACAGGGCTTCCTGCAGGGGATGCTCTTTGGCATCAAAATTCTTGTATGTTATTGTCCAGTTTAATTTCATAATAAGATTCTTTATAAAAAACAACTCTTGATCTACTATTGCCTGAGATATTACTTCAGCCTGCCAACCTAAAGCCTGAAAACTTTATTATTAAAAAGATTCTATTTATGAATTGCAATGAGTTTCTTAAAAAACTCTCTTACCTGAAAAACATTTTTGAGCGCATATTTCGCTGCGGTAGGTTGTCCATGAACCCCCACCAGGATTCCCAATCCTATATCCTTCAGGGCTTCAAAGCCATCTTCATCGGTAATATCATCACCAATAAAAACAGGCTTTACATTTTTATTTTCCGACAAATCCAGGGCATCCAGTATCCATAACACGGCTTTTCCCTTGTGCCAGTCGAGGTCGGGCTTAATCTCAATGATCTTTTTGCCCTCCCCCTTTTTATGACCGGGATGTTTCTTCAATATTTCATCAACCAGGTCGAGCACTACCTTTTCATCCTGGGCGCGGGCATTGCGATAATGGATACCTATGGCATATCGTTTTCGATCCACCTGAGTTCCTTCGGTTTTGTCTTTAAGGTAAGATGTCACTTCTTTTTCGATGGTGTCCAGCTTGGGGATGATTTTTTCTGAATCAGGATGTTCCATAAACAAGCCATCAGGGCCAGTGATTATATATCCGTGACTTCCGGCATAAATCAACTCATCAAGTCCTACCAGATTTTCAACATCTTCTTTGTCGCGCCCGGTAACAATGGCGACAGTGTATAGTTCTGCCAGTTTTTTAAGTGTTTTCTTCATGTCTGGCGAAATAATGGCATCTTTGGGCCGGGGCACAATAGGCGAAAGTGTGCCATCATAATCAAGAAATATAACAGGTTTCTTTTGTTTCAGAATCTTGAAAATCTCATCATTATCAGGAAAGATGGGTGTTCCCTGGCGAGAGAAAAACTCTTCCTGCAGGGTTTCATCTTCAAGATTAAAACCGTTAAAATCGTTGATGGTGATATCAGCTCCATTGTCCTTTAGCGACTGCGCATTATCAAAACGACTTACACCCACTACCAATCCGAAGTAGCCCTTTTGCCCGGCCTTAACGCCGGAAGTGGCATCTTCAAAAACCACGGCATTTTCAACCGATACATTCAACCGGTTTGCAGCTTCGGTAAAGATATCTGGGTCAGGTTTGCCTTTCAATCCCAGTTCTTCCGATGTAACACCATCTACACGGGTATCAAAAAGATGGCTTATACCTGCCACTTCAATGATCTTTTTGCAGTTCTTGCTCGAAGATACAATGGCAGTTTTCAACCCCTGGCCACGCCATTCTTTTAGTTTTTCCAGGGCATCTTCAAAAACTTCCACACCATCTGTTACTAGCACTTTATTAAATAATTTGTTTTTGCTGTTTCCCAGTGCACAAATCGTATCGAATCCGGGATCATCATCCGTTGATCCAAAGGGCAAATCGATACTGCGGGATGCCAGAAAGCTTTTCACTCCCTGGTAACGGGGTTTACCATCAACATATTCCTGATAATCAGATTCTGTCATAGAAGATTGCTCTGGATGCTTTGCTTCAAAGAAGTTATCGAACATCTCCTTCCAGGCTTTTTTGTGGGTTTTGCGGGTTTGGGTTATTACCCCATCAAGATCAAAAATGAGTGCTTTAATGGAGTGGTCTTTTGATGAATTCTGCGATTTGTTGGTCATGGTCTGCTTTGTTTTTTGGTTTCAATTAGAAAAAATACCTATCAGGAAATTTGCTTAGAAAGTAATAATTGAAATGATTAATTTCGACCAATGTAATAAAATAAGGTGGTAAAATCAAATATACCGGCTGGTAGTTTTAACAAGTTTGCATCCAATTTGGCAGAAAAGATTAATCCTTATCCTTGTCTCGGACCAACGCGATTCAGTTCCCTTTTCTCTTTGGGAAATTTAAATAAGCTATACCATAAGTTAAAAAAGAAATGCTCGAAATAAGAACTAAAACTTGCTCTTAACGCATCATGAAATTAAATTCAGGGATACGGCAGCAATAAAAAGACATAGCAGTAAGAGAAAAAATGAAGGTACACGCTTTTAATTGAAAAAGCTTTAAAAGTCCGTTATTTAAGGAACAGGCTCATCGATATCGGACACTTTGTATAAAAACTACATCACGATAACATATAAGACGCAAAGGTTTTCTTTTTTGTTTAGAGCTATTTGTATTTTTTGCATATCAAAATAGTTTCCTTTTCACTAAATCCATTAATATTCGGATCTTTTCTAAAATAGTTTTTTATCTCTACCTGAAATCCGACTTTCATCAATCGATTTTTAAGACCATCAACCGAATAAATCCTTACATGGTCAGATTGCCCAAAATGTTTCTCTCGTTCTTCAGGAGATGTTATAGAATAGTTTTCATATATCTCTCCATTTTTAAATGGAGTTTGGATAATACAACAGCCATCTTTTTTAAGAACTCTTAACAGTTCACTCATAGCTTTACTATCTTCATCAATATGTTCCAAAACATGGTAACAAATAATTAAGTCATAATTCTCATTCCCGGAATCAATATTTTTAATATCGTACGATTTATCCGATAAAAAATCGCCCGATAAATCTGTACTCTCATATCTATGATCTCCTCTTTTCATTACTCGAAATAAACTTCTTGATGGAGAAAAATCAAGAATAGTTATATCATTAATAAGAAATTCGTCGCTTAATAATTGCCATAATCTCCTGTCTCTTTGAATACTGCCACATCGTGGGCATATCATGTCATTATTTATTTGAATAAAACCAGATAATTTTTTATCACAAATATTACATTGAAACTTACTCCCCATAAAATTCAAATAATATACATATCTTATAAGATATTCATAACGAAATAAATATTTTCTGGGTATGAATTTCAAAATAATCTTTTTTATTCTCGTATACATATTTACACTTGTTTTTATTAAAACACAAAGGTTTTGCGGTATTAAACTTATGGGAAAGCGGACTGTTATTAAAGTGGTTTATACCAACAGATACAATATTAACAAATATTTCCTAAGTAAGATGATAAAGGTCGGGTTTTAACACTTTTGTTGCGTAATTATGAGCCAAAAAAAATAATTAAATGGCATGAAGATATCCTTAACTTTACTTTCGGTAAGCCGAAAATTTCTTTTGCGAAAAAGTATAAATTACAAATTCCTAAAGCGTTGGTTATAAAGTAAATTAACTGACTCTTGTCAGTTATCAGAATAATTTTATTTTCCAGAATATACTCTTATTATTAATCCTTATATGCAATCACGTTTCCATAAAAGAACTACCTGGCAACTGCTTAAAGAATCCATTAGCGGAGTGGAGCAGGATTATACACGCATAGGAATAAAAACAGGCATTTTTTTACTTGCTGTACCCATGATTCTGGAAATGGTAATGGAGTCGCTGTTTGCTGTGGTTGATATATTCTTTGTAGGGCGACTGGGTGAACATGCCATTGCCACCGTGGGCCTGACAGAGGCAGTAATTACCATTGTTTACTCAGTAGGTGTTGGGGTAAGTATGGCTGCAACAGCCCTGGTTTCACGTCGATTTGGAGAAAAAGACTACAAACGTGCCGGTAGTGCCGCTTTTCAGATTTTGCTTTTCGGCGCTTTTGTATCCATTTTGATGGGCATCACCGGATACTATTTTGCATCTGATATTTTACAACTTATGGGAGGCGATCCCGAAGTGGTAGAGAAAGGAGCGGCCTATACCCGGATCATTTTTGCAGGTAATACTGCTATTATGATGCTTTTTCTTATCAATGGAGCCTTCCGTGGTGCCGGACAGCCACATCTTGCTATGCGGGCATTGATAATATCAAACGGACTGAATATCATTCTTGATCCCATTTTGATATTTGGTATTGGCAGCTTTGATGGATTCGGTTTGGAGGGTGCTGCCTGGGCAACTACTACCGGCCGTAGTATAGGAGTATTGTATCAGTTGTATCATCTTTTTAATGGAAAACACAAACTGGTCATCCTGAAAGAAAACATTGTATTTCGCATTCAAACCATACAAAAAATTACGCGTATTGCCCTTGGTGGAATGGGACAGTTTCTTATTGATTCTGCGGCATGGATAGTACTTACACGTATTATGGCCGAATTTGGCAGCGTAGCACTGGCAGGATTTACCATCGCCTTCAGAATTTTGATGTTCAGTTTAATGCCGGCATGGGGATTGTCAGCAGCTGCAGCCACACTGGTGGGTCAAAATATGGGGGCACATAAGTATAAAAGGGCTGAAATATCGGCCTGGCTTACTGCCCGTTACAACTTTATTTTTTTGGCGGCAATCACCCTGATTTATCTCTTTTCGGCAGACATACTTGCATCTATATTTACCACAAATCCTGAAGTGGTGGTAGTAGCAGCCCGAGCCCTTAAAATCATTGTGCTGGGCTATATTTTCTTTGCCGTAGGAATGGTAATGGTACAATCCTTTAATGGAGCGGGCGATACACGCACACCCGCCTGGATTAACGTAGGAGTTTTTTGGGGTATAGAGATACCTATGGCCTTGCTCATGGCCTTTACCTTCAACCTGCAGGAAACAGGCATTTTTATTACCATTGCTTTCTGCCATTCTCTTTCAGCATTGGTGGCTGTTTATCTTTTTAGAAAAGGGAAATGGAAAAAGACCAACGTTTAAGATTTTTAATTCGCCCACATTTATTGCAGAAAGCACAAATAGACAGTATTACTGATTAAGGCAATTACAACCACCAAAGTAATTTTAATAAAATTATTTGCATTTGGCCACCAAAACGGGTATTTCCATTTCCTTGATCAACTCACCGGTGTTGCTGCCATAAATCAGGTTATGGATTTTCCCATTGCCATGTGTAAGCACGGCAATCATGTCTGGGTTATTTTTTCTTGCAAATCCGCTCAGACCCGATTCAAGGCTGTGATTTTCTACAACGTTGATAGAGTAATTCTGAATCTTACGGTTTTGGGCAATGTTTTGTAACCTTTCTATGGCATCCGATGCATTAATATTTCCATCGGTTATTACATGTACCAATTGCAGATGAGCTTGTAAATTTCTGGCAATATCTACCACATCATCAATACCATCCTGTTCTTCATTATCCAGCTCTAAATCAAGGGCAAGAGCGATTTTTTCAACAACAGAGGGTACAGGTTCTCCTGTAAGAACAATCATTGGAAAGTCAATTTTGCGAATCTTCTTTTCTGTTTCCGAGCCAAAAAGAATCTCCAAAAAACTAAACTTATCCTTACTACTAGTAACAATAAGCCCCGCCCCAAACTCTTTTACAAACTCATTAAGATCCGACTTACTAATATTTGCTCTTACATAAGGCTTTACCTCAACATCAGGTGTGGAATACTTTTTAGCTTGTTTTTCAACAATTTCCTTATGTTTTTCCATCATAACCATGTTGAGTTGCTGGGCAATATGCATAGAAGAATTAACTTCGCCCCCAGATGCGTATGATGTTTGCACATGGGCTGGAATCAAAATATTCAATAAGATTACTTCATTAATTTTTAATTGATGAGCTATATCTACGGCATATTCGGTTGCCATATCAGAGAGCTCTGTAAGATCGGTAGGTACCAGAATTTTTGTTTTTTGCATAGTTCTCTAATTTTATTTAACTTGCCTTGTTCTATTATTGTACCATTTTAGCAATCCTGAACTATAAAACCATGCAAATATTTGACTGACTATTCGTTACAAAAATTCCAAATATTTTCTTGATTGCTAATTGTAGAACATTTTCAACAGTTTTGTTGAAAAAAACAGAATAGAACCAAAGAATTCCGGAGATTTTAGATTCAATAACTGATTACTTTACCATTATGGAAGCTATTACCATAAACACAATTCCAAACCCAATCATTATTTATGATGCTGAATGGAAGGTTCTTGAAGCCAATTCGGCTGCATGTATTGCTTTTGGATTTAGTGATGAGGAATTGCTGAAAGGGAAGGATGTTTTTTCCCTGGTACATAAGGATGATCATTGGAAAGTTAGAAACCTACAACGCGAGCTAACAGAAATTAATCATTTGCAACCTGGGGTAACTTTGTTGCATAGAAATAATAATTCACACATTCATTCGGCAAAATACATGAGCCAATTCACCAAAATGGTGGATTACCCTTCCATAAACTCACTTGCCTGGATGGAATCGGCCATAGGCCTTGAAGAAACGGAAAGAAATAATGAAAAGAAATATTCTGATGAGGAAAACTTCAGGATTCTTTCTGAAAATATACCCGGCCTTGAAATGTTCCTCATTGACAAAAATTTGCATGTTCAATGTAAGTTGGGACGAGAAACTCTAAAACAAGGCTGGCATAACAGGCATAATGAAGAAAATGAGTTTTTCGGTTTTTTTACACCCCAGGTAATATCTATTCTTCAACCGTTATTAGAAATTGCGCTTAACCAAACGCCTGTAAGCCGAGAGTTTTCAATACGTAATAAGTATTTTTCTGTAAGTCTCATTCCGCTAAATCAGCAAAAAGCCGAGCCCTTTTTTGTGGTCGTTTTACAAAATATAACTGATACCAAACTGGCTGAAAACAAGCTTAAGCTCTCTATGCAAAAAGCAGAACAAGCCAACCAGGCCAAAGATCATTTCGTGGCAAAAATGTCGCATGAAATCCGTACTCCCTTAAATGCCATATCGGGCTTTACAGAACAACTTAATAACACCCGGCTAACCAAAAAACAGGCAGGGTATCTGGAGGTGGTTAAAAACTCGTCAAGACATCTTTTGACCATTATTGACGACATTCTCATACTCTCTAAAATTGAATCCGGAAACATTGAACTGGATGAAATTCCTTTTAATGTAACCGATGTATTTAACGAAATTGATCATATCCTGGAGATCAAATACAAGAAAAAAGGATTAACATTCAAAGTCTCTGTGGATAAATTTGCCAACACACCCTTACTGGGCGATGTTTCCAAAATAAAGCAGGTACTGATTAATCTGGCCAACAATGCCATCAAATTTACTGCAAAAGGAGAAATCGGACTAAGAGCAACGCTAACAGATCAAAAGGCGCAACATAAAAAAATTCGTTTCGAAGTATCAGATACGGGCGTTGGTATTTCACCCCAGGAGATAAAAAATATATTTAAACCTTTTAAACAGGTTAATAACAACATAGACAGTAACTTTACAGGATGTGGACTGGGCCTTACCATAAGCAAGGATCTTGTTGCAACAATGGGAGGAACGCTTAGTGTTGACAGTACCCCCGGGCAAGGCTCAACCTTTGCATTTACACTGGTACTCAAAAAAACAACATCAAAATCTTTGGTAAAGGATAATCCTGTTCCCAAGCCCAAAAAGACTTCTCTAAAAAACATAAAGGTGCTATTTGTTGATGACGATCCTATCAATATTTTGTTGGGTAAAATCATACTCAAAAGAAATAAAATCCCTGCTGATTTTGCCAATTCAGGAGCCGGGGCCATTAAAAAATTTGCTCCCGGAAAGTATCACATCGTTTTACTGGACATTAACATGCCCGACATTAGCGGGCTGGATGTAACCCAACATATTCGCGATGCTGAAACAACGGCAAACCCTTCACACAAAACCGTTATTGTAGCCATGACAGCCAATGCGGTAAAAAGATACCTTAAGCAATACTTAAAATCTGGTATCAACTCTATTCTTTTAAAACCTTACAGCGAAGAAGCACTTTATCAAAAGATTATAAAATACTGCCCTGACATACCATCAAACCAAGAAGTTAGGCCAAACAAACTGTTTACCAAAATACGAAGTGAACTTTACGACCTTACTGATTTACTCAAAATTACCAAAGGCGATTATGAGTTTACTACATTGATGCTCAATACATTTGTTGAAAACGGTGAAAATATAATTCAAAGGATAGAAGCACTACTTCTACAAAATGAATATGATGAAATTGGTGAATTAGCGCACAAATTAATCCCCACTCTGGACCAACTCAGGATTAAAAAAGCTTTTCACCTTTTTAAGAAAATTGAAAACCTGTATCTTTACAAAAATAACATGGAGAAGGATGCTGAGCTTATTAGGGCATCAATAAAAGAATTGAGAGCCGCAATAGAAGCCATAAAACAAAACATAAAACCATGAAAGGGAAAAAAAGTATTCTCATTATTGATGATGACCTTTACATGGTCAACCTGCTTGATAATTACCTCAAAAAAGAAGGATATATTACCCATACCCTTACCAAAGGAAAACCAGCAATAAAAATACTGGAAAAGAAATCTTTTGATCTGGTGCTTTGTGATATCAGGCTTCCTGATATAGAGGGCACACAGTTGATGCTAGAAATCCGGCAGATGGCCCCCAAAACCGCCATTGTTATGATGACAGCTTACGCAGAAATAAACTCTGCAGTTCACTGCATCAAATCAGGTGCCTACGATTATGTTACCAAACCTATCCTACCCGAAAATATTAGCAGTGTAGTAAAAAAGGCCATAGAAAGTAAACAACTCACCCAAAAAGATGATGATTTTGACTTTATTTCCGGCAACTGCAAAAAAATAACGGAACTAATAGAACAAACGAAACTGGTAGCACCCACAGACATGTCTGTACTGATACAGGGAGAGACCGGTTCGGGTAAGGAATACATTGCCCGGATGATTCACAGAAACAGCAACCGAAAGAATAAAAAATTTATTGCCATAGATTGTGGAGCCATTCCTAAAGAGCTGGCCGCCAGCGAATTGTTTGGCCATAAAAAAGGCTCGTTTACTGGAGCCATTACCGATAAATCAGGGTATTTTGAGCAAGCTGATGGTGGTACTATTTTTTTGGATGAAATAGGAAACCTCAGTTATGAAACGCAGGTAAAACTTCTCAGGGCCATTCAGCAAAAAATTGTTACAAGGGTTGGAGATACCAGCGAAATACCGGTAAACGTGCGCATAATATCTGCTACAAACAGCAACCTCCAGATACATGCCCGCGAAGGGGAGTTCAGAGAGGACCTTTACCACAGAATTAATGAGTTTAAATTGGAATTGCCACCTCTGCGAGATCGCGGTGATGACATTCTGCTTTTTGCCAATCATTTTTTACAACAAGCCAACAGGGAGCTAAACAAAAACATAGAAGGATTTGACGCTGATACTGTAAAAGCCTTTAAAAGCTATGCCTGGTTTGGTAATCTGCGCGAAATGAGAAATGTAGTAAAGCGCAGTGTGTTAATTACAAAAAGCGACATGATAACATCAGATTGCCTGCCTGAGGAACTCAAACTAAATACAGAACAGCTCATTACTGTTGCTGAAATGCCAAATTATGAACTTAATCTTAAAGAATCGTCGCTGCAAGCAGAAAGAAGCGTTATTGAAAAGGCCTTGAACGAATGTAACCATAACAAAACAAGGGCAGCCAAATTATTGAATATAGACAGAAAAACATTGTACAATAAAATTAAAGAACTGGGTATAAACTAAAAAAGCGGAATTGTAATTTTCTAAACTACATTTCCGCAATGGAAGATTCTAATAATTACGAATTTTTTACCAACAATTTACTTCCGTATTTCAAAAGAAATTTTTGCGTTTACAGCATAAGAAACAATTTCGTTATTCTCTACATTAGCATTCATATTTTTAATGTAGATCGATCTGATATTGCTTACAGTTTTGCTGGCTTCAGCAACAGCGTTCTGAGTTGCTTCGGTAAATCCTTTGTCTGATGATCCAATAACTTCAATAACTTTTACAATCATAGTTTTATCTCCTATTTTTAGTTTAACAATTTATTTTTCTGATGTGAAAAAACCTTACCGATACCCAACATATGATTCGTTTCAACCCCGCCTCATGCATAATACCTGCCCTGATGGTTATTGCTTGGGAATACAATATTTAACCGGGCTGCCATAGTTGGGGTTAGGTGTCTTATTTTCTCCACAATTTTGTTGAATGATTTGCCCAAATCCTAATCTGCACATTCGTTTGATTTTATCTAAATTCGTTCAATTTTAAAAAGTAAATCATGGATGTTTGACCTTGTAAATGCAAAAACTATCTAAAAATTCCGATAAGCGTTGCAAGCATTAGTCCTGCGAGAAACACCCAAAAAATAGCACTTACGGCCAATCCGGGTACATCTTCAGAAGAAACATCACTTAAATCTTCTCTGGCGGGGTTTCTTGTTCGATAGCGTCGCGGAGTGGCTGCTGCCAAAAACAAGGCAAACAAAAGAATGACAAATAACACCGGTGCCCATGCCAGATTATACACCATTGGCCCAAAAGGTTCGAGCCATACTGAGGCAGCTAAACCCGCCATTATCAGCACCAGAATAAAGGACCAAAAACTACCCCATGGGCCTGTGAATTTAAAAACATAATAGAAAAAACTTCCTACAAAAACACCTATTAGCGCAGCAAAAAAAAGTTGAAAAAATAAGATCATAATTGTACTTTTTGAGGGTTTATGAATTCAGTTGATTTGGTTAATTACCTATAGTGAACTCGCAAAATACCAGTATTAATTGAGTTCTAGTTCTTTTAATTCTTCGGCAGTATTATAGATTTTCTCTTTCTCCACTTTGGCTTTGTTGCGTATCCATTTTGCTGCCAATTCGCCCTCTTTTTTGGGCCTGGTGCTCATAATTAATGCCGCCAAAAGACGATCATTATTTAACCACCATGCACTAAAATCACCACTTTGTAAACTACCACGATACACAATATCATTAGCTGATTCACTATCACCATAATATTCGTAAGAAACATCAAATACATCAGAAAAGAAAAATGGAACAAAAATGTATGGTTCATATTTTCCTGTCATAACCTGAGCGGCGTGCCTGCCTTGATCAAAAGCATTTTCCCAGTGCTCTACATGCCGTATTTTGTTAAAAATCCTATCTGGAAATTCCACTACATCGCCTGCAGCAAATACATCGGGCACATTGGTTTCACAAAATTCGTTTACTACAATACCATGGTTAATAGTAAGGGTACTATCTTTAAAAAGTTTTATGTTTGGTTGCACACCAGTGCCAATAATTACCATGTCTGTCGGCAAACGTTTTCCTGAAAGTAGTTCTACTTCAGTTACACTATCTTTGCCATGAAAACTAACTGCTTCCTCACCCAATAAAACTTCAACCATTTCCTTACGGAATTTCCTGATAAAGAAATCACTTATTTCGTCGGTAGCAAATTTGGATAGAAGTTTATCTTCAGGCACTATCATGGTAACCTGCACACCAAGTTGGTTCAATACGGCAGAAGTTTCAGTACCAATATATCCACCGCCCACAATCACTGCATTTTGAGCTTCTTTTGCTCTTTTTCTAATTTCGTCAGATTGATTTACATTGCGCAGGTAGAAAATATTTTTAAGGTTTTCATTAGAAATGTTCGCATGTTTTACTTGTGAACCGGTAGCAATAAGAAGTTTTTCATACTGCAAAGCTTCTCCCCTATCCAGTTCAACAATTTTCTCAGCAAACTTCACACTTTTAGCATATGTTTCTGTTAAAACAGTAATGCCATGGTCGTCATAAAACTCTTTACCGTTTATCAACAACTCGTCATCCTCATTTTCATCTTTCAGATAGTTTTTTGAGAGGGGTGGCCGGTTCATAGGAAGAATATCTTCTGCTGAAATAATACACAGCTCTCCATTCCCGATATTTTGTTCGGCAAATTCTTTGGCAGCATATCCTGCTGTGGTGCCGCCCCCAATTATAATATATTTATACTTTTTCATAACTTAAATGTATTTTATTCAAATAAATAATTTTGTTTACTGTTATCTGTCTGCAAGAAAACTCATTCTTTTGGCACGATCTTGCAACCACCACTTAGAATCTGTAAACTGCACTAAGTTTGGCTTCGGGCAGAGGCATTTCATCGGGATCCATTAGATAAACCTTACCGCCGTTTAGGATGGTTTGAATGGCTGCAAAATTCAGCAGACAGGATTTAAATTCAGGCTGCTGTGTCCTGGGTTTTACAGCGTTGTTATCTTTATCGAAAATGCCCCACAAATTTTCGCCGTTTTTCACCATCAAAGTGTCAATACGTTGGTTAAAAGCTGCAGGTATAATTTCTTCTTCCTTATAAGATGCCAGGTTGTTTGAAAGTGTTTTTTCAAATGCATCACGCACCAATTTTTTATCCTGGTTGAAATAATCTTTCAGCAGCTCTCTGGCTTTTTCGTGCAGCAATATCGGGTCTTCATGCTCAGGGTTTCCTGATATAGAATCCTTCCATAAATTACCATATTCATTTACTTCTTTATATAGGGGAACCAGATAATCAACAGTTGCAAGAACCAAGGGTCTTTTGCTGGTATTTATAATTTTCATCAAACCATTATTGATGGCTCTGAAATATTTAATTATTTCAGGTTTTACTTCTTCGTTCCCTTTACCATGACCGTGGTATATAGCGTTTTCAGCACCGGCATGGCCGCTGCGGAACTGAAGATGCTTTTCCTTGAAGTCATAGCCCACGGCATCTTCTATATGCTCGGGTAAAAGGTCGTGGACTTCTACTTCATTGATCTGGTGAGGATATCCTTCAAAAAACTTTACTTCGGAAAGACTCAGAGCCAGCAGGTAATACTTTCCAGTATCATTAAGATATGTGATAAGTGGTTTTAGGTAAAAATGATCTGAAACATAAATAAATTCTTCGAATGTTGTTGGCAATGTAATAAAATCAAAAGAGTTTTTTGTGCGAAAAATTGCCAGCCCATCCGACTGATTATTCCAGAAGCTGGTATCATTTACAAGTTCATTAACAGGCTTCAGGAGTTCATCAATTTCTCTTTTACCCAATTGCCAGTTTTCCAATTCTCTGGTAACTTTTTGAACCTGATTCTTAAGATTTATCCTGTCGATCTTCTCATTTACCTCCTGCCCTGCCCTATGCGTGGGTATATAAATACTAATGCAGTGAGCTTGATTTACGATAGCAAGTTCTTTAAATTTATCTTTTGAAAAATAGTTCATGTTTCGATTAATTTATTATAATTTAAAATAACCAGTATTTATTGGTTTGATATACCTTTATCGACGAAAAGAATATGCCAAAAAAAAATAATATTTTCAGATTGTCATGTTGGGCCAATACAATCAAGACATTCCGCTTGTTTTAAGAATTTGGTTTGAAATTCGAATGGGTAGTGTATTTTTTTTAAAAAATGTTTTGTGGATTATTTTCCACAGGAATTGCATAATAATCCCAGTCTTGATTCTTACTTTACAATTCTTTCGCTTCTATGGCCAAAGACCAATCTAGTCAGAATCAATCTGCTAAATTAATTCGGAACAACTGGTTAAAATGAGATAAACTTCCAATGGTATAATAATTGAACAGATAGCTTACATATTTGGAGATGAATAGATTATGTTTATAAGAATGTTTAGAGATCTTGAGTAATCTTTAAAATTTAAAATATTTTTTTAAAAGCATTTTTCCTCAATTAACAAAAATGACATTTTCCATTTTAGGTTCTGAATTTGAACAAAGTTTTTTCTGGCTGCCATTCATCGGCTTTACAATCGGGTTAGTAGCCACATCAATTGGTAGTGGGGGTGGCTTTTTTTTTCCAATGATACTTATTGTATTTTTCCATATCCCAGCCCCCATTGCAGTGGCAACTTCCCTTGCGGCAGGAATCCCCCTTTCACTGGCAGGCACTATAGGCCATTATGCCAAAGGCAATATAAAGTTGCCTACAGGATTGATACTGGGAATTGCCGGCATTGCAGGTGCATTGGGTGGAGCAGGGTTAACCCGGCTCATCAACCCTGATCAACTAAAAACAATCTTTGGAATATATGCCATAGTGCTGGCGTTCTTTATAGCCACCCATGCCGGCAAGAAGAAAAAGGAACTTCAGGATCATGCTCCTTCAGTAGAAAATAACAATCATGGTATGGGTTTGGCCTTTGGATTTGCCGGAGGCATAATTAGTGGAACATTCGGGACAAGTGGCAGTGCTCCTGTTCTGGCAGGATTGTTTGCCATGCGACTTCCGGTAAAGAAGATCATTGGCACTTCAGTATTGGTGGTTCTTATCAATACAATAGCGGCCTTTTTGAGTCACTTTCTAATTGGCGAAGTTAACCTGATGCTGGTTGTTTTGCTTACAGTGGGCTCGGTAATTGGAGCTATTGCAGGGCCCAGACTGCTGGCAGAGATAAATACCGAAAAATATGAAACTGCCATAAGAAATGTATTTGCTTTGTTAATGCTCATTCTCGGAATTATCATAATTTCACACTCATTTTAAGGGTTAATTCATGCTATGACACCCTGTTAACAGCACAAAAATGATACTAAACATTTACATAATCATACTTTTATATTTCTTGCTTGGTGGTATCGGCTTTTACCTTATCAACCGAAATAAGGATAAAAAAACAGCCCAAAATAGTCTTATCAAATATATTACATACTTTATCATTATCAATGTAGTCTATTCAAGTATTGTTTTCAATAGTTCTGCCTTTCATTACCTGGCTATTCTGATTATGGTAGTTGCATCCATTGAGTTCATAAAACTTTTCATACAAACGGGTTATGCTTACAAAGGATTCTTTATGGTTTCATCCATGGTGTATATATTGCTTTGTTTTGGTTTTTTTCTCTTTAGCAAGTTATCTATGGAAACAATTTTATTTTCGTTTCTGGTTTTATCAATTTTCGATGCATTCAGTCAGATAAGCGGTCAGCTCTTTGGCCACAAACATATTGCACCAGCCATAAGCCCCAACAAAACCCTTGAGGGCTTAATAGGGGGCGCTTTGGCAGCAATGGCAGGTGCATTTATTTTAGGTAAATTATTGGATCTTCCTGTATTTTTTGATTTTTTCATAGCAGGGGGCATAATCGTATTTGCTTTCGTGGGAGATCTTGCATCATCATTTTACAAAAGAAAATACGGAGTAAAAGATTTCACCAACCTGCTGCCAGGGCATGGAGGATTTCTGGATAGATTCGATAGCCTGATTGCAGGTGGGGCTTTTGTGGCAATGATTATTAAACTGTTAATCCCCAATATTTAAACCCATGGCTAATCAAATTGCGCTGACTGTAATTTTTCTTATTATATTCCTACTGCTGCTGATATTTAATGAATTGGTTTACCGTAGACTGGGTCTGAAGGGTGAAATTACCAGGAAGTTTGCCCATTTTACAGCCACACTTTCCACCATTACCTTTCCCTATCTTTTTGATGATCATTGGTATGTATTAGTCCTTGCTGTATTTTTTTTTCTTGTGCTATTTTTGAGCCGTAATTACAAATATCTTAAATCCATTCATGACATACAGCGCATTTCAGCTGGCAGCTTTCTACTTCCTGTGGCTATTTACCTAACCTTTCTTATCTCACATAAACTTGAGAACAGATTCCTTTTTATACTTCCTATGCTTATACTGGCAATTTGTGATCCTATTGCCGGCATTTTGGGCATTAATCTGCAAAAATACAATCACAGGATAAAAATCTACAAATGGAAAATGCAAAAGACATGGCTGGGTTCACTATCCTTTTTGGTTTCATGCTTTCTAATCAGCCTGATTGCTCTGTATTTTCATCAAATGCATTTTTTTAATTTCCGAATAATTTGGCTGAGCCTGCTCATTGCCGTAACTGGTACTCTAACTGAATTATTTAGCTGGAAAGGAACGGACAATCTTCTTATCCCCATGAATGTTCTGCTGATTTTGGTTCTGTTTAACTAAAAAAATATCGATTAATTTTCAACCATGAAACACATCGAATATGCAATTAACTTACAAAGGAGAAAACATCCTCAACATTCCCAACATTATTAGCTTCTATAGACTAATCATGTTTCCGGTAGTATTGCTATTGGCCTTACTGGGACATGAAAAACTATTTATAATTTTTTTGACCATCAATCTGGTTAGCGATATCATTGATGGCTTTATAGCCCGTACATTTAAACTGGTTACCCGATTTGGTGCAGCACTAGATAACCTTGCAGATGTAGGCACTTACATTCTTGCCTTGTATGGGATTTTTGCCTTTAGATGGGAAGTCATAGAACCACATGTTTGGTTACTGTATTTATTCCTGGGAGTATTCATCCTGAGCTATATTGTTGCCCTTTTCCGCTTCGGAAGAATTCCCGGTCTGCATTTGTATGGGGCGGTTATAGCAGGATACCTGCAAGGGGCATTTTTTATTGTTCTCTTTGTATGGGATTTTTATTTGTGGCTTTATTATCTGGCACTGGGATGGGGTGTTATTGCCTATTGCGAAAAGACCATTGTTCTACTTAAAACAAGTGAAATAAAGCCAGGTCTCAAGGGGCTTTACTGGCTACTAAAAAAATAGAATTACTGTAAAAACACCAGATAATATGCAGGTTTTGGCTTTATCAAAAAATCAATAAACCGTTATTAATAAAAATTATTTAAGTCATACCCAATTATATTTTTTTGGTTCCGGACAAATGTATTAGTCGGGTAAGGATAAATGCAAATTAAAATTCTGGGCTCTGCTATTAGCTATGTTTGTAGAACAGGTAAAGAAGGGTTAAAAATTCTTTTATGAAGTTGAAGGGGTGATTTTTTTAAAATAACCTGAATAAAATAATGGTTGTGGAATATTAACCCCCAGTTGAGATAACAAATCCACAGATTGTTTGCCACAAAAACAAAAATTACCATTAATAGAATCAAAAAAAAACAATAAGAAAAATTAAATAGGCTTGTATTCATAAACTCTTCAGCTCTTCAGCAATAAGTTTTACGCTGAAAACACAAAACATATGCAGCCATAATCTTCATTAAGGGTACAGTATTCGTATTTTCAGAGAAGAAATTTTATTATTAATTAAATCCATAAGTCATGTTAACCTGGATAATTATAGCCTTATTTGGCGCATTTTTATTTGCATTGTTGGGTTTTACCGGTATTGCAAAAGGATTTGCAGCCATTGCTAAATTTTTATTCTACATTTTTTTAATTCTCTTTGTCATTACCCTTATCGCACATTTATTTTAAAATGTTAGATATAATCTGATAATCAAGGATATTATATTTTCAATTCTCACATTTAATAAGTACAACTTAAAACATAAAAATTATGAGCAAACATTTCGCAAGCGCATATTGGGAAGGTAACCTTCCAAAAGGAAAAGGCCAATACAAATTAAAAACCAGTGGATATGAAGCACCGGTAAACTTTTCATCCCGCTTTGAGGACGACAAATCAGCATCAAGCCCTGAAGAGCTCATAGGAGCTGCTTTGGCAAGTTGCTTCTCCATGGCTCTGTCTCATGCCCTCGACCAGGCTGACTATACGCCAATAAAGATTGAAACATCTGCCGAGGTCACTCTTACAAAAATCGACGGAGGTTTTATCATTTCAGAGATTGAGCTTACAACCAAAGGAAATGTTGAAGGCATCGAAAAAAGTAAATTTCTTGAAATTGCCGAAGATGCCAAGAAAAACTGCCCTGTATCGAAAGCCCTTACAGGAACAACTATCATGCTTGATGCTAAGTTGCTTTAGGCGATAGTAAGAAAAACTTCAAATTTCACTTACCAGTTTTTATAAAAAAACAGATTAATAAACCTAAAACGTAACTGCTCAGGTTCATTAGGCCGAAGGCTCAAGGCTTTTAGAATACCGATTAAACTTAATCAAGTATTCTTGCACCATATTTTTTTATTCAAATATGCATCATCAGCAGGTTAAGCGACTCTTATCAGATTTATACAGTATTGCTTATTCCTACGGTCTATCAACCTAAAGCCTAAGAACCTGAATAATTACCCTAAAATAAAAAATTATGACACTAAAAAAAGTTTGGATAGAAGAAGGCTGTACTGCCTGCGAATTATGCGTTGACATTAGTCCGCAAGTATTTGAAATGGGTGATGATACCGCCGTTGTTAAAGAAGGTGCAAACCTAAGCATCTACAAGGATGACATCAAAGAGGCAGCCGCGAGCTGCCCGGTAGAAGTTATTCAGTATGAGGAATAATACCATTTTAAAGTTACCCCCTTTAATGATCAAATTACTGACAGATGAACCGAGCCATGACAAAAATTTTGACACATACGCGGATGATTATAATTCGCAGCATGGTAAAACAGGAAGTCAGAGTATTGTCGGCGATTTATCCCGCTTTTCGCGGGAGCTCTCTCGTCCTAAAAGACGAGACAGGCTATCTGACCTGTTTAATCAAATTATAAACAGATGAAAAATCTGAGAAAGATAAACCAAATACTTCTTTTCATTTTTATTGTTTTCGCCCTGTTTTATTTTGGGTCCACCTTTTTGATCCCTTTTGTTTTTGGTATTTTCTTCGCCACCCTGATGTCTCCTTTTTCCAATATGCTGGAAAGAGTCTGGGGCGACCGCATTTTCTCATCCCTTATAAGCACATTGGTTGTTTTAATTGTTGTGGGAGGGGTAATGTACATTTTTGTTTACCAGATAAGCCTTTTCGTTTCGGATATATCCTCCATCAGAAATGAAATCCAGACCATGGTTAAAGACCTGCAGGACAGGATAGTGACGGCAACAAATCTCTCCCTGGAAGAGCAAAAAAATATTTGGCAAAACAGGTCAGAAAATCTGCTAAACACCCTTGAATCGGGCCTTACCCGCTTTTTGGGCAATATTCTTAATACTGCTGCAGGCTTTTTCCTGGTACTGATTTATGTATTCCTGCTTTTGTATTACAGAAACAAGTTTTCTGAATCAGTACTGATGTATATTGAAAAACAAAACGAAGAAGAAGTAAAGGATGTATTGCAGAGCATCAGCAGGGTGGTGTATCAGTATTTATGGGGAAGAGCCAAGGTTATGTCTATTCTGGCCATCATGTATTACATCACCTTTATCATCTTCGACATGCCTTATGCATTATTGCTGACAATTTTTGGTGCCCTGGTTACCATCATCCCTTATCTCGGGCCATTTATAAGTGGTATAATTCCCATTATCTTCTCTTTCATTTACCTTGAAAATATACATACCGCTATATTCTTTTCTGCCATAATCATTGTTGAGCAGATTATTGAAAGCTATGTACTTGAGCCATTGATAATCGGAAATGAAGTTAAAATCAACCCCTTAATTGTAATCATTGCCATTGTAATTGGGGGTGCGATATGGGGATTAGCCGGAATGATTTTATTTGTCCCCATATTTGCCATGATCAAAATCATATCCAACCATACAGCCGGATTAAAACCAGTAGGATATTTATTGGGAAATTCGAAAAAAGCCAGGAAGAAAAGCAATAAAAGCTAACAGAAATAAACATTCTAGAACCTTAATCAGGATGTTTCGTTTTCAAACAATATCTTACTAAATTTTACATCAATTTTAAACAAAATAGCATTATGTTGAAATCTATCAATCCCTTTACCAGTGAAATCCTTGCTGAAATAGAATTAACCAGTGCAGCCGATCTTGACAAAAATCTGGACAGGGCACAGAAAGGTTTTATAAACTGGCGGCAAACCAGCTTCGACCAGCGAAGTAAAATGCTCATGACCCTGGCATCAACCTTAAAAAAAAATAAAGATGAATATGCCGGACTTATGAGTCGCGAAATGGGTAAGGTTATAAAGGAATCAATTAAGGAAGTAGAGAAATCGGCCATGGTTCTTGAGTATTTAGCCGAAAACGGTCCCGGTTATCTTGAAGAAGAAAGAGTGAAGGCACAAGGAGGCCAAGGAGTAATTATGTATGAACCCATGGGGGTTGTATTAGCAATAATGCCATGGAATTTCCCGTTTTGGCAGTTTTTTCGGTTTGCCGCATCAACCCTAATGGCCGGTAACAGTATTTTGTTAAAGCACTCGTCTCATGTGCCTCTTTGTGGGTTAAAAATTCAGGAAATATTCGATGCTGCTAATTTTCCGGAAGGGGTACTTCAGAACCTGCTTACATCTTCTTCCAATATGAACAACATTATAAAGGATAGCAGGGTTCAGGGTGTAAGCCTTACCGGTAGCCTGACAGCCGGAGCATCCGTAGCTTCGCAGGCCGGAAGTAATATAAAGAAAACGGTACTTGAGCTGGGTGGCAATGATCCTTTTATTGTACTGGATGATGCTGATGTAAAAAAAGCTGCCCAATCGGGTGTAAAAGCAAGGATGAATAATTTTGGCCAAAGCTGTATAGCAGCAAAACGGTTTATTCTTCATAAGGATATTGCAGATGAATTTATGAACGAGTTCAAAAAGGAACTCGAATCTATGGTGTTTGGAAATCCTTTAAATCATGACTCCGATTATGGTTCATTGGCCAATAAGAAACAAAAAGAATTGCTTGACCAACAGGTAGCCCAAACCTTGGGTAAAGATGCAGAAATATTCTGGAAAGAGATGAAGGCGCCTGAAGGTAGTGCCTTTTTCAACCCCATGATTCTCACCAACATTCAACCAGACACACCAGCCTATAAAGATGAGCTTTTTGGACCCGTAGCATCAATGTTTGTAGTAAAAGATGAAAACGAAGCAATTATGGTTGCCAATGATACCGAATATGGACTTGGTGCTTCTGTTTGGTCGCAGGATTTTGAAAGGGCACGCATCATGGCAGGCAAGCTGGAAGCAGGAATGGTAAACATCAATCATGAAGTATTCTCTATGCCCGAACTACCCTTTGGGGGTGTAAAAAAATCGGGTATAGGGAGAGAAATGGCAGATGATGGGATCAGGGAATTTACGAATAAAAAAGCTCTTTGGTACCCAACGAGAGAATAGATGCTACATTAGCCCACCTTTCAAATCATGTTTATAACATTGACGTTATTCAATGATAAGCAGCAATGTCTCAAATGTTTGAATATGTCATTTTTGTAAAGCCGGAAATTTTCTCTCATAATAATCCAATAAAGCTTTCTCGAAGGATTCTTCAACGGATTTGTCAGTATTAAACTCGGGTGCATCTTTGATTACATCGGTATGGACGTTTATGGATACTTCATGGGTTTCAAAACTGATTTCATCCAACCAATTGATCAGGAGAATAACTTTTTTGCTCCAGGGAAGCCAGTTGCTGGTGTCAATAATTACGTAAATCATTTGCCAGTCGGCATCATCTACTATCATATCTTCCAAATGCCCAAGATGCCCATCGGTTGCCAGTATGTGGTATCCTTTTACTTCGTTGAAGCTTCTGAGTTTTGTATCCAGTTTCTCTTCACTGATTTTTTCTTCACTAATTTCTTTTGTGGGTACATTCATGGGTCGGGCAGGATAATACAATCCGGTATGCGTAGGAGGTATATATCCTGGACTCCAATAGGATGCGTAGCCATAATGCTTCATAAGTTCCTTTTCATATTCTCTGGAAACCGTTGGCTTGTCTTCTGGCGAAGGACTTTTATCTATATCTTCTTTAGCAATATTTATTGATATATGTTTGCTATCCCAAAGATGATCGATGAAAACATTTATGGGTAAAAGAATTCTTTTGTCCTTAAAAAAGCCACCAAAATCAGCTTCAATATACCTGACAATCCATTTATCTTCATCAAAGAGAAAGTCCTTAATCTTTCCTTTTGTTCCATCGGTGGTTTCGATGGTAAGTCCTGTAATATCTTTCAAACGATGTTTCATTTTTCTTAGGTTTAAAGGTTTATAAATTATTGATATTTCAATTCTATAAGCTAAAAGGTATAAAAATCGGATTCTCTATTTTTGGTAAGTAATGAATAATTTACTGCAACGCCTTGCGAATCATAAAGAACTCATTGATGTTATCAATATCCAGGATTCCTTCAATTGCATCATTTTTTAGTACCGGAGCAATATCGTATTTGTTTTTTCGCATGTGTTTAAATGCTTCAAAAATGTTCATTTCAGGCGTTACAGATTCAATCTTAGTGTTCATCGAATCTATAATTTTTCCTTCCTTTCCGTAAGTTCCCAGACCCGATATCAGGTCTTTCTGGGTTAGTAATCCTTTATATTCACCCCCCGATTTAATAACAAATCCCCGATTTGACATGTGTTGCAGCAGATCGGCTGCTTTACCCAACGTTTCTTCGATATCCAGCACATCGTAATCTGTAATGATAATTTCCTGCACCGTGTGGTCTTCCAAAATGTTTTGGTACTTCATAATTTCATATTCTCCTTTGGCTCCCAATAAGATAAAAAACCCGATAACGATCAGAAACGGATTAATATATAAACCGGCAATAATGAATAAAATGGCGAATACTTGTCCAATATTTTTGGCAATGCGGGTAGCTTCCATTCTGCTCATCCATAAAGAGAGTAAAGATCGGAACAAGCGACCACCATCCATGGGGAATGCCGGGATAAGATTAAATGCTACGATAAAAATATTTGCAGCCAGCAGCATTACCGGAAAATTGTTTCGCGTAATATAACTTACCTCCATTTCACCAAACGAAACAGACTGAAAGTAATAAAGGTAAAGCCCCAATACGGCTGCTATTACAATATTTACTGCCGGACCAGCCAAAGAAACCAGGAATTCTTCTTTAGGTTTCTCGGGCATTTTGGTAATATTAGCCATACCGCCAATGGGTAGCAGGGTAATACTATGCACTTCACCACCAAATTTTATGGCTACCAGCGAATGTCCAAATTCATGAAGCAATACGCACATAAACAGCGTAAGAATAAAAAGAATATGCATGAGTATTTGCGCAGTTTCCAGTCCTTGCCTCATGGTAACAAAGACAATCCAGACTATAAGCAGGGAAAAAGTCCAATGGATAGACACTTTTATTCCAAAGGGTTTTCCAAGTTGTAAAGAGTATTTTGAATTCATTATGAAAAATTTAAAAAAATTTATTAGTGAACCAATTGAATTCTCTTTGTATTCTTTTTGGTTGACATTTAACAATACCGTGCCAGTGTTCCGCAAAAGGACGAGGGAAAAGGGTATTCATAAATAGTGCCGCACCCTTCGGAGTCTTAAAGATGCATGAGATAAAAGGTTGATGAGTAATTAATTCCACAGGTTTTCGATAGCCCTTTCAATGGTTTTCCCTAATGCCAAACAATTATTTTACATGTATTGAAAGCAATGGTTATTTCAATATCATCATCTTCAATATCATCATCATGAGTGTCAATTATATTGTCATGGTTTTGGTTCAGCTTAATTATTGTAGAAAATACACCCCAAAAAGAAAATTTGCAGCAAATCAAATCGCTTTTTTCAGAAAATGACACTGCTTTACACACATCATTTTCTATTCTAAAGAAAATCATTAATGCCTGATATTCTAATACTTAGCAATCACAAACCATTTATCAGATAACGGATCCGATTAAAAAAGCAGCAATCTAAGGTATAATTCTTGGCACATCAAGTAAATATACTTTAAATGTTTTATTAATGCAAAAAATGAAAAGACCTATGAAAAAGATAAAGTATTTGACAGGACTTTTGGTGCCGGTAATATTGCTATTTTCGACATCATGCCAACAACAACCTTCGTCTGCAGATTCACAAGTTGATTTGGCCGAAGTTAAGACCGAAATGCAGGAAGTAAATGAACTCATTGACGAAAGTATAAATGAAGAGTCTGTTCATGTTTTCATAAATAAAACCGATCTGGCTCTAAATGAACTCGACAATTATATTGATGATTATCTTTTGGCAATGGATAATGCCAATGAAAATGTAGCCAAAGAGCCACGAAACAGCATTATAAAAATCAAGGAGAAGGTGGCAGGGATAGATTTAAGATTGGCCTTGCTTGATAATGAGAATTTAATAGGACAAAGCCCTTTTGATGAACTTCCGGAACAAACTCATAAGGAAGACAGGGTACGTCCAATAGCCTATCCTTATCATTACCCTTACAGCACGAATACAACACCGGGACAACCTGTAGATATTGAAGACACTGCCATAAAAGAAATTGAAGATTATGCCAAAGAAATTCATAAAGAAATTGTCAACGAACTGAAAGAGCTCAAAACAGAAATAGATGAATTTATTGTTGCAAGCTTATAGACGCAGCACATTCAATAAATAAGTATTCTAACCTCTGGCAAATGTTAGAATGCTTATTTTTTTTTGACATTATTTCTTCAATCCAATAAAAATGAATAAACAATCAAAAAGGCATCATCATCAAAAGGAAAATGACAAGCATGTTCATTCCTCTAAAAAAAATCATCACAATCATGAAAACCATGAAGATCATGATCACAAAGACCATGACCAACACAAGGATCATGAGCAGCATAATCACAACAACCACGAACATCAGGACCATCATGCCCATATGATAAAGGATTTTCGCACCCGCTTCTGGATATCTCTGGCAATGAGTGTTCCCATCATAGTCCTGGCCCCCATGATACAGGGATTACTAGGGTATGAGTTTCGTTTTGATGGTGACCGCTACGTGCAATTTGCATTATCTTCATTGGTCTTCTTTTTCGGTGGCTGGCCTTTTTTCAAAGGACTCATAGACGAGATAAAAGACAGGGCTCCTGGCATGATGACCCTTATCGCAATGGCTATCACAGTGGCTTATGTGTATAGCTCAGCGGTAGTTTTCGGACTGGAAGGAAAGATTTTCTTCTGGGAACTGGCAACGCTGATCGTAGTTATGTTGCTGGGCCACTGGATAGAAATGAAATCGGTAATGGGCGCTTCCAATGCCCTGGATGAACTCGCCAAACTAATGCCTTCCGAAGCTACCCGGATAAAAGACGATGATGACACCGAAACGGTTCCCATTTCAGAACTCAACGCCGATGATCTCATCCTTGTTAAACCGGGTGAGAAAATTCCCGCTGATGGTGAAATCAAAGAGGGCGAAAGCAATATCAACGAAGCCATGATTACCGGTGAATCCAAACCAGTAACAAAAAAGGAAGGTGATGAGGTAATTGGCGGCTCCATTAATGACAATGGCACGATAAAAGTCGTTGTAAAACACACCGAAAAAGACTCTTACCTATCCAAAGTCATTGGCATGGTGGAAGAAGCGCAGAAATCGCGCTCCAAAACCCAGAACTTCGCCAATAAAGCAGCGGGATGGCTTTTCTACATTGCACTGGGCGGGGGACTCATTACTCTTGCTACCTGGCTGGTATTGGGTCGCGAATTTTCATTTGCACTGGAAAGGATGGTAACGGTAATGGTGATTTCCTGCCCACATGCCCTGGGACTGGCAGTTCCGCTGGTAGTAGCCATCTCCACATCCGTTTCGGCGCAAAAAGGTTTGCTCATCCGCAACCGTACCGCCTTTGAAAATGCCCGGAAGATCACCACCATCATTTTCGACAAAACCGGAACCCTTACCAAAGGCGAGTTTGGTGTTACCCGTTATAAATCGGTGAGTGATGATTACGCTGATGAAGACATTTTATCGATG
>JAABRR010000045.1 GCA_011390785.1 Sphingobacteriia bacterium
GGGGTTGGTGGCGGCTTCGCCGCCACCAACCCCATCCTCCGTAAAAATAAGTGTCTGTCAATCCGAACGTAACGAAGTGGAGTGAGGAATCTCACATTCAAACTGGTTTGTTATTTTTGATTTACCGAACAACAATGATAAAAAATAATAGGAATACCAAACATACGATAACTCCTTTATTTAAAACAATTGAAAAGGAGGGAGTAAAACTTACGAGATGAATGTCAGGGGTGATTATCTTAATTTGGGAAACTTTATTCTCAATTAATTGATTGGAGACAGGAAAGTGATTATGCCGAATTTGTTGATTTTACAGAAGAAGATGTTACGCCACTCATTAAGAAAGTGGATGACTTTAACAGGGAATTAACAAGAATGATAATTAGCGATTCTGAATATACTTCTATCCTGATTATGATTTTTTCAAAAAATCTGAAATAATACCCCGAAATTTCTCATATTTGCCACGCCAAAAGAGTAAATACAATTTTAATTCATTCCGGGGTTTCCTTTTATTAGTTTTTCTTTTGGCAAAACTTTACAGGGAAGTCCGGTGCTAAATATTATACTCAAAATGAGATTTGTATTTCTACTACTGGCACTTATCACTACTACTGTAGTTTGGGGGCAACCAAACGGCAATGTTTCACAAAAGATTGAAAAAATAAAAATCTTCCTTGATTGCGATGATTGCGACTTTGTGTACTTTCGAAATAATCTGCAATTTGTTGATTTTGTGCGGGATGCCCGGCTTGCCGATGTCCATGTAATGGTAGTAGAACAACAAACGGCTGGCAGGGGTACGGAATACCGGCTCAATTTTATTGGCCAGAACCAATTTGAAGAGATCAACTTTCAACTCATAACTGTTTCTTCGGCCAATGAAACCGATGTATTGGTATGGGACAGACTGATGAAAAAACTTAAGACCGGGCTTATGCCTTTTATCACTGAATCCAATGCCTACAACAATGTGGAGATTTCTTATATTGCCAGTAGTGTCGATTCCTTATCTTTAATAACCATAGATACATGGAATTTTTGGGTTTTCAGGATGCAGGTAGGAACCGATTTAGAATTGGAAGAAAGGCAGGGTGAGTTTGCTTTTGAAGGTGGTTTTGAGGCTGATCGAATTACTGAAAAATTTAAATTCAGATCTGAAATCTCTTATGAAATTGATGTAGAGAATTTTGAAGACGATGGCGAAACAATCACCAGCAGAAGAGAGGAAGCCGAAGTAGAAACAGAATTCATTTTTTCGCTCAATCCCAGATGGTCTGTGGGTTTATTTACCGAAGCCTACATGTCAACTTTTTTAAATTATGAGTTTGCCCACGAATTTAATGGCGCCATTGAGTATAATATTTTTCCCTGGGATGTTTCGGACAAGAAGATTTTCACCCTTGCTTATCATTTGAATTCCAATTATTTTCAGTATAACGAGAAAACCATATTTGGAAAAACCCGGGAATGGGTACCCTCACAATCGGTAAGGTTACAGCTGGTTCTCCGCCAGCCCTGGGGCGAGATCAGCAATACCATTCAGGCATCGAACTTTTTTCATGATTTCTCTAAAAACCGCATATCTATCGATACTGACTTCTCGGTGCAGGTAGCAAAAGGCCTTTTCGTTTACACCAACATTTATTTCAATATCATCAACGATCAGATATACCTGCCTGCCGGTGATGCATCCCTTGAAGAAATTCTCTTACGACAGCGGCAACTCGCAACCGGTTATTCCTTCTGGGGCAGGGCCGGTATTCGCTATACTTTCGGTTCGTTCTACAACAATATTGTAAATCAGAGGCTTTGAGATTGTTGAGTTTTATTTTACCTCTTGCATTATTCCAGTCTTCTCATCAAGATCATTTGAATGTCGGCGCCCCGATCTCCTTCAATTTTCGGTGATTTCAAGGTAAGGAATCCCTCCCTTGCCATTAACCGGATGGTGTTGCTGGTAATGGGCTTGAAATCCTTTACGTACGATTCTAATCGCTCAAAGCGGTCGTTCTCCATTCCCGTAAGGGGTGGGTTGTGCGCTTCTCTAAGGGTTACCAGGGTGTTGTTTTCATGAAAGGATAGCTCAAGTTGTGTCCCTTCTGCACCATGGGGCAGGGTGTAGTAAATTTCGGTCAGGTACAAACCGGCTGTCATTACATCAATGTGCCAGGTTATGCTATCGGTAGTATTACTCCAGTTGGTAAAAAACGAGCTGTTGGGGAATTGGTTGGAGCGTTGAATAGCACCATGCGGTTGCCCGTCGCGGGCGGGCAACAGGGTGGTTGACATAGATTTGTGGCCTACAGAAAAGGGACTGTTGCGGTGGTCGGCTACCACCGTGTTGAGCTCATGCAATAGTGTGTCCTTTATTTCATTAAGCCTTTTCCATTCATCGGGTTGCTGCAGGCTAATATCATTTTCCTGACCACGGTCATTTTCAATATCATACAGCCTGTTTTGCTCATCCAGCCTGTATTTCTGACTTCTTATGCTCATTCGGTTTCCCCATTGGGCCATAATGACGCGGTCGGGAAAGTTTTGGCTTTCATTATAGAGCAGAGGTTTCAGACTCAATCCATCAAGCAGGTTGGGAAGCGGCTGCCCAAGACCCGCCAGGTGATGCAGCGTGGGTAACAGATCAATTGCTCCTGCAATGTGGTCAATTTCCAGGCCCGGTTTAAACTTTCCCGGCCAGCTTACCAGCAAAGGGGTGCGTAATCCGCCTTCATCTACCGAACCTTTGATTCCCCGCATGCCGCCATTCCATCGCCATCCGTTGGGGCCATTGTCGGTAAAGAACATTACTATGGTGTTGTCATCCAGATTCAGCTCTTCGAGTTTCGATAAAACGCGTCCTACATTCCAGTCAATATTTTCGCACATGGCCAGCGCTGCACGGGTGTGGTCAAGGTTTTCGCGATCTGCATAACGGTTGGGCAATTCGGGTTGCCAATCCTTAAATTTATCGTACCAGCGGTCGGGTACCTGCATAGGGCTATGCGGTGTAGGCAAAGGAAGATATAGGAAAAAGGGTTGATCCCGGTTATTTTCCATAAATTCAATCCCTTTCGTGGTAACATCGTCGGTAATGTATCCTTCTCCCTTCACAATTTCTCCATTGTGATCAAGGATGGGGTCGAAATAGTTGCCCCAGTGCCCTGAACAAAATCCATAAAATTCATCAAACCCTCGTGTGTTGGGATGGTAAGGCGCCTGGGTGCCGTTATGCCACTTGCCAAAAGCACCGGTAACGTAACCTGCATCACCCAATATTTCTGGCAGCAGAACTTCATCCGGGTTGATGCGTTCATACCCTTCCGAAACGCCGGTAGCACCGGTTCTGAAACTGTATCTTCCTGTAAGCATTTCGGCACGGGTGGGTGCACACACCGGGCAAACGTAAAAATTATTGAACCGAACCCCCTGCGAAGCCAGGGCATCCAGGTTGGGGGTAGATAATTGGGTATTACCGTTTAATCCGAAATCTCCCCATCCCTGATCGTCTGTAAGTATAATAACGATGTTTGGTTTTTGTGCATCCTGATTGGGAGACAGCTGGCAGGAACCCAGAGCCAAAGCCGATGCAGCTGCTGTAAGTAAGTATTTGGTCATTGGGTTTAATATTTTGAAACCTGTTGTTGTATTCTTTCCAGGGGTTCGTACTTCTTCTATTTCATTGTTTTTTGGGCCAATTAAAATTTCAGCCTGCGGACACTTTCAGCGATTATTAGATGGTAAAATTATTGTTTTTTTGGAAACTGAATTCATGATGGCTTTTGTTTGGGAAAGGGATATTAAAAAGACATCATGAGATCAAAAAGAGTAATTCCAGGTCATGGTGATCTTTGTGGGTCAGGACTACTAATCAACATAATTGACTTGTTTGAATTTGATAAATGCAAACAAACCCAGTGGCCCAATTAAATTATTTCAGAAAAGATTAAAACCGGGAAATGGGCTGGCTGAAAAATCACTCTTTTGGTAGCTGGCCCGTCTGTTGTTCCAGTTCAGGCTCTGATCGATTACTTCAAAGATGTATTCATCGGTTTTACCCTGATCTGTGATGGGTTTTTGCAATCCGCTGAAAAATGAGATGGGCATTATTTTTCCTTCTACGTTTAGTACAAATCCCATGCTCATCAGAATTGTTTCTTCCTGTCTTCCGCGTGGTGTTTCCTTGTTCTTGCACTTAAAGAAGAAAAACTTTACTGTTTGGCCGTTATGTGAAGCTGTTCTTTCCTGGTCAAACTCCAGTGTTTGATTTTCAAGGTCAACATTATCCATCAAAACAACCCCCGATCTGGCAATGTCTTGCTCCGCAGTTTCGGGCAATTCATAACCGGATGCCTTTTTCGAAAGCAGCACAGTGGCAGCAAATAGTGTTTCTTCTTTTTGCAGCAGCTGTCTGGCGAAACGGTTGTTGGTAAACCCTTTGTCAAGGTCAAGGTTTATTTTTTCTATCAATATTTCTGGTATTTGAAGTGCGGCAACGTTATCCCACCAATCAGCAAACCGGGCTTCTTCAATAAACGGATGAATAAGGTGTAGGTAGGTCATCAGGCTAAGGGTTGCTTCTACAGCTTCATACCCCAGTGTTTTTTGTTTTTTACTTTTCCTGTTGCTAACCCAGCTTCTTGTTCGTCTCAATTCGTGGTTGGCATTGGCAAGCAGCATATCTTTGAACGGTTTAAAACTTTCCGGTTCAAAAGCATCGCTTTGCATAAGTTTCTGGCAAAAATCAAGAATCGGATACTTGTATTCATCAACCAGAAAGTAGTCGAAAACCACGGGGATAAGTGTTTTGCTGTATTCGGGGTTTTTTTCAAACTCCCTGAAAAGGCCTGCTATTTCGGTACTTCTTTCGGGTATGGGAAGGTATTGATCAAGGAGTTCAATGATTATGTTCCATGCCTGAAGGTTTTTTTGTTTTGCCAAACCCTTGATCAGAGATATTTTAAGGGTTGTGTTTATGTTGTCCTGCATGTAAACATCCTCCACAAATTTGAAAATCTCAGGATCATTGATGGCCGCAATTTTTTCAAACAAAATTTTCAGGTATTGGGTGTTTTCGTTATCAATTTCCAATAGATTCAGGATGTTGCGTATTTGCGGCAGGTTTGTTTTGTCAAAGTTGAGATAACTTATAGAGTTTAGGGCCGATGTTTTAATGCTGTCGTTGGTGCTTTGCAAGTGCTCCACAAAAAGCTCAAGCTTGTTTTCAAATACTGAGTAGGGCATAGGAATGTTGGCAGGTTTGAAGCTTCCAAAAAGCCTTTCCACAAAAGCATTGTCGTTTGAGTAGCTGCCGGGAACAACAGTTTCGAGAGTGTATCTGATTCCGTCCTTAAAAACGATCATCCGCAGAAGTTGCGCCTGTGTTCCTTCTCTGCCGCCGTAACCCCTGAAAACATGATAGTCTCCTTCCTCAACATAATATTGCTCGTGGTTTGAAAGAAAGAATTTGTTTTCGTTGATGATGTCCAGTTTTTGCTCCCAATCCGATTTCACCGGCCCGGCATGAACGGCACCGTAATAGTTTGTTCCCGGTGTGTTTTCCCATTCGCTCTCCATTAAATTAGGCAGCTGCAGGAGCATTGGGTTTGTTGGGTTGTTGATTGGGTTTTCATCGGATCCTTCAGCATAAACATTGGAATCGGGGTTTATGAATTGGTTGTTGAGTCTTCGGAACAAGGAATCTGCAGAAACTTCACTTTGGTAAGGGTGGTACTTGTAAACGAATAATTCAACTTCGTGGCCATTGGCTGAATAAAAAGTATAGGCCTTGCTGTCGGATGAAAACTGTTGATCTTTCTGCAATGGTTTTACACTTTCTTTGGGTGTATTTGTCAGAAATACCAATTCGTTTTGCCTGAAGGGCAAATCTATACTGAACATGAAATTCTCGTCGTGGTAGGGTCGGTAATCGGTGTCTTCAACATATGGGGTAAGGCTGAAGCTGTTGAATAGTTGTTCCTGTTGTTGGGGGGTACAATCGATGCATCCTGTAAGGTAATAGAAGTTGCCTTCTATTGTGGTTTTGAGATAGATGCTTTTGTTATGCAATGTGCTTTTTGAGATCAGCGTTTTTTCTGTTTTTTCGGTTACTGTATAATCGTTGGCATCGTATTGATTGTAGAATTCCTTATGTATCCGTTCCAGCTCGTAAATCGATTCTTCGAATAAAAGGTCGGAAGGTGATTGCTTTGAAAGGAAATAATAAGAGTTGTTGGTTGGATCAAATGCTTGTATTTCAATGTTTTCGGCATATGCCGGATCTTCTTTGCTGCCATAAATGGTATGGTAACCTGGCATTGAAACAGAGAATCCACCCCGGGCGGGTGTTATCGTTTCCCAGGTTGATGGTGGGCTTTTGATTGTGATATTGGAAAAGACTTCTTCGCCAAACCGGGTGGTATAATCCTTCGGGCCTATCATGCTAATGGTGATCAGTTCGAGAGGGGTAATGTAAAACCTGTATCGCTGGGAGTCTCCCGAACGTGTAGTGTTTTTAATGTCGTAATACGATAGGTGCTTCTCAGTAACGAAATCTTTTGAAAGGATCTGGCCGGGGATGTTTTCGAAAAAAAGGCTGTCGAGGCTCAAATGGTTGAACCGGGCATTTTTTTCAACAACCAGATCGTTCAGAGGGGTTCTTTTCAGATTTATTGTACCACCATTGGTCAGGTCCGGACTGCTGGTGTTTGTTCCATTGTGCAATAGTATGTCAAGCATCGGAAGGCTTACCATCTGGTCGTAGGTGTTGTAGGTTTTAAATTCTGGTTGAACATACAAAACGTCCAGTTCTTTCTTTTTCTCTTTGCCCCAGTCGGTATATTCGTCGTGAACAGGTGTAACGGTGTACCCTTTATTCCTCAGCAGTTCAATAGCACCCCTTTGTCCGGCCAGATGGGCCGCTCCCATAGATGCAAACAAACTTCCGGCTTGTGCCAGCGAGTCTATGCTTCTTACCATGATCTCGTTTCTGTGGTAAAGCAATACATTGCGCAATTGCTCCGGAATCGACAATTCCATGAAACTGTATATAAGCTCAATGTCTTTTTCGCGGTAAAAATCAGTTACAGCTTCTTCGGGCGACCTGTTTTTCAGGAGTCTCAGAATCTTTTGTACATTTTCTTCCGAAGGAGCTTCAATGTTTTCGTAATCGATATTGCTGATTCTGCCGAACGATTCCCTCGCATCTTCGAGGCCCGCAATTTGTTTTTCAAGTTTTTTGCCTACCTGGTAAATAAACATGTCAAGGTAAGTCTCTTCCTGGTAATCCTGGCTTTGTGCCGAAGTGCGGAAAAGCAGGTTGTTGGTTGAATAGTTGATGCCAAGAAAATGGGGTTGAATATTATGACGCTTTATTGGCTGCAACCTGAAGTTACTGTAAAAACCACCCAGTCCATCACCCATGCCAAGCCAAAGGTCATTCATTTGATTTGATATGTGGTTATTTAAAATCTCATCCATATTTGCCCAACCTCTGAAATCGCTTTCAGTGGCTACTATGTCTGCCTCTGTCAGGTGTTTGAAAAAGGCGTCGGTCAGGTGGTAGGATACCCTGTCGCTAACATGCATTGTGCCATACAGGTACGATTTTTTTTCCAGTCCGTTGCCTGATATCTCCCATAAGAGACTTTTGTTGTTTTCTTGTCCGAAACCAAGAGAAACAACCAGCAAAGACAAGGAAAAAAATGGAATACAAATGAGTTTTTTCATAAAAGGATTTGGCTAATAGCTGTATTTGTAATCGCTAAGTTAAAAATAAAGAATGGAAGCCAAAGATATATTAAATGTATTTAAAAACAACAGAAAGGGCGAAATCTTTTTTCTTGCCGACATCATATTGTAAATCAGCAAGGAATAAAGCAAATTAAAAGGCTTGTATGTGTTGAATGGTAAGGCATGTTGAAAGACACTCAATAAACTGTTTGTTAATTTATTACATTGTCTTTTTCGTCTGCTAAATGCAAGCCTGTTTAATCAATTGGCAAAAATTTTTTCATCAAGCTCTGGTTAGCTATATATATCATCTAAACTCCAGGCGTAGAATAATGATTCCTAGTTTCCCAATGAGGGATAGACAGAAAGTAAACGGCCCATTTTCTGCTGTAGCTTGCTTATACTGATTTTGTTTTTATTCCTCTTGATCTCGGCAACAGTGAGTTTCTTGTCTATTTCATTTACAGCAATGAAATCAATTTCTGTTTCACCTTTTCTGTCCCAATACCATCCTATGGCAGTATATTTTTTACTTTCTATCGCCTTTGTTCTAAAATACTTTTCGAGCATCATTCCACTATATGTTTCATGCCTGTTACCCTAAACATCTTGGGTGGTGCTTTCTGGTGAAACAGGAAATCAATGCACTTCTGCAATAAACAGCTCTTCAAATGTGCCAAAGGAGTCATAGACCATCCCATCTATTCTGTCAAGCACTTCGTAGGTGTTTTCCAAAGCATTGAAGCAATAAAACTCCTCATCGGCCTGCCCCAGGAGCAGTTTGTTTTGCAGCTCCTGACGACCTTGCCACCGTTGGTTGTAGCTTCTGATATCTGGTATGGTGTAATCCACTTTGGTGTCATTCAGTGGTGTTATTCCGCAAAATACACGGGCATTAAAGGAAAACCCATTCGCAATTTCGGACAAAAAGTAAATATAGTCTTTGGGTTGATGATGTTGCAGAATATGATCAAACTCTTTGATCACATCCAATACCTGCTTCCTGCTGGCAGGCAATCCAATCAGCGCAGATACCCTATCTTTGCGTAAATCGTTAACAATATCTTTTATTTCTTTTTGATTCATGCTTTTGATCTTTTTTTGAATTGACAGAGTGTATGATCATATCTTCACAGAAAATCCAAAAGTTTTCAACTCTGACAACCTGCATAGTAACGATATGTTTAAGGCAACAGTAAATGTAAACAATTTCAAAATGGAGGTAAAAGCTTCCGTTATATTTCCTGTTAACCGGTATAATACTTCATGTAATTAAGGGGTTAATGCATTGAGTAATAAACAGAATTTGAAACCGATGATATTGCCAGCCTATGGTAAACCAAAAGATTTTTTGTTACATTTGATCTTTGAGAATTTTTAAAGCTCCGGTTAAATCATTCAAAACTAAAACTAAGGGAGAAAACATTATGAGAGACAAAAACGAAATTGTACCTGCAGAAATATTTATGGGTATGGCATGGGAAGCTGAAATGGTAAAAAACATTTTGGAAAATGAAGGTATAGAATCTTATATCAAAGATGATATCATCGGAACTTTGGCTCCGTTTTATACTTCTCCGGGACTGGGGTCTGTAAAGCTGGTAGTTTCAAGCGATGATTATGAAAAAGCCAGAGCGCTTGTTGTCGAATTCCAGGAAGGCAGGAAAGAATAAAAGTTAATTGCCAATTTCATGTCGTTAAGAGTTTGGCACTGCCTGAATGCTCCTTTCAAGGGGGCAGGGGGATGTTTTCATAAAAACAAAAATTCATATCATGTCACTTGTAATTTTCAGTAAGGTACATAAAGTAAAACCCTGGCTTGATGCCCTTAGAAATGCAGCTCCTGATGTTGAAATAGCCACCTACGACCAAATTCAGGATAAAGATAAAGTACTGTTTGCTCTCGCCTGGAACCACACCAAAGGAATTTTTAAGGAATACCCAAACCTGAAATGCATATCATCGATGGGTGCGGGGGTTGATCATATCATGGATGATCCTGATATTCCAGAGCAGGTAAAAATTGTAAGAATTGTTGATCCCTTGTTATCGAAAGATCTTTCCGAGTTTGCCCTGGCAGTGACCATGAATTATATGAGAGGACTTACAAATTATCGCATGTTGCAGAGTCAAAAAACCTGGAAGAAGCGCATGTATAAAAGAATCTCTGATGTAAGAGTGGGCGTAATGGGCACGGGTGAAATAGGCAATCACGTGGCAAATTTTCTTCATACTGCCGGGTTTTCTATCACGGGCTGGGGAAAAAATCCAGGTAATCAGAAGGAATACAAAAGATTTCATGGGATGGATCAACTGGATGAGTTTCTGAAAACTACTAATATCCTGATTTGTCTTCTCCCCTTAACGCCCGAAACACGCGGCATCCTCAATAAAAATAACCTTGGAAAACTTCCGCAGGGGGCTTTTTTAATCAATCTGGGTCGTGGTCCACATGTGGTTGATCAGCATCTCATTGAAATGATTGATAATGGCCATCTTGCAGGCGCCAGTCTTGATGTTTTTGACAAGGAACCACTTCCTGAAAGCCATCCGTTCTGGTCGCATCCTGCCATTCAAATCACCCCGCATGTGGCAAGTATAACAACACCGGAATCTGTGGCTCCCCAGATTGTTGAGAACTATCGCAGGGCAATAAGAGATGAAGAATTATTGAATCAGGTTGACAGAATAAAGGGCTACTAAAGAAAATATTTCTTGCAAAAGATTTTTGAAACAACGTACTTCGCATTTTCAAAACCATTTCAATTAATTATTATATGCTACAACTTAATGGTATTTTTCCACCGCTGCCCACATCATTCAATTCCGATGAATCTGTTTCAGAAAAGCATATACGCCGGAATATCGAATATCTGAATAGTTTTGATTTGCGGGGCTATTTGGTTCTCGGTTCCAATGGCGAGCTGATAATGCTTACCCATGAAGAAAAGATCAGGGTGATGCAGGCTGCCCGGGAAACCATTCCCCGCGAAAAGCTTATGCTGGCCGGTACCGGCTGCGAATCAACCCGCGAAACCATATTTTTATCAAAAGAAGCTGCTAAAGTTGGTGCCGATGCAGTAATGGTACTGAATCCTTCCTATTACAAAGGCCAAATGTCGCATGCCGCGCTCGTAGCTCATTATCATGCTGTTGCCGATGCATCGGAGGTTCCGGTAATCATTTACAATATGCCGGCAAACACCGGAATAGACATGACTGCTGCCGACATTTTAGCCATAGCAGAACATACCAATATAATCGGATTAAAAGATTCAGGAGGAAATGTTGCTAAGATGGCAGATGTAATATATAAAGCCGGAAAAGATTTTCAGGTTCTGGCAGGCTCAGCCGGATTTTTACTCCCGGCCTTAAGCGTTGGTGCGGTAGGCGGAGTTTTGGCGCTGGCCAATATTGCTCCCGGTCACTGTCTTGATATTTACCACGCTTTTTTTGATGGAAATATAAACAAAGCCCGTGAACTTCAGCAGAAGGTCATTGCTTTAAATGCTGCAGTAACCAGAAACTGGGGAGTACCTGCATTGAAAGCAGCAATGGATCATCTGGGTATTTATGGTGGCCCTTGTCGCAGGCCATTGCAACCCATATCTGAAGATGTTAGGAAAAAACTATTACAATTACTTTAAAATATTTTCAAACGATTATGAAAGGCAGAAAACTATTAATGATCCCCGGGCCCATCGAATTTGAACCTGAAGTTTTACAGGCACTCGGCGCTCCCACTACAAGTCATACGGCACCGAATTTTATTACCTCATTCGGTAACTGCCTGAAAATGATGAAGCAGGTGTGGGAATGTCCCGACGGACAGCCCTTTATCATGGCCGGAACCGGCACACTGGCTATGGATATGGCCGGGGCCAATCTGATTGAACCCGGAGATAAAGCCCTGGTTATTTCTACAGGCTACTTTGGGGAAAGATATGCCGAATTGCTGAAACGTTATGGCGCTGACGTTACCATACTGAAATCAGAACCTGGACATACAGTCGATTTTTCGGCTATTGAAGAAGCCCTGAAAACAAATGATTATAAACTGATGACCTTTACCCATGTAGATACTTCCACAGCCGTAAGAGTAGATCCGAAACCTATCGGTGAGTTGGGCAGAAAATATAATGTCCTTACTGTTCTGGATGGAGTGTGTTCCATTGCAGGTGAAGAAATGCGCCAGCAGGAGTGGGGCATTGATGTGGCACTCACAGCATCACAAAAGGCTGTTGGTGTGCCACCCGGACTGGCACTGCTTGTTGCTTCTTCAAAGGCTATGGAAACCTGGAAAAACAGGAAAACTCCGGTAGGTAATTATTATTGTGATTGGTCGAACTGGCTGCCCATTATGCAGGCCTATGAAGAGGGTCGTCCTTCCTATTTCGGAACTCCCGCCGTTAATCTTGTGGCCGCCCTTGAGGTTAGCTTGAAAATGATTCTTGCTGAAGGTATGGAAAAAAGAGTTGTCCGGCATGAAGCTCTGGCAAAGGAATTTCGTCAAAAAATCAGGGATATGGGATTTCAGATGATGCCGGTAAATGAAGAGTCTTCAGCAAATACATTGTCTGCTATCTATTTTCCTGAAACTATAAACGGAAGTGAATTTATGGCCGGTATGGCAAAATCTGATGTAATTATTGCTCCCGGATTACTTCCGGAATTAAAAGGCAAATATTTCAGGGTTGGGCATATGGGGTCGGTAAACCGGTCTGATATTGTTAGTGTGCTGGCAGCTATTGAAAAAACAATCAGTCAGTTGAAAAATTTGCCTTAAAAAAGACAGAAAACTTCCCAAAAGATATAATTATATGGAAACGAAAAAAGACCTGAAACTTGCGGTGATTATTGATGCCGACAACGTGCCTTCAGCAAATGTGAAAGGTATGATGGAAGAAATTGCAAAATATGGTATTCCGACATTTAAGAGAATTTATGGTGACTGGACAAAACCAAACGTAATCAGTTGGAAAGGTGTGTTGCTGGAAAATGCAATTACACCCATTCAGCAGTACGGATATACAACCGGTAAAAATTCAACGGATTCTGCCATGATAATAGATGCAATGGACATCTTATATACCGGCAGTGTAGATGGCTTTTGTATTGTATCAAGCGATAGTGATTTTACAAAACTTGCCATCAGACTCAGGGAATCAGGAATGAAGGTGTTTGGGTTTGGTGAAAAAAAGACTCCAAAACCATTTATTGCCGCATGTGATAAGTTTATTTATCTTGAGATATTAAAATCTGCACAGGTCCCCGACTCAACTGAGGATCAGGCACCCATAAGCACCCGGGTTTCTAAACGTGAAACAGTACAGAAAGTCAATGCCAAAATTGTAGATCTGATTTCTTCTACTGTAGATGATATTGCGGATGAAGATGGATGGGCTTTTTTAGGAGATGTGGGGAGTTTGTTGATTAAAAAAAGACCCGACTTTGACCCAAGAAATTATGGCTTCGAGAAACTTACGCCTTTCATTAAATCACTGAGAGATAATTTTGATATTGACGAACGTGTAACAGAAAGAGCATCAATTAAACACGTTTATATCAGAACAAAAAAATAACAGTGAATTTTATGGTATGCAGTGAACTGCCAAAAGGTATGTGCATGTCCCATGATAGATTGCCCTGTGCATTTTCCGATTTTTCAAGCAAACCTCCAAATCCATCTACCCGAATGCGCTTCTGGTTGGGGTCGCGGCCAATTACCGGCCTGGGAAGACATGCTTTTTAGTATGGGTGAGGAAAGTTTATTAATTTTAATATGCCTTTAGCAGATTAAAGAATTGAAACAATGAGAGACCAGACAAATTCTGGAATACTGACCCCTTATGCCGCAAAACTTTTTTTTAGTTGCTGCTTATCCATGGTATTAATGGGGACTATAACAGCTCAAAATTCCGGATGTACAGATCCACTTGCAATTAATTTTGACCCCATGGCAACACAAAATAATGGTAGTTGCATATACTCTTATGCTTCAGTTTCGGTGGAAAATAGCTGGGATTTGCCTGAAACAATGATCGAAACATCAGGATTGATAATCTGGGATGAAAAGATATGGACACACATCGATGATACTAATATCAATCTTTATGCATTTGATACCACTGATGTTCAGAGTTACCAGACATACCCTTTGAATGGAACAGTAAACATTGACTGGGAAGAAATCTCACAGGATAATCATTATGTTTATATTGGTGACTTTGGCAACAATGCCAATGGAAACAGAACTGATCTTAAAATCCTTAGAATTGAAAAGAATTCACTTCTTGAGGACTCTCCTGTTATTGATACAATTCATTTTTCATATTCATTGCAAACTGATTTTTCTCCCACTGGTTCCAATAATACTGATTTTGATTGTGAAGCATTTATAGTAACATCCGACAGCATTTACTTATTTACAAAAGAATGGATCAGTCAGAAAAGCAGTATATACAGTTTGCCAAAAGAGCCAGGTACTTATGTTGCGCAATACAGGGATTCATTCGACTTAGAAGGATTGGTAACAGGAGCAACTTATCTTGATGATAAAAATCTGGTCGTTTTAACAGGATACTCAACACTTTTACAACCCTTTTTATTTTTGCTTTATGATTTTCAACCTTTTGATTTCCTTTCGGGGAACAAGAGGAAACTTTCAATAAACCTTCCTTTTCACCAGGTTGAAGGAGTTGCTACTGAAGACGGTTTAAAGTATTTTATTTCCAATGAGTTTTTTTCTTATTCAATGGTTACCGTTTCGCAGAAATTACATGTTGTTGATTTAACTCCACTTTTAAGCAATTACTTAACCGGAACATCTGTTAATCTTCTTGATATTGAGCGACATAATCCCATCATCATTTATCCAAATCCTGCCACCCGGACAATATATGTAGAATACGAAGATTACTTTACAGGAGGATATTATAAAATATTTGATCTTACCGGAAGAAAAATTCTATCAGGAGAGTTAGAACCTGGAGAAATGACTATAGATATCGGGGTTTTAAAACAAGGAACATACCTATTCATCGTTGAGCAGCCGGAATATTTCATTAGAAAAATCATCCGGAACTAAAAGATACACCAGATGGTTTCACCGAAATAGAAATAGCTGAAACCGACAAGGGTAAAAAGCAAAATGTAAATTAAGGCCTCTATAATGTGCTGTGATTTATTGTAACAAAAGTGTAAACTTATCTTTGGACATGTAATTATCAACAACGATTGCAGGCGCCGGGACTGTTGGTGATAAAGAATACCCAAAATAATGAAAATTTCTTATCTTTGATTTTACTACTAAAAGTCGTTTCCATTCATATGTAAAATCAATAAAATGTATAAAATTGTCATCACACAGCTGCTTCTTCTTTTATGTTTTCCAGGTTTCACCCAGCTTCTGAAAGACGATTTTGAAGGAAACTCAACAATAAATACCTGGTATGCCGATGATTGCTTCATAGATACCGCCTTTGCAAATCCTGTTGCAGAATCGATCAACACATCTTCCACCGTTCTAAAATACCACGATACAGGTGGCCTTTATGCCAATATTGGTTTTAATACCACAACAGCTATCAATATTTCGGATGATACTCCTTTCCGTCTGATAATTTTTGTGCCATCAGGCCAGCTTACCGGCAGCCAGCCCAACCAGATTTCATTAAAGCTGCAAAATGCCAATATTGGCGAGCCATGGACCACCCAAAGTGAAATTATTAAGCAGATCAACCTGGATAAATGGCAGGAAGTTACCTTCGACTTTGTTGCTGATGCCTACATCAATATGGATCCCAATTCGCCACCACCAATCCAGAGAACAGATTTTAACCGGGTTGTTTTGCAGGTGAATGGTGAAAACAACAATGATCATGTGGTGGCCTATATCGATGATTTTTATTTTGAAGGGGAAGAAGGTTTAGTAACCAACGATCCTGTTTACAACCAATTGGTTTGGTATGATGAATTTGATGTGGATGGTGGCCTTGACGAAGAGAAATGGTTTCACCAAACATTACTACCTGATGGCAATAGCTGGTTTAATGGCGAAATTCAGCACTATACCGACAGAATTGAAAACACTTTTGTTGATAATGGCATCATGTACCTGGTGGCAAAAAAAGAAAACTATACTGATCAGGGTGTTACAAAATCTTACACATCTGCAAGGCTGAATTCAAAGTTTGCCTTTACCTACGGTCGTGTAGAAGTAAGGGCAAAACTTCCCATTGGTGTGGGAACCTGGCCGGCCATCTGGATGCTGGGAAAAAATATTACTGAGAATGGTGCGTATTGGTTTACAGAAGGCTATGGCACAACCAACTGGCCGGCTTGCGGCGAAATTGATATCATGGAGCATTGGGGAATCAACCAAAATTATGTGCAAAGTGCCATGCACACCCCCTCAAGTTATGGCGGAACGGTTAACCATGGCGGGCAAATTATCCCCACAGCATCAGCCAGCTTCCATGTATATTCTCTCGACTGGTATCCTGACCGGATGGTGTTTGCAGTGGATGATGTGGTTCATTACACCTACAAGCCCAATGAGCAAAATGCAGAGACCTGGCCCTTTGACAACGACCAGTACCTGCTGCTGAACATTGCCATAGAGCCTGGCATTGATCCTAATTTTACTGAAAGTGATATGGAAATTGACTATGTTAGGATTTACCAGGAAGGTACTCAAAGCTCATCGGAAGAAATTTTTGATACAGGCATGACTGTTTCACCCAATCCGGTGCATAATGTTGCCTATATTACAAGCCAGCCCAAGTCAGCAGGCAGCACAATATCCATCTACACCCTTGATGGCAGAAAAATGAAAACCCAAACACTCCAGTCCGGACAAACACCCGTTGATATGACCGGCTGGCCTGCCGGTGTCTATCTTTTACAGCAAAACGAAACACTCAACGTTCAAGGTTTGAAGATTGTAAAGGAGTAAATTATTAAAGGGTGGAGGGAAGTTTTCAGGTATCTGTTTTTAATTGGGTATGATAAAAATTGTCTTGACAAAATGCTTTGAACGGAGTTTAAAGGTTTGGTTTTTAATTTGCCGTCAACAGAAATAAAAAAAAGCTCTCTGAATCATTCAGAAAGCTTTTTTTAGAAAAATTAACAGTAATTATTTGGGAAGAACAACACCATCAATTACATGTATTACTCCATTGGAACCTTTCAGGTCTGCAGCAGTTACAAATGCTGAATTGCCAGATTCATCAGTTAATTTAACTCTTTCCATATCTAAAGATACAGTTAATTTACCACCGCTTACAGTTGTCAAAACCACTTTGCCATTTCCTGCCTCAAGTGCAGACATTACGGCTGAAGAATCAAGATTGCCGCTAATTACATGATAAGTTAAAATTTTTGCCAATTGTGCCTTATTCTCAGGCTTTAGCAAAGTTGCAACTGTCCCGTCAGGAAGCTTATCAAAAGCTGCATTGGTAGGAGCAAAAACTGTAAATGGCCCATCACTTTTCAAAGTTGCTACCAGGTCAGCGGCCTTTACAGCAGCTACCAAAGTTGTGTGGTCTGAAGATCCAATAGCGATATCAACAACATCTTTGTTTTGACTAAATGCGCTGAATGAGAAGAGTAGAGCAATAACGAATAGATTCAATTTTTTCATTTTTAAATTTATAATAAACTATGAACACCATAGTAACAGGTTTATATAAGAAATGTTTAATGAAATTAAATAATGATTAAACAAAATATTTGTTCTTGTCGTGTTTTATTGATGGGGTAAGTATAATTAAATAATAGAAAAACAACATAATAAGTAATTTATTGGAAGGTTGTTTATTTGAAAAAGAAATTATTCTTTTCTTAAATGTTTCATATTTGTTAGTGATAAATAAACATTAATTATTATTAAACTGATTTATCTGATGTTAGTAATTTAAAAGACACTTTGTACCTGCTAATTGATAATTGAAGTTTTTCAATTTCATTAAAAATTACATTCCAAAAAACTCAAACATAAAACCATATTATTTGGAATGATTATAAATTATGGATTAAAAGTTAAATATTTTACGGATTATCTCTGAAAAACAGAAATTTAGCTTAAATTCGCTTTTCTTATATCTAATCCGATCATTTTTTGAGTGTAATTTTTATTCAGGCTAACAGACCACCCCATTTAGACAATGTTTTATGAAGAAATCCGGCATCGATAATTCTAACCCAAAATGTAAGAAACGGGATTTTCATTTTAGCAGATATCAACCCTTTGCCATGGGGTGTGAACTTCATAATTTTTGCTTCAGAGATTCCATCTAACCGGGGTTCTCCCATTATGATTTCTTAAAAAAAATAAATTTTCAAAAAGAATCTGTTAGCTTTACATAAAATAAGTAAACAAAAAGACGCAACGAAATAAATAATTATTCAAAGCTATGAACAGGTATTTTATTGCCTGGGGAGTGATTAGCTCCCTTATGGTACTGCAGGTGTTCTCCCAAATTTGTTCTGCTGATTTTTCGTACAGTATAAATTGCCAGACCATAACTTTTACCGATCAATCGAGTCCATCGGCTGATATCCAAACATGGAACTGGATCTTTCCCGGAGGTACTCCCGGCTTATTCAACGGAAAAACACCTCCACCCGTTGTGTATTCATCCATAGGGGAGATCAGTGTTACTCTTTCCATTACAACCACTAATGGTGATTGTTCTGATACTGAAAACAAGCAGATAACCATTCCCGAACTTCCAACGGCAAGTTTTACCTATGAAGTGACTGATTGCCCTAATGAGATTACCTTTACAGGCATTGTTTCCAATAATAATTCTTTTAGTTGGGATTTTGATTTTATGCCTTCGGTTACCAATAACCTTTCGCCGGTTGTTAACTTCCCCGGGCCGGGAGAATATGAAGTTGTCTTCAGATCCATTGCAACTAATCCGGATTGTGAGGTGTCTTTTACCCGAACTATCACTGTTTACCCCAATCTTGCTCCTGAATTTGAAATCATTAAGGATGTGAGTCATTGTTCAGGCGATCCTATCATGGTTACGAATATTACTACAGGAGGAAGCGATAACAATGTTTATCAATGGAATATGGGAGATGGTACAGTTTACAATGGCTTTGAACCGCCACCTCATGTTTATGAAACTTACGGAAATGGCACAAGAAATTACACGATAAGGTTAAGTGTTACCAACCCTGATAATGGCTGTAATAGAAATATAACACATAATGTTACCGTATTAAGACGTCCCCAGGCACATCTGGGCGGTACGGAAAACTCGCCGGTTGATATATGGAATTATACCATTCGAAATTGTGAAAATGCCAGTACGTCAGATCCGTTTTTCGATATTGAAGTATATTACAATCCGCAGATCACCTCAACCAATGCTCATTATTTGATCGAGTCTAACCCCGGTAATCATATCATTTGGGATGAAGATTATCCACCAACCACCGGTACACCAGCTACCTTTTCCTATACCGAATTGGGTGTTTACGATCTTAGCTTTACCATTACCGGTTCTAATGGTTGTACTGACACCAAAATCTATCAGGTGCTCAACATTGGTAATCCTGCCGGTGGCCTTATAAATATGGGTAATTCAAGTGGTTGCACACCCATTTCTTTCTCATTCCCTCTTTCCGGATTTGAAGAAAACCATCATTTAACAACCTATTATGTTGATTTTGGCGATGGTCAGACGGAAACTTTCAATCACCCGCCACCAGCAGTTATTGATCATATTTACAACACTTCTTCCTGCCCGACTGGGTCTGGTGGGTTTATAGTAAGCATGACCATCCAGAATCTATGTGATTTTACCCTGAGTACAACAGGACCCATAAGGGTGTGGAGTGCCCCCGATCCTGATTTTAATGTACCCGATAAGAAAGGGTGCGTGGGAGTACCCCTTATTTTTGAGAATGAAACATCATCGGGGTATGGGGCCAATCCGCCCTGTAATCAAAATGTGGAAATGTTCTGGGATTTTGGCGATGGAACCACGCTGGGCCCGGATTTCTTTGGCTTCCCGTATCCGGATGCGGAGCATATCTATAGTGCGCCCGGATTTTATACGGTATCTCTGACTTCCAGTAATAGTTGCAATGAGGGGGTTGCTGAAACAGTTGATTTTGAAGTGTGTGTGGAGAATGATGACCCTGCAGAGTTTTCAGTGATTTCTGATCCGGCAGGTTGTGCACCTTATGTTGTGAATGTGAAAAATATTTCCGACGAAAACAGCATTTGCAATGTGGGAAGCTATACCTGGAATGTAATCACCCCGGAAGATTTTCCTTGTGATGATGATCCTGAATCGCCTGCCTGGGAATTTTTCTCGGGGAATGAAAATTCTGTAAGTCCTGCTTTCAGGTTTTTGAAACCCGGTGAATATACCATTCAAATGACCATGAACAATAGTTGTGTTTTGGAAAGTATTCATGAAGAGGTTATTGTTGTAAAAGGGGTTCCTGTTTTGGAAGATATGACCGGGATAATGGGTGATTGTGCGCCGGTTACCATCAATCCTGCTGTATCTTTTCAGAGTTGTAACGGGAATGTGAATCCGGCTACCAGCTTTAACTGGCTTTTCCCGGGTGGTATGCCCAACAGCTCTTCTCAACAAGTGCCGGGAAATGTAGTTTATGCTGCTGACGGAACTTATACAGTGAGTGTTACCGCACAAAATGAATGTGGTTTGTCTAATGAATTATCGGCCAGCTTTGGAGCAAGTCCGGGCATCGAAGATAATATTATTACTGCTCCCGCTGAAACTACCATCTGCCAGGGCCAGTTTCCCGGCATCATCATTGGCTCTGTAGCTCCGGAATTATCAGGCGGTGATGGTAACTATACCTTTGAATGGCAAATGAGCACTTCTGCTGATTTTAGTTCTCCTGTAACTGCAGGAGGGAATACGGCAAACCTTGAATATACACAACAGCTTTTGGAATCGGTTTATTTCAGGCGTATCGTTTATTCGGGTGGGTGTATCAATGCTTCTGACCCGGTATTCTTTACTGTAATTCCCGGAATTTTGAACAATGTTATCAGTGCTGATCAATCTGTTTGCCAGGGAGATGCTCCTGCTATACTTATTGGGGGAGTTCCCACAGGAGGGTCATCTGAAGGGGTATATGCCTACCAGTGGCAAAGAAATACCGTGCCTGCAACCATTTGGGAAGATATTGCCGGGGCTACGCAAAAAGACTATCAACCGCCGGCGCTCAATATTTCAAGAACCTACCGAAGGATTGTTAATTCAGTGCCTGCCGATGACTGTGAGAGTATCAGTGTGCCGGTAGTAATTACCGTAAACCCTATTCCCATGATCACCAGCAGCACGCAAAAGTTTATCTGCTCGGGTTTGTCAGTAAGCTACATACCTACATCCAATATCCCTGGAACTACTTTTCAATGGAACGTGGTGGATAATTCTGCAGGATGCATTACAGGTATTGCTGCCAGCAGCGGGGTAGGGGTGATCTCTCATACCCTGGTCAATACCTGTAGTGATATTCAAACAGTATCCTATTTCATTACCCCTGTTGGCCCAACGGGCTGCACCGGCGATGAATCTGAACTGGTAGTTGAAGTAAATCCACAGTTGCTGGTTACATTAACCCCTGCCAATGCAACACCAGGCTACGGAACATGGACCACCATAACGGCAAGTATTACCGGGGGGACCGGAAATCTTAACATCAACTGGCAGGGTGGCCCGATCACCAGTGGGCTGGGAACTACCACCATCACCACAGGACAGCTTTATGCCAATACCCAATACGAAATTACGGTGACAGATGAAAATAATTGTTCTGCCACTGCTTCCATTATCCTGATCGTAGGCAGCGACCAGCCAGAACTTTCGGTTTCTGCTGATCCCAATCCGGTATGTCCGGGCTGGGAAAGTATACTTACCGCTTCGGCATCAGGCGGTAGCGGAAGTTTCACTTATCAGTGGTTCGACGGGGATAACAACCCCATCCCCAATAATGGCGAAAGTCAGATTACGGTGCAACCTGCTGTTACAACAACTTATACCGTAACGGCCAACGATGGTTTTAATCCTGTTCTCAACGAAACCATAACGGTAGAAGTGAATACCACCCCGCAGATTACCAGCCCTTTGATATGGGAGATATGCAGCCAGACACAGGTAGCCTATCAGCCCGTATCTAATGTGGAAGGAACAACGTTCGAATGGTTTTCAACCAATAACTCACCCGATTGTATCGATGTATTTGGTGCAGATGGTGAAGGTAACATCCAAAATACATTGGTAAACAATTGCCTTACGCCCCAAAATATCATTTATACGGTGGTGCCTACCGGCCCCGAACCGCCTACAGGAGGTTGCCCGGGTATTGAAAGTGAAATAACGGTTACGGTAAACCCTTTTTCACATATCATAAATACACCTTCTTCCCAGACTAATATTTCGGGGGCAACTCCCAATCCAACGGTGGTAGTTTTTGAAGCAGATATAGACCAGAACATTACCTATGCATGGAGTACCAGCGGTAACCCAAACCTGCAGAATTCCTATCCGCTCAGCGGCACAGGCGATCTTGTGTTTAACAATCCTTTCACGATCGTGCCTTCCGGTAACGAAACGGAAATCCTGGAGTATTCTGTCTTCCCGGTTTACAATGGCGTTTTGATCGATTGCCCGGGGCAGGAGTTTATCTATACTGTAATTGTTAAGCAAACCCCATCGCTCTTCCAGGTGCAGGGGGGAGGTGTTTTTTGTGATGATGGGATCAACTGTGTTGACATCACCTTAAGCGGTTCGCAGGATGGTGTAAGCTATCAACTTCGCAGAGGGGCGTTAAATTATGGTGCTCCTGTGCCCGGCAGTACAGATGGATCTGCCATTATATGGTCATGTATTTCAGAACCAGGCAACTACGCTGTTGTGGCAATTAACCAAAGCAGTGGCGCCAGCAATCTGATGACAGGCAATGCACTGGTTTCTCCCAAGGCACTTCCTGAAACCTTTACTATTTATCCACTGGCACCCGGCGACAACTGCATACCGGTTACACCATGGCTCAATGGTTCGGAATCGGATGTTGTTTACCGTCTTAACCGGGAATCGCAGGGTATTCTTTTCCAAAATATTGAAGAGCTTATTGGTGATGGTGGGCCATTGACCTTTAGCGAATACACCGAATCCGGTATTTATACCATCACGGCTATCCGCAACTATCCTGATGTTTCATGCCCCCTGGAAATGAATGGTGCAATTGATGCCATTCCTCTGCCTTTTGAGTTCCCAATAACTCCACAAGGTACTGTTTGCGAAGATGTGGAAGAGATTTGTATAACCCAATCTGAACCGGGTGTTGAATATCAACTCTGGTTGAATAATCAGCCGGTAGCGGGCACACTCATGGTGGGAAACGGCGGACAGATTTGTTTTGGTTTGATGAGCGCCCCGGGAACCTACCGCATAAGAGCCAAAAATCCTGATACCAATTGCGAAGTTTTTTTCCAGCAAACAGTTTCTGTAAATCCTGCCCCCATAAAGTATTCAGTGGCTCCGGTGGCAGGATGTGCGGGAACCGAAATTACGCTTATCGGTTGCGATGAAGGTATTGATTATTACCTGTTTATCGAGCCTGCAAAGCAGGTTAAGCAGTTCGTGGAAGTTATGGGTCCGCTTAGCTGTAATGCCAATGGTATCGTGAATTTCGGGCCGCAGTTTGATGCCGGCATTTATAGCATAAAAGCGGTAAATCCTGTTTCCAATTGTGCCGTCTGGATGGATGGCACTACGACTATTTATCCTTCTCCCCAGGTTTTTGAAATATCTCCCCAGGCAAACAACTGCCCGCCGGTAAGCATCAAACTGGATGACTCAGAACCCGGGGTAACCTATTTCCTTTACAGGGATAATATCGTGGTTACTTCGGTTGAAGGAACGGGTGGAGCAATCAACTTTGGCACGCAGACACTGGCCGGAGTTTATACCATACGGGGTTTATTTTTGCATGATGATGATTTTGAGTGCTGGAGCGAAATGACAGGTTCAATGACCATTCAGCCTACTCCTTCCGTATATACTTTATTACCCCAGGAGCCGGTTTGTTCTCCGGCAGCATTCTATCTTAATGAATCGCAGACGGGTGTTACCTATTCATTGTATCACAACCTTTCCGGGTTGAAACAATCGCTGCCAGGTACTGGCAATCCATTGGTATTTGCCAGTGAAACTGAGCCCGGCGAGTATTGGGTTGAAGCTACAAATCAGGCGTCAGGAAATTGCTCTTCCACCATGTCAGGAACCAGAACGATATTGCCTCTGCCAGCATTGTATTCTATCCTTCCCGGTGATGGGAGATGGTGCATAGATGATGCTTTTGATCTGGGATTATCAGGCTCTGATATCGGATTTACTTATGAACTGCATAAAACCACCAGCGCCGGTAATCCACAGGCAACTTTTGCTGGTGATGGATCTGCCTTTGTTTTCTCCGGTTTCGATAGAACAGTGGGTACATGGCGTGTAAAAGCCATTGACAATGCCACCGGCTGTGAGCGTTGGATGACCGGACAGGTAATTATCAATAATCCTCCGGTAGCCTATCAGGTTACCGCTAATGGCAATAGTCCGGTAACAAGCTTGTATTGTCCGGGCACAGAAATTGGCCTTGAGTTTTCACAGGCAGGGGTTAATTATTACCTTTTATTGCCATCAGGAGAAACAATCATGGTTGCAGGAACAGGAACGGCTATCTCTTTTGGCGTATTTTACAACCCCGGAGATTATACAGTACTGGGTGTAAACCCAACTACCACCTGCGATACTCCCATGCAGGGCATGGTTACGATTAATATCAGCCCCGAAGTGTTTGATCTTGCTGCAGTAAACAATATAGTGTATTATTGTGAAGGCGATGATACTGCCATAGAGCTGGTACTGGGATATTCAACCCCGGGAGTGAGCTATCAATTATTCAACGGGACAACCAATGAAGCCGTTTTTGGGCCACTGCCTGGTAACGGTGGGCCGTTGGTATGGAATAATGTTTCGCAGTTTGGCCCCGGAGAGTATTATGTTGTAGCAACTTTTTCTGATGATTTGGGTTGTTACGCCACAATGAATGGTGTTGTTAATATAGAGCTGGTTGTTTTTCCATCAGCTTCCATTTCCGGGTCTCAATCTATCTGTTTTGGCTACACCGCCGATATCCCGGTTCAGCTATCAGGCCATGCCAACCTGCCCCTAAGTGTTACCTACACTGCCAATGGACAGCTACAGGAACCCATCGTTTTTTACCCGGGACAAAACTGGGGCGTTTTAACCGTTTCACCCACAGAATCTACAATATACGAAATTGTGGGTGTTGAATACGCTGATTTTGCTAATTGTGATGGTGTAATTATTTCCGGTTCCTATCAGGTGGATGTACAACCCCTTCCATTAGTTGATGCAGGTGGTATTGGATCTGCCTGCGTTAATTCGCCCTATCAACTTGATCAGGCTTCGGCCAGTCATTACTCATCGGTTGTATGGACAGTAATGGATGGTTCCGGCTATGTAGAATCATCGTCAGATCTGAATGCTTTCTATGTTCCCCATGCCGATGATGCCGGGCAGCAGGTAACTCTGCAGATTACTGCTTTTGGCGCAGGATCCTGTGATAGCATTTTGGTGCAGGATCTGTTTTTACTGGATGTATTGCCTTTACCCGAAATAACGGTTGGGGGCAGTTTGGCGACTTGTGTAAATGAGAGTATTGAAATACCTGAAGGGCATGTTGAAGTTAGTCATGGGCAAAATATTGCATGGCAAATAAAGGATTTATCAGGAGCCGGAACCATCGTCAATGGCCATTTGCTTACTCCTGTTTATTTGCCGCATGCGTCAGATGTTGGTAAAACTGTGGTGCTTGAAATAACCGCCCGGGGCATGGGAGCCTGTGCAACCAATCTGATTACAAAACCCTTGGAGATAAAAATAGGTGCTGACCCCGTGGTATGGTTCTCGGTAGTGGATAACCAGGCTGATTCTACCCGGTGTCAGAATGCTACAGTATATTTTAAAGATATGGTAAATTTCGGGGTAGGCCAGCCGCACCCCGATCAGGCGATTACACGCAGGCTATGGGAGTTTAGAAATACTGCAGGGTACTATGAAACGATAGAAACGGTTCATTCTACTATTGTTGGACATCAGTTTTCACAACCGGGAAATTTTGAAGTTACCCTTACCATAGAAACCATGATTGGTGATACCCCCGTTTGTTCTTCATCAGCAACATCGTTTGTTACCATACACGCTGCTCCGGTTGCCGATTTCCTTACCCATTCTCTGAGCAACTGCAACAACATGGTGCAGTTCGAAGATATGTCGACAACGCAATTTAACTCCATCATCAGCTGGTTGTGGGATTTCGGCGACGGATATTTTTCAACCGTACCCGATCCTTTGTATGAATATACTTCTTCCGGGCCCAAAACAGCTTCTCTTACTGTGAGAGATCAGCGGGGTTGCGAAAGTGATGTTAGTAAAGATTTTATGATTGATGAATCATTCGATTTTACCATTGGGTATGAGCCTTTCTGTTTTGGTGACGAAACCCAAATAGCCGTAATGCCCGGTTCAGTTGTTCCTGAAGGGAATACCATTGCCGGCCATAAATGGACCTACAGCAACACATCAGATGCTACTTTTGCTCCCATTGCAACACCGGTTTTTCCGCAACCCGGCAGATACCAGGTATCATTGGAAGCTACTGATATTACAGGGTGTGTAAAAATCAAAACGATAGCGGTAGATGTACCTGAGCCCCTCAGCCCTTCATTTTCTTTTGACGATTGTGAGCTTACCGTAGCCTTTATTCTTAACCAGGAGAATGATAACGGCACTGTTTCGGAATGGCAATGGGATTTTGGCGATAGCAATACGCAGGTTTACTATGACATCCATCCGGATATCATCTATCATGATTACCAGGATACAGGATCGTATATTGTAACGCTAAAGGTATTCGATGCCATTGGCTGCGAAGGAGAATTTATTGCCACAAACGTAAGGACCTTATGTGTTGATAATGTCGGGTTTTTTGTCCCTACGGCTTTTGTGCCGGATCATGTTGATAAGGATGTGAAAGTGTTCAGGCCCAAAGGTATCAGCATTGGCGAATACCATATACGGGTTCTGGATTTGTGGGGCAATGTGGTTTGGGAATCAACAGCACTGGAAGATGGCAGCCCTGCAGAAAGCTGGGACGGAACCTTCAACAACAGGCCCATGCCGCAGGGTGTTTACGTATGGTCGGCATACGTAAGGTTTCTGGATGGTACCGTTTGGAAAGGAACCGGCGAGGATGCCACCACCGGAACGGTCACTATAATAAGATAAGCAAACAGTAAACAATACAGAATATGCATCAATTTCGATATTTCTTACCCCAAAAAATAAGTATACTGGTGGTCATACTCCTGTTGTTAGCCACTGTATCAAAAGCACAGGATGTCTCTTATTCCCAGTATCTGAATTCCCCCATGTATTACAACCCTGCCTATGCAGGTTTGAATCTTGGCATGCGAACACGGCTCAACCATCGCAACCAGTGGAATGGTATGATAAACAATTACAACAACTACTCTTTTGCCATGGATGTGGCAGAGCCCAACATACCCGGTGCCGGAGGTATCGGACTCATCGTGCAATCTGATATGGAGGGCATGGGAAATATTCGCTGTAATTCTGCTACATTGGCAAACTCTGTAAGAGTGATGATTGCCAACAATATGATTACCCAATTTGGCATTTCTGTTGCCTACGTGCAAAGATCAATAGATTGGAACAATTTCATTTTCAGCGATCAGCTCGATCCTCAGTATGGCATTGTAAGAGAATCGGGTTTCAGCGCCCCCAATTATGACCAGATCAGCTACCCTGATTTTGGTTTTGGGATTCTGCTGCAATACCATGAATCAACCCGCTTTTTTAACTATATGGTAGGTACTATTTCCGCTTCTTTGCAGCATGCTTTCAGGCCCAATATCTCTTTTACAGGTGCCAAATCGCGGTTGCCCGTAAAGGCTGTTTTCATGGGAAATCTGTTGCTTGATAACGAAAGCGGCAACGTCCGCTTCAAAGCCACCAACGAGTATTTTTTCAAACTCAACCCCGGCTTTTTATACGAAAAACAGGGCGAATTTACCAATTTTGTGGTGGGCAGCAATGCTTACCGCAATTACATTTATGCCGGTATGTGGCTCCGTAGTCAGAGCTTTACCTATGCCAACATAAACGACCTGATCTTTGTGTTAGGACTTCACCTGCCTGTAAGCAGCGGCTCACGCATCAAATTTATGTACAGCTACGATTATGTTTTATCAGAAATGCGCAGCTCCATAGGTTCCACCCACGAGTTCTCCGTAATATTCGAGCTCGATGGCTTTAGCATCTTCGGCGGTACCAACATGACCGAACGCCGCCGCCTGGGCCGCGGCCACCTCAACCTTGGATACCCTGAGAACCCTGCGTTTTGAGAAGGGGGTGAAATTCAGAGATGATCGGGGAAGTTTGCATAACCATCAATTTACCCCATTTTGTAAGGTGCCTATCTTCTTTAAAAAGGGCTTCGAAATGTTGCAGGAAATTAACTTGTTGGCTTTCAATTCGCAAACCTGATTTTTGCGATCTACCCTAACGAGATAATTGATATTGATGATACAGGAACGGCTGATTTTAACAAAACAATCGTCTTCCAGCAGTTCAGTAAGCTTGCCTATGTTCATACTTACTGTTATTTCCCTGTCGTCAGATAGTATCATTTGACAGTAACTGCCTTCTGCATGAATATATACTATTTCATCCGGGTTGATCAGATGAAAGCCATGCCGGTCGTTAATGCGAATTTTCTTGTGGTTCTTTATGTTCTCAACAACCTGGTCGATACTGGTTTTTTGTTTTTCCTGGCGTAGTTTTAATCTTAGCCGGCATAACGCATTTCGCAGCTCCTCCTTTTTTACCGGTTTGAGTAAATAATCGAAAGCCGCATTTTTGATAGCCTGTATGGCAAATTTTTCCCATGCGGTTACAAAGATAATTTCCGGTATTTTATCAAGGGTTTGGATTAACCCAATGAGTGCAAACCCATCTTTTCCTGGCATCTGAATATCGAGAAGGATTGCATCAGGTTGCTTTTCGGCAATTGCCATGTAGGCACTGTCAACATTACTGCAAAGAGATATTACTTCAAAACCCGGATGGTCCGAAACAAGACTGGCCAGCAACTCCCGTGCATTGGCTTCATCGTCAATTATTATTATTGAAATCATAGCCATGGTTTTGGTTAATAATTATCAGGGATAACTATAATTACTTTTGTGCCTGCAGGTTCTCTGCTGGGGCCCAAAACATCAATTATCTGAAGTTCGAATTTTTTATCGTGAATTTTATTGTAGGAACTCATATACTCTCTGATAAGCATAATGCCCTTGCCTGTGCTCTTCCTCAACAAAAGGGCCGATGCTTCCCTTCCAATGCCATTGTCGGTAAGAGTTATATGCATATGATCATTGTCAGATGTTATACTGATTTCTAAATTGCCGGGCCCTTCTTTATGTACCAGGCCGTGTTTTATGCTGTTTTCAACAAAGGTTTGCAACATCAGCTTAGGTAAATGGCGCGAATAAAGACTTTTGTTATCAACGTTTATGCTGTATTGGAACTTGTTTTCATAACGAAGATTTTCCATGCCAAGATAGGTTTCGATAA
>JAABRR010000046.1 GCA_011390785.1 Sphingobacteriia bacterium
GCTGTGTTGCTTGCTCCTATTGCCATTGCGGCTGCTGTAGCCATGGATGTTGACCCCCGCCCTTTCCTTATGGCCATCACCTTTGCGGCATCATCAAGTTTCTTAACACCCATTGGTTACCAAACCAACACCATGATCTATGGAGCAGGGAAGTACAAGTTTATGGATTTCGTAATTGTAGGAGGCCCGCTCAATCTTATCTTCTGGATAATTGCTACATTTATGATACCCATTTTGTATCCTTTTTAATAATCATTGAAGTATGAGAGAGTATGTTATTACCATTTATCAATCGATACGGGATTTTCTTCAATACCCGATATTTAACCTGGGAAAAGCTGAGATTACCCTGGCACTGCTACTTTATATTATCATTTCCATTGGATTGCTTTTCTATCTTTCAGCCAAGCTAAAACAATTGCTTCAAAACCGGATTCTGGCCAGGTACAATATTGAATTAGGTATAAGGCAGGCAATAAGCACTATTGTGCGTTATATAATCATCGTAGTTGGCCTGGTCATCATTATTCAAAGTACAGGGATTGATCTTAGTTTTCTTACGGTTTTGGCCGGTGCGCTTGGGGTTGGTATTGGCTTTGGTTTGCAAAGCGTGACCAATAACTTTGTAAGTGGGATTGTAATTCTGCTGGAACGCCCTGTGAAGGTTGGAGACAGAATTGAAATTACCAATCCGGCCGGGGAAACCATTAATGGCGATGTAGTAAATATATCTGGCCGGGCATCTACAATTCTTACCAACGATAATATTGCGATCATTGTGCCCAACTCCAACCTGATTACTTCTACAGTAATCAACTGGAGCTATAACGACCGGCGCGTTCGTTTCAACTTTCCTGTTGGAGTACACTACAAAGAAGATCCCCAAACCATTAAGAAATTACTCAGGGAAGTGGCAGATGAGAACGTTGGCGTTTTGAATAGTCCGCCACCAGATGTCCTTTTTGATGATTTTGCCGACAGCGCCATGGTTTTCATTTTGCGGGTATGGACTTCACAATATATACAAAGACCAGGAGTTCTCAAAAGTCAGCTCTACTATGCTATCCATGCCAAATTTAAGGAACATAACATCGAAATCCCTTACCCACAGCGCGATCTGCACATCAAATCTGGTGGCCCTGGCATTACTAACAAGTCAGATAGTTGAGCTTCACGCAAAGAAGCAAAGGTTGTGCAAAGAATAGTTTAATGTTAATTGGTTTTGTACCAACACTGCCCGAATCCCCCTTATGAAGGGGGCCGGGGGGATGTTTAAAAGTTCTTTATGATGAATCATAGGTAAACCATATGTTTCTTAATTCAAAAACAACCCTTTCCAAAATGGGCAAAGCGGAACAAAACATTTTCAAAACACTTCACATTTTTTTGTAATTTGGCACCCAAATTCTGATATTTTAAAAAAAAAGCTATGGATGCAAAGAGCCTACCCGATTTGTTTTTAAAAAGTGTTGCCCGCTTTCAGGATAATACTTTTTTATGGGAAAAAAAGGAAACCCAATACAAAGGACTTACCTATGAGCAAACCGCTGCCAGGGTTGAAAAACTTGCTGCCGGATTCTTAAAAATGGGCCTTCAAAAAGGCGATCGCGTGGCCTTGATCTCTGAAGGCCGCAATGATTGGGTTATCAGCGAGCTGGCCGTTTTGTATTGCGGTGGGGTTAGTGTGCCCCTTTCGGTAAAAATAGAAGAAGATTTCGATCTTATGTTTCGGCTCAAACACTCCGGTTGCAAAGGAATTATCATCTCCGGAAACCATCAGCACAAAGCCTTTCGTTTGGCAGATCAACTGCCCGACCTTGAGTTTTTGATAATACTCGATGGGATTCCAACACCTGAAGAAAAATCTTTTGACCTTTACGAAAATATTTCTTTTAACAAGGAAAAAATAATGGGTGTAGAAGATTTAGCATCTCTTGGAAAAAACCATTTGAAAGATGATCCTTACTGTGTATCAGATATCATAACCCATATAGAACCTGACAGCTACGCCAATATTTGCTATACATCAGGAACAACGGCCGATCCTAAAGGTATTATTCTTACCCATCGTAACTACCTCGCCAACATGGAACAGGCCACCAGTGTTTTTGATGTGCCAGAATATTACACATCACTCCACATACTGCCATGGGACCATTCCTTTGCCCATACCGTTGGAATTTACACAATGATGCGCAACGGTGCCAGCCTTGCATCGTTAAAGTTGGGTAAAACACTCAACGAAACCTTGCGCAATATCCCCATCAATATAAGAGAAGTAAAACCTTACTTTATGTTGAGTGTGCCGGCACTGGCGAAAAATTTCAAGAACAATATTGAGAAAGCCATAAAAGATAAAGGAAAAGTTACCACAAATCTTTTCAATACAGCCATGAAAGTAGCCACTGCTTACAACCGCGAAGGTTTTAATAAAGGTGGTGGGTCCCGGATTTTTCTCAAGCCTTTGTATACCTTATTCGATAAAATTCTCTTTTCAAAGATCAGGGCCAATTTTGGTGGCCGGCTTAAATTCTTTGTAGGGGGTGGCGCACTGCTCGATATCGAACTGCAACGGTTCTTCTATGCCATCGGATTTCCCATGTACCAGGGCTACGGACTTACAGAAGCCAGCCCGGTTATCTCCTCCAACACGCCAACCCATCACAAACTGGGCTCATCAGGTAAGGTAGTTCCCTTTCTCGAACTTAAGATTTGCGATGAAGATGGCAAGGAACTTCCCCTTGGCCAGAAAGGTGAAATCGTTATCAAAGGCGATAATGTAATGGCAGGATACTGGAACAATGAAACGGCTACCCGCGAAACCATTCGCGAAGGCTGGCTCTATACCGGCGACCTGGGATATCTTGACAATGACGGCTACCTGTATGTTTTGGGAAGAAATAAAAGCTTGCTTATTTCAGGCGATGGCGAAAAATACAGTCCGGAAGGAATTGAAGAAACGCTGGTAGAGAAATCCCCTTTTATTGAACAAATAATGCTCTATAATAACCAGAACGCCTATACCACGGCATTGATCTATCCTAACAAGAAAAATCTCAGGGACTGGACCGTTAAAAACAATTTCGATTTGACCAACGAAGACGGACAAAGAGCAGCCCTGTTGAAGATTCAATCAGAGATAAACCGGTTTATGCCCGGAGGTGAACTCGATAAACTCTTTCCGCCCCGGTGGTTGCCGGCAGCCGTTTGGGTGCTGAAAGAAAATTTTAGCGAACAAAATAAAATGATCAACAGCACCATGAAAATGGTAAGGCCCGCTATTACCGAAAACTATAAAGATTCTATCGCATTTCTTTACACCCCTGATGCCAAAGATATTTGTAACCCTAAAAACCTGGAGAACATGGAGGCTATTTTCTCAGATGAGAAATAACAGCTTCATTATCAATAAAATATTATGACACAAAATCCTCGTCATATCTCCATAGCAAATTACACTTATCAACTGCCACAGGACCGCATTGCCCTGTACCCATTGCCCGACAGGGATTCTTCCAAGCTACTGATATTTAAAGATCAGCAAATACAATCGTCGGTATTCAGCCATATCGATGAGCATTTGCCAGGGTCGGCACTGCTGGTCTCTAACAATACCCGTGTAGTACAGGCCCGCATGCTTTTCAGAAAAACCAGCGGCGCCGTTATTGAAATATTTGTGCTGGAACCTACCGGCGCCATCCGTGATATACAACTGGCTTTTCAGGAAAAAAGAAAAAGCTCCTGGTTTTGCCTTGTGGGAAACGCCAAAAAGTGGAAACACGGTCCGTTGGCAATGAAAATCAATGATCAAATTACCGTAACAGCCCACAAAGGTGATCGCGAAAAGGATGGGTACATTATTAATTTTGAATGGGATAGCGATATTTCTTTTGCAGAAATTCTGGAAATGGCTGGCAAAACCCCTCTCCCGCCCTATATTGGACGTAAGGTTGAAGAAGACGACAAAATCCGGTACCAAACCATTTATGCCAATCATTCAGGGTCTGTGGCAGCTCCCACAGCAGGACTGCACTTTACTGACGACGTGTTCCTAAAGCTTCACCAAAAAAATATTGAAACCACCCATGTTACGCTCCATGTGGGTGCCGGAACTTTTAAACCTGTTTCGGTTGCTACCCTCGATGAGCACCAGATGCACAAAGAACAGGTCATTGTTTCGCTTAACACCCTGGAAAAGATTCTGAATAAAAAAAACCAACCGCTGATAAGCGTTGGAACCACATCCGTGCGAACGCTGGAAAGCCTTTATTGGCTGGGGGTAAAGATCATGAAGGGATACCATCCGGGCAAGGATGGTTTTCATATTGATCAGTGGGAGCCTTATTCAAACGACGAACATGAACTGCCCACATCACACCAATCTCTGCTGGCCTTATACAATTTCATGCAGCAGGAAAATCTTGCCCAAATTCATGGGGAAACATCACTGATCATCGCACCGGGCTATAACTTTAAGCTGGTAAACATCCTCATCACCAACTTTCACCAGCCCGGCAGCACGCTTCTTTTGCTTGTAGCAGCTTTTTGCGGCCCTAAGTGGAAAGCCATTTACGATTATGCCCTTAAAAACGACTTCCGGTTTCTGAGCTATGGCGATAGTTGCTTGTTGTTTGGGCAGGCAACATAAGATAATTGATAATTTTCAAGCTTTCTGTTTTAGGTAATTTTTCTCAGCCAAACCATTATTTGCTTGTCTTATATATTACGTTTTAATGCTTAAAATTAGAGAAAAAGAACAATCCACGGTAAAAGAATATTAAATTTGAACAAAATAAATGATAATGGATTTTTTCGATCACGGCCTTAGTCGATTATACCCCAGACTTATTGACGTTGTGGTAATGGGATTTTACCTGATGCTTATGTTTGTGATTGCTCATTCCATTCAAAAAAGAAATATAGATTCAAATCCAGCATATAGGTATTACAAATGGGGTTTGTTTGCAGGAGTATTTGCTTCCATTTTTTTCTGCATGGTATATACTCTCTATTATGAAGAAGGAGCAGATTCAACCATGTTTTTTCGTAATTCACAAAGTCTTGTAAAATTGCTTTTCAGAGACCCTGCATCTTATGTAAAACTACTATTTGGATACCGAAGCCCTGAAATTTATTACCTGTTTGATAATGAAACCGGCTGGCCATGGATGTATCGCGATCCGGAATCCTTTGTGGTTGTAAGATTTACATCCATATTTACACTTTTAGGGTTAGGGAATTTCTACACCACATCCATTTTAGTTGCATGGTTTTCTTATGCAGGGATATGGAGATTATACCTGCTTTTTTGCCAGTTATACCCTGGGATAGAAAAGCATTTGGCATGGGCTGTTTTATTTTATCCTTCAGTGATCTTCTGGGGTTCTCCTATTTTGAAGGATACCTACTCCTTAATGGCTTTGAGTTTTTTTGTTTACAGTTTTTACAACGGAATGATTCTTAATAAACAGATTTTTAAGAATGTTTTCATTATGTTGATCAGTGCAATGGTCATTATAATGATCAAGGCTTACATTCTTGTTGCCCTGATGCCTGGAGTTTTTATTTGGTTATCATTTGCCCGGTTAAAAAAAATCGAAAATCCTGTTTTTCGTTGGGCTATTGCACCTTCGATAATACTTATTTTTCTTGTTCTTGCTTTTGGACTTTTATATTTGGTAGGTGACCAATTGGGCGATTACGGAAATATTGATACCATAATTCTAAAAGCACAAATCACACAAGATGACCTTATGCGTGCTGAAGCTTACAGTGAAAACTACTTTGATATCGGCCGGATAGATGGTACGCTTGATGGATTTGTGCGACTGGCACCAAAAGCCATCATTGCAGGAATTTACCGTCCCTTTTTGTGGGATGTAAGGAATGTATTGATGCTATTGGCTGGCCTGGAAAATACACTGATCTTATTACTCTCCCTGATTATTTTGTGGAGGACGGGTATAGTAAAAGGATTAAAAATTGTTAGCAATGAACCTCTGGTGATTTTCTCTTTGCTTTTTGTTATTATTTTTGCCTTTGCAGTAGGGGTAACTACAGCAAATTTTGGAGCATTGGTAAGACTCCGGATTCCAATGTTGCCATTTTTGGCAGGGGCGCTGGCTATAATGTATAATTTATCTTTAAAAATCAAAAAGGATTTGATTAAGAAGGATTTGATTATCAGAAAATAATTATTTTTCTATTTCAATACAATTCATCTCCTTACTTTTTTAGATTCCGAAACATCTTGTATTCCAAAAGAAAATAATCCTGATTCCTGTTAAAATAAAGGATCAGAATAAAACAACCTGTATATATCTTTTGCATTTGAAAAATTACGAGTGCTTTCAGCTAACTGTCTGATTCGAAATTTAGTTTCATTGTCCAGAAGGAGAGCTTCAATCTTTTCAATTGCATGACTATATTCATTTTTATCTATTGATTCAAGTACATAACCAGCATTGAATTTATCAATCTGGTCCGAATCATCAGAAATATCTTTTGTGATTACAACCGGCAACCCTAATGCGAAATACTCACCCGTTTTAATAGGGCTACCATATCTTTTGGATGGTACCGGCACAAAAGGAGTAATGCCAAAGTCCCCTAATCCCATATATAATGGAACATCCTGATGGGATACAAATACTTTCTTTACAACACCCCCCGGAAGATTACTTTCCTTGCAATAGCTTTCTATTTCTGCATCAGAATGTGGCGATAATAATAATACCCTGAATGTATCGCCCCAATAATCCGATGCTACTTTAAAAAAATCGAAGGTTTCCTTTCCCAGATAACTACCACCAAACTTACCCGCATACACACAAACAATTTTCTGTTCATAACCAAATTTTTTAACCAGGGTGCTATTTTTGCGTTTGTCAGGTGAAAAATTACCGAGATCAACGCAGGCTGGCTTTGCATAAAAAACGGGTGGAACAATTCCATATTTCTTCAAACTGTAATCTTTCATTGCATCTACACAGGCAATGGCTCCTTTCGCCCTTTTCGCTTGTTGTTTCTCAAGGAAAAATAATAAACGAAAAGCCATACTATTTTTTCGCCAGGTATAGCTCTCAAGCATAGGTTCAGCATGGGGCTCAAAGCTATCCAATATGAGGTCTTTGCCGGTAATGAGAGAAAGAATATAACCCGCCGCTCCGGCAGGTGTACACCATGTATGCAGGGTGTGAATTTTTTCTTTGATAATGAGTTTTAATAAGGTGTAGAATATTTTTATCCATTGAAGCATCATTTTAGCTCCAAAAGGGAAATAGCGAAAGGGAAGCAAGTAAATACCTTCGTTTTCTAAGCCCCTTACCTCTTGAGAATTTCTCAATTTTGACAAACCCTTTACATCAAGATGTGGTTCCAGGGTAACAAGGAAAAGCCTGGTACCCTTTTGATGGTTTTCCAGAATATAGGGCAAATACGGTAAAGTATATGCCTGAATCAATGCATCCCTGAAACCCCAGTAGGTTATAACCAATAAATTGCCTTTAGTTGGCTTCATTATAATATCTGATTACTCCAGCAAGTATTTTATCTTAAAGAATCGTAACATAAAACTTATGGCAGCTACAAAACGATATTCTTTCAACCATGATTTGCTCATTACCATCATAATTTTTCTCCATAGCAAAACTAAGGATTTTTTCTCAACCATTTCTACGTTCTCCACTGCTTTAAATAGTTTGATATATCCTCTTTCAAGACCTTTTAAATTTGACATAGCAGACATGCCTCCTGTTCGGTATTGTAATACGGGCTCATCAACAAAATCATAAAGACCACTTTTTGCAATGGTGATTAAAAATAGCAAATCTTCTGCATGGGACATACCTTCAGTAAATTGATACTTTTTTTCTTTATTGATACATATCATCCAGGTAAGTCCAAAATAACAATTTTCATTGAGTGCTATCAACTCATGAAAAGGTTGACCTTTAAAGGATGGTTTATATATCTTTTTTACGTTTTCCATATTGACATCAAAAACTTCTACCCATCCATCAACAAATTCAATTTGGGGATCTGATTTAAATTGTTTTAATCTTGCCTTAATTGAATTTGGGGGCAATACATCATCGGCATCCAAAAAACAAAGGAAATCCCCTTGCATTTTCTGAAGTCCAATATTCCGGGCTGCACTTACACCAGATTTACGAGTTTGGGTTATTCTTATTCGTGAATCTTTAAATTTGGAGAGCAATTCAAAAGAATTATCAGTACTTCCATCATCAATTATCAATAATTCCCAATTATTATAGGTTTGATTCACTACGGACATAACAGCTTCTTCTAAAAATAAAGATGCATTATATACCGGCATAATTATACTAACCAGAGGTAAATTCATCGTTACACCTATTTAGAGAATAATGTATGTTCAATTTTGAGAAGCAAATTAGAAAGTTGGGAGTTCGTAGTAAATTGATCCAAAAAGCTGTAATTCGGATAAAACTGCCTTGATCCATCATCAAAAAGATTCTGTAGCTTTTTATAAGAATCAATGGGATCATCAGGATTGCAGATTATTCCCAACCCGCTGTTTTCTACAGCCCATTTCTGATCTCCATCTGAAACAAAAGCAATGATTGGCTTACTATAACGGAAATAATCGTATGTTTTACCGGCTATACAATAATCCCTTGCCCCAAGAAATTTCGATGAAGTAATTAAAAAGGCATTGCATTGGTTTTCTAATTCAACAACTTTATCCTTAGGAAGAAAACCTTTGTGCAAAACAACACTCTCAAGATCAAACTCCCTTACCATTTCAGTAAACCATTTTAGTTCATTTCCACAAAAAACAACCGATACAGTTTCTTTGTATTCCGGATACTCATGAAAAAGATAGCTGAGAGCTTTAAAAAAGAAATAGGGTGTCCGGTATTTCCAGTCTTGTTTATAGGGAATGTATTGCAGATACTGATAGGGTTTCTTTTTCCACCATTTCTGCTTTTTAAGATTATCTGAATAGGGATCAAAATAAAAACTACCAAAATAGCCTATAACAAATTTTTCTCTTACTACTGGATGTTCTTCTGGCTTATAGTCGTTAAAGCTATTAAATACGATTTCTATTTTATGTGATGCAAAAGGATAAAGTTTAGAATAAATATTCTTCATCTCAGGACTAACTACAAGTGCCAATGCACATGTGGTTAGACATTTCCGCTCAACATGTTTTATATATAAGTAATGGAATTTACTTGGGAATGGGCTACTAACCCAGAAACTTGCAGGATCTCTAAAGTCGTATATTATAGGAATATTTTTATTCTTAAAATATTTGGTAATAAAACTAAGGAGACTGAAAGGTGGAACCGTAATCAACACAAACCTGGGATTGAATTCATTCACAGCTTTCTCCAATACTGAAAGCAAATAGGGTTTCCAACGAAACAATATCGAATCCGGCCAAAAAAGATAACCGGTATCAATCATTTTTGACCAGATGCTCTGCCCTTTCATTCGTGTTCGAATAACATCCATGCTTTCTGGCAAAATATCCAATAGAGAATTATCACTTCTTTCCGGATTATTTTTTTCGTGATCAATAGTAACCACAACAGGGTTTAACCCATTCTTCTGGAAAAAGTCTGCGAACCTTGCTGGTCTTTGACTACCACCGCTATTTAATGGTGGAAAATCATATGCTATAAATAGAACGTTATTGCTCAAAGTAAATAATTATACGTTTTAAAAATTGCAAAGGATCAAATTATAAATATTTGACTTATGATTTGATTAGGCTTTTATAAATAGACAAAAGATAATTCATCTCTTTTTCCCTGTTACATTTTTCCGAAATCGTACGAAAGGCACTTTCAACAATTGTTTCTGATGCCTTGGGAGTTGTTAACACATGCACCATGACATTTGCAAGAGAATGAGGATTGAATTCGCTAAAAATGAAGGTTGTTTTGTTATTAATAATTTCTTCATCGTATTTCAGAGGTGGAAGGATTAAAGGGGTATTACAAGCCATGGCTTCCATGGCTGATACCGGACTGCCATCCGACAATGGAGTCATTACCACAAGAGAAGCCCTTTTATAAAGTTCAAATACAGCTGATTGTTTTTGTCGTGGGAGAAATACAAAATCGACATCTGAATTAGCTTTCATTTTATCCTTAATGGTTTGAATGTATTTCTGATCAGGCCCGTTCTTATCCAAAAAGACAAAAGAAAAGCCCTGTTGTATTGCTTCAGGCAATAAACCAATACTATCCAGTGCCAACTCATGATTATAAATTGATCTCATATATCTTGGAAAGAAAATATAGGGTTTTTTTTTGGATAATTCAGTTGGGAACGCAACTTTTGTATCAACCAAAATACTGATTATATCAACTCCGGTATAAATCTTTACAACATCATCCCTTTCAAATAGCTCATTTATCTTCTTTATCTGGCTCAAGGATGTGGAAGTAATCCTGTTAAAATTGGAAAAACTCAGCTTGTATAAACGCCTTAAGATCAATGCCAATAAATCTTTTCGATTGAAGAAGTTTTGTATTCCCAATAAAATATCACTACCACGGGTAGTTAGAACAAGTGGAACATCAAACATACCCTTAAATATTGCCCATAATGCATTGGGGTCAGCATAAAAAATATGGAAAATATCAATCTGCTTTTTTTTTAAAATTTTTTTAATCTTGTGTGCTTCACGGAAATTGAATACAAAACCTTTTATTGAAAAATCATTTATTGAGCCTACAATCTCTATATTATAGTCAGCAAAAAAATTGCTCTTTTGATTTTTGTGCCAATCAATTAAATGTTCCTTTCTGGCAATCAAGTAGCAGAAATGCTCCTTTGAGAAAAAGGTCATCCATTTTATATCATGAATAGAATTTGGATCGGCCAGAAAAAGTATATTCATAAGACTCTAACGATTTTCTTCATATATTTCCAATGTCTTTTTCGCAATACTATCCCAGGATAAATCAGTATCTGTCTTTTTGAATGCTTCATTGCCCATCTTATTTATCACTTCATGATTTTTCAACAGATATATTATTTTCTCAGCAATTTGATATTCATTCATCGGATCGACCAGGAATCCTGTTACTCCATCATCAACAATTTCAGGAATAGCTCCTACCCGAGAGGCTATTACAGGTTTACCATAAGCATATGCAACCGGAATAATCCCGCTTTGTGTCGCTTCGATGTAGGGCAAAACAACTATTGCTGATTGCTGATAAATTTCACCTGCTTCTTCCATAGGTATTCGGTAATTCTTTATCACAAAATTGCTTTTCCCTTTGGTAAAAAATTGATCGTAATCTCTTATATCATCCCCCTGACCAGCAATTACAAATTTCGCATCACGTATCGTTTCCATTACCAGGTTGGCAGCTTTGATAAAATATTCCAATCCTTTATATTTCCAGATTCTGCCAAAGAACAATACCATTTTCGGATCTTCCGGAATATCTTTATTGGTCTGGAAATGTTTATAAATCCCGAAATGACCATGGTGTATGGTACTTATCTTAGTTTCCGAAACACCATAACTTTTTGACAACTCCCTGATTAGGAATTTGCCATGCACAATATAATGGCGGGTATACAGTCTGCTCCAAAACTTTGTTAGTTTTCTTTTTTGCACCAATGATACCTTGTCACCAATGTGATAGTCGGGGTCATGAATGGTATTAATTATAGTATGCCGAAAAGTAAGGAAAGGCAATAGGTAGTGAAAATTATTATGCCCATTCCCTTGTATATGGATGATTTGAGGCTTATGCTTTGAAAATATTTTATACAGTTGAGCCAACATTCTGAAATTGTCTCTGATGCTTTTATGAAAAATGACATAAAATGGCTCAAATATTACTTTTGGATTGATGCGTTCAATATGTTTAGGAGTAAGCTTATGATTCTCTGGAAGGACTAAAATCACATGGGTGTACTCAGAAAGAGCATTGGCAAGCTCTATCATATATTCGTGCCACCCTGAGCTAAACAACAATACTTTGTTTATTTTATTTTTTTGTGGCATAGATCATACCCGTTTGTGAGTTATTGCTGATACAGAAATGATGAAAATTATTCTTTTCGAGCAGAAAAGTGATTGATTCCGGACCATGAAGATGCCATTCACAAATTATGGTATCAATCTTTTCAAGCAATCCCTTTTGACTGAGCTTTTCGAAAATATCATACTCACTTCCTTCACAGTCAATTTTCAGTATTTTCCTTTTTTCCTGATGTTCCTGAAATATTTCAAGAAAAATCTTATCTACAGCTTTTATTTCTATTTCCAATTGAAGGGTACCAGCTAATTCTTTTACCCCTTTGAAATTTTCAAACCTGGTAGATGCATTACCTTTTGTTTTGGGGTTGAAAGGCATAGTAATTTTTTCTGATACGCTTCCCAGGCCAAAAGGGTATGCTTGAATTTTTTTCTCTAATAAAGGGTTATTGGAGAAATTTTCCACCCCAGCTTCATAGGTGGGCAAAAAAGGCTCGAAAGAAATCACTTTCTCAACATCAGTATTGTTGGCAAAAAACAGGGAACAAAAACCTACATTCATCCCAATATCAATAACCAAAGTATTGGGTAGAACCCGTGTATTGTAAATTTTCTCTGTGAATATTTCTTTTGCTATAAGAATTTCCTGTTTGGTTGTTACTGTCAACCTTACACCATCCAGAGTTAGGATAAGACCCTTATCACTAACTTCAATAAGTGGGTTAGACTGTGAAATAATTTGCTTTAAGTAGGCATAACCATCTAACACAAAATCAAAATCCGGAGAGGGCAATTTCAGCTTGTATTTTTCTAAAATCAGTGCATCTCCTTCACTCCTAAATATTTCACCATTCAAATCAAGACCAAGATATCTTAACTTATCAAACCAGAATTTGCTCCTGACTTTCTGTTTCAGCCTGTAATAAGATTTTATTTTATGTAGTAAATCGATTCCCATATAATCATATGTTTAAAAAGGGGCCAAACCCTGGTGGATGGCCCGGTTCATTGTTTAAAAAATATCTGGGTTCTTCATAATGGAATTCGCTGGTAAAAGGCCCGCTAAATTTATCAGAATACTCTTCGGTTACAAAATAAGCATTTGTACCTGTAAAGTCGCAACCAACCAAAACATATCCTTTTTCTTTTGCCAAAAGTTCCAAGGACTTAAGGCTGGCACCAAAATAACTTGAACCATCCCATTGATGGTTAGGATTATACTTCATCACCCACTTTTGATCTGATGGAAACAGGGCATTGTATTCAATTACCACTACCCTTGGCTTATAATTTTTTATTGCCCTCCATACCCAATAATCATTGCCATCTATATCAACCGAAAGTAAATCAAAGCTTTCTGGCACTTCATGCTTTGCAAAAAGCTCTTCAATATTTTCTGCTGTAATAAAGGCATTATGTATTTTCAGCTTATTTTCTTCGATCAAAAACTGAAGATTCTTATTCAATTTTTTAACCGCATTGGCCGAACCTTCCAACCAAAGCCCACTCCAATTATTCAATAGCAAATTGGTAGTATTATTCCGTATGCTATGCGCACCAAATTCTATGAAATACCTATTGGTTGTATCGATTCTTCTGAAAATTTCAGCTATTATCCCATCCGCTCCATTATTTGTATATACACTTTTACTGAACCGGGCTAGTCGATCATACTCGGTATAACGGGGATTGTTCCATAAGTTTTGCTCCAGGTAATTTTGAATGAGAATTTTTCCTGATGGATACACAAACCTGGAAAGTCCGAAACTAATCTGATTTAATGGGGCCAGACCGAAAAAGGATATGAATTTTTGACTTAGGCTTCTGATGAGTTTTTGCATATATTATTTAAAATTATCCTATTTCAAGTACTTTACAATCAGAACAGTAGGCTGATAAAATCTATTAACCCTTTAACGCATCATGAATCAACCCTGCCATTCTCTTTACCTGCTCTTTTCTGGTATACTTCATAATCTCTTTTTCGATGCCATTATAGGTTACCTGTCCTGTTTTCTTCCATTCGTTGTATTTCATGGTGATAAAATTACAAACTTCTTCCGGGGTATTGGCAGATATGCCGGCATTTGTTTCTATAAGCAACTGATCTACCACACCACCATTATCCCCAGGAGCAAAAAGAATAGGTTTGCGTGCACCAAGATACTCGAACAGTTTACCGGAATAAACTCCAACCGTTCCGCTCCATGATGCTAAAATAAAAACTGAAGTTCTCTTCTGTATATCTTGTACTTCATTCTTTTCAAGCCAATTGAAAGTTTCAAGAATATTTTCAGGAATATATTTTCTTAACAGTTTTATAATTTCAACAGCATCCTTGCGCACTCCTGCAAATATTACCTTACAATTGGAGGGTTTCTCATTTATAATAAAATCATTCACACCTTTTGCAAAGATACTCCAATCCTGGTTTTGGTATAACCTACCAGTGTATGATAAAACAAACTCGGGTGTATTATTTTTTTCTTTGGCCGACTTCATTAACGGTTCAAAACCATTGGTAATTTCATAGCCGGGTACATTCGCTAATTTGCCATAAAATGTTGCAATAGGCTGAGAAGCAGCACTTATAAAAGTGGCATCTCTAAGCCATTTTTTTAAATAATAATGCTTTAATGCATTAATTATTTTTTTTGATTTTTCTGGTCTGTAATTACTTCCCAATAATTGATTATCGTACAGATCTCTAAAATCACAAATATAGGGGATGTTAAATTTTGCGCTTAGTTCATGTGCCAACCTAATATGATAATGTGGTGAATCAATGGCAAGAATACATTCAAACTTTTCCTTTTTTAATAGGTTATTCAAATAGCTATAGTAATTTTCATAATGTCCGAGAAGGTGCATGTCGAATTGACCGAGCAAATTCATAGCAAAAGTAAAAAAGGGACTAAGAAAGGGAATTTTTTCCAAAAACAGTTGAATCTTCTGCAGTTTAGTAATAAATCTGGGTAGTCGAATAAAGCGGTACTTTTTAGGATTTTCCACTATGGGCTTAACATTCTTTGCATGATTTTTATATGCCACCCAATTCCCTTTTTCATCAAATGCTTTCTCCACTATATCAGTAACAATGGTAGGGAAAATCCCAAACTTAGAAAAGTGGGTAGCATAAGCTTCTGACCGCCGGGCGGCAATGATGTTGTCGGGTGGAAAGTGGATGGATATGATGAGGAGTTTAAGCATCCTTTTTAAGTAGTTTGTTTACTTGTTGCAAAAGTAATTCTGCGTTATTTTCAGCATTCAATTCCTTGGCAGCTTTTTCTGTGTTTTTTTTATATTGCATCAATTGAGATATAGGAGTGTTTTTTATTGCTTTTGCCAGTGAATCTGGAGTAAAATCATCACTTACAACACCTATGTTGTATTTTTCAACAATATTCTTCATCTCTGGTGAAGGCCCAATCGCAATAGCGATACGGCTCTGGATAAATTCAAATAATTTGTTTGGTAACGCATATTTATTGTTGAAACTGTTAGGTTCTAAAATATAAATCCCAATGTCGTATTGATTAAGGTTATATACTAAATCCTTAAGTTCTAATGGTGGAAGAATCCTTACATTATTTAAATTTGAAGTATTAACCTTTAGTTCTTCATAATAACTGTGTTGTGCTGGTATCAAATATAAATCAAAGATATAATGGTCTCCTAATAATTCGGCCGTTTCAATCATTTTTTCAATTTTTCGACCTCTGATTGCCCCTCCTACATGCACAATTTTAATATTTTCTTCTTGAACTGAAGAAGAAGTTAACCCTGGAACAAATGAGTGTGCATTATTTAACAATAGTGCATTTATTTCAAATGTCTTCTTATATTCATTTATAAGTCCTTGTGAAACTGTGAAAATGGTATTTGCCTCCTTTAGGTATTTGTAGCAAAGATGGTAAATATAAGGCTGTTCCTTTAAAATCCATTCCTCATTTTGTTCATATTGCTTAGGATAATACTCATGGGCATCAAAAATTAGGAATGAATTTTTCTTGTTCTTTAGTAACACTGCTAGTGGTAGCGTGTCTAAGTCATTTGCAATTATTAAATCAAAATGATTTGTTTTTAGAAGATTGAATAAAGCGATGCGCTTTACACTCCAATAACGCAACCACTTCACAAAATCACCGTCAAATCTTTCCCACCCCCGAACTCGAATTAGTCGAACTATTGGCACAAGCAGTAACCTTAGCAGGATTAATGACGAAAAGTAATTTGTTTTAAAATCTATGGATGGAATGAAAAATTTGTATTGTTTGTCAGCTTTTTTTGCGCATACAATTAATTCAAATTCATTTTCCAATGCTTTTATTTGTCTTTGTATGCGGGCATCGGAAGTAAGGTCAGTAAAGGTTAGTATTAGGATTTTCTTTTTCATTATTATCTAAAACTTTAATAACATTGTTCGGATTTAATATATTCAAAATACATCAACATAAAGTGCATGCTTAGCTAGTTTTTCTCTTTAGAATTCCACTACATTATTTCATTCGAGTTATAATTTGAACTCAAATTAATTCCAACTTTCAAGCATCTTTTTAATTTTTCCTCCAATATAAGGAACCTTTGAAACAACCTCAATAACTGATGATTTGTCCTTTAAAATAAAACGCAATGAGAGCGGATAAACAATAATACTATAGAGCACACCAACAACCAAAAAATTAAAAAGTTGAAAAGTATTAAATGGCATACTTCTTAAAAGAAATGCAGTTATAACCGAAAGGGACAATAGTTTTATAAGAAATGAGAAATCAAAAAAAGCAAACCAAGTACAATGAATTGTTTTACTGGTATAAAACAAATAAGTTAGGTTAACAAAAAAAATAGATAGAATAGTGGATATTGCCGCACCAATAAAACCAAAAAAATATATAAAAACAACATTACTCAACACTACAAACAAAAACCCCAAAATAGAAATTTTGAAAATTAATTTATATTTGCCTGCAGCCAGAAGGACATCTCCATAACTATTGATGCGAATAAGAAGACTCAGATTAAATATAGTAAAAACAGGAACTGTATCCATATATCTTTCTGATAAGTAAAGGAAAATAAATCTATCGTTAAAGAAAAGCAAAAATACCATCACCGGATATACCAAGAATGCAGTATTCGTTGTTACTTTTCTTTTTAGTTTTACAATTTCAGTGTATTTTCCTTCTGAGTAATAGGAAGAAACCTCTGGCAAAACTATTGTTGAAACAGTTCTGTAGATACCTGAGAAAAAAGGGATTTCTATAGCACCATTTTTATATAATGCATATTGTGCAGGATTAAGCATACTACTAACTATTACTTTATCCATCAGTAAAGTAGCCCTGCCAAATATAGTATTTACTGCTAACATACTGCCTTCTTTTATCATCCTAAGGCCCAAAGTTTTTTCAAAGGAAATATTTTTGAAAAATACTTTTGGCACCAAAACCATACTATATGTTAATTGTATTATGCTTAGAACCAAAAAAGCAATAAAAACGAGTTTCAAACTACTATAAACTTGAATAATAAAGATCAGTGTAGTTGTATTTATTACTGTCATAACAATACTTCGGTACGTATACGCTTTCATGCGCCCAAAAAGCAAAACAACAGCCTCAGAAACGCCCAGGATAAATTTAAAAGGAATAACAAAACAGTACACTTTTAGGTAAAAAGCCAGTTCCGGAGCATTAAAATGAGCTGCAATAATTTCCGAAAAAAAATATATGGTGAAAGAGGCAGCAAACCCCAGTATTGCTGCAAGCATGAGATTGGTGCCAAATACCTTGTGTGGATCAAAGTTTTTCCTTTTCAGGTATAAATAAGTTACATTACCAATACCTACTGCAAATAGCATAAATGCAATATCAATGACCAAAATAGCCTGATTGTAAATCCCATTGTCTTCTAGAGTAAGAGCTCTGGCTAAAAAAGGAGCCGCAATAAAGCTTATCAAAAAACCAAATGCAGAAAGAAAGACAAGGAGGAAAGCTTTAAATGACTTGTTTTCGGGATTCATCTTTTTGTATTGAAAAAATTATTTCTACTATTTAACTAAAGTAGAGTAAAATAATTTTAATATTAACAAAATTACCCTTTTTAAGCTTATTGTTGATTCAAGTAAAAAATGATGATATAAAAGATATTCAGTGAAAAGCGGAATAATAAGTCAGAGAAAAAAATTACATTTGTTTGGTGCCAATTATTAACAGGTTTCAAAATGAACAATAAGTTTTTAAACATTTTATTATTTCTACTTACAACATCACAGTTATTTGCTCAAATCCCATCTTCGAATATTCATTCGTGGCATTCTGCAGATACCGCAGTTACTATCAGTGAAGGTAAAGTAATTCAATGGAATGATTTAAGTGGAAATGGTTATCATTTAATCCAAGCAATACCAACAAACCAACCTAATTTAATAGATGATGCTCTCAATTTTTTGCCTGTTGTGCGCTTTAGCCAAGATCATTTCATGGGTGTGGATTACATACTACCCATTGCCCAACCAGCCACTTTTTTTATTCTATGGAAAACAGTTGATGAACAAGGACCCGCTTTTTCAATAAATAATTCAAATGCAGATGGTTTGAGGGCGGAAACTGGGAATAGAGTATTCGCCAGAGCAGGCAATAATTTTCTTTTGAATAGAACTACACCATTTGATTACCTGCTTCATACATGGGAAATCAATGGTAATAATTCAAAATTATTTGAAAACAGCTTATTAGAGGCTACAGGAAATTCAGGAGGAAATTCCATTACAAAATTATTATTAGGAAGATTAACTGGTTTCCCTGCATATAAGCTGCAAGGAGATATAGCTGAGATTGTTTTAGTGGATAAAATTCTATCTACAGAGGAAAGGGTTGCTTTCGAAACTTATTTAATGGACAAATATACCCCAACGTTAGATTTAGGTGATACTATAAATGTGGGTTACGGTTTTTGTCCAACACTCATTAACGCCGGTCCCAATTTTCAGAATTATACATGGTCAACTGGTGAAGAGACACAAGAAATTGAAGCTTTAAAACAGGGTTTTTATAAAGTAATGGTAACAGATATTTTTGAAAGAACTACCACTGATAGTATTTATATTTCCTATCCAAACACCCAACTCAACGATTTATCACCTAACCTATGCTTAGAGTCTTCCCGTGAAATATATCCCCAGATACTTAATCCAGAGCTTTATACCTTTGAGTGGTCAACAGGGGCAACAACACATTCCATCGAAGTAAGCGAAGAAGGTTCTTATTGGGTTAAAATTACAGATGACCAGGGTTGCTTTGCATGGTCCGACACTCTGGTACTGCATATCGATGACTTTGCAACACATATCAGTCTGGGGCCCGATCTGGACCTTTGCTCCGGCAATACCATTGGTCTAACACCTACTGATCCAGAAACAGATATTATTTCTTACCTATGGAGCACTGGTGAAACGACACCGGAAATTACCATTACTGAAAGTGGGAATTACACCATCGAAGTTGTCAATAAAAATGGATGCATTGCAACAGATGACATTCAGATTAACGTTATCGGTACGGCTCCTATTGTAAATTTTGAAACAACAACAGCTTGCTTGGGGACTCCAACAGAATTTACAGATCTAAGCCAAACGGTTGAAGGAGACAACGCAATTGCCTGGGAATGGAATTTTGGAAATGATATTTTTTCTGAAGAGCAAAATCCATCTTATACATTCGTCCAACCAGGACTGCACCCTGTCAGTCTAGTTGTAACAGCTGAATCAGGTTGCAATCAGCAGTATGCAGATAATGTCGAAGTATTAGACACGCCTTCAGCATTTTTTCAAGCAACAGAGGCCTGTATTAACATTCCTTATCAGTTAACAGATTTAAGCACATCGCAGCAAGACAATGAAATCATACAATGGAATTGGCAAATAAACGGAACAGAACAATCCATTCAACAAAACCCTGTTTTTAGCTTTGATGCAGCTGGCAATTATGAGATAACATTAACAACAGCGTCTGAAAATGGTTGTATTGATTCATTTACTAATACAATAAACATTGTTGATTCATCTCCACTCCCTAGTGCATTTACTATTTTCTATCCGAAACAAAGTCAGGTAATTCCTTCTGAAACTCTCCTCCTGCAATGGAATGAAGCATCAAATACAAATGAGTATATTGTTGAAATATCGACAGATAGCCTTTTTAAAAATACGAACTTCGTTTCGGAAAGTACTACGGAAAACAGTCTTCAAATTACATTAGCACCGGGTTCTTATTTTGCAAGAATAAGCGCCTTAAATATTTGTCTTGACATTAACTATTCCGAATCGGTAAGCTTTTCAATACCTGACCTTACATCATATGGAAACTTAAAGCTTTGGCTTTCTGCAGACTCTGTTACTGTTGATGAAACGGAACGTATTGCACAAGTTTTTGACAAATCAGGGAATGAGAATCATGCGTTGCAAACAAACTCCGTCTTTCAGCCAATTAAACTCGCTCAGGTTCCAAAGATGAACAATATGCCTGCAATGGTTTTTAATGGTACTAATCAATTCTTTAATGGCTCAGTTATCGATGGTATTGAAAACTCTTCAATGAGCCTGTTTATTGTATCTACTGGAAGTCCTGCCACTGAAGCATCAGAATATAAAACGCTATTTTCCATTGACAATAGCTTTTGGATCGGTCGTTTTGTGGCATCTATCAGGCAAAACATGGCTGTCTTAAACAACAATGCTGTTAACGGTATTTTTGGTAGTTATCCTAATGAGGGTAAGACTACCATTCACTCATTTCTAAAAGATATTGATAACAGGGGTTATTTGTATGAAAACAAAGTTATTAACATTTCAGATCAAACCATCGCCGGTGCTTTTACCAATAATAATTATAAGGTAGGTTTAAGTTCATCCCTTGCTTCTACAAAACATTGGCATGGCCAAATATTTGAAGTTCTTCTGTTTGATAGCTTCCTTTCCGATTCTGAAAGAGAAAAAATTGAGCTTTATTTTCATCACAAATACTCCCCCCCCCTCAACCTCGGCCCCGACAAAAACATCCCCTACGGCTTCTGTCCCGTCACCTTAGACGCCGGCGAACGTTTCCAAACCTACCTTTGGTCCACCGGCGAAACCACCCAAAGCATTGAAGTGAATGAACCCGGTACCTACAGCGTGGAAGTGACGGATATCTTTGGGTTTAGAAGCAGCGACAGCCTGGAAGTGCGGTTCCCCGATATGGGGCTGAGTGTAAAGGAAGTGGTGATGTGTGAAGGGGAATCGGTTGAAGTTGGGTTTTCAGTCGACAGTCGAAAGTCGGCAGTCGAAAGTCGAGAATCGACAGTTGAAAGGCAGGAGTTAGCAGTACCTGGCTCCCCCTTTAAGGGGGCTGGGGGGTCACCCATCAACCATACCAAATCAGAAGACTATACCTACGCCTGGTCCACCGGCGAAACGACCCCCAACATCGTAATTACCGAAACGGGCAACTATACCCTTACGGTGATGGATACCCTGGGCTGCAGCCGCCAGTTTACCGTGGATGTGTTTGTGGATGATTTTGAACTTACGGCAACGCTGGGAGAAGATTTGCAGTTGTGTGGGGGGGATGAGATTGGGTTGATAGTCGGCAGTCGGCAGTCAACAGTCAACAGTAAAGAGTTCGCAGTGCCCGGCTCCCCCTTAGTTGGGGCTGGGGGGTCTTTTCCCATCCCAACTCCCAAATCCCAGATCTCCGACTACCTCTGGTCCACCGGCGCTACAACCCCCACCATCCCCATCTGGGAAACGGATGAGTATAGCGTAATGGCAATAAACGAAAATGGTTGTGTGGCGCGCGATACGATACAGGTGGAGATCATCGGTACGGCACCACAGGTAGATTTTGCCGCGGAAGCGGTGTGCCTGGGTGATACGATGCGTCTGATAGATAACAGCACACCGGGCGAAGTGGATGATGAGATCGTTTTCTGGAACTGGGAACTGAGCGATGGCACCAACAGCAATGCCGAAGAATTTGACCATCTCTTTGCCGATGCCGGATACTGGGATGTGTCTCTCTATGTGGAAACGGAAGTAGGTTGCCGCAAGAGTGCCACTCGCGCGGTTCAGGTGTATCATTTGCCCGAAGGGTGGTTCACCCCCAACAACACATGCACCGATGTTCCTGTCACTTTCCTGGATGCTTCCACCGACGTGGAAGGGGGCATAGGCCAGTGGCGGTGGCGCTTCCTGGATGAAGAAGGCAACGAACTGGGGCAGTCGGAAGAAGCACAGCCGCAGTTTACCTTTACCGAACCGGGTGAAGGCTTAGCTGAGCTAACGGCCATTTCTGCCGTGGGCTGCCGCGATACCATAATGCGTAGCATCAATATACGGGAGTCGCCCCGGGTAGAATTTGACTTCACCACCCCTTGCCTGGGGGATCCTGTGTTCTTTACCGACCAAACGTCAGCACCCGTATGGGCATCGGTGATCGGACAGCAGTGGAGCTTTGGCGATGGCAATTCTTCACCACAAAATAACCCGTCGCACCTGTATGCCGAGGCTGGCGTGTATGACGTAACACTCAACGTAACGGCAGTAAACGGCTGCGCACCATCGCTTACCAAATCGGTAACGGTGCACTCGCCACCCAGCGTGTTCTTCCCGGCTCCTGATCTGTGTGTCAACACGCCCCACACCTTCCTCGATCAGAGCACAGTAGAAAACAGCACGGTAAATGAGTGGCAGTGGCAGTTTGGTGAGATGGGGCAGTCAACCGAGCAGAATCCTGAATACACCTTTACCGAACCGGGCCAGTACAGCATATCACTGCTGGCAACGTCGGCAGCGGGCTGTCGGGGCAGCATCACTCAGTTGCTCGATGTACACCCGGCACCGGAACCGGTCTTCTCTTTCTTTCCACGCTACGGAGTAGCACCCCTTACGGTGAGCTTCAACAACCTCACAGAGGGGGCCAGTGTCTTCAGCTGGGAATTTGGCGATGGCACTGCGGGCTCCGACCTGGCCAATCCTACCCACACCTACACTGAAAACGGCATCTACCAGCCGCAGCTCACAGCCTTCACCGATCTGGGGTGCGCTGGCCAAATCACCGAAGAGATCAAGGTGATTCCACTGAGTATCGACATTGCCGTAACGGATGTTTCGTGGCGCATCGTGGATAACTTCCTTGAGATAAGTGCCAACCTGATGAACATGGGTACGCTGGAGTTTGATACGTTGTTTCTGGAGTTCCATGTCAGTGGCCGCGATCCGGTGCGTGAGCGCTGGACGGGCATGCTACGTCCGGGTGAGATACAGAGGCACACCTTCAACGCACAGTTGCCCTGGAACGAGCAGTTTGAATACTTCTGCGTGGAAGCCTTTATACCGCGCCACGATGACGATGACGATATGGCCAACAACAGCAAATGCCTGGCCTTTGAAGAAGATTTTGCCCTGTTACCGGCCTATCCCAACCCGGCGGGCGAGTACGTAAACATCGGGTTCGTCCTGCCTTACAGCGATCAGGTCACCATAACGCTAAGCAACCTGCATGGCCATGATTTGGGCACCATATACGACGGCAATGCCGACCAGGGCATCACCACCTTGCGCATCCCTACCGGCGGCATGGGTGGCGGCATCTACATCTATCGCATCAGCTTCCGCGAAGAAACGAAGGTGGGGAGGTTTATGGTTTGGTAGGCCTGCGGCAGTCGGAAGTCCGGGGTCCGGGGTCTGGGTCCGAAGTAAGAGGAAGAATGAATGTTTGGTGCATTTAATAGTGAAGACGGAAGACAGGAGACAGAAGACCGGAGATGTTTTGTGCTGAGAAAACGCTAACTTTAAATTTACTCGTTGGACGACTTCCAGTTCGTCCCACGAGTGCATTTTCCGGGGAGCGCATTTCCCGGGGAGCATTTCGTTCGGTAAGCAGGTCGTCCCACGACTCCAAGTCGTCGGACGTCCTTTTTCAAATGTTATTCATTCTCCGGCTTTTTCCAGTAAATTTTGGATAAGCAAATCACTTATTCTAAAATTGGTTTCTTGTATTTGATTTACGATAGGTTTTAGTTCTTTTATCAGTTTTTTTTCTTTTGCCAAAAGCAAAATACCGAGTGTTCCGGTTATTTTTATCCCTAATTTTTTTGCATCTTTACGACCTTTTGTTTCATCAATTATGAGAAGGCAATTCCCAATTTCCAATGCAAGCGCCAAAACACTTGCTTCGCCTTTATCGAGAAAAGTAAGAAGGATTTTTAAGTATATCTGATCTGATGGATTTTGAACTATAAAAAAATCCGGCAGGCTTTCGTTAAACTCAGCTTTTATTTCTTCCGTAATGGTAATACTTCCAAAAAGATCCTTGAGTAAACTCAACTTTTGAATCTTATGAAGAAGGATAAGGCAACTTGTATCAGAGACTATAATCTTTTGCATTTGCGACGTCATTATCAAGTTCTTCCGGGGCATAACTAATTATTTCAGTGTCATATGCAGCCAAAAGTTCCATGAAAGTTCTTTTTGACAAACCCACAAATTCAGCTGCCTGCCCCATAGAGAGTTTACCTTTCTTGAATAATCCGGTAGCCAACATCATTTTTGCTTCGATTTCATCAATGCTTATATTGTCAGGAATTTTCAATAGAAGAGTTTTCATAATTTTCTTGATTCATAGTTTCAATGATATAAAGATAATACCAATTACTTAACCCTGCAACCAGGCAGTTCTCTTAATTAAGGCATCCCACTACGAAATGGGTGAAAAACTAAAACTCAAAAGGTTATGCAACTCCCATAATTCAACGCTTCCAGCCCCGATAATGGCTGACTGTAAATAGTCCCGGAATGTCAATTCCGGGAATAATGGCACCAAATGTGACAGGGCGCTGCGCACCAATCATAAATCGGAGGAAACAGTTTGGTGACAGCGCAATAGAAAAGGTTATAATATTATTTTGTGGTTAAAATGATTATTTTATTTGCCCGCACGGCTGTGCGGACCTACACGATTTCCATGGTTTAAATTAAGGACGCACACCGTGCGTCTGGTGCATTGATCAGGCATTTGTGGGGTGTTGATGAAGAAGTTGGAATTCCGAAAAGTTATTGTGCCAGCTTTAGCGGCCAGGCGGAATTTAACTTCGTTGAGCTCTCTCGCCAAAAGGTCGAGATCGGATGTAATTCTGTTTTGCACTACTCTTAGAAAAAAGATCGAAACCAACAACCACAACCACCTGTAATACAACGCTCCCCGCCCCGATAGGGGTGAAATATTGATAGTCCCGGGATTAATAGCACACATCGCTGCAGGCGCTGTGCACCAAACATGATTCAAAGAAAACATTTGGTGACAGCGCAAAGAGAGTTTATGTATAAATCAAAGGATAAATTTATTTCTCCATCAATTTTTTATGAATTTTGATTCATCTGCAGAAAATATTATTCCCATATCCTTGACAATAACTATATTTGGATGGATTCATCAAATAGAATGTTTAACTAGTTTCATATGATATTTAACTTTTTTTGGACGCTGTTTACAACAGTGAATCAGACCAAAATCCAAATATAGTCCTATTTTTTTCGTAAATAAGTCTGATTATTTATTATGGTTTTAATCTATTCTTACAATTTAAAGTTTTTATAATTCTAAACTCAATTTTTAAATTGTCTAAACATTTACCAATCAACAGATTTTCTATTATCATATTCATCATCACCTATGTTGTGCTGGCACCTTTTATGACCTACATGATCAGGATTGTATCACCTGATATTTATTGGCATGCAGCGGCTTTGGTCAAATTTATTGATGCTGGAAGCTTCCCTATCCCACCTGGTTATCCTTTTGTGTTGTGGCTATTATCGGGCTTTCAAAATTCATTACGGCCCTTTTTAATTGGTGCTAATATTGTTCTTCCCCTATTTATGCTACTGCAGATTTATATTGCCTATAGGTTTTTTCATAAATTGCTTTATAAAGAACAAAAGATTAGCTCTTTTTTCAACTGGTCTGACCAGAAAATACTTTTTTTGTCCATAGCTTTCTTTTTAATGGCACCAGTATATTTGGGTGGTGGTACTTTTTATTTTGGTCGCATAGCGCTTAATGTTTGGCATAATCCCACCTATATTGCAATGGCTCCATTCGCCCTTGCATTATTTATTATAACACCCCGTTACATCAATAATCCCACCCAACACTTTATGGAGGTTCTGATTACCGGAATAATTGTGCTGTTATTCAAACCATCTTTTCTATTTGCCTGGATACCTGCAGTTTTTTTATATGGGTTCATCTTTAAATCATCATCAACCCTTTATCTGGTGCGTTTAGGTTTGCCTTTGCTAAGTCTTGGGTTGCTAATTATAGCACAATACTATTTTATTTACGTGGAAGGCATGTGGGAGAATATTGCATACAGCAATGTGGAAAAACGTTCAGTTGAATTTGGTTTTAGCAAAGCCTGGCCACATTTATTGGAAATGGGAAATATTTCTCTTCTTCAAAGCTTGATTTCATCATTCTTGTTTCCTTTACTATTCATTGCTTTTTATGGTAGGTCGGGTGCTATCAATGAATATACCCGCCTAAGTATGTATATTCTTTTTTTCGGGATACTAATTGTTATTTTCGTTTACGAGGGAGGTAATCGTGTATGGGAAGGTAATTTCTTTTGGACGGGTTATTCTGCTAATCTCACATTCTTTCTCGCATGCATCGTTAATTTTCTTCAAATTCAACAGAAAAGGAAATTTAAAGAAACTAAGTCTTTTATCCTTTCAGGGGTTTTTATTCTGCACTTATTAAGTGGTATAGCATACATGGTTTATATTCTGATTACTGGCAGTTATGCCTAACCAAATTGTTGAATCAAACACAGCTTCCCAACTTTATAAACAAAGATAACCTCTCTGATTAAAAATCAATAGATTTGTGTAAAAAACTAAGATCACAACTATGCGTATCCAAAATTGGTTTCTAGCTGTCGTGGCAGGTATTAGCGTAATCTTCATCCTTTCATTGTCGGTCAATGCCTTATTCTGGGCAGATGACTTTTATATTTATGATCAACTACAGAAAAACTCCTTATGGAATTTTATGAAGTTTAATTATTATAATTGGGATGGGCGTTTTATTTCTTTAAATGCATTACTTCAGTTATCGCTGATTAAAAATTGCTCTCCCTTTTTTGCGGTATTCGTTTGGAGTGTTATGCTTCTGCTTTCTTCTTTTTTTATGTTTCGTATCTTCCAATTGGAGATAAAAAATAAAGAAAAAAGTTTTGCCAGAAACCATTTTCTTGCTTTTTTATTCCTGTTTTGCCTACTTTGGTTGGGATACTCAGGTCATATTTCCGAAACTGTTTATTGGGTTACTGGCGGCATATACAGTATGGGGCTGTCCATGATCTTCGGTTTTGTTTATATGTTTCACCGTAGGCCAATTCAATTCAATGGTATTTGGTTGGTGGTTGGAAGTTTATATGGGTTATCCTTAGGCCTAATGGGAGTGATCGGTTCATTTCCCCTATTAGTGTTCCTATTGATCGAATTAGTATTGGATCGCAAAAACATATTTCTAAATAAGAAAAAACTCATTTACCCTTTGATCTGGGGATTTTTCATTTTTATTGGCACTGTAATAAATATTTCTGCACCTGGAAATTTCGTAAGGGCGTCAATTCTGGAGACGTCTTTTCAATGGGATGTTATCTTAATGGCGACAAATTTAATTAAGATAAATATCCGATATATAATCTTTAGTCTTCCAGCAATTGCCGGGGCGCTTTTAGCTGTATCTATTATGCCTTTTCCCTCAATACTTAGCAAAGGTAAGGAGTTATATATTTATCCAACTGATGTTTACATCGAAAGATTTAGTAGTGCAAATGATAGATTGTCTTTGCTAAAGTGGTTTATAGTAGCCATTTCAGGCATATTACCTAAACTTGTAATTCCCGATATTGCAGGTGGACGCACTACAGTTTTTTATATGGCTTTCCTATTTCTAGGGATATGGGTTTTCCTTCAATATATACTTTCGGTTCAGAAAAAATCAGTTCAACCTCTGCTGAAAATATACCTGGCTGCTAAAGGAATAAAAATTTCCCTACTGGTATTCTTTGTGTTTGTTAATTCTGTGGCCTTGTATAATTATAAAATAGGTCAATCGATCAGGCAGCAGGTTGATGAAAGGGAAGCATTTTTCGAAACCATGCGGGGGAAGAAGCAAACCGTACTTGTAAAACCCATAGTTGTCAAGGATATTCCTTTTGCAGTTTTCTTTCATGACCTAATGGACGAATCCTATGCACGCTACTATGGATTTGATAGAGTAATGCTGGATACAATTGTTGATGAAAAGCTTCCCAAATACTATCTCAATCCACCCTGGTGATAAATGTAACCCAATCTGTTAATATTCTCAAGATTCTGGATTTCAAATGAATATTCTGTTTGTTTTATATATATCAACCATTATTCAGGTAACTAACTAAAAGTCTCCATCCTATCCCAAAAAACATGCAAATAGCGCCGATAGCTTTTATCCTATTTAATTGCTCTATATTGCATATGGTGGATATTAGCTCTGCACAACCGCAGTAAAAAACCCTTCGCATCGCAAATCGTCTTAGGACTTCGGACTTCCTACTTTTTCATAACATCACCCATCTACATCCACCCCCTTCACCCATTATGCAATAAATGTTTAATTTTATGCTTCTGATATTTTTCATAAAGGCAACACTTGTTTAATTTAACCCTTTCTCAAAGCTATGGAAACGAACTACCTTACTGATCTTATGCTGCCTCTTGCCCTGGGAATTATTATGCTGGGCATGGGTCTGTCTCTTACACCCATTGATTTTAAGCGTATTTTATACTACCCCCGTGCAGCGGCATTGGGATTTGTAAATCAAATAATTATTCTTCCTTTGGTAGGATTTTTACTCGTTTTAATTTTCGGGCTCGAAAATCTATATCTCGCTGTTGGAATAATGGTGCTCGCTGCCTGCCCCGGCGGCCCCACATCAAACCTTATCAGTCACATTTCCAAAGGTGATACAGCCCTTTCTATCAGTTTAACTGCCATCTCCAGCCTGGTAGCAGTAATCACCATTCCTCTTATTATCAACTTTTCCCTCTCATATTTTCTGCAGCAGGGAGA
>JAABRR010000047.1 GCA_011390785.1 Sphingobacteriia bacterium
CCGAAGCCACCGGTGCGTCCAAAGCTGCCACGCCCTGAGCTGAAATCGCCGAAAGAACCGCGGTTGCCCCGGCTACCATTGCCGAGCAACCAAAACAATGTCCAGATAGGAATGCTTTTGCCCGGACTGGAGAATCGTCGCTTGCTTCGCGACAATAAGATAAAAATAACCAGTATCATAAGAAAAGGGGCCAGGAGGGCTCCGGGCGGAACATCTTCGGCCTGTCCGTATTCACTGGCAGGAAAATCGCCTGCGGCCAGCTGCATAAGCACCGTGGTTGCGGCATCCAATCCTTCGTAATAATTTTCCTGCCTGAAGAATGGCAATATTTCGTTTTCAACAATTTGTCGGGCTGTTGCATCGGGTACAGCACCTTCCATACCATAGCCGGTAGCGATAAAAACTTCCCTTCTAACATTGGCCTGTTTTGCCGGAACTACGGTTATCACAATTCCACTCTCGTCCCCCGCCTTTCCTACGCCCCACTCCTCCCCTATACGGGCAGAAAAATCGGCTATCTCAAGACCATAAAGGGTATCGGTAATGATAATGGTAATGCCCACCTGGTTGCTGGCAGCAAAACCTGTAAGTTTTTGTTCGAGGGCAGCACGTTCAGATGTGCTGAGCAATTGTTCATAATCATTAACAAGCGTTCGGGGTCCAAGCCTTTCGGGCAGGGAAGATGCTCCGGCATCCAGAATCAGTAAACTGCTGATCAATACCCAGAAAATCAGAAACCAGGAAAAGCGGTGAATACCTGTTGTTTGCATGGTTATATTTATTTGCTTACTATTTTTTGCCAAATGAGATCTCATCCGACAATTCATTTGCATCATCCTTTTGCCATGGGAAGTAGGTTTTTAACTGCTCGCCCGCCATCGTAATCCCCTTTACCAGTCCATCGGTATATTCATTATTCCGAAAATGGTCAACCATAATATCTTTTACCGATTGCCAGAAATTTTGGGGCACATTGGCATTGATGCCCAAATCGCCCAGTATAGCCAGCTTATGACTTTTTACGGCAATATAAAACAGAACCCCGTTGCGAAGTTCTGTTTTTGCCATGTCTAATTTGTCAAAAAGGGTAGCTGCACGGTCAAGCACATCGCCTTTGCAGGTATTTTCGATATGTACCCTTATTTCGCCCGATGTAAGCTTTTCAGCCTGCTCAATGGCAAGTTTGATCTTTTCTATCTCTTCGCGGGTAAAGAAGTCGGCTGCTGAGTTTCCCATGGCTTAAAATTCTACTACGGGTGCAACATCTGCTCCTTCTCGGGCTTCAAAGTAAGGCTTACGCTCGAAACCGAAAAGAGATGCATAAATATTACGCGGAAAACGGCGGATATTGGTGTTATAACCTTGTACCAGTTCACTGAATTTGCGCCTTTCGTTGGTTATCCGGTTTTCGGTACCTTCCAGCTGGGCCTGCAATTCGAGAAAATTCTGATTAGCTTTTATATCGGGATATCTTTCTACAACTACCATCAACCGAGAAAGGGCAGATGAAAGTCCCTGTTGTGCCTGTTCAAATTGTTGAAAGTTCTCAGGGGTGATGTTGGTAGGATCAATACTGACCGATGTAGCTTTGGAACGTGCTTCAATAACCCCTTCCAGCGTTTCGCGCTCATGATCGGCAAAACCTCTTACCGTATTCACCAAATTGGGGATAAGATCGGCACGGCGCTGGTAAACGTTCTCTACCTGCGACCATTGCCCTTCTACCGCTTCTTCCATGGTTACCAGTGAGTTGTATCCGTTTCGGAAGCTTGAATAAACCATTATCAGTGCCAGAATTACGACACCGATAATGATCCATTTTTTATAAGAATTGTTTGTTGCCATGGTTTTATTTCAACATTAAATTAATTCCACACTTCGCTTAATAAACGAAGTCAATTTTTCGCCTTTCAGCAGATTTTTGGATAACAAGGCCAGATCGATTAGCTGGCTCACGAGTCTGCCCTGGGTTTCTTCGTCCTTTTCATCAATTACCTTTCCTACCAGGCCATGATTGGCATTTACCACCAGGTTATAGGAATCAGGAAATCCACCCATATAACCCATTCCGCCACCCATGGCAGACATATCTTTCATGCGGCGCATAAATTCAGGCTGGGTGATGAGCATGGGCTGATCGGTTTCGCTCATATTTTCGAAAACAACGTTGTAGGATTTATCTACCAGTTGCTTTTCGATCACTTCTTTGAGTTTATTTTTCTGATCATCTGATAGTTTAGACGGCAGTTCATCTTCTGTTTTAATGAGTTTCTCAGCTACATCAGCATCAACCCTTACAAAAGAAGTGTTTTCAAGGGTACTTTCCATCATATTGATGAAATGGCTGTCGATTGGAGTATCCATAAGCAGCACATCATAACCACGCTCTTTGGCAGAATCAACAAAACTATGCTGCTCATCTTTGCTTGATGCGTAAATATGAACAACTTTTTTGTCTTTGTCTGTCTGATTGGTTTTGATGTGATTGTTGTATTCATCAAAAGTGAAGTACTTGCCATCAACATTTTTCAACAGGCAGAATTTCTGTGCCCTTTCTTTAAATTTTTCATCAGAGATCATTCCATACTGAATGAAAATTTTGATGTCGTCCCACTTCTTTTCGAAATCTTCGCGGTTTGTTTTAAATATTTCTTCCAGTTTGTCAGCTACCTTCTTGGTAATATGGCCGCTAATTTTTTTCACATTGCCATCACTTTGCAGGAAGCTGCGGGAAACATTAAGGGGAATATCGGGCGAATCGAGAACACCATGCAGCAATGTCAAAAAGTCAGGCACAATTCCTTCTACCGAATCGGTAACAAAAACCTGGTTAGAGAACAACTGTATTTTATCGCGCTGAACTTCAAGGTTTTGTTTTACTTTGGGAAAATAGAGAATACCGGTGAGTGTGAAGGGATAATCAACATTTAAATGAATATTAAACAAAGGATCATCAAAGGTCATAGGATACAGTTCCTTGTAAAAGTTCTTGTAATCTTCGTCCTTCAGATCGGCTGGTTTTAGTGTCCAGGTAGGTTTGGTATTGTTGATAATCCTGGTTTTTTCATAGGGAACCTGCTTATCTTCGCCTTTTTCATCCTTTTCTGTTTTGTATTCAGTTTCCTTACCAAAAACAATTGGAACGGGTAAGAATTTACAGTACTTTTTCAATAGCCCGAGAATTTTACTTTCTTCGAGAAATTCGAGAGAATCATCAGCAATATGCAGGATGATATCGGTACCACGCTCTTTTTTATCTATATCGGAAAGTTCAAACTCAGGATTGCCATCGCATTCCCATTTAACGGCCTGCGCGCCTTCCTGCCAGGATAGGGTGTGAATTTCTACTTTTTTAGCCACCATAAAAGATGAATAAAATCCTAACCCAAAATGCCCGATAATAGAATTTTGTTCGCCTGAAGCTTTCACCTTATCAATCCATTCTTCTGCACTGGAGAAAGCAATCTGATTGATGTATTTTTCAACTTCTTCGGCAGTCATACCGATACCCTTATCACTGATGGTAAGGGTTTTGGCTTCTGCATCCAGTTTAATATCAATGTTAATATCACCCATTTCTCCTTTAAAATCGCCCATTGAAGCGAGTGTTTTCAGTTTCTGGGTTGCATCAGTAGCATTGGATACCAACTCACGAAGAAAAATTTCATGGTCAGAATAGAGGAATTTTTTAATGATAGGGAAAATGTTCTTGGTTTGAACTTTTATCTTACCTTTTCGCATGATTATGAAGAGTTTATAAATTTAACTTAGATTTCAACAGGTGCGCAAGAGTCAAAGGTTGTGCCAGTGTAAGACGACTGACAATTTGGCTGTTGAAAATGGAATAGTATTGCCAATTTCCGGTTATTACAACTTCAATAAATCATTAAACATTTCACTAACATTATCCATTATTAGCAGAATTTCGTACCTTTGCGTGTTTTTTACGCTAAGTTAAAATACTATTTTTTTTATATCAACATAAGCAATTCACTATCATGACAAAAGTAATTGAACGTTCGGCTGATAACATCAGAATCTTATCAGCAGCAATGGTTGAAAAAGCCAAATCCGGCCATCCGGGTGGTGCCATGGGCGGTGCCGATTTTGTAAACATCTTATTCTCCGAGTTTTTGAACTATGACCCTGACAATGGGGCCTGGAGAAACCGCGATCGTTTTTTCTTAGATCCCGGCCATATGTCGCCCATGTTGTATTCAATTTTGAGCATGATAGGGTTTTACAACATGGATGATTTAAAAAACTTCCGTCAGTGGGGAAGCATAACTCCCGGACACCCGGAAGTGAACCAGGCGAAGGGTGTGGAGAACACATCCGGACCACTGGGTATGGGTCATACCAATGCTGTGGGAGCCGCCATTGCAGAACGTTTTCTGGTTACCCGTTTTGGTGAGAAGCATGCACATAAAACCTACGCATTCATTTCTGATGGTGGCATCCAGGAAGAAATTAGCCAGGGTGCAGGACGTATTGCCGGTTACCTGGGTCTGAACAACCTGATCATGTTTTACGATTCCAACGATATACAGCTTTCTACTGAAACCAATAAGGTAACACAGGAAGACACCGCCATGAAATACAAAGCATGGAACTGGAACGTAATTACCATTGAAGGCAACAATACTGATGCCATAAGGCAGGCACTAAAAGATGCCAATACTGAGACAGAACGCCCTACTATTATTATTGGAAAAACAATTATGGGCAAAGGTGCTGTTAAAGAAGACGGCAGCAACTTTGAAAGACAGACTTCTACGCACGGCATGCCGCTTTCAGAAGCCGGAGCTTCTTACGAAAAATCGATTGCGAATTTGGGTGGAGATCCAGCCAATGCTTTTGTAATTTTTGATGATGTTAAAGCTTTCTGGAACAGCATTAACGACAAAAAGAGACAATTTGTAAAGGAAAATACCGAAGCGGTTCAGAAGTGGGAAGCCGAAAATCACGAACTGGCAGCCAAACTCAATAGCTTTTATGAAGGCACTCTTCCCAAAATTGATTTTGATGCCATAGAGCATAAAGCCCATGTGGCTACCCGCGCAGCTTCAGGCAATGTATTGGCTTATTTGGCTGACAAGGTAGAAAACCTGATTGTTGCTTCGGCAGATTTATCAAACAGCGATAAAACAGATTCTTTCCTCAAGAAAACTACACAATTTGTAAAAGGCGATTTCAGTGGTGCATTTCTGCAGGCAGGTGTATCAGAGCTTACCATGGGGGCCATCGCCAATGGAATGGCATTGCACGGCGGTATAATTCCGGTATGTGCAACCTTCTTCGTTTTCTCTGATTATATGAAACCCGCAGCACGTTTGGCTGCTTTGATGGAATTGCAGGTAATCTATGTTTGGACACACGATGCCTTCCGTGTAGGGGAAGATGGTCCTACCCACCAGCCTGTAGAACAGGAAGCACAAATCAGACTGCTCGAGAAACTCAAAAACCACAGCCACAACAGAAGCTTTCTGGTGCTTCGTCCGGCTGATGCTCCTGAAACAACGGTTGCCTGGAAAATGGCCCTGGAAAATACAAAGACCCCAACTGCCTTGTTGCTTTCGCGCCAGAATATTCCAGATATTGAATGTCCGCAACGTGCCAAAGAAGCTGTTGGAGCTGAAAAAGGTGGTTACATAGTGCTTTCAACAGATGCAAAACCCGATATAATACTTATTGGCAATGGTTCGGAAGTATCAACCCTTTACCATGGTGCCCAGCTGCTGAAAAAAGAAAAAGGGCTGAAAGTACAGGTATCGTCGATCATCTCTGAAGGGCTTTTCCGTGAGCAAAGCCAGGATTACCAGAAAAAAGTAATCCCTACTGACGTTCCGATCTTAGGGCTGACAGCAGGATTGCCGGTAACCCTTTCTGAGCTTGCAGGCCCCAAAGGCAAAGTTTTGGGCATGGAAAGCTTTGGTTTTTCTGCTCCTGCAGGTGTACTCGATCAAAAATTAGGTTACACGGCAGAAAATGTTTACAAAGTTGCCCTGGAGTTTCTGGGTGCTTAAAAACTCGGTAATTTAAAAATATCGACTGGTTTTCAGGATGTAAATTTAGAATTACCACCTTGCCAGATTCGAAATATTGGCTGAAAATAATTTGTTTGCACAAATATTTTCAGCCAATTTATTATGGAATAGAATTACTGTTTTGATCAGTTTAACGACAATTACAGAATTTTCACAAAAAACAAAAACTGTTTTTGGGTCAATATGACCTTGAAAAAAGAAAAAGTCAGTAATAAATGACTACTTTTACAACTGTTTAAAATAAAAAATTAAAACCATGTTCAAGGAGTTAAACTTAGGAGGATTAACCGTTCCCGTTCCTATTATACAAGGGGGTATGGGTGTAGGTATATCCATGTCGGGGCTGGCATCAGCAGTAGCAAATCAGGGGGGTGTAGGAGTAATTTCAGCCGCAGGGCTGGGGTTGGTGCATCGCAACAAAGCATTAGACTACCTGGAAGCCAATATTGAAGGTTTAAGAACAGAAATACGGAAAGCAAAAGAAAAAACCAAAGGGGTTATTGGCGTAAATGTAATGATGGCCATGACCAACTTTGCCGATCTGGTTCGTACTTCGATAGCAGAAAAAGCAGACGTAATTTTTTCAGGTGCCGGACTACCGCTCGACCTGCCAAAATTTCTACAGCAGGATAGCACAACCAAGCTGGTTCCCATCGTTTCGTCGGGCAGGGCAGCAAAAATTATCTGCGACAAGTGGAAAACACTTTTTGATTATTTGCCCGATGCTATTGTTGTAGAAGGCCCCAAAGCCGGAGGGCACCTGGGATTTAAAAAAGATCAGATCGACGACCAGAACTACTCTCTCGAAGAGCTGATTCCACAGGTAGTTGATGTAGCCCATTCTTTTGAAGATAAATACAACAAGGAAATCCCTGTTATTGCGGCCGGTGGCATATACTCCGGCGCCGATATTTACAAGATTATGCAAAAAGGGGCCAAAGGTGTGCAAATGGGCACCCGCTTTGTAACATCGGAAGAGTGTGACGCATCACCTGCATTTAAACAATCCTACATAAATGCAAGCCAGGCTGATATTGAGATAATTCAGAGCCCTGTGGGTATGCCTGGCCGTGCAGTTAGAAATAACTTTATCGATAAAGTGCGCGATGGATTAAAAACCCCCATCAAATGCCCGTTCCATTGCATTAAAACATGCGATGTTTCCAGCAGCCCTTATTGTATCATTACAGCACTTTACAATGCCTACAAAGGCAACATGAAAAACGGATATGCCTTTGCCGGTTCCAACGCTTACCTGGCCACAAAAATTTCTTCAGTAAAGGAGATTTTTAACGAAATTGTGGATGAGCTTCAGGCAGCGATGCAAGGCACCACTGCACCAGAAAGAAGCTAATCTTTAATTTATTTCTGATAACATTTCTGTTTTTTACCTAATTACCTGATCTTTATTCACAAGGTCAGGTTATTTCTTTTCCCCCGAATATTATTAGGTTTGAAAAACATCTTTCAAAAAATACCCTGGTTTTTTTAGTTAATTTTACTGATTCAATTAGCGAAACTATGGAAATAGCCAAATCTCTCATATCCCGTATCCTATACGAAGACAACCACATTATTGTAATTAACAAACTACCTTCAGAAATTGTGCAGGGTGATAAAACCGGCGATATGCCGCTGAGTGATCTGGTGAAGGCCTACATTGCCAAAAAATACAAAAAACCCGGCAATGTTTTTCTGGGTGTGGTTCACCGGATTGACAGGCCGGTAAGTGGGGCAGTAATTTTTGCACGAACTTCAAAAGGATTGGCAAGGCTTAATGCCATGTTGCAAGAGCGTGAACTAAAAAAGAAGTACTGGGCTGTTGTAAAAAATGCACCCCCATCAGAAAAAGATGTTCTGGTAAATTTTCTTCAGAAAAACGAAAAACAGAACAAATCATATCCGGTAGCAGAAAACACGCCTAATAGCAAAAGAGCCGAATTGCAATACGAAGTAATCTGCCATAGCAATGATTATCATCTTCTCGAGGTGGAGCTTATTACCGGCCGCCATCATCAGGTACGCGCACAGCTGGCTGCCATTAAATGCCCTATAAAAGGTGATCTGAAATACGGATTTGATCGCTCCAATGCCGATGCCAGCATACACCTGCATGCCCGCAAGCTAACCTTCAAACATCCCATAAGCAAGGAAGAAATCAACATCATTGCTCCCGTTCCGGATGATAAACTTTGGAAATTCTTTGAAAACGAAGATGCTAATGGGCAATCCGAATAAGTTTGCAAACTATTTATGGGTTTTATCTGTTTAAATAATGCTTACCAAAAAAGCAATTTCTGAACAATGTCAACAGAAATAAACCTGCAAAACTGATCAGATGGGCAAAATCATCAATTACATCCTTTTTATTATCCTTTGCAATGTTTTCTTTCTAAAGGGAACACAGGCTCAGTTTTACTCAGCCGGCCAGGATCCGGCATCGGTAAAATGGATGCAGATACAAACTGATCATTTCCAGGTAATTTTCCCAAAAGGTTACGAAGAGCAGGCAAAATATATTACTGATTTATTACAGTGGTCATACGATAACGTTTCACAAAGCCTGGAACATATGCCCCGGAAAGTATCAGTAATTGTGCATACGCATACTACCGTTTCGAATGGATTTGTATCCTGGGCACCCCGAAGAATTGAACTGTATGCAACACCCCCTTCAGACAATGACTTTCATCATTGGATGGAAAGACTGGTGGTTCATGAATTCAGACATATTGTTCAAATTGATAAACTTAACCAGGGTTTGACCCGCTTATTGGGAATTTTATTTGGTGAAATGGGTACCGGTGCCGTAGTGGGGCATATCCCCCTTTGGTTTATGGAAGGTGACGCTGTAGTTACTGAAACGGTTTTTACCCGCGCGGGACGTGGCAGACTGCCAGTTTTTGAGCAAGGTCTGAGAGCCCAGGTGCTGAACCGGGGCATATACTCATACAGTAAAGCAAAATTTGGATCTTACAAAGATTATGTTCCAAACCATTATGAATTAGGCTACCAGTTGGTTGCAGCAGCCCGGGTAAAATTTGGCACCAAAATTTATAGTCCTGTAATCAACAATATAGCCCGCCGACCGTGGTCATTATTCCCTTTTTCGGGTGAAGTAAGAAGACAATTCGGATATTCACAAACCCAGCATTACAAAAGAACTTTTGGGTTGCTCGATTCATTGTGGCAAAATCAATACGATAATCACTATTACACGTCATCAACAACCATTAGCTTACCCCGAAAGTTATACACGGATTACCTGTATCCGCAGTGGATCAACGATTCAACCCTTATAGCATTAAAAAATGGATTGGATAATATCCCCACCGTTATTAAAATTGACTTGGGTGGCAACGAAACCGCCTTATTCAAACCTGGTTATGTAAATCCAAATTCATTGCATGCAACAGGAAGCAAGATTATTTGGAGCCAATTTAGACCCGATCCCCGCTGGGAACATAGGAACTATGCAGAAATTTACACTTACGATCTGCTTACAGGGGAGCAAAACCGTATTTCAGATAAGGGTAAATTCTTCTCCCCTGCACTTTCTCCCGATGGATTGAAGATAGCCGCTGTTGAAGTAAGCCACGAAACCCAATATTCACTGGTAGTTTTAGATGCCGCAACAGGTACAGAACTATGGAGGTTTAATTATCCGGGCAATGATTTCATTATGCAACCTTCCTGGCATCAGGGTGGGGAAAAAATAGTTGTAGTTGTACTCGATCATGAAGGAAAAAGGTTTGATGAAATCAACATCAGAATCGAGTCGGCAGATACAAAACTACGTATTGACAATACAGATATTTCTACCCCGGTTTATATTGGCAACGATCTTATTTTTCACGGCACCTGGTCAGGAATAGATAATCTCTTTATTCTTAAACAAGGCGAAACGGAACCCCAGATGATTGTTTCATCTGAATATGGTGCGGTAAATCCATCCATTAATCCATCTTCTGGCCTGTTGGCTTACTCCAACTACACACATAAGGGTTATCAATTGAAAATCATTGATTTAAAAGAAAATGAAAGTTTCCCTCTAACATCCGTATCTAACCATTCAGTAGCTTTCTACAAAACACTGGAAAAACAGGAAGAAGGTATTGCTGAGTTGAGTCAGGTTGAACGCAATATCTATACTGTAAAACCTTATAGCCGCCTGGCTAATTTGTTACATTTACATAGCTGGTTCCCGGCTTATCTGGATATTGATAATATAGAGTTTACCCCAGGAGTTTCCCTCCTTTTCCAGAACAAACTCAGCACATCCTTTGCACAGCTGGGTTATTCCTGGGATTTGAATTCTGAAACCGGCAAATATACCGCATCTTATACCTACAACGGTTGGTATCCTGTTATGGAATTGACTGCAGAAACCGGCAACCGAAGGCTTTATTACAATGCTGATGATGAAGAACGTAATTTTTTATGGCGGCAAAATGACGTAAACCTGGCTATTTCTGTTCCACTCAGATCTCAGTATAATGAATACTTTATCGGGATAACGCCCCAAATTCGTTTTGGATTCTCCCAGGCCACAAACAGCAACCAAACGCCAGATTCTATTTTCGCAGGGAACAATAACTATATAAGATTTAAAGAATCTAACTTCCTAACCCAGGGGTACAGACTCTTTGCCTATAACCAGCGTAGAAGCGTACAAAGAGATATTTACCCAAGATTTGCGCAAACTGTTGAATTGCAATACAGACATACACCCTGGCAGGGCGCGGATATGGGTAGTATCTTTGCGATAAGAGGGGTATTATTCCTACCTTCTTTTATAAGGCACCATGGAATTAGATTATCTGCCGCCATGCAGAGAAAACAATTGGGAGATAATGACAGGGAACAAGGCACCTACTCCATTCTGTTTAACTTTAATGATGCGATTGCCTATCCCAGAGGCATGGTTCATCAGAACCACCAGGATTTAATCACCCTTTCAGCAGATTATACATTACCTCTTTGGTATCCTGATCTGAACATTCCACATATAGCCTATATAAAAAGATTCCATACAAATCTTTTTTACGATTTTGCCAACGCGAAACAATTCCCTTCCGAACAAAACGCAACGGGATTAAAAGAAAGTTTTTATTCTTATGGGATAGGATTAACCAGCGATTTGCATTTATTTGGGTTTGTAGCACCTTTCTCTCTTGGGGTACAAATGTCTTTACCCAATGGTGGTGATCCTGTCTTTAGGTTTATTTACAGTACCAGTATTTAGGAGCCTGTAGGATGGCTTTTATCTTTATTCAAGTTTCCAATGGTAAACAAAACAATAAACAATACCAGAAAATAGGATCCGAAGAGTATGTGATGAAGAACTTCCCACTCAACAATATAATGTGTAAGCATAAGTGTTACAAATATTGATACGATTGAAACAGCCACAAATAGTAACGCTACCTTTTGATCAGACAAACCCAGATAAGATAAATGATGTGTGGTATGATCCTTACCCCCGATAAATGGAGACTGCCCCCTTGCTATTCTTTTGTAAAATACCGTGGTAGTATCAATGATGGGTAAAGCAAACACAACTGCAACAGAAAGAAAACGTATAAGAGCGGTACTTTCGCCAGGAAAAGCAGCTCCATTCCAGAAAAAAGTAATTCCAAGACTTGCCAGCAAAATACCCAGAAACTGACTGCCTGTATCTCCCATATACATTTTTGATGGATTCCAATTGTAATAAAGAAAACCCAGCAAGACTGCAATAAGTCCAATAACAATAATCAGATAAGGATTAAAAAGGGAATTACCCACAAGAATTTCCAGCAAAATAATAATACCCACAGATAAGGAAACGATAGTGGTTATTCCATCCATATTATCGAGCATATTTATGCTGTTCATCATACCCACAACCCAAAATAAAGTAAGGGCATAGTTAAACAAATTATATTCAAACAGATCGATATAAGTTCCGGTGGCAATAAGAATTATTCCGCATAAAAGCTGAGAAAAGAATTTTTTCCACGGATGGGTATTGTAAGCATCATCAAAGAGTCCGGTAAGAAAGCCCACTGTAACAACAATCAAAAAGCCCAGCGTTTGAAGATTAAAAAAATTATTGGCAACAGGCTCTAAAAATGAAATTATTACGATTGAAAAAAGAAAAATAATAAAAAATGAAATACCACCCAGAGCTGGTTTGGATGTAGAACTCCATCTAATAATGGTTTCATTTGTATTTCTAATGCCGAGATTGCGCGAGAATTTCAGCAAAAAACGGTTAATAATTAATGAAAACAATAGTGATGCTACAAAAAATAAAACATAAACCAGAGTCAGATTCTCTGTCATTTTCTAATATTTAAACAACAACAATATGCACAACTAAAATCAAAAAGGGCTATTAAAATCTCTGAATAGTGGCGCTAATTTATCTTTTTCTGAAACTACAGGATTTTCAACTCCCCAATCGATATTCAGATCAGGATCGAACCAGGCAATAGAAGCTTCCGATTCTTTATTATAAACCTGTGTGCATTTATAAAAGAAAATAGTATTGGGCTCAAGGGTAAGAAATCCGTGGGCAAAACCTGGAGGCAACCATAACAGATTTTTTTGTTTTGCTGTGATGGTATATTTGAAATGCTTTCCGTAAGTAGGTTCATTTTTCCTCAGATCAACGGCAACATCCAGAACCGAGCCAGAAATTACCCTTACCAATTTCCCTTGCTGCCAGGGTGGCAACTGAAAGTGTAGTCCACGCAATACAAAAGCCCCCGACATGGATTGATTATCTTGCAAAAAATCCTGATCTAACCCATATTCGCGAAATTTTTCACGATTCCATGATTCGAAAAAGTACCCCCGATGATCTTCAAAAACATCTGGTTCGAGGGTAAAAAGACCGTTAAATCCGGTTTCTTTAACATTCATCCTGTAATAATTTATTTGACAGTAATCGATTCTTAGTACCGTTCTAAGCAAGAGATTATTGAAGATTATAATGTCATCTTTTAGCAGAAAAATACTTTATCACAAATCTCAAATTTTAATTTATTTTCTTCTTACAATCCCTAAAAGCTTTTTCCAAAAACCTTTTTTAGTTCCATGAACCTGATCATCATAATAACCATATCCAGATCCATATCCCCCGTAATAATAGCCATATGAGTAACCTTTATCATATCCATAGCTACTGTATTCACTATCTACAGCGTTAAGTACTACAGATAATTTATTGATCTGGCTTTCACTGAAAAGGCGGTTTACATTCTCAATAAACATACGTTTAGAGTAATTAGCCTTAAAAATATAGATTGGATAATCGGACATAAGAATACTTTTCATACCATCTGTAACAATACCTACCGGCGGATTATCAACAATCACATAATCGTATTTCTCCTTCAGGTAGTTAATCATTTCATCCATACGGGGTGTAAGTATCAACTCTGATGGATTGGGAGGCACAGGTCCGGCGGTTATAAACTCCAGGTTTTTCACTTTAGATGACTGAATGCAATCATCTATAGTATCAATATTCGATAGGATAGTGCTGACTCCTTTAATATTTTCCACATTAAACCCAAGATGAATTTTGGGTTTACGCATGTCAAGGTCTATAACAATAACTTTCTTATTGCTAAAAGCCAGAATTCCAGCCAGGTTCATGGCAAAAAATGTTTTCCCTTCGCCCGAAATAGTAGAAGTTACAGCTACCAGTTTTGGGCCTTCGTCGTTATTGATAAACTGGAGATTGGTTCGGATGGCCCTGAGAGCTTCTGAAATGAGAGACTTGGGTTTTTTTAGTACCAGCAGCTGGTTGGGTGGTATTTCACTTTTATACCGCGGAATAACACCAATAACTGGTACTGAAGTATATTTAAGAATATCATGCAGAGATGGTATCTCATTATAAAACAAATACTTAAGAAGGAAAATACCAATACCAAAAAATAGTGCTGCTATCAGACTGCTCACATAAATTCCCTTAGGTTTAGGTAAAATAGGTTGCCCAGGTACCCTTGATTTTTCGAGCAATATACTTTGGGAAACATATCCTGCTTTAGAGATAGAATATTCAGCTTTTTTCTCAACCAATTGATTATAAAAGCGTTCGTTAATAGAATGAACCCTTTGCAACATACTGTATTCTATAAGGCTGTATCGACCTCCCTGCTGCATCAAAAAATCTTCGTACGATTTCACCTTTTCATTGATTTCGCTCATCCGATTATCAAGATTATTCTTAAGAGTAGAAATACTTTCTATGAGCATCCTTTTCTGAATACTGATTTGGTGATTCAAAGAATTGATCTGATTACTTTCAGGGGTAACTTCATAAAGCAGTTGTTCCCGTTCAATCAATAAATCCTGGAGAGTTTGCAACATTCGGGATACTACACCGCTAAATTCGCTACCAGCCAGAATGGCTATAAGACGAAAAATATCAATATCATCTTCAACATCAAGACTTCTTTCAATTTCAGTAAAAATGCTGTATTCCATCTGTAAATCAACAACCTGACTTTCCAGATCAGCCATCCTTCCCTGTAAGGTTGGCAATGGTGTAAGAGTTACCTCATCAATACCATGTTCCTTTTTAAATTGTTCCAGCTTAATTTCCGAATCAGAGAGTTTTTCAAAAAGCATTTCGAGTTGCTGATCGATAAACGCGAGAATATTATTGGCACTTTCTGCCTTTTTTTCCAGATCATAAATGCTGAATTCTTCAGCAATAACATTAACAATATCTGAAGCTTTCTGTGCATTGGTACCCTGATAACCGATCTGAATGGTTTTTGCTGCCGCATTCAAAACATTTATCTTAATATCACGACTATAAGCTGGAACGAGATTATCAGGATTATTGAGAATAAAGAAATAGGAATTACGGCTAAAAACATTTTGTTGTTCTTTAATAATATTGAAGTTTTGAATTTCAATTTGGATATCCATTTCGGGAAGAGACGTAAAACCATTGATATGAACATCTCTTTTTATATCTTCTCCTTTTAAACCAAATGACAAAACAATATTGTCGCGGCTTATAAAATCCACATAAATCGGCACACCGTAAATAGATGTATTTTTTACTTCAACATTTACGGAAAAAGGAGCGTTGCGATACAATTCTGAATTTAAAACCCTCCCTTTAGAGAAATAGGTGATTTGTATGGGAAGCTTAGATAAGGCTCTTTGCAAAAAAACACTTGAACGCATCAACTCAATCTGCTTTGCCATATCATCGTCATAGATATTTGCTGTTGGTAAAATGCGGGAAACTTCATTTTGAGAGCCCAACTGAAGAATAGCCGATGTTTGATAAATGGGAGGGGTATAACGCAGATAGAGCCATGCTCCCGCTAATGATAAAATGATAAAAATTACAGGAAAAAGGATATTACGTTTGGCAATATAGAAAAACAGCTTAAGATCAAGCTCATCGTTTATTGTTGATATTTTTTTTACTGCCGGTTGTGTCATTGGGTTATCTAAACAATGAATAAACTAATAAAGCAGTGGTAACCAGTGAAAGATAAGGAGAAACATTTTCCAGGATACGCTGCGGAACCCGTTCTCTGGGTTCAACGTAAATAATATCATTGGCCTGCACAATCATATCGGCATTGCGAACACCTTCTATGGTTGACAAATCGATTAAAAATATCTGCGGATTACTAAGTTCACCTCTAATTACTTTTACTTTGTTGGCTCTTCCATCGGCTATACCACCAGCCAGGGCCAAAGCTTCAAAAATATTGGTATTGGTATTTTCAAGATACACTACGGTTGACGCTCCTCCCCTGCCACCAGGAAAAATAGTTACTCTATGATTGGTAACCCTGAGTCTTACGAATGGGCGGTTATAAAACCGTGTAAACTCATTTTCCAAATACACCTCAGCTTCACGTATTGTCATACCTGAAAGCTTAATATACCCTAAAACCGGTAGTTTAACCATCCCATCAAATTCAATTGCATAGTTATGATCGCCTCGTAATTGCTGAATCCCCTGGGGAGAGATAGGGTCAATTAATCGTTCACCATCATTGGTATACAACCGAAAGTATAGCTGATCATTAGGGGCCAGACGGTATTCTTCCTGCAAATCTTTAGAAGGGAACTCAGCATACTCATAATCTTGCGGTGTACGCAACATTCTTTCAGGATTAAGAATCTGACAGGAAGAAAACAGAAATAAGATTGAAATAAGAGCCCAAAATTTGTTCACGTAAAACCTGGAGTTAATTGCTGAATAGTAAAAATTTAGTCTGCAAAATTAAGAAAACCTGCGGGTTTAAGAGTTAAAATTGTTTGTTTTTAACAGGAAATATTTAAGGATTAGACTTAATACTCTACTATTTTATTTAAGCCTGCTTAAATTTATTAAATCAAATTTGCAACTCCATAAAATTAAGTTTTGGCATAACCAATTCTCCCCCTAACCGGAGACTGGCTGTGGAACCAGCCTGGTATTTTGATAAACCTTTTCAGGAGACAATAATTCCTGATACAAAGATTCCATTTCTGAAATAAGACGGATAAAGTGAAACTTCTCTCCTACCTGTTCCCAACCATTGGCAGAGAATTCCTCTCTCATACCCTCATTGGCAATCAAACTACATAAATGTGCAGCGAACTGCTCTACATCTCCTTTATCAGCCAACAGGGCAGTTTTGCCGGGTAATACCACATTTTCTATTCCTCCTACCCGGGTAGAAACAATCGGCTTACCAGCAGCCTGAGCTTCAATAAGGCTAACGGGTGTACCTTCGTTTAGCGAGGTAAGTGCCACTATATCAAGCCCTGCTGTTACATAATCCATTTGGGTTATCCAACTGGTAAAAGTTAGTAAGGCGGGTTTATACTCGCCAGATCCATTTACGAAGTTTATCCCCAGGTCAACGGCAGTTTTTTTAATTTTGTCTCTCGACTCACCATCGCCAACAATAAATGCACGAATCTTTTTATTGGTTTTTTGCCTTACAATATTCAGTGCCTGCAAAAACATGGGATGATTTTTTATGGGTACCAGTCGGCCAATAATACCAATAGCAATTTCATCTTCGGCAATCTGGTATTTCCTTCTGAACTCTATACGTTTTTGATCCATATTTTTGCGAAATCGGGACAGATCGAAACCAAGTGGAATAACTTTGATTTTATCTTCACTACAGATATTGTAGCGATGTGCCAGGTCATATTTCTGGCTCTGGCTTATGGCTATTATCTTATCAGTCCTGCCAGCCAGATACTTTTCAACCGTTTTGTAAAATGACGTTTTCCATTGACTGAAATAAGCATCAAATACATGCCCATGAAAGGTATGCACGATAAATGGGACATTCATGCTTAGGGCAGCATGTCGTCCCAAAGCCCCGGCCTTGGATGCGTGGGTATGAACAATATCAGGTTTAAAATCGCGAATTATGGCTTTAAGCTTTTTAAAGGCCTGATAATCGTTAACAGGGGATAATTCCCTGCGCATCTCAGGAATAATAATGGGTTCAACACCAAGTTGTTTTACTATGTATTCAGAGTTTTTTTCACTGGGATCGTTTGGACCACCTACCAGCATGGTTTCATAATTACTGCTCATGTATTTGGTTAAATAAGCAGCATTGTAAGTAGGACCACCTAAATTGAATCTATTTAAGATGCGAAGTATGCGGGGCATTTATTCGGAGATTTTTATTACCAGTTCGTTATTAAAGTGCAATATTACTAAAAAGGATGCAACAGAACGTTAAAAAATAATTATTTAAGGCTTTATAAACTTAGAGTGCCAATGTTGAAACACAACTAAACTCCAAATCTGAGCATGAATTTCACCTGGATTATTAGAAAAAAGTTTTTTCATTAGATTGTTAATAACTTTTGGGTTAAACAAACCCTGATCTCTTATAAAATCATCATTTAACCAATAATTAATAATTTTCTCTTTTAATTCTGTCCGAAACCAACCCAGCAATGGCACTTCGAACCCCTGCTTTGGCCTATGATATAGCTCAGGAGGAAGTACCTGCCGAAATGCATCTTTCAATATCTTCTTGCGCTGGTTCTGATTAATTTTAAAACTTTCGGGCAATGAAAAAACGAAATCCACCAAATCATGATCCAGAAAGGGGACCCTAACTTCCAGTGAATTGGCCATTGACATCATATCTACTTTCGTAAGCATATCATTGGTAAGAACCAAATGCATGTCATTACGAAGAATGTTATTCATATCCCCATCCTTTTGCATGAAGGGTGTCAATTTCCCTTTTCTGAAAATATACTCATCATGATTTACAGATTTAAGCAATAACTTTTCCGGATAGTTCTCTTCGGCAAAAGCAGCCCATCGCCAGTAGCGGTCGGCATCATTCTTACCCATTCCCTCACCAAACCGGTATAATTGCCGAACCTTATTACCCAAAAAAGAATTTCTAGATTGCGGAAGTGGAGCTAACAAGGGATGCAAAGCACCCAATAACCGGGCACTAATTCCACCCTGCCGTGCGCGGTAGTGGGCCATATGCTTATTGTAACCGGCAAACATCTCATCAGCCCCGTCGCCCGACAGAGCAACGGTTACCTTGCTTTTGGTTTCACGGCTAAGGATGTAAACCGCCAAAGCCGAAGAATCAGCAAACGGCTCATCGATGTAATCAAGCACATCATACAAACAGCCAAAAAGATCGTTTGTGGTAAGAGAAAATTCGGTATGATCGGTATTATGCATTTTAGCTACGCTACGGGCATAGTTCGTTTCGTCAAACAAAGGCTCATCTTTGAACCCGATAGAAAAGGTTTTGAGCTGGTTAACATGCTTCGCTGCCAGTGCCACCACTACGCTGCTGTCAATTCCCCCGCTCAAAAAAGCGCCCAACGGAACATCTGACACCAAACGTTTCACTACAGCTTCTTCCATTTTATTCTGCAATTGAGTTATGGCAGCAGGGTAAGAGATTCCTTCATAAGCAACTAAGGGACGCTCAGGCAGATGGTAGTATTCCTGAACTGAGCAGTCTGATCCGTCAAACAGCATATAATAGCCCGGCATCAGTTTGTAAACATCCTGGTATATGCTCCATTTGCCGGGAATATAGTTCAGCTGGAAATAGATGTGCATGGATTCCTGATCGAGCAATTTCGGGGCTCCCAGTTTTAACAGGGCCTTCATTTCGGAGGCAAAAATAATGCGATCATCATTGATGTGATAAATCAGTGGTTTTTTACCAAAACGATCGCGGGCCAGCAGAATCTTCCCTGACAATTTATCAAAAAAGGCAAAAGCAAAAAAACCCTGCAGGTCTTTTATTCCTTCAGGGCCATTTAGAATAAGCCATTTCAGCAAAACTTCGGTATCGCTGCGGGTACGAAAAGATTGTCCCTGATCTCTGAGAACATCGCGAAGCTGTGAGAAATTGTATATCTCGCCGTTAAACACAATTGTGTACCGGCCTGATTCATCAGCAAATGGCTGATTGGCAGCTTCAGAAATATCAATGACAGAAAGTCTTGAGTGCCCTAAAACAACATTTTTTTCCTGGTAATGCGCCTGTACTTCCGGGCCACGTTTGGTAAGTGTTTCCAGGGCTTGTTCAACAGCCGGTAATGCATTTTCCAAAGGCCTGGAAAAGGAATAGATACCACAGATTCCACACATCAGAGAGAAAAAAGGTTAGCAAAGATTTACAGGTGAATTACTTCATCGTAAGCGGCAGCCGTAGCTTCCATCATGGCTTCGCTCATGGTGGGGTGCGGATGTACCGCCTTGATGATTTCGTGTCCTGTTGTTTCCAATTTGCGGGCAACTACAGCTTCGGCAATCATTTCTGTTACGTTGGAGCCTATCATATGCACGCCAAGCAATTCGCCATATTTGGCATCAAATATCACCTTAACAAAACCATCTTTATTGCCGGCCGCACTGGCCTTCCCTGATGCCGAAAACGGGAACTTCCCAACTTTGAGCTCGAAACCAGCTTCTTTTGCTGCCTTTTCGGTATAGCCAACGGACGCCACTTCGGGAGTGCAATAGGTGCAACCCGGAATATTATTATAATTAATCGGTTCAGGGTTATGACCGGCAATTTTCTCTACACACAAAATCCCTTCGGCAGATGCCACATGCGCCAATGCCTGGCCGGATACCACATCACCAATGGCATAGTAACCTTCAACATTTGTGCGGTAAAACTCATCCACCACAATTTTATCCTTTTCCACCTTGATACCCGTTTCTTCAAGGCCTATTCCTTCAATATTGGTAGAGATCCCTACAGCAGACAAAACAATGTCGGCTTCAACAGTTTCCTCGCCTTTGGCTGTTTTGATTTTCACCTTGCATTTTTCGCCTGATGTATCTACCTCTTCAACCGATGATTTGGTCATGACTTTCATCCCTGCCTTTTTGAAGGAGCGTTCCAGCTGTTTTGAAACGTCTTCATCTTCAACGGGCACAATGGCGGGCAAAAATTCAACAAGCGTAACTTTGGTTCCTATGGCATTATAAAAATAGGCAAACTCTGAACCGATGGCACCTGAACCAACGACTACCATACTTTCGGGCTGTTTATCAAGAACCATCGCTTTTCTGTAACCAATAATCTTTTCTCCATCCTGTTTCAGGTTGGGCAATTCGCGGGAGCGGGCGCCGGTGGCGATAATGATGTGATTGGCAACATATTCAGTTGTTTTTCCGTCTTCTGCTTTTACTTCCACCTTTTTGCCGGGGAGTACCTTTCCAAACCCTTCGATATGATCAATCTTATTCTTCTTAAACAGATATTGAATTCCCTTGCTCATTCCGGCAGCAACTTCGCGACTTCTTTTTACCATGGCCGGAAAATCGGCTTTGGCTTCTCCTTCAATGCTGATTCCGTAGTCTTTGGCATGCGATAAATACTCGAAAACATTCGCACTTTTCAGCAATGCCTTGGTAGGAATACAGCCCCAGTTAAGGCAAACACCGCCCAGTTCAGACTTTTCAACCACCCCTACCTTCATACCCAGTTGCGATGCTCGAATAGCAGCCACATATCCGCCAGGGCCGCTTCCAATAACTATTAAATCGTAATTCATATCGTTGTATATTTAAGATTCTTAAAGATTTTCTATGCGAAATTATAAATTTTTCAACGTAAATATGCTTTTTATCTGCTTGTACTTGTCAACAAACCAAATTGAATCTGTTGATAAACACATTATTATTTAAGTAACTGTTTGGGGGGAATAAGGTACTTTCACCCTTTTTTTCGACCAAAGCATATAAATGATGGCAATGACCAGGGCGGAAATGGCAATGGAAAAGGCAACAGCAAAACCCCATGCTTCATAAAAGGTGATTCCCAGCAACGGAGCGAACAAACTTCTTAGTGCTGTTAGCACCATATGAACAGACTGGTAATTTCCGGCTTCGTCGGGCGGACAAAAATAAGCAGACCCTATAAACCAGGTAAGAGCCATGGTAGCGGCAAAAATCCCGTTAAAAACAATGAACACTATTAAAGAGTAATACAGCCTGATGCCCCAGAAATCTGCATAGTCAGGAAAATAGGGAGTTACTACCAGCGAAACAAGATAAATGATCATGGCAAAAAACGGAATGGTGGCAAATTTGCGCGGATCAACCTTGCCCATTAATCTGCCAAAGAAAGGCAACAGAAATATGGCCAGCAGGTTATAACTATTTTTATAAAATGCCACACTTGAATAATTCAAACCCAGTTCATTTTCGAAAAACAATACGATAAGGGTAACCGACGACATAAAACCGAAACCATACAACATAAACCCAATCTCAAAATCAAGAAAAGAACGGTTGGTTCTCAGAATACCCAACATACCGGCAGAAGAATCCTTAACAGAATTCCAAAAACCCTTTCTTCGGGCAACCTGCGTGGTAACCTGATAAGGAATCATAGAAAGCAGAAAAACAGAAACGGTTCCCAGAATGGCCATTACAGGAAAAACATACACAAAAACATAATTGTCCCAATCGAGCAGCCACCCATAAACGAAGGTGGTAACCATCATCACAATCTTATTGAGTGTAGTGGCATAGCTGTATAATTTGCTGAAATTTTCGTGCCGGTAAGATGTTTTCAGAAACAGGTTAATGGTAGGCCATATAACTACATTTCCCATAAAATAAACCAGGAAAATAACCAGAAAAATATAATGAAACAAAGATTCTACTCCATACATGCCTGCATCGCGTGGGAAAAATAGAACCAGAATAAGGGGAAGTCGGGTTAGCAAAGCCGTTCGGCGCAACATCGCTCTTTTTTTGGCAACACGCTTTAGCCATTCATTGAGCAAAATAAGCAAAAGGAAAACGGCTACTCCCAACTGAAAAAGAACGGCAAGCTGGTAATTGGAACCCAACAGGCTTTTCACAAACACAAATTCGTTGAGAATAATGATACCGGCAATAATCCCTTCCAAAAAAGAATAACCCATGTGCAACAAAAAGGCTTTGCGCTCACGGGCAGTAAGACCGGTAAGAATTCCGGATGCGGTAAAAATGGAAACGAGTAAAGTTTTCACAAAAGGTCAGAATTTGCACTTCTTAAAAGATATTTTGTTCCAAATTGTTCAATGGCGGGGGTGGCAAAAGTGATTTTTGATTCATTGTGGTTCGGTAAAAAAGTAAACAGGGATGATTTTTTGTTTGAGAATGGCTTCACCACTTTTGAGATTCACTAATTTACTAGATTTACACCCAAACATTTTGGCAATTTCTTAAGAAACCCAGAAGAAAAATTAAGCTTTAGATTTGCCACAATTTTAATATTTAGTACATTTGATATATGAAAGCAATGGAAAATATAGAGATAAAGATAAGCCAATTGACACCAGGATTAATCGATGAACTGGATCATTATTTAGATTATTTGATTAATAAGAAAATAACCAAAAAGCCAGGAAAATTAGCACAGGATTGGGCAGGTGGATTGAAAGAAGAAAAATACACTTCGATAGAATTACAAAAAACTATTACCAACTGACAATTTCTCAGAAATACGATTTGACAATTGTCACTTTTGATAAAGGCTTTATTATTAAGGGGATAAATAAATTGACACCGGAAGAAATACTTGATAAAAAATAACCTCAGGCCACAAAACGCTGTGTTTAAAACATTGCCATCGTTGGACAGGCATTTACAACTGGAGCTGATTGTTTTTAACTTTGTCATAAATAATATTACAAAAGATGAAAACACAAACAAGCAAGGTCATTTTTTCTGTTTTAATTTTACTGGCAGGATGTAATGACGATTCCAAAATGGTTCTTAGCACAAATGCTTTGATAGAGTTTAAAGATGATGTATCACCCACAACAGCTATTGTGATACCTGAGCATGTAGGGGAAACTTACAAATGGAGCGTTAACGGAACCCCTCTTGAAACAATGCCGGGAGATAACTCCGGAAAAGCAATCATTCCAATAGAGCCCAATGAAGAGATTTATTTAGAATATGAAACTACTGCCGGAGCTGTAGAATATAACTATTCCGATTGGCTATATGCTCCGCCCATTGCAAATAAATTGATTATTTACAGCATAAATTTCAACGGAGAAACTTTTGATGAAATGGTTGATCCTTTATCGATGAGATACAATTATGGGTTTCATTATAATACTGGTGTTTCTTCCGGAGTAACATCAGGCGGAGGAGGAGTTCAGCTCAATTATAACGATAGTTTATCACAATGGGAATTACATCAACCCTTAGAGATAAATCTTTCTGATTATTTCCAGACAAACAACAATCCCTTCGACCTTGAAATAAAAGTAGCTGATCTCACCTTTACAGACTTATATTGTAATTCAAATGAGGATCTTCAGGAGCAGTACTCCATCCATCATGCAGCTTCATCAGATAATCCAAATTTATTGCTTTTCAGAAATACTCTATCTCAGCAGGATTATGAAGTAACTGTTGACTGGGTTTACGAGGCAGAATAAAAGACCCATATTCATTCACATCAAAGCAATAAGATCACAAAAAAAACTTTACATTTGAACTGGAAAATACAATTAATCAAAAAAAGCTTTTAACACGCACCTATGCACCGGAGGGTATGCAATCATTAGTGGCCCTAAAAAGACACTAAATTCACTGAGGTAAAATGGAAAATATATGGAGATTAATAAATTTCTACTTTTAGGACTAAGTGCCTTGATTTTCTCATCTTGTTCAACATTAATTCACCAGAAAACTGTTCGGATAAATATTTATTCAGATGTTGATTCCGCTTTGGTTTGCATAAAGGATCCAAATGAAAAACAAGTCCCTGACCAACAGTACTTTTTTTAGCCTGTTTTCTATTTTTAGAAAATTCTGCATCAGCCTGTTTTTGCTTGCTCTTCCGGTTACATTTTTATTTGCCGGGGAAACACCCATCGAAAATGAGATGCGGGATCTGATAATTGTTACCGGGGATTCACTCCGACATTTTCACGCATCAGCCTCAGTAGTGGTATTGACAGAAGCTGATTTCAACAAGGGAAACTATGTAAACATCTGGCAACTCATACAGGGACGTGCACCAGGCATGTGGATTACTGTTGATGGCGGCGCCCCCGGTGCTATGGGTACTTCCAGTCTGTTGGCTACCACCAGCCAACCGCTGATTGTGGTGGACGGCCTGCCTCAGGACCCCCGTTTTGCGGAGGGTATGCGCGACCCCCTGAATTTCCTTAATACCGAAGATATAGAATCCATTACCCTGTTGACAGATGCCGCTTCAACATCCCTGTATGGTGGAAGAGGTGGCAATGGCGTAATCCTTATACGCACCAAAAGAGCTCAACAGGGAGATCCATTTTCTTTGGAGTATTCCACACATTTTTCTGCTGCACAACCCGGAAAGCAGGTGGATGTGCTTGATGCGGCGACCTTTCGCTTTTTGGTTTTAGAGCGGTTTTCTGATCAGCCTGAGTTAACAGGACGGATGGGGGAATCCAATACTTCGTGGCAAGATGAAATCTATAGCAATACTTTCTCTCAAAGCCACCATCTTTCGGCCTCCGGAAATGTGGCACAGATTCCCTGGAGAGCGGCTTTTCACTTCAACGACCATGCAGGGGTTCTGAATACGGATAACCTAAGGCGCCTGGGAGGCAGGCTCAACCTGAACCCATCCCTGTTGGATGATCACCTGCGCATCAACATAAACCTGCATACATCGCAACTTGAAAACAGGATTGCACCTCATGATGCTATCGATAATGCCATAAGATTTGACCCTACACAACCGGTTAGAGATCCTGAAAGTATTTTTGGGGGTTACTTTACCTGGACCGGCAACAGCCCAACGTTATTCTCTCTAACGCGCAACCCGGTGGCCGTGTTGAACCAAACCGAAGATTTTAGTGCCACACAAACCCTTGGAATACAAGTCCAGGCTGATTATGCATTGCACTTCTTCCCGGATATTACATTGGGTGTAGCCGCATACCAGCAAACTCTGAGTACAGAGAGGCAGAAAACAATTTCCGATCAGGCGGCATGGAGTTATTTAATTGGAGGGGTATATACCATGAATGAGGATACATATTCAAACCGGTTGCTTGAAGGTCGCATAAATTTCAACAGACATCTGTCTGCCATCGATAGCAGGATTGCTCTGTCAGCAGCAATCTCCAGGCAGGATTTCAACCATGAATACTCCATCCTTCAGTCTAACCTTAGAAACAATTTGGCCGGAGAACCCTACAGTATTTTCAGCAATGGGAAAGGGGACAATATGAGGCAGCTTGAGTCATTCACTTTCGGCGCGGGTTATGCATTTAAAGACCTGTATTTCCTTGATTATAACTTTCGCAATGACCGGTCATCGTTGTATAATCCGGATAACCCAAACTTTGGCTATCATTCGCTGGCTGCAGCCTGGAAAATGCACAACGAATCTTTCTGGCCCGAAGGATATTTCCTGTCGCAATTAAAAATCAGCACATCTGTGGGCCAGAGTGGAAGAATGGACTTTCAATCCGTGCATATGCTATCTAATGACTTACAGCCAGAACAATTTAATTCATTTGATGCCACAATTAACTATGGCTTATGGGAAAACCGGCTTACTGGACACATCAGATATTTTGATACAGAGCAATCAGAAGGGGTTTTTCCTGTTCCCAGGGGAAGGAGATATTATAGTTTGTCCAATATCGCTAATATAAATCACAAAGGCTGGGAATTTTCCCTTTATGCTTCACCGGTAAAATCAGATAAATTATCATGGGATATAGGGGCTCATTTGACCACAAAGAAAAACCAGGTTACGGAAGTTTATGGCAGAAATTCAGTTGTTTCTGGCACCAGAATTCTCAGGGAAGGATACCCTGCAAATTCCTTTAATGTTTACCAGCTCAACTACTCAGATGATGGGGTTTTTCTGCCCAATGACCCGTATGTGGATCAAAACAACGACGGCATCATCGATTCGAGGGACATGATACCTTTCAAATCCCCTGATCCTGATCTCATCCTGGGTTTTTCTTCCCACTTTCGATACGGCAAATGGCGACTTTCAATGGCGGGAACAAGGGTGAGCGGGAATTATGTATATAACCAAAGCTCACTAGTTTTTGGAAACTATGACAGGCTATTTAGAGATGGTTCCAATATTACCACAGAGGCACTTCAGCATAATTTTGCCAGTACCCCGGGTATTTCCGATTACTATGTGCAGGATGCCTCTTACTTAAGGATGGATTTCATAGATCTGACCTATAATCTTACAACGCGCACTCTCAACCTGGAGATCTCTGCCACGGTTCAAAATGCATTTGTCATTACCCATTATCCCTGGCTGGAACCGGAAGTTCCTTCAGGGATGAACTTTATCAATTATCCCCGTCCCAGGATGTTTACAATGGGGGTGATGATGGGGTTTTAATCGGATATTCACATGAAAAACATAAAAAAAGATCAAAAGACAAGTCCTTAAGAACATAGCACTAGCATTCATTGTTGTTTTGGTTGCATTTACGTCGTGCAAAAAAGAATATATAGACCTACCAGTTGAAAACGAAGCTGTTGAATTTTAGATAAATCCGACGGAAGCAAAAACTCTAACAATACATTCGAATACTGATTGGAGTGTAGAGATAAAACAGGCTGGCGAATGGTCCTCAATAAAGCCTTTTAAAAAATTAAACCCAACAGGACTGAAATTGAAGGTTTTAGGAGGAATCTTATTTCTTTGCCCGACAGGACGAATGACAGCGAATTGAGATTGGCTTTGCCAAGCCTGAGATTCCTCCCTCCCCTTTTAACAAAACACCTTTTGCTTAAACCCACCCCATCAAATCACCTCCCCGTTTTCAATAGTAAAAACGTTTATTTGTTCCTTATCAAAAAAGTTGAGTGTTGCCGGATGGCAGGTAAAAAGAAGCACCTGGCGGGTTTGGGCAAAATCCTGCAGGATACGCGCAGTCTGGCGGGCTCTTCGGGGATCAAAATTCACCAGTATTTCATCTATGATCACCGGCAGAGGTTCTGCCTGTTGTTCGTATTCTTCAATAAAACCCAATCGCAGACTTACCAGCAGCTGTTCGCGGGTTCCGCGACTCAGTTGCGCCAGGTTTCTTGACACCCCACGGTGATCATAAACGCTCACTTCCCGTCCTTCGAGGGAAGCACGCATACCCGCATAGGCTCCACCGGTAATGGTCTGAAAATACTCACCGGAACGCTTTACTACCTGCGGCTGCTTATCCTGTTCGTAAACAGCTTTCACCTTAGATAGAACCTTGATGGCCATCTGGCCAGCCAGCCATTCCTTAAAGGATTCCTTCAGATTTTCGCGCAAAGATTCCTGTAATGTAAGGATCTGCGCCAGATCAGACTCACCGGCAATTCTCTCCTTTTCTTTGGTTTTGGCCCCTTTCTCTTTTTGCTTTTCGGCCAGAAGGGTCTCTTTCTCCTTAATGGAAACAGAAAGTAACTCAAGATTCTGAAGAATACTCTGCTTATCAGTGTGCGAGAGGTATTCAATTACTTCCCCACCCTGATTAAAGCCTGCCACCGTTTCAATTTTCTCCCAGGCATTTTTGCGGGTCTCCAGCAGTTCAGCCACCTTCTGATTTTCGGCATATTTAAGAAAAAATGCTTCTTCTGCAGGCGCATCTATTGACTGCAAAAGATCCCGGATGTTTTTATCTGTATCTTTCAGTTCATTTTCCAGCTGCATCTTTTCACGTTCCTTTCGTTCTTTCTCGGTGGTCAGCTCAACCAGCTTCTCGTAGGCTTCTTCTACCATG
>JAABRR010000048.1 GCA_011390785.1 Sphingobacteriia bacterium
AGAGATACCGTGCCAATTAAAGAGATTCTGGAATTGGTACATTCAACAAAATATTAAATAAACAACAAATTGGTACGATTACGGGGCACGGTTTTATGACCCACAAATTGGGCGGTGGCATAGTGTGGATCCGTTGGCAGAAAAGTATTTTAATATGAGCCCATATAATTATGTGGGTAATAACCCAATTATAAGAATTGACCCTGATGGCAGAAGTTTTGTCGGGGCCTATGGGATTATGAATCACATGGGTGCAGCTGATATAGATGATGGTGGTGGTGATAGAATGGCTGCCCTTGCGAGGGCGCTCGCTCGCGCTGCCCAGAATAAAGTTAGGGAGGCAGCAGCAGCTGGTGTGAGACATGCTATAAATTATCAACAAACCCATTTTCCTGATAATCCAGATCAAGCATTATGTAACCAAGGTGTTATAGGTGCAATTATTAAATATACAGGAGAATATCTTACAGGTGATGTTTTAGCTTATGATATGGTTCAGAAGTTTGCAGCAGGTGAGGTTGAAGGGTTTGTAAGCTATGATTTTGAGAGTTATCAAAAACTTCAGGAAGATACCAATACAGGTATGTTCATTATTGGCGTAGCAGAGAATCCTGTTGGAGCGGGCCATGTCGTGTTGATTGTTCCCGGTGAATAGGGAGTTGGTGGTACATGGCCAATTGGATCTGAACTACCATCTGTTATGGACACAGGACATAAAGCTCGTTACGAGAGCACACCAATGAGTACTGTTTCGGGCAAAGACACTGTGAATAGAATGCAATATTATATTTATGAAGCTTCAAAAAGCAAAAATCAAAATAATAATGCTTCTGGTTCTGGATACATACGTAGTATAAATATTAATTATATCAACGGAAGACGTAAAAAAATTTACTAAAGCTTATCAATGGTTTTCTTATTTCATCAAATATCCCAATCCCTATGAATAAAACTGGAATCATTCTTTTACTTGCATTATTCTCTACCATGTGTAAGGGAGCGAATCTTGAAAACGGCACAATTAAGGCCTCGGAAAATCCCGGTCCCTTAATAGGATATAGAAATGAGGTGCCACATTTCAATGAATATATGGATGAGACGCTTTATTATTTTGATGGTGATTTTTACAGAACAACCACTAAACTCATTAAAGGGTTTTACCCAGTGTTTATTAATGACAGTTGCATTATATACAGATCAACGAATTATGAAGATAATAAGTTAATTGTGGCTTATAATAACCATAAAATAGAATTGGATTTTGGAACCCAAATAACAAACATAGTTGCAAATATGAATGGCGATACACTTTACTTTACTGAAGGCGAAAAAGAAATGAGTAGTATGCAAATCTATTGTGTAAAAGGTGCCGAGCTTATAGTTGGTGAAAAAATTTGGTATGAAGGGTTACACTTTACTAAAAAAGGGCTTATGTATTTTGTTCCAGCGCTTTCTGATGGTTACACGACCGATGAAGGAGAATTATATGTCGGCTCAGGTTTTTCTAAGGAGAATGACGAATTGGTACTTCAAGGAGTTTCTTTAATACTATTTTTGTCCGAAGATGGTCGATATACAGTTGGCTATAAATTTGATGAGACAAAATATATCTCAATGCCTTATTTGATTGATTTGAATAACAACAAGTTTATTGCTTATGAAGAACAGTTTTACAAAGATCGCTATTGGGCATTTTATTTCGCCAATAATGTAGTTTTCTATAGGCCAGGAAAAGATTCTTTCCATGTTTTTAAAAATCCTTTTTTTTTAGTCAGTACGGGTTTTTTAGATTAACCTTAAGGCAAACCTTGCATTGCAAACATTTCCTTAAACAGTAAGAAAATTTGGTTATCCTATGAAAAATTTTGTATTTCGTTGTGTTATACGCTCTTTGAGTACCCTGTTTTGGAGTAGGTAAGGCTGTTGGGAAACACGTTTTTTTAGCCTAAATTGGTATGACTACGAGGCACGGTTTTATGATGCGCAAATTGCAAGGTGGCATAGTGTAGATTCCTGTTGTTTTATTCTTATCTTATTTATTGTTTATCAAAGGTTTTGAGACGCGCCGTCATGCGCATCTCTACCCTACATTCATAGGGGTTATTAGGAGACGTGCCGAAAAAGGCACGTCTTTACAGCGAGCTGCCGTTGAAATATTGTTTATTGGCCCATATAAGGGATTGTTGCTAATCAATTAATTGTTTTCAAAATGGGGCTAAAGGCCCCAATATTTATTGGTCATTCAAAATCCGGCACTTAAAAACAGCCGGCAATGGAAAGGGGTAGTGCTGGTATCCATTGCTGTTGGATTTGGCTAATGGATGAAGGAATCATTGTAAATAAGCGCTGTGGTAATAATTCCCTTTTGGAGGAAATATTACCACAGCGCACTGGTCAGCTTATTTTTACTGGAATTATTTCAATAAGTCTCGTTCACCTTGTTCTACCACTGGTCTGTTTTAAAAGGGTTGGCAGGCAATCCTTCTTCATTGTAAAGGTTGGCATCGTCGGGATTGTTGCCCCAGGCGTAGCGCACAGCCACGGGGTTTTCTACATCCGGACTGTAAACGAGAACCTGATTCCCATCAAAACGGGCTTTGGCCCAATGGAATACCTTGTCTTCTCCTGCAATGGCAAACCCTTTCAGGTAACCATATTTGTCTTTTGCCATAAGTCCGCCGCCGGTGTGGTCGAAATGAATTCTGATGGTGTTGTTATCAACTTCCATAGATTTGTACATGGGACCTGAAAAAACCAGATCCTTCCCGTAGGAAACTTTCAGCGCCTGTAAGGCCAGCCTTTTGCCAACATCCTGTTTGTTTCGCGGGTGAATATCGTCAGCTTCACCAATATCAATTATTACGGCCATTCCGGTATTGGGCAGGCTCAGGGTCATGGTTTGTGCTTCGCGAAGGCGCGCCCAGTCGCTATCGCCAGGGATTCGGGCAGGTTGCATGAAATTAGCCAGTTGCACAAAAAGAAAAGGCATGTCTGGATTGTTCCATTGGTTGCGCCAATCGTTGATAAGCAACGGGAAAAGTGTTTGGTATTGCTTATGTCTGCTGGCATTGCTTTCGCCCTGGTACCATATGGTTCCGCGAATAGAAAAGTCAATTATGGGTTTTATCATTCCATTAAAAAGAAGGGAAGGGAAAATATTCGGTCCACTGGCAGATTGTGGAGGGGCAGCAGTTTTAACTCCAACAGCATATTTCCAGTTTCCTTCCAATGAAACTCTTTCTGATCCTGCAACATAATACATCTGATTTTCTTCCGCCCAGAATCCACCGCCACCGCCGGTGTCAATAACCCTTACAGTAATTACATTGGTTCCTTCTACAAGATATTCCGATGGAACGTTATATTTTCTTTCTGCGCTATATTGATCAATGGTTTGGCCAGCCAGTTTGCCGTTTATCCAGGTAAAATCACTATCATCAATAGGCCCAAGGTTTAGCACCAGGTTTTGTTCTGCTTGTTGCTGCGTAAGGTTTATTTCTTTTCTAAACCAAACAACACCATCCAGATCGGGTAAAACGGTTTGTTCCCACAACCCGGGCACATTCATTGTTTGCCATTGGCTGTCGTCGATATCAGGGTTTTGCCAGTTTTGCTGTTGGCCCAGGTCATTTTTTTCCAGGTTCTCAGCCCATTCGTTTCGTTTCCTGATGGCTTCTTCATGTATTTCTTCAAGATCAAATCCGGGTCCACCGGATACTAACTCCCTGAAATCGTCATGTGTGGCTATGGCTTCTTTGCTGATCCATGTTTCGGCCACTGTTCCACCCCACGAAGAATTGATCAGGCCAATGGGAACATCCAGTTCATAATGCAGATGCCTTCCAAAGTAATAGGCTACTGCCGAAAAGTTGGGTATATTCTCCGGAGTACAAACGAGCCATTCACCGCCTTCCAAATCATCAAGAGGTTTACTGCTCATTCTACGGGGGACTGTAAACATCCGAATATTAGGATGGTCTGCCAACCTTATCTCTTCATCTGCATTATCAGAACGTCTAACAGACCATTCCATATTGGATTGGCCGCTTCCCAACCATACATCGCCTACTAAAACATCGGTGTATGTAATGGTATTTTTACCACGTATAACCAATTCAACCGGATTTTCTACCTTCAATGGATCAAGAATAACCGACCATTTTCCACTTCTGTCGGCCCGGGTAGTTTGGGTTTGGCCTTGTATGCTAACTCTTACTCTTTCTCCCTGGTCTGCCTTTCCCCATATTTTTAGGGGTACTTCACGCTGTAAAACCATGTTGTCGCTAAAAATTAGCGGCATTTTTACATCAGCCCTTACCGATGGTACATAAAAAGAGACCAAAGTAAAAAGCAAAATAATTTTCATTATACCAGCAGCATTTCTCTTCATAGTATTAGTTGTTAGATGATAATTAAGTATAAAATCCTGGGGGAAATCCCCAAAATCATTCTGTAGATAGATTTAATAGACCTTTTTGAAAGCTGTAAAATTAAATAAATGATAGTATTCTCTGCAATAAAATAATCACTTTTCTTCAGATTATCTTTCTTGGTTAGATTTAATGGAACTGATCTTTTCAATGCCTCCTGTTTTTATGATCAGGCTTCACCTATTATGTAATACACAATAATCCAATTTCCTGAGTTATATTCTTAGCTTGTAATATTCAGTTACTTACTTCTTATTTAGAATCATTATTTATAGCCGTTAGAAAATGTTAACAGGGTAAACTGATGGTAAGGATTGCCTATTTTTGCTAAAATGCCATACAGTGCCATATGTTTATCATTTCAACTTAAATACATACTATATTATGAGATCTTTTTTTTCAATTTCCGCCCTGTTGTTTTTGTTCGTGTATAGTTCAAATGCTCAAATGCATAACAACTGGCGGGGCCCGAATCGCGACGGGCGTTATCCTGATAAAAATCTTATGAAATCGTGGCCGACGAATGGCCCTGAAATGTTATGGGCTTACGAAGATCTGGGAAAAGGATTTACTTCTGCTGTAACGGTTGACGATAAAATCTATATCACTGGCCTTGAAGGTGAAACAGGCTTTTTATATGTGCTTTCTGATAAGGGTGAGTTAATTAAAAAACTTCCTTACGGGAGAGATTTTTCAGAAAGCTACCCCGGAAGTCGCAGCACTCCTACAATTATTGGTAACCTTATGTATGTTGCCACCGGGGAAGGGGAAATTATTTGCATGGATATTAATACCGGCCAGAGAATCTGGTCAAAGGGATTGTTTACCGATTTCGACGGGAAAAATATCACATGGGGTGTTACCGAAAACCTCATCATTGATGGTGATGTTTTATATTTATCCCCTGGTGGTAGCAAGTTTAATATTGTTGCCATAAACCGTCACAATGGTTCAGTGGTTTGGTCGAGCCCCGGCATGGGAACACTCTCTTCTTATGGCTCACCACTGCTTTTTACCCATGGTGGAAGGAAAATTCTGGTTTCTTTGATGGATAGTTATGTACTTGGACTGGATGCATCTAACGGAGATCTGCTCTGGTCGCATCCTTTTGTAAACCGTCACAATATTCATCCCAATACACCCATTTATCACAACGGTGAATTATATGTTTATACAGGTTATGGCAAAGGGGGATACATGTTGAAATTAAATGCCGATGGAAGTAGTATAACACAGAAATGGGAGAATACCCTACTTGATCCCAAAATGGGTGGTGCAGTAATGATTGATGGATATATCTATGGATCAGGCGATCGCAACCGCCGCTGGTTTGGGGTGGATTGGAACACCGGAGAAGTAATATCTGAAAGCAGAGATCTGGATAAGGGTACGGTAATAGCCGCTGACGGGATGATTTACGTATACACCGAAAGAGGAGAACTGGCATTAATTGAGCCAAAGGCTGGCAATATCAATGTAGTAAGCCAGACCCAGATAGACCTGGGTTCTGACCAACACTGGGCATACCTGGTCATAAACAATGGCATTTTGTATGTTCGTCATGGAAATGCGCTTATGGCTTACGATATTAGAAAATAAACCCCTTTATGCTACCACTTCTTAATAAATCGCTGAAAATATTACCTGTAGTAGTATTGGTTGCCGGAGTGGTTGCTTTGTTTTGGTGGGTTATCTGGAATCCCACCCGCAATTTTAAGGTTTCTGAGCCAGGAAGAGATAATGTTGAAGGAACCGGAGCTTCTGATGAAATAGTGGTTATTGGTGAGCATTTTCAAAGATTTACTGAATATGAATCATCCCTAAAGGAGAAGTGGCCCAGATTTCGGGGAGCAAATTCTGATAATATTTCAACAACAGCCATTCCGCTGAAAAATAGTTTTGATGGTCAGGTTCCAGAAGCTCTCTGGACGGTGGAGATGGGAGAGGGGCATGCCGGGGCTTCCATTTATAATGGTCTCGTTTATGTTCTTGATTATGATGAGGATATAAGAGCCGATATGTTAAGAGTTTTTGCTCTTGAAACTGGAGAAGAAATCTGGCGTCGTTGGTACCATGCGCAAATCCGCCGCAACCATGGTATGTCCCGTACGGTGCCTGTTGTTACTGAAGATTTTATAATAACCATGGGTCCCCGATGTCATGTAATGTGCCTCGACCGGGAAACTGGTGATCTTATCTGGGGGCTCGATGTTGAAAAGGAGTATCAAACCGAAGTACCTCTATGGTACACCGGTCAATGCCCGTTAATTGTTGATGGTGTGGCCATAATCGCCCCTTCCGGCACTTCCCTGATGATTGGAATTGACTGTGCTACCGGCGAAGTGCTCTGGGAAGCGCCCAATCCTGATGAATGGAAAATGTCGCATTCATCCATCATGCCATTCGAGTTTGGTGGCCGCAAAATGTTCGTTTACAGCGCTTCAGGCGGAATTGCCGGCGTTGCCGCTGATGGGCCCGATGCAGGAACTATTCTTTGGCAAACCAGCCAGTGGAATCACCCCGTGGTAGCGTCATCACCCGTTTGCATGCCCGATGGCAAGATTTTTATTACTGCCGGATATGGGGCTGGAAGTATGCTTCTACAGCTATCTCAGCAAAACGGCAATTTTGATGTGGAGGTACTTCAGACATTTAGACCTGGTGAAGGTCTTTCCAGCGAGCAACAATCACCCATTCTGGTGGATGGGCATTTATTTGGCGTACTTCCAAAAGATGCACGTACCCTGCGAAACCAAATGATATGTGTGCGCCCTGATGACCCAACACAAATAGTCTGGGCAAGTGGCCCGACTGCTCGCTTCGGATTGGGCCCCTTCATGGTGGCTGATGATAAGTTTTATCTTTTGGATGATGATGCAACCCTTGTGATTATCCGTAAAAGCACCCGCGGATACGAAGAGTTGGATAGGGTTAAGCTGTTTGATGGGCATGATGCCTGGGCACCCTTGGCCATTGCAGATGGATATATGGTGCTGAGAGATGCTGATAAGATGATTTGTATTGATATTAGAAGATAGTTTTTTCATGGCAGTTTTACACCGCAGAGACGGGGAGACGCAGAGATAGATTATAGATGTTTTACCGCGAAGATGACGCGAACACGCAGAGAATTTTTTAGATTTTACCTTGGAGAAGAAAGAATAGAGATTGATTGAGAATTTAAATCGCAGATACGTGGAGACACAAAGAATAGTTATAGATGCACCAACCCCTATAGGGGTGCAACAACGATAACTCCGGGTGTAAACCCGGGAAGAAATGATCCAGGGAAAATGCGCTGCGGAAGTCCCGACGTTTGAAAAAAACAGGTAATGCCAGCGCAAAGGCACAAATATAATTGTAGTACACAAAAACCCACGATGTTATTTTAATAACCAGAAAACCCGGAAATTATGAACAAAAAAATCCAGATAACCCTGATCGTTGCCATAGCAATTGTTGCAGGGATTGTGCTGTTTGATTCCTTATCTACCCGGATTGATAAACGCCCCGATAATCCCTACGAATACAATATCGATGAGTTTAAGGTAGTGGACGAAAATCTGATTTCCTATCGCGAAGCCCGACAGATTGCAATTGAAACTGGTCAACCCAAAGCCCTCACCTGGTTCCAGGGAAATCTGTATTTGCTCACAGAAAGCCACCTTCAGATACTTACCCCCGAAGGAAAGGAAATCCTGAAAAAGACTATTGATCAAAACCCACAGGCTATTGTCATTCACAATGATGCAACTATTTTAATTGCTTACGAACGACATCTGACAGCTTATAATCCTGATGGCAAAGAAATTCTCAGGTCCGAAAGTTTATCTGACGAATCATTGTTTTCTTCTCTGGCCATTTCGGAAAGTATGATATATGTTGCTAATGCAGGTAAAAAGGAAGTCGTGGTTTTTGATGAGAATCTTGGTTATGTTCGCAGCTTTAAGGGTGAGTCAGGAGTTTCGGCTTTACACGGTTTTATTCTGCCCAGTCTCCATTTTCATATGGCTGTAAACAGTAATGATGAAATATGGGTGGTTAATCCCGGCATGCATCGTATTCAGAACTACGCTGCAAGTGGCAGATTACGTGGCGATTGGGGGAAACCCGGTTTTACACTTGAAGGTTTCAGTGGATGCTGTAATCCCACCTATTTCGCCTTTATGTCAGATGGTCGTTTTATTACCACCGAAAAAGGCATGGTAAGGGTAAAAATTTATAAGGAATCGGGCGAACTGGAATCGGTGGTTGCTGCTCCCGATAAGTTTCCCAACAGCGAAACAGCTCCTGCCATAGCCGTGGATGATAATGACAATGTATGGCTGTTGGATTTTGACATGAAAATGTTGCGGTTTTTCAAACCCGTGTGAAATAGGATTATTGAAGACCCTGGAGGTTTCACTGGAACAAGACCTTGGACGTTTTTAAAACCTCCAAGGTCTATCAACGGAAAACCTCCAAGGTCTAATAAATATAAATAACAAAAATAAATATTATGCAACGACGCGAATTTATCACTACATGGATACGTTACCTGCTACTGGCTTTGTTAGGCGCAGTTTCCATCATTGCCCTGGTAAAAAGTGAGGGGGCCGAAAACAATGCGTGTGCACCCGGTAACCTTTGCTCATCATGCAATAAACTCAAAGGATGCTCATTGCCTCAAAAAGTTCAGGATAGCCCCAGAAGCTAATCTATTCACCGGTTAAAACATTACAATAATGACCAAACGAATCGACAGACGAAATTTTATCAGGGGTTGTGCCCGATACTCCCTTGGCTTTGGACTGGCCGGTGTGGTAGGATTTGTCGCTAAGGATACCATTGCAGGCGAATGGGTGTGGCAGATTGACCCTTTTAAATGCACCAGCTGCGGACGCTGTGCCACGCATTGCGTGCTAAATCCTTCCGCTGTAAAGTGTGTGCACGCCTATGCCCTTTGCGGCTATTGCGATCTTTGTGGCGGATATTTAAAACCAGGCCATATTTCGCGCGATACCGCTGCCGAAAATATGCTTTGCCCCACCGATGCCATAAAGCGTAAATACGTGGAAGAACCCTACTATGAATATAAGATCATTGAAGAACTATGTATCGGTTGCGCCAAATGTGTGAAAGGTTGTTCGGCTTTTGGTAACGGTTCGCTGCACCTTCAAATCCGTCATGACTTGTGTGTAAACTGCAACGAATGCGCCATTGCAAGGGTCTGCCCATCGGATGCTATCAGCCGCGTTCCCAAAACAGATCCCTATCTTATCAAAGGTGATTTTAATAAAGGAGAAGATGTTTAGAAAGAGATTAGAGAATAGATGGTGTTTGCAGTTGTCACCCCGTGACTAATGGTTTTTAAATTGAACGATTTACAAATATCCTTTGCAGAATGAGAGACATAGCGAGTCACTGGGCGACTGACAAATAAACTAATGAATACAGTGCTTAAATTACAGATAGTAACAATATGAAAAAAATTAAACAGATGATAAAAAATGTTACAGGTTACTTCTTCGTGTTGTTTTTCGTCTGTTTTTCCTTTATTGCCCATGCCCAACAACAACGCTTCCCCAAACCGGAATTCGAGACTGAATACCAGATGCCTGAAACAAGCTCTCCCATGCCACGCGCACCTTTCATGGAGTATGTGGATGTAATGGTGTTGATATTGGTTATGGGGGTAACCATCTGGCTGATATTCAAGAAACGTTCCCGCAAAGGAATATTTTGGGTGGCTGTTTTTGCATTGTTGTATTTTGGTTTTTACCGCCAGGGTTGCATCTGTGCTATAGGGGCGGTGCAAAATCTGGCGCTGGGAATTTTTAATCCCGGTTATGCCATTCCCATTTCTGCGCTTGCCTTTTTTGTGATCCCCTTACTTGTCACTCTCTTTGCCGGACGGATTTTCTGCGCATCAGCCTGTCCGCTGGGTGTAATCCAGGATATTTTAATTGTTAAGCCTATCAAAATAGCTCCCTGGATTCAGAAAACCTTGGGTTTATTCCCTTTTATTTACCTCGGACTGGCTGTTTTGTATGCCGCCACAGGCACCGATTTCATCATTTGTCGCTACGATCCGTTTATCGGTATTTTCAGGATGGGAGCCGAATTTCATATGATTGTTCTGGGAATCAGCTTTTTATTGATGGGAATGTTCGTTGCCCGTCCCTATTGCCGGTTTATTTGCCCTTATGGTGCCATGCTGAATATTGGCTCCCGGTTTTCTAAAAATCATCTCTCCATAACTCCTAAAGAGTGTATCAATTGTAAATTATGTAAAGATTCCTGCCCATTTGATGCCATTGATTTTCCCACAGAAGAAAAAGAGAACAAACCCGTCAAAAGCGATACCCGACGTTTTCTTACATATGCAGCCATGATTCCATTATTAGTAGTTTTGGGCGGATGGGCCGTTTCGGCATCTTATAAAACGCTTTCTAAAGCACATTCCGATGTGTCGCTGGCAAACCTGTTGATTGCCAATCCTGAAAAAATGAGTGAAACAGATAATCTGGATATAGAAACCTTTATGGCATCGGGCCGCACACTTGAGATGCTGATGCAGGATGCAACACTAGTGCAGGAGAAATTCCGCAAAGGTGGCTGGTGGTTGGGTGGTTTCATTGGGTTGGTTATTGGCTTAACATTGCTCAATCAGGTGATTTACCGCCGTCGCGATATCTACGAGGCCAACCGGGGTAATTGCTATAGTTGTGGGAGATGTATGGAATACTGTCCGGTAGGAAAACCCGATCATCCTTATCATCAGTTAGATCCAAAGAATCAAAACTTATGAACAATATTATAATTGGAAGCCTCAATAAATTATGAACCAAACAGATAAAATCAATCAAACCAAACGAATTATCCTGATTGCCGGGATTTTTACCGCCCTGGTAAGTTTGCTTATGATGTTGAATTATATGCAGATCAGAGGCAGCAAACCCCTTGAAAGCAAGGCTTTGGAAGTATTGGTTGAAAAACTTTCTGCCGAACAAGGAAATCAGGAATTGATTGATGAAATTCGACAGCTCGATCTGCTGGCACGTAAAGCTTATTTTAGCAGCCTTTGGCAGATTCGAACCGGTGCCTGGCTTTTATTGATCGGCGGCATTGTACTGGTAATTGCCTTGCGCAGTTACTACAATATGCAATTTTCAATTGCTCCGCCCGATACTGATAATCCTGGTGAGAGAAAAAGCAGGCTGCTTGCCCAACGCTGGATTGGAGCTGCCGGTATTATCGTATTTCTGTTGGCAGGCTTATCGGCATTTCTTTCTGCAGATCATTTACAACAATATGAAGCGGTTCAGGCATCCCTTAATGAAAATCAACCCGACGATGGTATTGAAAGAATAAGGATAACATCTCAGGATGCTGATGATGATATTCAAGTTATTGACACTGCAGAAGTAACTGATGTTGAAGAAGATTTATCGAATGAAGGTTATGGGGCTGAATCAACGCGAAATACTGATAAAAAATCCGATGAAGAAGTCATCGAAGAAAAGGTTAAAGAAGCCATTCCTGTTGCCCTAACCACATCCCTGGTAAACCAAAATTATAATGCATTTCGCGGCCCTTGGGGCAATGCTGTTAGTAATCATAGTAATATCCCGACAGATTGGGATGGTGTAACAGAGAAAAACATCCTTTGGAAGGTTGAGATACCCGTTCACGGGTACAATTCACCCATCATTTGGGGCGACAGGCTTTACTTTTCTGGCGCAAATGCTACCAAAAGGGTTGTTTATTGTATGGATCGCCACACTGGCAAAATGATTTGGCAACAGGAGGCCAACAATATCCCGGGATCACCTGCCACACCTCCAAAAACCACCGAAGACACGGGTTTGGCGGCACCTTCACTCACGACAGACGGCAACAGCGTATTTGCCCTTTTCGGCACGGGTGATATTATTGCCTTCGATATGGATGGCAACCGCTTGTGGGCCAGAAACCTGGGGGTACCTAAAAATCATTACGGACATTCATCATCCTTGCTTACCTGGGATAACAAGGTTTTTGTGCAGTACGACACACAGGATGGGAGTAAGGTAATGGCACTTAATACATCATCAGGGAATGAAGTTTGGGGCACTTCCCGCACCAGCGATGTATCCTGGGCGTCACCCATATTGGCCAATGTCAATGGGCAGTATCAGCTGATCGTGCTGGGGAACCCCGATTTTTCAGGATATAATATAAAAACAGGCCATGAACTCTGGAATGTGAAATGCATGTCAGGCGAAGTGGGCGTATCACCGGCATTTGGCGGCGGACTTGCCTTTGCCGCCAACGAATATGCTACCATGATTGCGGTGAATCCTTCTACCGGCGAAACGGTTTGGGAAGAAAACTACTATTTGCCTGAAGTGTCAAGTCCGGTTTATCATGATGGCCTTCTGTACATCGGTACCACCTTTGCCGTCATCGCATCTTTTGAAGCTACCACCGGTGAGTTTGTATGGGAGTTTGATGCCAATGATGCTCTATATTCATCTCCTGTAATCGCTGATGGTAAACTATTTATCTTTGATACAACCGGAAAAGCCTATATTTTTAATCCCGGACGCGAGCCTGAACTGATTGCTTCTCCCGAATTGGGCGAACCTGTCTATTCAACTCCTGCCTTTGCCAATGGTAGAATCTATATTCGCGGAAACCAGCATATATATTGTATCGGAACCAATTAGAGTTTAATTGAATGCAACATACCATCCAACATATCATCAACGAAAAAGGCACATCCAAAGATGCTGTCATTCCTATTCTTCAGGCCATACAGAAGTATTTCAACTATCTGCCGGAAGAAGCACTGGAAATTGTTTGTGCACATACCAAGATAACGCCTGCCGAGATTGTAGGGGTAGCCAGTTTCTATTCGCAGTTTCGTTTCAAACCAGCAGGGAAGCATTTGGTAAAAGTATGCGTGGGCACAGCCTGCCATGTAAAAGGAGCTGATCTGGTTTTTGATTCACTCAAACGCAATCTCAAACTGGATGCCGATCACGATACCGATGCAGAAGGAATTTTTACCCTTGAAAAGGTAAGCTGCCTGGGATGTTGTTCTTTGGCGCCGGCTGTGCAGATTGATAATGTTACCTACGGCCATGTTACCCCAGCCACTTCCATAACTATTCTGCAAGATTTTACTCAAAGACAGACAAAAGGGAAAGAAAAAATCGTTGTGGTGGGTGGAGAGGATGTTTCGCAGGGAGAAATTCGCATAGGATTAGGTTCTTGTTGTGTAGCAAGCGGCAGTGAAGAAATAAGACTTGCCGTAGAAGATACGATTCAGAATGATTCATTGAAATTGAATGTGAAACACGTGGGCTGTGTGGGAATGTGCCATCAGGTGCCACTGATAGAAGTTGTTGAACCCAATAAGCCTGCAAAGCTTTATGCAAAGGTAAAACCTGGCGACGTAAAGCAAATTGTTGAAAAACACTTCAAACCCAAAGGTTTTTTCCGAAAATTGAAAATCAGCTTCGAAAGCATGGTGGAAAATATACAGCATGATGGTCGTTGGGATGGGGTAGAAAAATATTCTATCGATTATCGAGAGAAACATGTGGCTGCTTTTCTGGGCGATCAGATACCTATCGCTACCGAGCACCGTGGTGTTATCAACCCTTCTGATATGGATGAATACCTTCTCAGGGGAGGCTTTACCGGTTTAAGGAATGCTCTGAAGTTGAAACCGGAAGACATTGTTGAATCGGTTATAAGCAGTGGGATAAGAGGCAGGGGTGGTGCAGGATTTCCCACCGGACAAAAATGGAAAACTGTGGCTGCTCAGCAAACAACCCCAAAGTATGTGATCTGCAATGGCGATGAAGGCGATCCGGGTGCTTTCATGGATCGTATGCTTTTGGAATCTTATCCTTTGCGTATCATCGAAGGAATGCTTATTGCAGCTTATGCTGTAGGGGCCACCCATGGGTATTTTTATATTCGTGCAGAGTATCCGTTGGCTGTGCTAAGGATAAGGGAAGCTTTAGCCACTTGCCTAAACAAAGGATATTTAGGAAAAAACATATTAAACTCCGGATTTGATTTTGAAATTCGCATCAAGGAAGGTGCCGGCGCATTTGTGTGTGGGGAAGAAACCGCACTCATTGCATCCATCGAGGGCAAACGCGGATTTCCGGTTTTGCGTCCTCCATTCCCCGCCGTTAAGGGTTTATGGGAAAAACCCACCCTGATCAACAATACCGAAACCCTGGCACAGATTCCCTGGATTCTTACCAATGGGCATGCGAAGTTTTCAATCATTGGCACCACCGGCAGCAAGGGCACCAAGGTCTTTGCTTTGGCCGGAAAGATCAATCGTGGTGGACTCATCGAAGTACCCATGGGCATTTCTATGCGCCGTATTGTGGAAGATATTGGTGGGGGAGTGCAAGATGGGAAGAAACTGAAAGCAGTGCAGATTGGCGGGCCTTCGGGTGGATGTATTCCCCATTTCCTTGCCGACAAGCCCATCGATTTTGAATCGCTCGACGAAGTGGGCGCCATGATGGGATCAGGTGGACTGGTTGTATTGGATGAAACCGATTGTATGGTGGATATTGCCCGCTATTTTCTCTCTTTTACCCAGAATGAATCATGCGGCAAATGTACTTTTTGCCGTACCGGTACCCGTCGCATGCTCGATATCATGAATAAACTCTGCGAAGGCAAGGCAAAGGAGAGCGACCTGACGGAGCTGGAAACCCTTGCCGGCTGGACCAAAAAAGGGAGTCTTTGCGGTTTGGGAAAAACAGCACCCAATCCCATATTATCAACCCTTCGGTTTTTCCGGGAAGAGTACGAAGCACACATCAACGGGAAATGTCCCACCGGCAAATGCAAGGCGCTTGTAAAATATTCTGTAGATGATAAATGTATCGGGTGTACCATCTGCGCGCAGCAATGCCCGGTAGATGCCATCCCTTTCAGTCCCCACAAAAAGCATGAAATAGATACTGCCTTATGCACCAAATGCGATATTTGCCGGCAGGCCTGCCCGGTAGATGCTATTAGGGTGGGGTAAAATAAACGGACAATGATAAAATTAATAATAAACGATATTGCCATAGATGTCAAAGAAGGTTCAACCCTTCTGGATGCAGCAACACAGCTGGGCCTTGAGATTCCCACCATGTGCCACAATGGCGAGCTGGAGCATTTTACATCGTGCATGCTTTGTCTCGTTAAGGATGGCAAAACCGGAAAACTTCTTCCATCTTGCTCGGCCAAAGCTTTTGACGGAATGGAAATTATTACCAGCGATGATGAAATCCGCGAAGCCCGCAAAATAGCCCTTGAACTGCTTATGTCAGAGCATGCCGGCGATTGCGAAGCTCCCTGCCGGGTGGCGTGTCCGGCTTTCATGGATATTCCGATGATGAACCGGCTGATTGTCGCCGGGCAGTTTCAACAAGCGCTGGAAGTGGTGATGAAGGATATTGCGCTACCGGCAGTTCTGGGGCGTATTTGCCCAGCACCCTGCGAAGGAGCCTGCAAAAGAAAGCCCATTGATCAGGCTGTTTCCATTTGCTTGCTCAAACGCTTCACAGCCGATCAGGCCAACACTTATCCTGCCATTTCAAACTCAATTCCTTCCGGCCACAAGGTCGCCATTATCGGTGCCGGACCTGCCGGGTTGGCTGCCGCTTTCTATCTTCAGACCAACGGTATCCAGGCTCTGGTATTCGAGAGTAATCCTTTGCCGGGTGGGGCTATGCGCTATGCTATTGTGAATGCAGAGCTAGATAAAACGGTTCTAGACCATGAGATTGATCATATCCGAAGCACCGGAGTGCAATTCAACCCAGATACAAAAATAGATGCATCTGCCTTTACTACCATACGCAATGAATACGATGCGGTGGTAGTTGCTACCGGCAATTATTCCAAATCCATGGATGACTGGGGTATGGAGAACAACGGCAAGCAAATCGTGGTAAATAAAAATACCTACCAGACCAGTCTGGATAAGGTTTTTGCCATTGGTAATGCCAACCGCAGCATGCAACTGGCCATTCGTTCAGCAGCGCAGGGCAAGGATGTGGCCATTTCCATAAAGCAAATGCTTACAGGAAAACCAGTAAAAGGGGAAGAGCGAAGGTTTAATTCTACACTGGGCAAACTGATGACAGAAGAACATTCCGAATACATGAAAGAAGGATCAAAGGATGAACGGCAGGCTCCAGCAGGATTTTCCGACAAGGGTTTCGATGCACATATGGCGCAAAAAGAAGCTGCCCGCTGTTTGCATTGCGATTGCCGCAAACCCAATGATTGTAAATTACGGCTGTATTCAGAGCAATATGATGTTTCGAAGAAACGTTTTGCCTATACCGGGAGAAAGCCGGTGAAAAAAATCTTTCAGCAGGATGTAATCGTGTATGAACCTGGGAAATGCATCAAATGCGGTATATGTGTCAGACTAACTGCAAAACACCAGGAGAAATTTGGATTCACCTTTATTGGGCGTGGTTTTGATGTGGAGATTGGTGTGCCCTTCAGCCAGGATTTGGATGTTGCGCTGGGAAAAACCGCTTTACTGGTTGCGGATGCCTGCCCGACAGGGGCGTTATGTAGATTGGATTGAGATTTGATTTAGGGATTTTTGGTTCCTATTCAAGAGGCGATGCCAATGGATCAAGTGATATCGATATTCTGATTGATGTTCCTGAAAATCTGGAATTTACGTTGTTTGATATTGCAGAGATAAAAGAGAGAATCCAGAATTCCGTAAAAAGGACTGTAGATGTGGTTATGTTGTCTGCAATAAGGCCTCAAGTGAAAAAACGGATTGAAAATGATTTGAAATTGATTTATGAAGCCCAATAAACCATCTTCAAGGGAAAGAATAAAACATATCATTAATGCCATTAATTTAATCTATGGTTTTATTGAGAATCAAACATTAGATAGTTTTCGCAAGATTATAAAACCTATTCAGCTTGTCTTTACCAATTTACCATCATCTGCGAAGCTGTTGTAAGTATTGACCAGAAGATTTTAGACAAATATGATTATCCCTGGTACAAAGTAAAATCATTCAGAAATTTTATCCTTCATGAGTACCACACGATTGATACCAGGGTGGTATGGGATAATACTAGATTAATCTTACCAAATCTGAAAGGAATGATGGAAAGTATTCTGGGTAATGCGTTTTGGTTTCCCGGAAATCTTTTTACAATTTGTTTTGTTTCTGAAAATATTGATTTTGATAATTTTGATTTGACGGTGGAAGACTTTACTGAAATATCAAGGGTAATTAAAACTGAACTGGAACGACAGGGATACCAAATTGAGATCAGAAATGTTTTTAGGGGGGCATTCCATTGTTATATAAGATTTCCTGATCTTTTACACAATTTCAAATTGACCAGGCATTTAGAACAAAAAATATTGATTCAGCTGGATACTGATTCTCATCATTTTGCCTATAGACCTGATAGCATTATTCTCAAAAAATTTGATGTGTTTATGCCGGTACATGTTACTCCACCTTCCATTCTATTGTCTCAGAAGTTTTATGCATTACTAAACCATATGCGGAATAAAGGACGCGATTTTTACGACATTGTATTTCTTTTAAAAACCACTTTGCCTAATTATGATTATCTTACCCAAAAATTAAATATTACCAAACCGGAAGAGCTCAGGGAAAGAGTATTGGATCTTTGTGAAAACATAAATTTAAATGAAATGGCAAAAGATGTGGAACCTTTTTTGTTTGATCCGGTTGATGTTAAAGTGATTCGACTGTTTTCTGATTACATAAAGCAAAAAATTTAAATTTTCATTATGATAAAACTTCAATTTATAGTACCCATTGTTCTTGTTCTTTTAACACCCCTGCTCCATGCCTCCTGGCCAGAATACCGGGGCGGGCAGCACCTACCTGGCGTTACTACTTCCACCATCCCAGCCAGCATAAAGATTGCCTGGTCGTTCAAAACCGGCGATGCTATTAAATCAACTCCCGTGATTCAAGGGAACAGAATTGTAGTAGGTAGTACCGACAATCTGGTTTACTGTCTCAATCTGAAAGGCGAAAAGCTGTGGGAGTTTAAAGCTTCAAACTCAGTTGAAGCCCCCGCATTGATTCGTAACAATACAGTTTACATTGGCGATCTTACCGGAATGTTTTATGCTCTTGAACTGGAAACCGGGCGCATGCTTTGGGAATACGAAGCTGACAATCAGATAACTGCCGCAGCCAATTGGTGGAGCGACGGGCAACGGGAACTCATCCTTGTGGGTGCCTACGACTATTACCTTCATGCCATTGATGCACGCACCGGACGGGGAGTGTGGAAATATGAAGCCATGAATTACCTTCATGCCGCAGTGGCTGTATCGGGCAACTTTGCCATTTTTGGCGGCTGCGACGGGCTGCTGCATGTGGTAGATGTTCGCACCGGAAAAGCCAACACCACCATGGAAGTGGCTTCCTATGTGGCCGGAGCTGCTTCCCTACAAAGCAACCTGGCTTATATCGGCGATTATGATGGGAAATTCTCTGCCATCGATTATACGTCCAAGACCATTAAATGGAGCTTTGAACGCGATACCCGCAAGCTTCCCTTTGTCGGATCGCCATCCATATCGGACAATAAGATCATCGTGGGCAACCGCGATCGTTTTGTCTATTGCCTGGATAAAGCCAATGGTAAGGTGCTCTGGCAACGCAATACGGGTAGCCAGGTAGAAGCTTCCCCCTTGGCGGACGGGCACAACGTATTGATTGCCAATATGCGCGGCGATCTGATGCTGCTCAATCAATCCAATGGGAATGTTCTATGGACCTTTGAATTGGGAACCCCCATTCAGGGAAGCCCGGCTGTTGTCAACAAATCTATCATTATTGGTGGGCAGGATGGAGTGGTGTATTGTTTGGAAGGGAGGTAGAGCAATCATTAGTCAAATCGATTCCTGTACCCCGATCAGATTGGAATTTATTCTACTATTAATTTTTCAAAAGCAACTATTTGGTTATTTCTAATTAATTGGATGTAATAGGTACCATCCGCCAGATTATTTGAATTAAACTGACAAAAATCACTGGTTATTTCACTTATTTGCATCACTTTTTTACCACTTTGATCAATAATTATCAATTGAAGGGCATTTGATTCTATATTGTCAAATTTCACATTAATCAAATCTTGTGCGGGATTAGGAAAAACGGTTAATTTGATTGTATTTTTTATCAATTCTATTGAATTAAATCCTCCATAAACTAGTTCGCAATAAGTGTCTATTCCACAGTCATTGGACACAGTTAGGCAAACATTATAAGGAGTGTTGTCCATAAAGCCATGCCCAGGATTTTGTAAATTTGATGTTTCACCATCATCGAAATCCCACTCCCAAATATCAGCCCAGGTTGAGTAGTCCATGAAGCTTACCCAACCATCTGTTGCATCCCAAATAAAATTTGAGACCGGCGGGGTACACATGCAAGGATCATAACTTAATGTGTCGGGATGAACAATTGTGATAGGATGGGATGTCATATTTCCACCGCTAAAACTTATGCCTCCTGTGGCTTGAACCCATGGTAAGTGCGTAACGATTGTATTTACAGTATTCTGATTACAAGTTCCTAATCCTAGCTCATCTACTCTTAATAAAAATACATCCATTAATCCTTGACTGAAATTTCTTGTTGACCCTGTTATGGCATATCCATTTTGAGTCTCTATTACATCATTACCATATTCTGTAGATGATCCGCCATAGGTCCTTGACCAGATAATACTTCCAAGTGAATCGGTTTTCACCAAATATACACTTTCCAACCCAGGTCCAAAGCTATTTGTATAACCCGTTGCAATATATCCATTATCAATAGTTTGTTTGACCGAAAGTCCTTCTTCATATTCCTGCTCACCATATGTATACGCCCAAATCATATTGCCCGTTGAATCTGTTTTCATCAGGAACAAATCGGTATCATATATACTACCAATCCCAAATCCAGACGTCGGGCCTGTCAATATACATCCGCCATCACTAGTTATTTCAATATGATTGGCAAATTCAATTCTATTCCCGCCGTAGGTTTTTGACCAGAGTAATTCACCATTCGAATCCGTTTTAAGCAAATAAACATCTTTGTAACCTTGCCCATAGCTTTCAGTACTACCTGCAATTATAAAACCTCCATCAACTGTTTGTTTTACTGAAAATCCTTCATCCAATTTACTACCACCATAACTTTTTGACCACTGTAAATCCCCTACACTATTAGTTTTTATCAATGTAACATATTTATTTGATGTGCCAACTATAGCGTAACCACTATCAGAAGTAATAATTACTTCATGAGCTTCTGATCTGTTATTATAGGGAAATGAACCCATAAACATTCTAGTCCATAAAGTATCACCATTTGCATTTGTTCTGATTAGGCCAATATCACTTCTTCCGACTTGATCATACATTGAAGTAGCTAAAATAAACCCACCATCTGAGGTTTCCCTAAAACTATTTGAAATCTGGAATCCTAACGAATGATAACTCTTATTCCAAATGTAATTACCAATGGAATCCAGCTTAAAAAAGTTAACTCCTTTACTTTGCCCATGAAAACCAACGATTACGAAATGTCCATCCTGGGTAAAAACTATTTGATTACCTTCATCATCTAATTCCGACCCATATGTTCTTTGAAAACCTTGCCCAACTAATTCTTCGGAAAAAAACATTACTGAATAAAGAATTAATATCAAACTAAATTCCTTCATTTCTTATCTTTTTTAAAATCCATCTCATTGAAAAATTAAAGAATCTCTCCGATGGTAAAATTATTAGTATTATTAAGAATATCCTAATCAGTTAAACACTTGCCACCATTCTAATATAGTTCTTATCAAATCATCATTAAAACAATATTTGAGAAGTTTTGCCAATTCTTCATCGTTTTACACATACCTGATTCTCAAGTGGGGTTAGTCAACTCTGGTTTTGGAGATGGTAAAATGACTAAATAAAACAGGATGCATCCATGAGGAGCTAAGTTCGAACTGCCAAAATTACAAGAAGCAAAAGAACCTAGAGATATAAGATTCCTTGCATTTAATTAAACTCTTTTTAGGAATATCAAAGACATGATTTTCTCATTTAATAATCAATCAATATGTATCACATTCAAATCCTTCGAAGATTATCCTGCGTCTGTTAATCCATATTTCGCAAAAAGCAAAGTTTGTGCTGGAAAATATTTTCTTGAGATTTCTAAAACCGAACCTTTTCATTAGCAATCAAATTCTTTGTATTTTCAAAATGGATGATATTTAAATTGAACTAAATGATGAGGTTTGTAAATTCTCTAATAGATGTAGATTTCGAAAATTAATCGTATTTTCACTCCAAAAACCAAGAAATATACTTATGAACATTATCCACATCATTCCCGGCTCGGGCGGAAGTTTTTATTGCGGCAATTGCCTGCGCGACAGTAAATTATTTGAAGCTATTCGTGCCGAAGGACATGATGCCATTAAGGTGCCCATGTACCTGCCACTCTTCGCTCATGATACCATCAACAAGGAAATTCCTGTTTTTTATGGTGCCATAAGCATTTATCTGAAGCAGAATTTTCGGTTGTTTCGCCATGCTCCGGCTTGGGTGGATAACCTTCTCAATTCCGGCCCTATGTTGCGATTCGCTGCGAGCATGGCCAATTCTACCCGTGCCACCGGTCTGGAAGATATGACCATTTCTATGTTGCTGGGCGAAGATGGTCAACAAAAGGACGAACTCGAAAAAATGGTGCACTGGCTCGAAACCCACATCAAGCCTGATGTAATTCATATCTCCAATGCCCTTTTGCTTGGCTTGGCTCATAAGCTCAAAGAAAGACTGAAGGTACCCGTGGTATGTTCGCTTCAGGATGAAGATGTTTGGGTGGATGATATGCACCCTGAAATGGCTGCAAAAGTCTGGCGGCTGATGTGCGAAAAAACCAAAGATGTGGATCTGTTTATACCTGTAAGTCAATATTTTGAATCGTTTATTAAAGACAGACTTTGCATACCGGAAGATAAAATGCAGATACTCCATTTGGGTGTTGATCCGGAAGATTACCAGTTTTCGGATGCTTCCGGCAGGGCACGAAATATAGGTTTCCTTTCGCGCCTGTGCAGGGATAATGGTTTAGAAATTCTTATCGATGCCTTTATCCTGCTAAAAAAGATGGATGGGTTAGATGATGTACGTTTGTTGCTCACCGGGGGGTATACTGCCGACGATAACAGTTTTATCAAAGAACAAAAGAAGAAGATTCATAAGGCCGGACTTGATGATTTTGTTGAGATTATCCATGAGTTTGAAGGCGATGAACGTAAAGATTTCCTGAGCCGGGTTCAATTGTTATCGGTACCGGTTTTAAAGGGAGAAGCCTTTGGAATCTACCTGCTCGAAGCCATGGCATCAGGGATTCCGGTGGTGCAACCCGCATTGGGGGCCTTCCCCGAAATCATTGAGAAATCGGGTGGGGGAGTAATCTATCCCAACAATACCCCGGAAGAATTGGCGGTGGCTCTGAGTAATCTATTAGGAGATAGGCAAAAGATCAGCGAGATGAGTACTCGGGCGCGAAAAAGTACGGAAGAAACGTTTAATATTCATCTTCTTGCCAAAAGGTTGATCAGTGTTTATAGGTTGGGTGTTCATACTAATTCCTGACTTTAATAAGCGTTTATTCAAATAATGGATGATTAGTAATTGAGTCCTAACCTATCTTTAAATATTCATTTTGAAAATTGTGATACATGGAAATCAACGCCACCAATCTTTTTAAAACTTACCACAAAAGTCTTGATGCCGCCAAACGGGAAGTAATCCATGGGCTCGATTTCTCTGCTCAAAAGGGGGATACGATTGCCATTATGGGGCCATCGGGAAGTGGAAAAACTACCCTGCTCAATTTGTTGGGCACGCTGGATGCACCTGATACAGGGGATATTGTATTAGGTGGGAAACTTCTGAAGGAAATGAAGGAAAAGGAAATTCTCAATCTGAGAAACCAAAAGATCGGTTTTATCTTTCAGTTTCACCATTTGCTACCCCAATGCACACTGTGGGAAAATGTATTGCTACCCACCCTGCCACATAAGGTTGATAAAAAAGGTGTATCGCAGCATGCCGAAGAGTTGCTTCGGTATATGGGTTTATGGGATTATCGCAACAGCAAGCCAGGTGAACTTTCGGGTGGCGAATGCCAGCGTACTGCTGTGGCACGGGCTCTGATCAACAAGCCTCAATTATTGCTGGCCGACGAGCCTACGGGTTCGCTGGACGAGAAAAATGCCCTTGCATTGATGGACCTGCTTGTCGGTTTCAACAAGGAAATGGGCGTCACCCTTATTATTGCCACCCATTCTCTTGATATTGCAAAGCAAATGGACAGGATATATGGTATTAAGGATGGAAAACTGGTGAAACTATGACATCCATCCGCCTTATTATACAAACCCTAAAACACTACCCCTGGTCATCACTGGCCACTGCGGCGGGTATTACGATTACCACTGCTGTTATTTGTGGTGCGCTGATCATTGGTCATTCTCTATCCCGCAGCCTGGAACAGATTGTGGAATACCGACTGGGTAGCACCACCCATACCATCACGGCGGGCGAAAGGATTTTTACCATCGATTTTGCATCCCGGCTCAATGAACATCCAGTCGCACCAGCCGCACCTGTTCTTACATCGGAAGCCATTGCCAGTGTGCAGGAGACTGGATTGAGAGTTAATAAAGTGCAGGTTTGGGGAGTGGATAAATTATTCGGCGACGTCACGGGGCTGGAAATGCCATTTGAAATGGAAGAGGGTGAAGTTATTATCAGTGAAAACCTTGCTGCAAGGCTATCGGTTAAAGTGGGAGATTTTATCCTGTTGCGCCTAATTACCATAAATCCTATCCCATCCAATACCCCTTTTGTTTCCGAGACGGGGCAAACGGTAACACGCAGAGTTAGCATCAGCAGGATCATTTCTAAAAAAGAGTTGGGTCATTTCAACATGCAGGCATCTCAAACAGCGCCTTACAATGTTTTTGTGAACCTATTCTGGCTCAACCAGATCATGGAGCTTGACGACCGGGCCAATATGATTTTATTGAATGCCAGCGAATCAACACCTGGATTTGATTTCCAAACACTGATCCGGGAGCGTTTATCGCTTAAAGACCTGGGTCTTAATTTGGCACAGGTCGCTCACACCGGTCAATGGAAACTTACCGCCGAAAGGGTGTTTCTTGATGAATCTGTCAGCGATGAGATTTCTGTGCTTTTCACTGATGCAAAGCCCTTTCTAACCTATTTTGCCAACAGCCTTAAGTCGGGTCTTGGTGAAACACCTTATTCATTTGTGAGTGCCACTTCCGATGATGAATTTATTTCCGGGCCAAATGACATGGTTGTAAACCAATGGCTTGCAGATGACCTGGAAGTAGAAGTGGGAGATAGTATTACGATGCGGTATTTTGTGGTAGGCCCCTTGCGCGAACTGGAAGAGCACGACGAAAAATTCAGGATTTCAGCCATCATTCCCATGGAACTGGCCACCCGCGACAGCATATTGATGCCCCATTTACCGGGCCTGTCTGATGCTGGAAGTTGCCGTGATTGGGACACAGGCATACCTATCGATCTGGATAAAATACGACAGAAAGATGAAGATTATTGGGATGTGTATAAAGGAACACCCAAAGCATGGATCACCCTTGAAAAAGGCCAGCAGTTGTGGCAGAATCGCTTCGGAAATCTTACTACGGTAATATTTCCGGCAGATCATTATGACGGACAACCCATTCAAACCCAACTCACCCATTCCATCGATCCTTTCGGATTAGAATACAGGGTTAATGCGGTTAGGCAGCAGGGCCTGGAAGCCGCTCGTGGCGGAGTAGATTTTGGGCAGTTGTTTGCCGGACTGGGCATGTTTATCATTATCTCCGGGTTATTATTGACGGTGCTTTTGTTGCAATACAGCCTTCAAAAACGGTTAAATCAAATTCAGCTTTTTGCTTCTCTCGGGTTTTCCAAAAACCTGATCCGTAAAATTATTCTAACGGAATCCTTTTTTATTATAGTATTGGGCGCTCTGGCAGGGGTGGCTCTTTCGGTGGGATATACCCGACTGGTATTTTCCGGTCTTAACCGCATCTGGTACGATATTGTCCGCACTGATACTTTGATACTTCATTATAATTTTACCATTCTGGCTTTTGGATGGCTGGCAGGAGTTATTGCCGGAATGGTAGTGGTTTTTGCCGGTGTAGGAAAAATCATTCGCCGAAACCTTTCCCGTGAAGCTGTTTCCACTCATCCTGATAAAAGGTGGAATACTGTAATTCGATATCTCACCATATTGTTTTTGGTTTTTACTATAGGATTTGTGGTATATGCTCTGTTTTTTGAAACAGGACCAGGACTCTTTGTATGGCTGATAGCAGGGATTGCTCTTTTGCTGGCCAGTATATTGGGAATGCTATACTTTCTGAGAACAGGACAAAAACCAGGTAGTCAAAATCTGACCATCAACCTTTTGAGCTGGAAAAACCTGACCCGCAATCCGGCGCGAAGTTTTACTATCATCACTTTACTGGCCCTGGGAAGTTTTGTAATCGTAGTAACAGCAGCTAATCAAAAGGATATCTCCATTGATCCGGCTGATAAAACTGGTGGAACAGGGGGATTTGCCTTTATGGCCGAAACCACCGTTCCTGTAATGAGAAACCTTAATGAACCCGATACACAATACGAATTTGGGTTACCCGAAGGCTTGAGTTTTGTGCAGTTTTTTACCACCTACGATGACGATGCCAGTTGCCTTAATCTAAACCGGGTGGCCAATCCACGCCTGCTGGCTGTCGATCCGACCATGCTGGAAAGCAGATTCTCGTTTGCTGCTGCACATCCGTTGCTCAATACCGAAAATCCCTGGCTCTCGCTGGAAATGGAAACGGGAAGTTTTATCCCTGCCATCGCCGACCAAAGCGTTATCCAGTGGGGATTAGGCAAGAAAGTGGGAGACACTCTTTTCTACATTAATGCCGATGGGAAGGAAGTGAAGTTGCTGCTAATAGGTGGGCTTGAGAACTCTGTTTTGCAAGGTAATGTCATGATTTCTCAAAAGCATTTTCTCAAAAATTTCCCATCTTCTAATGGTTCATCGGTATTTTTAATGGAATCTGATCAACAGCTTGCAGAAGAATCAGGTGATGAATTGCCATTCATATTTCGTGATTATGGTTGGGAGATGATTTCTACAGGACAAAAACTGGCAGAATTTAATACTGTTGAGAATACATATCTACAGATTTTTTTCCTGATGGGTGCTCTGGGAATGTTGTTGGGTACCATTGGCCTGTCCATTGTAATTGCCAAAAGTATGTTGGAGCGCAGCAACGAAACAGCCATGTTTGACGCCATGGGATTTCCTTCCAAAACAATACACCTGCTTTATTTTATGGAATACACCCTGCTGTTTTTGACAGGCCTGTTGTCCGGAACTATTTCTGGTCTGATCGCTACCATGCCATCTTATTTAACTGGAATTCAGAATGTACAACCTTGGTTTCTAATGACTGTACTGGGGCTAATATTGTTGAATGGATTGGTATGGATATGGGGTATATCGGCAGGAATGCTAAGGAAGCAAAAGCCTCTGATTGTGCCTTTGTAAAAGCTTTTTATAACATATTCATTCTGGCTGATTTCAAAACACCTTAGGTGCCTTGATGAGCCCCAATCAATTCAGTGTTAATGAAACCAGGGCAATAGGTGGTTAATGTTTTTGATCTAGACGGTAATTCGTTTATTAATCAACTGATTATTCAATAGTAATCTAATTTTAGATATATTTCTTAATTTAGATACCGCTATCTACTTTCCTTTTCAGAAACTTTTCAACTTTGATGCTTTCTTAATCCTGAAATACTACAGAGTAAATTCATTTTGTAATTTTTTTCTTGTAAGCTGACCAGAAAAAAGTAATACCAATAATTTAATGCTGAATTTTTTCAAAATCTCTTATAATATTTGCTTTTCCTTTAATTATAGTTAAAACACTGCATGTGTGTTTATGGGT
>JAABRR010000049.1 GCA_011390785.1 Sphingobacteriia bacterium
TCGTTTGGCGGTATTGGCATGGCCTATTATTTTGGGGCCAATCCGCTCATTGGCGCAGCCCTTTTTGCCATTTTCTCAGCTACCGGCATCGAGTGGGTATCCAGAAACGGCAAGGTACGGGAAGATAGTGCCATTGCCATCCTTTGGTCGCTGGGCATGGCAGTGGGTATCATTTTCGTATTTATGACCCCGGGTTATACACCTGATTTAATGAGTTTCCTGTTTGGGAATATCTTGTCGGTAAGTGCCTGGGAGCTATACCTTATGGCAATACTGGGGGTTTTGGTAGCGTTGTTTTTTATTGTTTATTACCGTCCGTTGCTGCACACAGCCTTCGACCCCGAGTTTGCTGCCATTATGGGAACCCGCGTGGGATTTTTCCGATATGCCATGTCGGTGATCATTGCCCTTTCTATTGTTATCAGCATACGTTCTGTTGGAATTATCCTGGTGCTTAGTCTCTTCACTCTTCCACAGGTAACGGCCATGCTGTTTACACGTAGTTTTGCCTCTGTTATTCCGCTGGCGGCATTCTGGGGTGTTTTGGGATCTGTTCTGGGGCTGTTCACATCTTATCTTTTAGATATACCATCCGGTGCAGCCATAATTTGTGTGCTTACTTTTCAGTTTTTGTTAATGAAACTATTGGTTTGGATAATAAACAGCTTTAAGAGAAATAAAACATAGCTTTCTGTTTACTCATATTTTCCCTTTCAGAATTTACTTGTTTTCTGGCAGAAATTCTTTCCAGTCTCTTCCTTCAGTTAGCCACGGTAGATTAAACCGGGCAACCAATCCTTTGGCGTGCGGGTGACCGGCGTCTTCATACAGTAGGTAGATATAGCCTTCGCTGGGGGTTCCTGTTTTGCCTGCTGTCATTGATGAGTAGGCAAATCCGCCTTCATCCGCAACCCGTTTTACCGGCCATGTTTTCCCCCCGTCAAAACTTGCCCAAACGGTGCCGTTTTTTCTTCCTGAATCAGATTCTATGTTACTGTAAAGCAAAATGTCATGGTCGTCGATGGGCAATCTGACCAAACCGGCCATCAGACCGTATTCGGTATCCTGGTTACCATCAGGCAAAACATCACTTACATAAAGGTCCTGCCAGGTTTGTCCACCATCAAGGCTTCGTGCAATGTGGCGCATCTTAGGGTTGCGGCCATCATCTGAAAAATGAATACGCGAGTTGTAGTATAATGTGCCATCTGAGAGCTCTTCAATGGTGGCTTCACCGGTGCCACGAGCCGGAAAAGGATCGCTGGTATGCCAGGTGTAGCCTCCATCATCGCTGTAAATTGCGTTGGTGTAGTGCTGTGCCCAGAATTGACGGTCGTTTCCCTGCCCATAATATCGGGCAGCCCTTATAAGCCTGCCTTTGTTGGGTCCGTATTTCAGGGTAATGCCACGCTCATTCATGTGCATGGAAGGCATGTTGCCGTTTTTGTCAGGATAAATGGTAATGGGTTGAGGTTGCCAGGTTTTCCCATCGTCTGTACTTCTGTAAACACTTAGTTTTCCGGCGGGATGCTCTTCCGTAAGTTCTCCGCGTTCGGAAAAAATGATGATATCTCCAGTTGTTTCGTCCACCACGACACCCCCACCACTCCACTGGGTGCTATCGACCACTGTAATGGCCGGCTGCCAGGTGGTGCCACCATCTTCTGATCTTCTGACCCGTAAAGAGCCTTCGCCATGGTGCTGACTAATGCCGCCCCAAACCGCCAGTATGGTACCCTCATTGGTTGCCGTAATATTTGGAAAACGTTCACTGTCAAAAATTTGCTGTATTTCAAAAGATTCAATGCCATCGCCCCAGTATGGATTTCTTTTTGGAGAACAGGAAAACATTGATACAGCAGCGAAGGCAAATAAGATTTGTATGATAAGTTGTTTCATGATATGGATGGCTGTTAAGTTTTTTTTGTTTAAGGAAATCTGGTATCAAAATTAGGAAATTTTAAATCCAGGCCAAAATATTTTCAACTATATGGCTAACAGTATTATACAGATTGTTGTGCGGTTTAGTTATTTAATGATTCATGCCATTTTTAGCCTTCATTTAAAAATAAAAACCGCAACCAGTATATATTTAACTGATTGCGGTTTTATTTGGTCGGGGCGAGAAGACTCGAACTTCCGACCCCTTGCACCCCATGCAAGTGCGCTAGCCAACTGCGCCACGCCCCGAATTGGTTTGCAAAAGTAATGCTTTTTCATTAACTTCAAAGAATCTTTTTTGAAAATTAATCTGGTCACAGAAAAAAATATTTGTGAAAAATCACTTGTTATTTTTACCTGTGAAAATACAGGTGAAAAGACCTATTGCCATATGATGCTTATCTAGTATATATTTGTATAAACAAATAAGAAATTCTGATTAATGCTTAGTTAGGTTTAATTAGGGCTTGCTGAAAAACACTTAACCGACTGTTTATTAACTTCATCCATTAACATTTTAGATCTTAGGTACAAGGGTAATTAATCAATTATTAGAAGAACTTTGCTTTTTTATGTCGTTAGTTTTTAGTACATCATCTGCTTCGTGGCCTTCGGCTCGCAATATTAATATACAACTTCGCCTTGTCGCCTTGCATCTGGTGCACTAAAAACTTTTTCAGCAGGCCCTGATTATTAATAATTTGTAGAGCCGTTTTATGGAAACAAAGTTGTTTTTTAGTCGATTGTGAAAAAATATATTTGATTGAGACGTTTGATAATCCCGACTTTAATCTGTTAAATGTTAATAAGTTTTGATTAATTAGTAAATATATTGTTCTAATGTTGAAATTAATTAAATTTGTTCTGTTATGATTCTACTTATCTCATAAAAGATAATATCAACACTGCTAAATACTTGAAATATGAATAAAAAGTTTTCCCTGCTAATAATATTTTTGTTTGCTCTTTCTTTCTTTTCGGCAGGACAGTCTATCGTTCCGCTAGGCGGTAAAAAAAATATGAAATTAACTTACAGGAGTGAACATATGAAATATGTTAGGTGGGAGGGAGGTATATCTGTAGGTTTTGCCAATTCGGTTACTGATATTGCTCCAGGTGAAGCAAACACCCAACCTGCACTTACCGATATTTATTCAAGGGCTTTATCTCCGGCGCTCATGATTAACACCCGTTATCGTTTCAATAGTTCTTTTTCGCTTAAATCCAACCTGGGAGTATCTATGTTGCGGGGAGATGATCGCTGGTCTGAGAATCTGGAAGTGGTTAACAGGGGTAAGTCCTTTTCCAATAATGTTTTTGAGGGCTCGTTACTGGCAGAAATTTATTTGCCCAAACCTAAAAGAAGAGTGAAAGCTGATTTTGGAAAAGGTATCTTTGATTGGTTTTTCTTCGGGGGTTTATCTCTGTTTTACAATAATCCTGAGGTTATGGGACCTGTAATTGATGATTTTGATCAGGGACTAATGAATGCAGATTTACTTTACAATAATTTGCAGGTGGGAATTCCTTTTGGAACAGGAATTCAATGGACACTTGACAATAGATGGGTATTCGGTATTGATTTGAATTTTCGTTATACATTCTTTGATTACCTTGATGGCTTAACACGCCCGTATAGTACACGAAATGATCATTATTTTTCTACTAGTTTTAATTTAGGATATATACTTTTTTCCAAATCAACTCGCCCTGGAAGTTCAAGTGTCAGTCATGTTTTCAGGCAGGAACCGTATTAAGTCAGTTCGATTTTTAAAGCAAATTAAATGGGATATTTATTATCCCATTTTTTATATACAATTACGGGCTTTCCATAAAATATCAGGAACCCCTTTGTCAAGAGCAACTTTTCTGGCCAAAACAAAGAAATAATCAGATAATCTGTTAATGTATCGGATAATTATTTCTGGAACTTCGACTTTTTCTGAAAGTGCAATAATTATTCTTTCAGCTCTTCTGCAAACGCATCGGGCAACATGAGTGTGTGATACAATCGGATGACCGCCTGGAAGAATGAAATTATTGAGCTCTGGTAATTCTTCATTCATTGTATCAATTTCTGTTTCTAATTGTAAGATATCATCTTCGCGCAGGCAGGGTAGATTTTTAATTTGAGACTTATCATCCTTTGCCAGTATTGATTCTGCAATAAATAAATTTTCCTGAATGTTGAGAAGAACTTCTTTATAATGAGAATTTATATCCTGATCTTTAATAATGCCTACAAAAGAATTTAATTCGTCAATAGTTCCGTAAGCTTCAATTCTCATGTGATATTTTGGAACTCTCTTCCCCCCAATTAGCGAAGTTTCTCCTTTATCACCGGTTTTTGTGTAAATTTTCCAGCTTTCCATTCTTGGATTTAATATTATAAAGTTAATTTTTAAGCATTTTGTGTAATCGTAATTACGTTAGGATTAACGGTATCAGACTCAACTATTCCATCACGCAGGCGAATAATTCTATGGGCATGTAATGCAATATCTTCTTCATGCGTTACAAGAATAATGGTATTGCCAGCCTGATGGATTTCCTCAAACAATCCCATAATTTCAATAGAAGTCTTTGAGTCCAGATTTCCGGTTGGTTCATCGGCCAATATTATAGAAGGATTATTAACCATAGCCCGGGCAACAGCAACTCTTTGTCTTTGGCCTCCCGATAATTCATTGGGTTTGTGATCAACACGATCAGAAAGACCCACCTGATCAAGAACTTCTAAAGCCCGGTGGTTTCTTCCACCTTTACCGATTCCGGAATAGATCATGGGTAAAGCAACATTATCAAGTGCTGTTGACCTGGGTAAAAGGTTGAAAGTCTGAAATACGAAACCAATTTCTTTATTTCTAATCTCAGCGAGCTGATTATCAATCATTTTACTCACATCCTGTCCATTTAAATAATATCTCCCGGATGTAGGACTGTCGAGACATCCCAAAATATTCATTAAAGTGGATTTTCCTGAACCTGACGGACCCATAAGAGCTACATACTCATTCTTGTAAATTGAGAGTGAAACGGATCGAAGGGCCTTTACTGTTTCAGTTCCAACTTTGTAATGTTTGGTAAGTTCTTCCAGATTGATAAGTGCTTTTTGCATGATTTAATAGTTTATAATTTTTAATTTATTTTAAAACCAATAACTTTTTAATTGGATTAAATTTAAAATCGAATCGAAAAATTCTCCTTACTGGTGCCCGGTTCAAAAAAGACCAATCCAAGCTTAAATAAGTCAAGACTAATAGTTATTTCAGGTTTATCAATAATTGAATTCCATGCATTAAACATTGATTCAGACCATCTGATATCATCGATTACAATAACACCATGTTGACTAATATGTTTAACGATAATGTCGAAATACTTCAACAAACTTTCTCCTTTATGATCTCCGTCTATAAATGCTATGTCGTAATTCTTATCATCAATAAGCAATTCAGGTAATATTTGGTCAAATAAACCTTTATGAAGATGAATATTTGAAAGATTTATTTTCTTAAAAACACTTTCGGCAATATTTGCAATAGAATCTGCTCCTTCAATTGTATCCACACTTATCTGCTGGCTTTTGTCAGGCAATCCAATGTAAGCTGTTGTAATGCCAAAACATGTGCCTAATTCAAGTATGTCTTTAGCATTTAAGTACATTACCATTCGGTGAAACAGGCGGCAGTATTTAGGTTTCTGTAAGGATTTCAATGCTATTGAACCAACACGTCTGGATACTTTAGTCGCTGGTTGGAGTGTTTTTGTTACACGACTTCCTGCTCCCGGATCAAAATAATGAATTTTTTCCCGTGAACGGATCAGTTTCTTTCTTTCATCTTCTATAAGATCAAAAGCCTTATCATCTTTATCTGCATACAGGCAATTTTCAAGAAAATGATATACAAATGGGCTGTGAATACCATGTCTCGTTTTGGCTTTCAAAAGCCAGTTAATATATTCACGGGCGAGCCAGAATCGGGGAGTCATTTTTAAATATTATATCATGATAATAAATTGGAAAACTAATCTTGTATTTTGCAAATGTAGTCTATATGGTTGATATTCCTACATAACTGCCATGATTGGATGGATAATGCCATATGGTGTATTCGAAAATTTGATTATACTCAAAAGTTTAAAAAGAAAATAATGAATGTATTCAGTATTTTTTTATTAATTTGCACTTTATTTAAGGGGGTAAATTTATTTTTAATAGACAGAAAGAATCAGCTATTCCCCTAAAATCAATATTTGACAAATTATTTCATATTAAGCTAAATTCATTTTAAAAATGTAAGTGCAAAACAAAATGAAGTCTACAGCATATTTTTATTGAATAATCTTTATAATCGATTCTTCTGGAATCCGTGCCATACATGGCCCTGTAATTATAATCGTAAAATAATTCTAATATTACGTGAGATGAAAAGACTTTTTATAATGCTTATTGTTTTAACCCTGTTTGGTTCGGCAACATTTGGTCAGGCCACCGATACGGTAAGGATAGGAAACCAAAGGGTTATGGTTGCTGAAAAATTTTATAATGAGGGAATTGAGTTGTATGAAAAGGCTCAGTATTCAGAAGCTCTAAGGAAGTTTAATGATGCCATAAAAGAAAGACCCGATTTTTATCAGGCTTATTATAACAGGGGTGTTGTTTATGCTGGCATTAACAATCACGTTGCAGCCATTAAAGATTTTGATGTAGCGGTAAATGAAATGGCTGATTTTGAAATGGGCTATTTTGCACGTGCCCGATCGAAAGAAACTGTTGGGCTCATTAATGAAGCTATTAATGATTATACAACTGCCCTTTCGCGAAATAAAAATCTTTATCTCGCCTACTATTACAGAGGAGTGTTAAATCTTAACCAGGGCCTTTATCCACTGGCAATTAATGATTTCACTTCTGCAATAAATATTAAACCGGATTTTGCTTATGCTTACAACGACAGGGGAAGTGCACATCGGTTAAATGATGAATTTGCCGCAGCTATTTCAGATTATCAACAAGCAGTCTTTTTTGATAAGACAATGTATTTTACATTTAATAATTTGGGTAGTCTTTATCTGGAACAAGGGAAAAATAATGAAGCCGTAGAGTTTTTAACTACTTCCATAAGACTTTCTGGTTCTTATATGCCTGCTTTGGTTAATCGTGCAATGGCCTATACCAATCTGGGCCGCTATGAAGAAGCCCTGGCTGATATTAGTAAGGTGATTGAAACAGAACCGGAAAACTATACTTCTTACACGGTTCGGGGAAATATATTTTATAAGTTGAGCAAATATGAAGAGGCTGCAGCAGACCATACCCGCGCTATTGAGCTAAATCCTGAATTTGCTTCAGCATATTTGAACAGAGGAATTGCCCGCGAAATGCTTCGTGATGCTGATGGGGCAAAAAGAGATTGGAAAAAGGCGTCAGAACTTGGAATAACAAGGGCAGCTGATTATATTGAATTTTAATTTTCTCAATTAATCTTTCAGGATAAAAATTCGTTTTTTAATAGCTGTGATTCAGGATAACATAAAACAGGTGATATGAAAAATAAGTTGGACAAAATATTAAAAAGTTTTACAAGTTTAGTTTTAATACTGATCTTGGTGATGATCTCATCGTTTTCTGATGCTCAAAATAAAGAGTTTACAAGGTCTTACTTTTCTAATGATAAAAAAGGGTTAAGAGAAGCCCGTAAAAATCTTAAAAAAGGAGATAATCTCTACGAACTGGGTTGGGGAAATTTTGAAGGAGCTTTGGAGTATTATCTGAAAGCCCATGATTTTAACCCGGATAACGCTTTTCTAAATTTGCGTATTGGCGAGTGCTATCTTTATACACAGTATAAAACCAGGGCGGTTGATTTTCTCGAAAGAGCTGTAGAACTAAATGTTGCTTCACTTGAAGTCTATTATTTACTTGGCATAGCTTATCAACAAAGTTACCGGTTTGATGATGCTATTGATCAGTATATGTTTTACAGGCAATCTCTGAGTCCTCAGGAAGCCATTCAGGAAAGAGGTCGAATTGAAAGAAGAGTTGCTGAATGCAATACTGCCAAGCAGATGGTTTTAAATCCGGTGCGGGTTTTCGTTGATAATCTGGGTAGTAGAGTAAATTCTGAATTTGATGATTATAGCCCGCTTATATCACCTGACGGTATTACTCTGTATTTTACCAGTCGCAGGCCATTAAGCAAAAGAGCAAAAACAGATAGGGTAGACCATAAATATTTTGAAAATATTATGTTTTCAAAACTTAGTGGTGACAACTGGTCGCAGGCTCAGCAGTTACCCGGAAGGGTTAATTCTAAAACTCATGAAGCTACTGCGGGTATTTCACCCGATGGAAGAACTCTTTTCGTTTACAGAGGTGATAAGGGTGGCGATATTTTTAGTAGCAGGATTGATAATGGCAAGTGGTTAAAGCCACGAAGAATGCCCAGGGGTATTACAACCAAGGGTAACCAGGAAACCAGTATTGTATTTACCAGTGATGGTAGAAAAACTTTTTTTATTAGTGACAGGCCCGATGGTTTTGGTGGGAAAGATATCTGGACTGCCAACCTGGATGAACGTGGTCGCTGGAGCGAACCAACCAATTTAGGATCAACTTTAAACACCGAATACGACGAAGAAAGCCTTTTTCTTGCTAATGATAATGTAACTTTATATTTTAGTTCTCAGGGCCACAGCTCAATGGGTGGGTTTGATATTTTTAAAACAGAATTTCGTAATGGCAGGTGGACACAACCGGAAAACATAGGATATCCTGTAAATACGCCCGGAGACGACTTATTTTTTGTTATGGCACCTGATTTGGAATCTGCCTTTTACTCTGCTTTGCAACCCGACGGATATGGTGGTAGTGATAATTATATGGTAACATTTCTGGGCCCTGAGAAACAACCAGATATTCCTTTGCAACATGATCTGATTGCTTCCAATATTGAACCTTTGAACCATAATCTTATGGAACAACAGGTTGAAGTGGTAACAGTCCCCATGACAATACTAAGAGGAAAGGTTCTGGATGAAAAGGATGAAACTCCCCTAACCGCAGTTATTGAGTTGTATGATAATGAAACAGAAGAACTTTTGGCTCAGTTTAGCTCCAGTGCAGAAACCGGAGAATATGTAATATCTCTTCCCGGTGGAAAAAACTACGGAATATCTGTGCAGGTTGATGAATATCTTTTCCATAGTGAGAATATAAACATTAGCGAAGCGGTTGTTTCCAGAGAAATTATTAATGACATTAAACTTAAAAAGGTAGAAGTAGGAGAGAGTATTGTGTTAAACAATATCTTTTTTGATACTGGTGCTGCAACGCTTCGACCAGAATCTTATGCTGAACTTGGTGTGTTGAATAAACTGATGCTTGATAACCCATCTATTAAGATTGAAATATCTGGTCATACTGATAATGTAGGTTCTGCCGCTATTAACCAACGAATTTCAGAACAACGGGCAAGATCAGTGGTGGAGTTTCTTATCGAGAGAGGTATTGACCGTGACAGGCTAACCTATAAAGGTTATGGATTTGACAAACCCATTGCTCCCAATGATACACCCGAAGGAAGGCAGCTAAACAGGCGCACAGAATTTGAGATTATCGAAAAATAAAAAAGCAGGCGATAATTATCTCCTGATTTTTTATATCATTCGTTTACAAGCAACACTTTCGCCAGGCTATTATACACTTTGATATCTTCTAAAAAAGTGTTTTATTCATGTTGTTTTCGTTTTATTATAAGATAGTTTTATAAACAAAATAATGCTAATTCGTGTTAGAAAAATCTTGTATATCTTTTTTAAAGTTTATGATAATAAAGCAAATTCAGGGAATTTTGAAATTATAATGATGTTTGTTAAGTAAATATTTTCCTATGACAGCGGGGTTGTTTATATTTATTCTCTTACTGGTAGCCACTGTAGCTCCTTTTCTTAGAAGATATCTCGGAAATTACGCAGGTTGGATTTATGCAATCTGGCCATTTACCGGATTTTTGTATTACCTGAGTTTGCTGCCTTCAATAAACGACGGCCTTATAATTACCGAGACTTATGCATGGCTGCCTGCTCTGGGTATCAATTTTACCTTTTATGTTGATGGCTTCGGAATGCTTTTTAGTTTACTCGTTCTGGGTATAGGTTCATTTATAATGGTATATGCCGGTTATTACATGAGACCATATCCTATGAAAGGAAGGTTTCTCGGCTATTTATTGCTTTTTATGACAGCTATGCAGGGCATCGTTGTTTCCGGAAACCTGCTCACTATGTTTGTTTTTTGGGAACTTACAAGCGTAAGTTCTTACCTTTTAATTGGATATTATCATGAAAAACCTGAAGCACGTGCATCCGCATTGCAGGCTTTTCTCATCACAGGATTAGGAGGTTTGGCGTTATTGGGGGGCTTTGTTCTTTTGTCAATTCCATATGGATCTTACGATATTGCATATATCTTATCTGAACCCAATATTATTAAGGATAGTAATCTTTACCTGCCTGCCCTAATACTTATTCTTATTGGAGCTTTTACCAAATCAGCACAGTTTCCTTTTCACTTTTGGTTGCCTGGTGCCATGACCGCCCCATCGCCCGTGTCGGCATTCCTTCATTCGGCAACTATGGTTAAAGCAGGTATCTTTTTGCTGGCAAGGCTCAACCCTGTATTAGGCGGTACAGAAATCTGGACTTACACACTCTCAATTACCGGAGTTACCACCATGTTTGTAGGAGCCTGGATAAGTATTACCCAAACCGACCTGAAAAGAATTCTGGCCTATACTACGGTAAGTGCGTTAGGTACATTGGTTCTTTTATTGGGAACAGGAACCGAATATGCCGTAAATGCTGCTATTATATTCCTTCTTGTGCATGCTCTGTATAAAGGGACTTTGTTTATGATGGCGGGTAACATTGAAAAGAAAACCGGAACGCGCGATATTACCCAATTGGGTGGATTGTTTAAATATATGCCTTTTGCTGCTGTAATAATGATCATGGCCCTGGTATCAATGGCTGGTGTACCACCTATGCTTGGATTCCTGGGCAAAGAGTTGATTTATGAAGCCAGTGCTGCAGCTCCCAAGGCTCATTATTTTATCCTCACACTGGGGTTTCTTACCAATGTTATTATGGTATTTCTTTCTCTCCGGCTGGCAATAGATATTTTTTGGGGGAAAGAACCCCCTTATTCTAAAATTCCCAAAGAACCATCCGTATCTCTTATTATCGGCCCGTTTTTCCTGGTTTTGTTCAGCCTTCTGCTGGGTTTGTTCCCATCCTATATGGCCAATCCGTTAACTTCTAAAGCCATTACTGCCATAAGTCCGGACAATGATGCCATCGTACTGAAACTCTGGCATGGCTTTAACCTGGTTTTAGGTCTTTCGGTTCTTACCATCATTAGCGGTTTTATAACATTCAGGTTCAGGCATTTGATTTTGCCTTTCATAGACAGGATCAATATAAAGTACTTCCGTCGTGAATTTACCCGGGTTTTCTTTTCAGTTTTGGATGCTTTTCTGGGTTTTACAAAGGTTAAAACCAAAACTTTACAACATGGTTATCACCGGTTTTATCTTATGACCATATTTGTTTTTGCATCAATTCTGGTCTGGATAATGATTTGGAGAGCTGATCCGGTTGTAATAGAACTCGATTTTTCTACCATGCCCCTTAATCTGGTTGCAGTCGTTATACTTATTATCGCTGCAACCATAACAACTGTAGCGTCCGATTCAAGGGTTGTATCTCTTATTTCGCTGGGAGTAATTGGGTTTGGTATCACCATCATTTTTATTGCCTACAGCGGCGTAGACCTTGCCATTACCATGATCATGGTAGAAACGTTGATGGTTATTCTGGCCATGGCAGTAGTTTTTCATCTTCCCAAATACAAACCTTTTTCATCAACAGGGGCCAGAATGAGAGATACTTTGGTGGCTACTATGGTAGGTTCTTTCTTTATGGTTCTGGTTTTACAGGCCGGCACCTCTGCGATGGAAATCCCCATTTCGGAATTTTTTAAAGAAGTTAGCTATACCCAGGCATATGGACGGAATATTGTCAATGTAATTCTGGTAGATTTTAGGGCTTTGGATACTCTGGGTGAAATATCTGTAATATCAATTGCCGCTCTGGGTATATATGCTATATTAAAGTTAAAACCTTCTAAAATAAAGGAAAGTTAGGATGGAATCAGTTTTATTAAAAATAGCAGCCAGCCACATGAGACCCTTGTTAATAGTTCTTTCTGTGGTGGTTTTATATCGCGGGCACAATGAACCCGGAGGTGGATTTATTGGAGGTTTAATGCTTGGTTCAGCCTTTATTTTATATGCCATGGCTTATGGAGTAAAAAAAACCCAGAAGTCAATATTTTTTGATCCTGTTAATCTTACGGGATTAGGACTTTTAATTGCCCTTGCCAGTGGTTTACCAGCCATTTTAATGGGCGAAATATTTATGACCGGACAATGGATAACGCTATTTTCGAATACTTTTTTTGAGCTGAAGCTGGGTACACCTCTTTTGTTTGATGTTGGTGTTTATTTTACCGTTGCCGGAATGTTAATGTTGGTAATGTTTTCAATTTTGGAGGAATAAATGTATGCTTTTTCTATTGGCAATTCTTGTTGGTATACTTTACGGGGCAGCTGTTTATATGCTTTTGCGTCGTAATATTTTTAAACTCATTTTGGGATTGATATTTTTGGGCCATGCAACCAATTTACTCATTTTTGTTGCTGGTGGCTTAACCAGTGGCCAACCTTCATTTTTGCGGGGTCTTACCGGCGAAACAGCAGGTATGGCAGATCCACTTCCACAAGCTCTTATCCTTACAGCTATTGTTATCGGATTAGGAGTTACTGCCTTTGCCCTTACCTTAGTATACCGATTTTATAAAGTAACCAAAACTGTTGATTTTGATCAACTCTCAGAAAACGAATAACCATGACACTGATTCTACCAATTATATTGCCTTTGTTGTTTATGGTGGTGTTAATGTTCACCCGCCGTTCGTTGCTGTTTCAGCAATTCTTTGGCATTTTTGCCAGTGTGCTGCTTCTTCTGTTTAGCATCTGGCTTCTTACCGATATTTTGAAAAATGGGATCATGGTTATGCAAACCGGTTCATGGGTGGCTCCTTTCGGAATTACCCTGGTTGCTGATCTTTTATCTTCAATTATGCTGGTTACTACATCTTTTGTTGGTATGATTGTAATGATTTATTCTCCAGGTTTTATTGATAAGGAGAGACAAACAGCCGGTTATTATCCACTGGTTTTCGGATTGTTGATGGGGGTTAATGGTGCATTTATTACCGGCGATATTTTTAATCTTTATGTTTGGTATGAAGTAATGCTGACATCTTCTTTTGTATTAATAGCGCTGGGAGGAAGTGCCGAACAGTTGAGAGGCTCCATTAAGTATGTAACCATAAATTTTGTTGCTTCAATATTTTTCGTTGCTGCCATAGGTATTTTATATGGGAAGGCGGGTACGTTAAATATGGCAGATCTGGCTGCTAAAATGCAAACATGGGAAGCAAATACTCCTATCAATAGTGCTTTGATGCTATTTTTTGTCGCGTTTAGTATAAAATCTGCATTGGTTCCTTTCTTCTTTTGGTTACCTGCTTCATACCATACTCCACCTATTGCAATTACTGCATTATTTGCCGGTACACTTACCAAAGTTGGGGTTTATACCATGTTTAGATTTTACAGTCTTTTTGTAGTTTTTGATGAACAATTCTGGAAAATATTTATCCTTACTCTGGCCGGATTAACTATGTTAATTGGCGTACTAATGGCTGCTTCGCAATTCGATATTAGAAAAATTCTGTCTTTTCATATTATCAGTCAGGTGGGTTATATGATTATGGGCCTTGGGATATTTACAGTTGCAGGTGTAGCTGGAGCCATATTTTTTACCGTTCACAATATGCTTTCTAAAACGAATACATTTCTTGCTGCAGGGCTTGTTTATCAAAAATCAGGTGGATATGATCTGAAATATCTGGGTGGCCTATACAAAGCCAGCCCTGTATTGGCAGTATTATTTTTTATTCCTGCTCTTTCATTGGCTGGAATTCCACCATTACCCGGTTTCTTTGGTAAATTCTTCCTGATAAAGGGTGGTTTTGAAGCTTCAGAATATATCATTACGGCTATTGCAATTATTACAGGTTTGTTTACCCTTTTTTCAATGGTGAAGATTTGGAATGAAGCTTATTGGAAAAAGGTGCCAGAAGGAGTTAGTGTTTCCGGAAAGGTTCACCCATCAACACTTATAGCTACAGCTATATTAGCAGGTTCTGTTGTATTAATGGGTATTTTTGCCGGCCCGGTTATCGATGTTTGTTTGCAGGCTGCGGAGCAGATTGTTGATCCACACATGTATATAAGCGCCGTTTTGGGTAGGTAAAGGATCTTTGAAAATCCTTTTTGGTTATAATTTGATAGCTATTAGTGAAGTGTACTAACCGTTTTTCTTACTTATCAAAACCAAAATTGTTGTATTTTTTGCAATTTTGAAAAGGTAATTATTGATTAAAAATTTAAAAATCATAATTGAGATGAGAGTACTGAATATTTTGATAAGAATTGGCAGATTTGTATTTTTTATTTTTTATTATCTTAAAGAACTGGTTCTGTCGAGTTTATATGTAGCCTGGGATATCATAACACCTAAGGATTTGTTTACCCCGGGTATTGTCGAAGTTCCTTTAGATTTAAAAACAGATACTGCCATTATAGCTTTTGCTAATCTTGTTTCTATGACCCCGGGTAGTCTTACTATGGATTTAAGCCCGGACAAGAAAAAACTTTATGTACATGCTATGTATCTGACAGATAAACAAGAGTTTATAGATAAAATGAAAAATGAATTAGAAGAAAGAATCAGAAAAATATTTGAGTAGATTTTGTATTGTTCGGTTCCATTGTATTATTGAAAACTTCTAAAATAATCTACTATGATTGAAATCACAAATTCTCCGGTGCTTACGGTGGCTATTTATATAAGCTTTTTTAGTCTTACCATAAGTTTATTTATGGGGATGTACCGTTTGCTAATAGGTCCTACCTTGCCCGACCGTATGATTGTATTGGATTTGATTGCATCCCTTTCCATCGGATTAATCATTACTTATATTCTGGCTACCGGTCAAACCATTTATCTCAATGTTGCTGTAGCAATTGCCCTTTTGGTTTTTATGGGTAATATTGCTTTTGCGAAATTTTTAATCAGGAGGATCAAAAAATGATAGAGTGGATCGCAGCTTTTTTCCTAATATTTGGATCTATATTTATGCTTATTGCGGCAATAGGTGTTGTAAAACTGCCTGACGTATATATGCGAATGCACGCAATAACCAAGGCAGCTTCTTTGGGGGCAATTCTTATGTTGACGGCAGTCTCTATCTTATATGTATCATGGATAGTATGGTTAGAAGCTGTGATGGTAGTCATTTTTATTATTTTTACTACCCCGGTAGCTACGCAAATGATATCCAAAGCTGCTCATGAAGGCCACACTCCCAAAGGGGATGGTTATATTATGGACGAATTGAAAGACTCGAATGAAAATGAGAAGATCGAAATTACCGATTAGAGACTAATGCTTTCAGGCCAGTTTAATCCAGCTGACCGGTCGATCAAAGACCATTCCTAATTTTTCCAATAAACTTATTGATTGCTTGTTATGAGGCTCAACGTTAATGAAAACAGGCTTGTTTTGTTCGCGTTTTAAATTGATAAGTGATCTGAAAATGGCCTCTCCAAGACCTTGGCCCCTAAATTCCGACAAGACATTCAGAAAACCCAATGACCCATCATCATGGGTAAGCCCCCAACCTGCCAGCTGTTCATTTACCCAGATCCCAGCACTAACATCTCGTTCCAGCCTTTCCGAAATGTATCCCTCAGATGTAAAATCCTTGTAAGAAGAGTTCTGGAAGATGTATGCTATTTGAGATGCATCAAGAGAATTTGTTTCTTTTTCATACGGCTCTACTATGGTATCTTCCGGCAGATAATAACGCCTGGTGAAAAGTTTCCATTCAATCCGATGATTTTTTGTCAGAAACGGTATCATCCATTCTTCCACATTGGCAAAATAGAGTGTCTCGAAGGCCAGTTTTTCTATCAAAAGACTTAAATCATTATGGTCAGTTATAGAAAGATAAGCCCATGTATAGTCACTGGTTCCGATAAGAATCAATGAATCATTACAAATAAAGTGCTTTTCTAAGGAGTAATTATCAAAGAAACCTAATACAGGTAAGTTTGCCAGGGGATTCTTTTGTAACAGGTTTAATAATTCAGTTTGCATATATTATATTTTAAACCATAAAAGTAAGTACTCTGTTAGAGTAAATCAATATAGTACTGCCAAAACTTACAATAATTTTTATTTCTGATTATATTTTTGCTAATGAAGATCCATTTCATCAATTACTTCAATGATTGTTTTACAAGCGTATACTACTTGTTCTTCTGTAATAATAAGTGGTGGAGCAATGCGCAGGTATTCAGGGGCAAAGAGAAACCAATCTGTCACAATGCCACGTTCCAGAAGCTTGTCAATAATTTTTTTGTTTTGTACAAAGTCTTCAAATTCCATAGCAAGCAAAAGTCCCTTTCCCCTGACTTTTTTTATTTTAGGATGTTTCAGGTGTTTTCTGAAGATATGCTCTAGTTTCGCAGCATTTTCCCAAAGTTTGCCATTTATTATCACTTCCAGGTTGGCTTTGGCTGCAGCGGCACAAACAGCATTTCCACCAAAAGTGGTAATATGTCCTAATACCGGATTGTTGGTAAGGCATTGCATTATCTCTTTCCTTGAAATAAAAGCTCCTATGGGTAAGCCACCTCCTAATCCCTTTGCCAGGGTAATAATGTCGGGTACTATATCATAGTGCTCAAAAGCCCAGAGTTTGCCTGTGCGTCCACATCCTGCCTGTATTTCATCGAGAATTAATAAGGTTCCGGTCTCTTCACATCTTTTTTTCAGTGAACTTAAAAAATTGGGGCAGGGGGCAATGGCACCCGCCTCACCCTGTATGGTTTCAATCAAAACACAAGCAGTTTTGGTACTTATCTGTTTCAACTGCTCTTTTCGGTTGAATTCTAAAAAACGGATATCAGGTAGAAGCGGGCGAAAAGCATTTTTCATTTGCTCGTCTCCCATAACACTAAGTGAGCCATGAGTGCTCCCATGATAGGCATTTTTAAAAGCAACAATTTCGCTGCGACCGGTATATCGTTTGGCCAGTTTAAGAGCTCCTTCGATGGCTTCACTGCCAGAATTTACCAGGTAAACATTATTAAGAGATGTGGGTAAGTTTTTAGCTAACAATTGCGCCAGTTCTACCTGCGGACTCTGTACAAATTCGCCATAAACCATGAGGTGCATATAGGTTGATGCCTGCTTTTGCACCGCTTCTACCACTTTAGGATGACAATGCCCAACGTTACTAACTGAAATGCCGGAAATAAGATCGAGATATTGTTTCCCGTCAGGTGCGTACATGTAAACCCCTTCAGCATTTTGTATTTCTATGGCCAGCGGTGCTTCCGATGTCTGCCCTAAGTAATTATAGAAGAGTTGACGGTTATTCATATTTGGTTTTTCTGCAAAGTTACAAAACTGCTTTAGTTTCAGATTTGTTATTTTTTCGGTTGTAATGAGTCATTTGGCCTCATATTATGGAAACATAATCATCATTAATGCTGTTTAATATGAAATTTTAAGTACATCATGAAAATCCTTCTTACCGGAGCTACCGGTTATATTGGCAAACGACTATTACCTGTTTTGGTTGCTCAGGGGCACAAAGTAATTTGCTGTGTGCGCGACAAGAACAGGTTTTCACCACCCGAACCCCTTCGTAATGAAGTGGACGTAATCGAAGTTGATTTTTTGAATAAGTCAACCCTTTCTGCTATTCCAAATGATATTGATGGTGCTTATTTTCTTATTCATTCTATGAGTAACTCTTCTGATTATGAACAGATGGAGAAGACCTCAGCCGAAAATTTCCGGGGTGTATTGGCTAAAACCAATGTGCGTCATGTTATTTATTTGAGTGGCATTGTTAATGAGCAAAATCTCTCGCGCCACCTATCATCGCGTAAAGCTGTAGAAAAAGAACTGGCCAGGGGGCCCTATAATTTTACTGCACTCAGGGCAGGTATTATTATTGGCTCAGGTAGTGCTTCTTTTGAAATTATTCGTGATCTGGTAGAGAAATTGCCGCTAATGATTGCTCCCAGATGGCTAAATACACGCTGTCAGCCGATTGCCATTAAAGATGTAATTACTTTTTTATCCAAAACACTTTTTAACACCCGAACTTACAACTGCAATTTTGATATTGGGGGACCTGATGTGCTTACTTACAAAGAGATGCTTTATGGATTTGCCAGGGTTCGCGGATTGAAAAGATGGATTGGTATAGTACCGGTTATGACACCCCGCCTTTCTTCCTATTGGCTTTACTTTATAACATCAACATCCTACCGGCTTGCTTCTGCCTTGGTAGATAGTATGAAGGTGGAAGTTGTAGCACGAAATGATGAAATAAATCATATTCTTGAGGTTAAACCCATAAATTATGAAACAGCATTGCAAAGAACCTTTTCGGCTATTGAAACCAATGAAGTTGTTTCAAGCTGGAAAGACTCTCTGATAAGTGGCCGAATAACACGCAGTTTATCTGCCTTTATCAATGTGCCAAATAATGGATGTTTTAAAGATCAGCGGGTTAGAGTTATAAAAAACCGTGATCGTACTATTCATAATATATGGCATATTGGAGGACAAACGGGTTGGTATTATGCCAGTTGGTTATGGAAAATCAGGGGATATCTGGATAAACTTGCCGGAGGTGTTGGGTTGCGCCGGGGACGTACTCATCCAGATCGGATTGACGCTGGAGATTCCGTTGATTTCTGGCGGGTTTTGTATGCCAATCGAAATGAAGGAAGGCTTTTGCTTTTTGCTGAAATGAAACTTCCAGGAGAAGCATGGCTGGAATTTAAAATTGAAAAGGAAAAACTTATTCAAACGGCAACTTTCAGACCCAAAGGATTATGGGGTAGGCTGTATTGGTATTCTGTAGTTCCTTTACATTTTTTGATTTTCAGGGGTCTGGCAGATGCATTGATCAGCAGAGAGAAAAGTTGATCTGATAATTTATTGCCCTGATTTTGGCAACCACTTTCAAAAACCAGGAATTTTATTGTTGAATAGATTGGCAAAACACAAAGAAAATAAAATTTATCGTGTTTAGCGATTTCCTATATCAAAAACTGACAGTTGTTTTTTTGTCTGGTTTAAATCAAAATAAATCTTATCATCAAAAATCAAATATTTTTGTCAAATTAAATAAATATACCATGAATTTTTACGATTTTAGTGCCGAATCAATTTACGGAAAAACAGTTTCTATGGATCAGTTTAAAGGCAAAACGGTTGTGGTGGTTAACACAGCAAGTAAGTGCGGATTAACCCCACAGTATGAAGGCCTTGAGAATCTCTATAAGAAATACCAGGACAAAGGATTGGTGGTTTTGGGATTTCCCTGCAACCAGTTTGCCAACCAGGAAGCGGGCAGTGCCGATGACATTAAAGAATTTTGCCAGGTAAACTATGGAGTCAGCTTTCCGATGTTTTCCAAAATTGAGGTAAACGGAAAGAACGCCCATCCGCTTTACAAATACCTGAAATCGAAAAAAGGTGGTGTTTTGGGAAGCAGCATTAAATGGAATTTCACCAAGTTTGTAATTGATAAAAATGGCAATCCTGTAAAAAGATTTTCTCCTACTACCAAACCGGAAAAAATGGAAGAGTATATTCAAAATTTGCTCTAAAAATGGAAGAACAATTATCAAAGCTTTATATTGAGAATCAACTCTGTTTTTAGAGCAATTGGTGAATGATATTGGTAACCGGTTGCTGCTCGAATCCAATACCTTAACCCCCTTGCTGAAACGAATGGAGCAAAAAAACTTGATTGAGAGAAAACGCTCGGGCGCTGAAGAAAGAAGCGTGATCATATCTTTAACCGAAAAATCAGTTAAGCTGAAAGAAAAGGCTGCTTTGATTCCAGATAAAATAATCAGCTCCTTTTCCGGAAGCACGATAACCGAAACTGAGATCCTGGCATTTCAGAAAACACTGAAAAAGCTGGTTGATGTTTTGGGGGTCATTAAAAAGAGTAGTTAAACATTTATATATTCTTTATTTTGCACTCATTTGCTGTTGCTTTTCTTTCTGGATCGAGCTCGGTCATGGACATTGGAGAAAAGAAATTGATGAGTTTTTACTCAGACTAAATTTCCGGGGTAATCTAATCAGCCCTGAACTTTTGTCTCATTAACAATTAACTTCAATTACAAATTCGCTGACATCAAAGTTTTCTTTCCTTTAATAATTAATGTGCAGCGCTTTCTTCTTAAGTTATTTCTAAAGTCCGTCTCCTTATTTTGAACGGGGACGGAAATAGATTCTGTTTTACCAAACGGATTGAGAAAAAACTTCTACCCGCAAGATTGCAGATAATCATATTTTCTTTCATAGATTATGCGATAGCTCATTTTTTCGTAATATAATTTTGTAAAAAACATATGATTGTTTTTTGCAAAGAAAATATTTGTTAATATTGCACCCGTTAATATGATGGATGATATTTAGTGAAACCAAAACTCAGCAACATGAAAAAACTAACACTAATCCTTGCTTTGCTTGTGGCAGGTATGACCTGCACGTTTGGTCAAATTGCCACAGATACTATTTATGCGAAAAAAGTATTTGGTGGTTATCAATTCTACCAGGGTGAAACAAGACTGGGAATGAACCAACTGGTGAATGTGATGAAGCCCAATGAACAGGCCTATGCACAAATAAAATCAGCACAGTCAAATTACACTTTGGCAACAGTTTTTGGGGCAGCAGGAGGATTTATGATCGGCTGGCCCCTTGGCACCGCAGTAGGAGGGGGAGAACCCAATTGGGTAATGGCAGGAATTGGTGCAGGATTGGTTGTTATCTCGATTCCAATAACTCAATCTTCCAATAAAAAGGCAATACAGGCTGTTCGAATGTACAATAGCGGCATGCAATCAAGCTCCTTTTGGGATAACCACGAACTTAGATTTTCTATGACACCACATGGAGTTGGGTTATCACTAAGGTTCTAGAATCTGCTACCCACCCCAGTTCAATCATTTTAAGATGGTTTAGCCAGTTTGATCTGCTTTTGGATGATGCCTTTCTCCTGTTTTTTAGCTATTTGCAATGGTTATTCCTTCATGGGCCAATTCCAGCGTTTCCACAGCTACTTCATTGGCATCTGATTTTAAATCGGTGCCAGAAATTTTAACAGGCCATGCATTGGATAATGTCCAGGTCATTACGGGAGCTCCGGTTTCATCCAGTAACTGAATGGTAACGGTTTCTCTTTTTATGGTATTCATCTTAATTGCATCAAACCATGTGAAGAAGTTATTGTCCTTTACAAACACCCCTTTTTTAAGCGTTACGTTTCCTGTTTTAACAGTACCTGGCATTTTAACAGTTGAGAATTGTTTACTATTTCCACTTCGGTATTCAATGATTTGTGCTTCTGTATCAAGTCCGGAAACTTCCTGGAATGAAACAGCATTGTTTTGTGAGCCTAATTTAACGGTAAAGTAAAACTTGGGGAGTGGCCATACACTTCCCTGAGCTGATCCGTCATCTGCCATAAGATTACATTTTTAAATTTAACAATTTCACTGTGGGTTATCATTTATTACATGTTAAAATCAGGATAGCTCCAGCACAGGATAATCTACATACCCTTTCGCTCCGCCATGGTAAAAGGTATCTTTGTCCCATTCGGTTAGCGGGGCGTTATTTTTTAGTCGTTCTACCAGATCGGGATTCGAGATGAAAGGTTTACCAAAAGCAATCAAGTCAGCATAATCCTTTTCCATAAATTCGTTAGCGGTTTCCAGGGTATGCCCACCGCATGAAATCAGAGTGCCCTTATATATTTTTCGGTAGTGTGGCACAATGGTTTTTTGTGGATGCAGGGTGCGAAACTCCTGGCTGATCATTTCGCTCAGGTGCAGATAGGCCAGATTGTATTTATTTAGTTTTTCGATGATGTATCCATAGGTTTCTTCAGGCCTGGAATCGGCCATTCCGGGCCTTACCCTTTTCGGAGAGAGTCGAAGACCCACTTTGCTTGCCGGGACTGTTTTTAAAATCTCATCCAAAACCATAAACAGGAAACGGCTGCGGTTTTCTACACTACCTCCAAATTCATCGGAGCGATGGTTCGTGCCATCCATAATAAACTGATCAATCAGGTAGGCATGGGCACCATGCACTTCCACCCCGTCGAAACCGGCAATAATGGCATTTTCGGCAGCGCGGGCAAAATCCCGCACCGTTTGATGGATCTCTTCAATGGTTATTTCTCTGCTGCTTTCTAAAGGAACATGCTGGCCATCCGGAGTAAGGATCTCTCCTTCGGGAGTAAGGGGGGATGCCGATACAGGTGCCTTTTCACCGGGTTGCAGCAACCGGTGAGAGAAGGGTCCTACATGCCATAGCTGAAGGAATATTTTACCCCCTGCTGCATGAACGGCTTTGGTTACCTTCTTCCATCCTTCAATCTGTGCGGGTGTATAGCAGCCGGGCGTACCCGTGTATCCGTATCCCTGGGGGGAGATCTGACTTCCTTCGGCAATGATCAATCCGGTAGAAGCACGCTGTTGGTAATAGAGTGCGATCATATCGGTGGGAGCAAGGGCTGCATTCTCAGCACGACGCCGTGTAAGCGGTGCCATAGCTATACGGTTTGAGAGGGTTAT
>JAABRR010000004.1 GCA_011390785.1 Sphingobacteriia bacterium
GCAATGAAGTGGACTACCCCAACGATCCCTATTCACATCCGGTACTTGACGAAGAAGGTATTGATCAGCAACATATTAGCGGATACCAGCCCGGTCAGCCCGATGCCAACAGATTGAGCACTATTGCCCTGCGGCTGGCTGCCATAGTAAGAGAACTTGATCCCTCTCGAGCCGTCACGGCAGGCCTTGCAGGACCAGTTATGTCGAACGAAACAGAATACCCCGGTGCACTGGATGTGGTTGGATACAATTATACCGAACGACGGTATGCACTTGATCATGAAAAATACCCCGACCGGGTTTTTTATGGCAGTGAAAACCGCCATGATATGAATGCATGGAAAGCAACACGCGACAATGATTACATTTTTGGTCAGTTTTTATGGACAGGAATAGACTACCTGGGAGAATCCTTCCGCTGGCCTTCCCGCGGATTTACGTCCGGATTGGTTGATCTGGCAGGTTTTGTAAAACCAAGAGGATACTTCAGGCAAAGCCTTTGGAGCGATGAACCTATGGTATATATTGGGACCTACCGGGTGCGCAGGGAAAGAGGTCCCGATATTAACGCCAATGCCCTCTGGAACTACAACCCGGGCGATGAGATCAGGGTAGTGAGCTACACCAATTGTGAAGAAGTTGAGCTGTTTCTTAATGGGAAAAGTGTAGGCGAAAGAAAAGCAGATATTGATGATACGGGTGTGATTTCATGGGACATCCCCTATAGCCACGGCAACCTGGAAGTAGTAGGCTATATAGATGGCATTGAAGCGGCACGCCACAACATTCAAACCAGTAAACGGCCCCATGCCATTACGGCAAAAGCCTACAAACCCAATATTGCAGCCCAGAGAGGAGTTGCTCAAATAGAGATTCAAATTGTGGATGAAGATGGAATACCCGTATTTTTTGCCGACAATGAAATTTTCTGCACCATCTCAGGAGCGGCAAAGCTTCTGGGAATGGAAGCCAGCAATCCATCTGATATGGGCAATTATAAAAACAACCGCTTAAGGGCCCATCACGGGCGAATGATTGTGTATGTTGAAGCCACCGGAGAAAAAGGAACCGCTCTGGTAAATCTTTCATCTCCCTGGCTGGACGGTGCCACCATTGAAATTATTATGGAGTAATATCCACTTTTGTGTTTAATACGATAAACAAAACAATAAATATGAAATCCTTCTATTATTTATGGCTGATGATGTTGCTTTCGGTTTCCTGCAGCAGTCAAGTAAATAAAACTCATGCAAAGCTAGGGGAGACTGAAAATTTTCAGGTCGAAAACATCATTATCGATCCTTCCATTACTTACCAAACCATGGAAGGTTTTGGGGCTTCAGATGCCTGGCGTGTACAATTTGTGGGCAAGAACTGGCCGGTAGAGAAGCGCGATTCCATAGCCGATCTGTTGTTTAGTAGGGAGATGGACGAAAACGGGAATCCAAAGGGTATTGGGCTTTCTCAATGGCGCTTCTATATTGGGGCAGGGAGTATGGAGCAGGGCGACGAAAGTGGCGTTTCAAACCCCTGGCGCCGGGCCGAGTCGTTTCTTAATGCCGATGGCACCTACGACTGGAGCAGGCAGGCAGGGCAACAATGGTTTCTTAATGCAGCGAAGGAAAGAGGGGTAGACAAGTTACTTGCATTTTCAATCAGTGCACCTGTGCATATGACCGAAAATGAAAAAGCCTGGTCGGACGGTGGCAACAACTTCAACATAAAGTCCGGAATGATGGATGATTTTGCTGATTTTCTGGCTAATGTAGCGGGTCATTTTGCCAGTCAGGATCTTACATTCGATTACATCAGTCCGTTCAATGAGCCCCAATGGGATTGGAAAGCACCGGCCAGCCAGGAAGGAACACCTGCTCTCAACAGCGAAATTGCCGAAGTTTCCAGGCTTCTTTCATCCCGCTTAATGGATACATCACCCAGCAGCCAGATTGTTATTCCGGAAGCTGCCGAGCTTCAATTTCTGTATGGCCGCAATTTAAAACCCGGAAGACAAAACCAGATTGATGATTTTTTTAATCCTTCCTCTGATAATTATATCGGAGATCTTCCCAACCTGAAAAAATCTGTATTGGGGCACAGCTATTTCACCACCAACGAAAACAAGAAGCTGATTGATATCCGTCGTTCACTGGCCCAAAAGCTTGAGAATTATAACGGAGAACTCAATTACTGGCAAAGTGAATTTTGTATTTTAGAAAGGCATGATGATATCGGGGCCGGCTGGGAGCGCGACCTGGGAATGCCCACCGCATTGTACGTTGCCCGGGTAATTCATCATGATATTACGGTGGCCAATGCAACCTTATGGAGCTGGTGGACAGCCCTTTCGCAATTCGACTTCAAAGATGGCCTTATTCATCTTGATAATGGCAATGACGGAATCCGTGGCCCTGAAAACCCAGAGTCAGAACTTTTGAAAGAAAATGGTTTTTTCAGAGAAACAAAACTCCTTTGGGCACTGGGTAATTATTCACTATTTGTAAGACCTGGGATGAAGCGGATTTATGTGGAGTCTGTAACCACCCTATCTGAAGCTGAACAGGCCGATAACTTTATGGTTTCCGGTTATTTAAATACCACCGACAATACCCTTGTGCTGGTTATGGTTAATTATTCAAATGAAGCCAAAAAGGTGAATATTGATAATTTGGAAACATCATTCGAAATATCAGACAACCGGTTTGATGCTTATACCACTTCCAATGAAGGCAGTTTAACCAGATCTGTGGTTTTGACCGACCATATCGAAGTTGGGCCCCGTTCGGTGATAACCCTTGTGAGTAAGATCTCCATTGATTAGATTTGGTGTTTTGATTAGATTTTATGATTATTTGCAATCTTGCCATTATATAAAATGGGGCTAAAGCCCTCAGTAGTTTTAGAGCCTTCAAATCGGAATTTTAGGACAAACAGATAAATTATGGCATGTTCTTGATTTGTTAAGTGGTTGATATTTAGTGTATTTGCGCGGAGTTGCACTATTTACCCAAAAAAAAGATTGAATTGTCATACACAACCAGACAGGTTAGCAATACATTTGATACCATAAAACTATAAAAGCGAAAACAATCACATAATATTTTAATTTGTTGTATTCAATGCGAAAAAAATCATACTTTCTCAAAATATCAGTCCTTTTCCTTCTTTTGTTGTTTATTTTTTCTTCTCAGGATAGCAAAGGACAGCCTACACTTATCGATCCCAATATGAAGTACCAGGAGTTTGAAGGTTGGGGAGGTTCTTTATGTTGGTGGGCCAATATAATGGGTGGATACAGCGATACAGATGTGAAAAAGATTTGCGATTGGATTACCGATCCGATGGGGACTAACATGAATATTTTCCGCTTTAACATTGGTGGTGGAGATGATCCTACCCACGATCATATGCGCTCTGATGGAGGAGCTATGCCAGGTTACAAAGCATCGGCAGATGCACCCTTTGACTGGACACAGGACGAAAACCAGCGCAGAATTGTATTGCAGCTTATTGAGTCGAGGATAGCCCAAACCGGGCAAAATGATATCATTCTTGAAGCATTTGCCAATTCACCCCCCTACTGGATGACCAAAAGTGGTTGCTCTGCAGGCAATTTCATTGGCGGAGAAAGCAACCTTCAGGATGATATGTATGATGACTTTGCCGATTACCTTACCGAAGTGGTTAAATATTACCATGATAGTTTGGGTGTTACCTTTCACACCATCGATCCGTTTAATGAACCCTTTTCTACCTGGTGGGTTGCCTTTGGCGGCCAGGAGGGCTGCTATTTCGGACAATCCGATCAGGAAAAAATGATCAGGGAGTTATATGCCAAACTGCAGGAAAAAGATATGCTCGGCTATACAGGTATTTCTGCCATGGATGCCAATTCCCTCGATGAAACCTATAATGGTGTGGTAGGGTATAAACAGGCCGGCGATATATTGCCAAAGCTTTCGAACATCACAACCCACAGCTATTTTGGAAGTGCCAATTCACGAAAAAACCTGGCCCGATGGTGCCACGAAAATGACTTTACCATCTGGCAATCAGAATCGGGTCCGTTGAATATTTCCGGAACCGATCAAGAGCTATTTCTAATTATGGCTGCCCGAATCATCAAGGACATTAAGGAGTTGAATGCCATTGCCTGGATTGACTGGCAGCTTGCCGGAAATCAAAGTGCTGTATGGGGGTTGATTGTTGGGGAGTATATAAATCCAATTAACCCGGTTTTTAAAGGTGATGGATATTTTTACAGATCCCAGTTTTCCCGCTTCATAAAACCAGGTTATACCATTATCGACGCCAAAAATCCTTCAGTGCTGGCAGCTTTAAGTCCTGATGAGACAGAAGCCATCGTGGTGGCGGTAAACGAAACTTCATCTGCCAGAAGTTTTGAGTTCGATGTAAGTGCTTTTGGGCAAATAGATGGTACTATAGAACGATTCAGAACCCGAGAGGTGAATCCGAGTTTTACCGAAAAAGTATTCAGAACAACCAACACAACGGTAGAGAATGATCTGATAATTTACGAAGCACCTGCCTGGTCTGTAACAACCTTTGTTATTCCGGTGCAAATGGCCGAAGAACGCATTGAACAGGGCTCTTACTATTTCAAAAACAAGGCTACAGGTCTGTATGCCGGCATTCGTGATGCATCCATGTTTCCGGGTGGAAGGTTGGTATTAACAGGCAATGAGCAATCATCCAATGCAATATTTCACATCACTCCGGATATACTTACCGGGGGTGCAAGAATGAAACCCGGTCATCTGAGCGAAACATCACAATTTGTGCTCGATGTTGAAGGAGCATCTGGTTCTGATGGTGCGCGTATCATCCAGTTCAATGATGCAAACAGTGAAAATCAGAGATTTCATTTTGTGCACCATCAAGATAACTATTTTACCATTATGCCCCGAAACAGTATGAAATGCCTTAGCGTTGCACAAAATGCCACGGATGGCGACAATGTGGTGCAGAATACCTGTCAGGATAACGATAATTTTTTGTGGGAAATGGTGAATTTAAACACTTCGGTAGAAAACAGGCTTTCAAAACCCACCACTTTGGCTTTAAAGTTTAAAAACAATCATTTGAAGATTTTTTCAAACCAGAGTAAAATCATTAAGGAAATTCGTGTGCATTCATCAGCAGGCGAGATGGTGCATTACAAAACTGATTTACATCTATATGAATACAGCATCCCTTTAAGGATTGTACAAGGATATTATATTGTTTCAGTAACTTATCATGATGGCACAATAGCCAGTGAACGATTTGTTGCTATTTAAAAAAATGGCTGGTTAACAGCCTGTTTAAACTAACCAATCTAATTACAAACTAAAATTTATCAAAATGAAAAAACTTTTTACTGTATTATTAATCTCATTTGGATTTCTGTTTACCACCCAGGCACAGGAACCTACGGAAACTCTTCTTCTAACCGGGGAAACATCACCCGAACTCATTACTTATTATGACTTTGTTGAATGGGCAATTGATGAGGGAAAAATGGCCGATTGGTACGTTGATTTTGGTACCCAGGAATATGCTATATGGACTGATAATCCTGAGATGGAGGGAATAAATCCTACAGAAAAGGCCCTGTTTATGGAAACCATAGCGGGCCCCGACTGGTGGGGTAACTTCTTTAATTTCAGGTTAGAAACTCCTATTAGCATTACAGAGGAAAACCGCTATCTCCATATTTTCCATTACAGGGAAAACCTGAATAATGGCTGGAGCTTTAGTCTTAACAATGACACTCCCCTTGAAGACCCGGATCAGGGCACTTTGCGTTTTGATGGAAACAATTCATTGCCCGGCCGTTGGGAAGACATCGTTATTGACCTCGGGTATCTTATGGACAATGAAATTGCGCTTGAAAAATTTATGGTTATTGTTGATAAAGACTGGGATGGCCCCAGAGACAACCCGCCAACAAAATACTATTTCGATGAAATCGCCCTTACCAACGATCCATTTCCACGTGGCGTTGAGTTTCTTACCGGAACCGATCTGTTAAGCTTTGATAGCGAAGATCAGTTGGCTGAGCTTATAATTGACACCCAGAACGAATTAAATACATTTGAAGTGATCGAAAACCCCTTTACAGATAGTGAAGTCATTTCTGATGGTATGGTAGGTCATTTTTACAAGAGTGAGACGGCTTCATGGTGGCAGGGATTGAACGTTTCATTTCCAGGGATTCATCTTATTGAATACGAAGTAAAACAATACCTTCATGTTTATGTACGGGCAGAAATTGATTGCTTTATTCAATTACATATCGTGGATAATACTGACACGCATTATACAGAAATGTTTTATTATCCCGGGAGTGAAATTGATGGAGAATGGTTCGACCTTGTTTGGGATTTAAGTAGCTATACAGCCGTTAAAGCCATGACAGTCCGATTTGATGTGCAGGTGGATGAAAATGGTGATTATATCAATGGAACCCCTGCCGGTGATTTCTGGGTTGATGGCATTGTTCTCGACGATAACCCCTATGAAAGAGAAGGAACTGTTAATGTTGACGATTTAGTTAATGCCCAACCCACTCTTAGAGCATGGTCCGGAAATCAAACGATTAAATTCTCACAGGCCGATGCTTCCTATGCCCAGGTATTTGATATTTTGGGTAGAAGTATTGTTTCAACGCCTTTGGCAACAGGTTCTGATCTGCATACCCTCAATGTTCCGCAAAATGGACTCTATATTTTAAGAGTTACAAATACTAGCGGAGTTGTTTCTAATGTTAAAGTTTTGGTTAATAGGTAATTGATTGAACGAGAGGCTAAAGAGGCTGCCTTAACAACACAATTCTTTGGCAGCTTCTTAATGCCTTTTGGTTGGCTCAAATGCAAGTTACCTTATTGTTACTCGCTGGCTTAAAAAGCGAAAATACACTAAATAAAAAAATCTGATGATTTCTCCAGTTTTTAAATTTCTGCCGGTTTTTTTGATTCTGATGGCATTTTCCGGCTGTGCTAAGGAAGATGATGATACTACCGAAATCCAATTACTGGGTTTATGGGAGTTAGATTCTAAAACCGTTAATGGTACATCCGTTTCATTGAGTGATTGCGAAAAGCAAAGCTCCATAAATCTTCAGGAATTTAATTTATGTGTTCTTTATGATGGCTGCACTGAAACCAGCCAGAATTCAGGATGGAGCTACAACCATGAAATGCTCAATATTGCCTTGCATCTCCCTGCTGCCTATTATATAGATGAGTTAACCGATCAAAATCTGGTTATTAGCCGGCAGGATATTACAGACCAGGGCCAGTTGGAGGTTACTGTTCTTTCGTATAGTAAATAAAATTAACAGTACTGACATTCCAAAACACAAACCTATGAACAAGAAATTTTCTGTTTTTCTGATCTTTTTGTTTGCCCTTTTTAGTAGTTGCGAAAAAGAAACAGAGAATCCCTATATCGGATTATTGCCTGGATTTTGGACACAAACATCCATTACTATTGATGGGGTAAACCAAAGCCTTACACCCTGTGAGCTAAGCACCCGCCTACTTATTGAGCAAAATGGGATATACAGGCTTTACAGCTCATGCGATGAGGTTCAAAGACCCGGAACCTGGCTCATTTCAGATGATGATATGCTTGATCTTTCGATGGATCGTCGCAACGGAGACAGCTACTATTCCTTTCCGGTTCGTTTTACCATTCTCGAATTATCATCCAATACCCTGGAAATTAGGATAAAGACCTACGTGGGTGAAAGGAAGAAAACGGTAATGTTTACACCGCTGCCACCCGACGACACATCTGAAATGACAGATGAAGAACGATTTGCACTTGATCAGGAGAATAAAACCATCCAAACTTACATTTACAGGTTTACAAAAAATTAACTGACAAATGATCTATATTCCAACATACCGTTTTACATCCCTGCCCGCCCTATACCGGTATATGGTTTTGGGTATTGTAGCCATTTTTCTGTCGTTAAACAGCTTTGCACAAGGACAAACTGTAACAGGTCAGGTTACTGACGATAAAACCGGTGAAACCCTTGTGGGTGTTAGTGTATTCATAAAAGGTACTACGTCGGGCACCACAACCGGAATTGACGGGTCTTACACCCTAAATGTTTCCAGCCAGGATGCTGTGCTGGTTTTTTCGTATATCGGATTCCGTACACAGGAGTTTGAAGTGGGAGAGAGAAGTGTAATCAATGTTGCCCTGATTGATGAAAACACCATGCTCAGTGAAGTAGTGGTGGTAGGGTATGGTTTGCAACGGAAAGAATCTGTAGTGGGTTCTATATCGAGTATCGACAATAAAACCATTGTTTCTCTGCCGGTTTCAAATATGACACAGGCGCTGGCCGGAAAGTTGTCGGGTGTGCAGGTTGTGCAACCATCAGGAGAAATTGGTCTTGATGAAGCAGAAATCTTCATCCGTGGCCAGGCAACATACGGCGATGCTAAACCCCTAATTGTTGTAGATGGTATAATCCGCGATGGTTTTGCGCAGATCGATCCCAACGAAGTGGCTTCCATCAACATCCTTAAAGATGCATCGGCTACTGCTGTGTATGGTGTTAAAGGTGCAAACGGAGTAATCATTGTTACTACCCGCCGCGGTGAATTGGGCAAACCTGTCATATCTTTTACCACCCAAACGGCCATGACCATGCCCACCAGAATTCCGCGCCCCCTTGATTCTTACCGATCGGCTCTGCTTTCCAACCTGCATAAAATGGGAGGAGAATGGTCGGCACCAACTTATAATAACCAGGACATGATGTATTACAGAACCGGTGCATCACCCTATACCAATCCTGATTATGTGTGGACAGATGTAATGATCAAGGACCAATCAACACTTTCTCAGTATAATCTTAATGTAAGTGGGGGTACCAATACCGTTAAATACTTTATTTCGGGCGGGTTTCTTACCCAGGATGGATTTTATAATTACGATCCTTACACCAACTTCTCCCGTGCAAACTTTCGCTCAAATTTTGATATTGATGTAACCGAAGATTTTGCAGCAGCTATTAGTTTGGGCACACGCATCGAAGAAAGAACTTATCCTTCAGCAGCCTGGTATGGCAGCTGGGAAATCTACAGGGCATCTTTTGCCGAATCAGGCAGAGACCTGCCCGTATTTAATCCTGATGGATCATTGGCCGGTAATAATAGTTTCCCCAACCTGATTGGCAGGGTTCGTGACCAGGGCTTTTATTCCGGTAAGAACAGCATTCTTGAAATGAGTGTAAACCTTAATCACAAACTCAATTTCATTACTGAGGGGCTTTCGGTTAAAGGCCAGCTGGCTTTCGATGATAACGGGGCTATGGAGAAAAACTATCAATCTACAACGGTAGTGTATCAATATGATCCCTTTAACAATACCTATACTGAATTTGGCCAAAACACTCCGTTGGGTTATGCCTGGGGCAACGTATATAACACCCGTAAAGTGTATTACGAATTCAGCCTAAATTATGCACGCGATTTTGGCCAGCATAATGTTACAGGTTTGCTTCTGGCCAATCGCGACCTGAGATTCGTAAATGAGTTCATACCCTATGCTACAGAAGGCATTGTAGGACGTATTACGTATGATTATGGCAGAAGATTTCTGGGTGAAGTAAATGTGGGCTACAACGGCTCTGAGAACTTTGCACCGGGCAACAGATACGGACTTTTCCCTGCTTTTGCATTGGGATGGAATATTATTAATGAACCTGCTCTTCAAAACACCGCGTTTACAAATCTTTTTTCAAGGTTTCGCCTTAGAGGGTCCATGGGATGGGTTGGTAACGACAGGATAGGGGAACAAAGATTTATATACCTGCAGCAATATGAAGAAGCCGGAGGTGCTTTGTTTGGCACCGGCGATAACTGGTTTCAGGGAATAAGACAGGGAACCATTGCCAATACCATGGTGCAGTGGGAAGTGGCCCGTAAACAAAACATAGGTCTTGAAACCGAGATTGCTGACGGGCTTCTGGGTATCAACATAGATTTATTTTACGAAAACAGAGATAATATTCTGACCACCATTGCCAACACCAGGCCCGATTATGTGGGTGCCGAATTTAGTGCCGCCAATGTGGGGATTGTTGAAAACCGGGGTATGGAAGCCGAATTGAGCCACAATAACCGAATTAATAGCAACTTCTCCTATAATATCAGGGGCAATTTCTCATTTGCCCGCAATAAAATCATTCGAAGAGACGACGCTTTTATGACTCTCGATTATCAAAAACAAGAAGGCTATCCAATTGGAACACCCCTGGTATATCTGGTTGATGGAATTTTTCAGAATTATGAAGATATTTATAATAGTCCACCGCAAATTTCACAACTTGGCGGCATTGCCGGAAATAACATTGTTTATCCTGGCGATTTGCGCTATGTCGATGTTAATCAAGATGGAGTAATAAACCGGTTCGACCAGGTAAGGATGGGTTATCCGTATATTCCAGAAATCACTTACGGTTTAAATTTTGGTTTTGTATATAAAGGGTTAGATGTTAGTGCTATGTTTCAGGGGGCTGCAAGGGCTTCTTTCAACAAGAACTGGGAGATTATGTGGCACTTCTCAAACAATAAAAATGTTTTTGACAAACACTGGGAATACTGGACACCTGAAACAGCAGGTTCTGAAGAATACATTAGGCTTCATGGTCAATACCAGAACAACGAAGCAGGAAGCACATACAGCCGGGGTTCGGGAGATTATCTAAGGCTCAAATTTATGGAAGTAGGCTATACCCTTTCAGGCTCTTTGTCAGAAAGACTCAGAATTTCTTCACTGAGAATTTATCTTTCAGGGGTGAACTTATTCCTTTGGGCAAAGGAACCTTCCCTCGATCCAGACAATAGAAATCAACGGGGTGGCTTAATGCCTCCTTCAAAATCTTACAATATTGGGTTGAATCTTAATATCTGAAAATTTTAGCATTATGAAATTCAATATAATTATTACAGCAATACTGCTTTCTCTGCTGCTTAGCTCATGCGATAAGGATTTTCTTGACCGGGCTCCCGACCTGAATCTGGATGAAGAAAAAGTATTTTCAGTATTTGAGAATGCCCAGAGTTATCATGCCGATATTTATGCTCACCTGCAACAGGGATTTAACAGATTAGGTAACTTTCAGCCTGTGCCAATGTCTTCGGCTTCAGACGAGTCTGACTCCTACATGGGTTATCATGGTACCCAAACGCTTAATTTTGGTAGCTACGACGGGGTTGATAACCAGATTTACAATTATTATGCAGGCATCAGAAAGGCCAATATATTTCTTTCCAAACTCGAAGTAATACCTTTTCCCAGCCAGGCGGTACAAAATGCCATGGAAGGGGAGGCTTATTTTCTAAGAGCATTTTACTTTTTCGAAATCATTAAGCGCTACGGCGGTATGCCCATCATGGATAGGGTGCTGTTGCCCGGCGAAGAATTGATGCTGGAAAGAGATTCGTACAAAGACTGTGTAGATTTTATACTCGCCGATTGCGAAATTGCCATTGGATTGATGCCAGCTGAACGACCCGATAATGAACTGGGGCGTGCGACCAAAGGGGCTGCCATGGCTTTAAAGGCACGAATGCTTCTTTATGCTGCCAGTCCGCTCTGGAATCAGCAAATCACCAATACCGATAAGTGGCAATTGGCAGCCGATGCAGCCAAAGCTGTTCTTGATCTTACCGCCGAAGGTGGAACTACGGTATATGAGCTTTATACTACTGGTAACGGTGCCGATGATTACGAAAGGCTATTCTTTAACAGGCGCAACCAGGGAAACCGGGAAGTAATTTTCCATCTTCATGCGACTCCGGTAGCTTTTGGTAATGGACAAATTAATGTTTGGGCTCCTAAAGGTGACGGATTTCAGGGCGATGGTGCTGTTGCGCCCACCCAAAATTTTGTTGATCTTTTTGAGATGAGTAATGGGATGTTAATACACGAACCCGGCTCAGGCTATGATCCCAACAACCCCTACATCAATCGCGACCCCCGCTTTTACAAAACCATATTGTACAATGGTGCAGTTTGGCAGGGTGTAACAGTTGAAACCTTTGTGAGTCCGGATTTGAGCCCATCAAAAAATGGGAAACACAGGCAGAATCTTTCCGAATTTACCAGTACAGGATACTATGTTCGCAAGTATATGCCTGAAGAGGTAAAGTTTGGATCGAATAATACGGCCTATCGCAACTGGATTTATTTTCGTTTGGCCGAAATGTATCTCAATTATGCAGAAGCTCTCAATGAAGTTTCTGGCCCTACAACTGAAGTTTATGCAGCTTTAAATGCGGTTCGTTCCCGGTCGGGGGTAACAGCAATGCCTGCCGGGCTAACCAAAGAACAGATGCGAGAGCGGATTATGAACGAAAGAGCTATAGAACTTTCCTTTGAAGAACATCGCTGGTGGGATGCACGGCGTTGGAAAAAAGGGGTAGAGTGGTTTGGTACTGAAATGTATGAAATGTATATTGAGAAAAATGATTCGGGTACACTTACCTATACCGTAAAACCTTTTGAAACACGCATTTACAGAGATTATATGGATTTGTATCCTATTCCCATCTCCGAAATGAATAAAAACCCCATGTTCCAGCAGAATCCGGGCTGGTAAAAAAAAGATTATTTCTAAACTGATTAAGACCTGTTTTATGCCAGTAATACGAAATCAAGTTAAGTTATTATTCTACCTGTTTATTGCCCTATTGGCAGGACTGAATATTACAAAAGCCCAGGATGCTGAATACATTGCTGTTGAAGGCATTGTTAACTCCATAGCCGGCGAATCCCTGGCCGGAGTTAATGTGTCAATTCCAGAAGATTTTAAATATACTGTTACAGACAGTGTGGGCAAATTTTCTATACAGGCAATGGTTGGCGCAAATATCGTTTTTTCAAAAGACGGTTACCTCAATAAATCGCAAAAAGCAGAGTTTGGAATTTCCTACCTTGAAGTTGTTCTTGAACCTGCCGCTAAAAATAAAATTGCTGTGGCTTATGGCTACAGGAGCAGGAATGAACTTACTCATGCTGTTTCGTCAATTGGATCAGATAATCTTGAAAGAAGCCCGGTGCCTAACCTGTCTAATGCAATTGTTGGACGAACCACAGGCATTACAGTGCTCAAAAATGGCGGCGACGAACCAGGGTATGATAATTCCAGTGTATTTGTAAGGGGTATCGGAACATTCAGCAATTCCCGGTCGCCACTGGTGCTGGTAGATCATATAGAGCGGGATTTTACCCAGCTCGATGCCATGGAAATTGAATCTTTCTCGGTACTTAAAGATGCTGCAGCCACTGTGCAATACGGCATAAGGGGTGCCAACGGTGTTATCAGCGTACAAACCAAAAGGGGGTTTGTTGGTAAACCTGAAATCAACTTCGTTTCTCAGGCTGGGTTTGCACTCCCATCAAGATTACCCGATTACCTGGGAGCTGCAGAGTATGTAAAGTTTTACAATCAGGCCCTTTTAAACGATGGGTTGCCTTTATCTTCTGATAGCCGCTACGATCCTGCCATGTACGATGGAACCAATGACCCCTATCTTTTTCCGGATGTGGATTGGTATGGTGAGTTTTTGAAAGACTATACATCACAACAACAACATAAGCTATCTGTTAGAGGAGGTACCCAGTCGGTTCGGTATTTCCTGTTTATGGGCGTTACCCAGCAAAATGGCATTTACGAATTTGCCGATGTGAATCCACAATATAGCACCAACGCCAATTTTACCCGCTACAATCTGCGTTCAAATATTGATGTGGATGTTACCGAATCGCTGGAAGTAGCCATTGATATTTCAACCCGCGTTGAGAACCGGCATGTGCCCAATTCCAGTGCCGGGGCAATTTTTGGCACCCTGTCGCAATTGCCACCCAATGCCATGCCCATCGAAAACCGCAATGGAACACTGGCTGGCACACCAATTTATCGCAACAACCCTTTGGGTATGATTTCCCGCACCGGCTACCGCGATAATTACAATCGTATTTTATTCGGAAATGCCGAAGCAACCCAAAAACTGGATAACATTCTTGAAGGACTTTCAGCCAATGTTTTGATCGGCTTGGATGGATCCAACTTTTATGCTTTGGGTAGAAGTCAGCAATATGCTGTTTACCAGGAGTATATGCAAAACGATTCTGTACTGTACGAACAATATGGCGAAAACAGCGATATCAGTCTTGATATTCAGAAGTTTGACGATGGGTTTTCTTATATGATCACATCTTTAGGCGGACTCGAATACTTCAATGAATTTGGGAGCAGTACCCTCGGGGGTGATATAAAGTATATGCAATCGAAGTTTTTTCCCCACGGAAATGATATTGCCTATGCCAACCAGGGAGTTTTTGGTCGAATGACCTATGGTTTCAACAATACTTACTTTGCCGAGGTAGGTTTTTCTTACAATGGTTCTGAAAATTTTGCTCCCGGTAACAGGTTCGGGTTTTTCCCTGCCATTTCTGCTGCATGGATTGTTTCAAATGAAGACTTTATTGCTGATAATGGCGCGGTCAGTTACCTGAAACTTCGCAGTTCACTTGGTAAATCAGGAAACTCTCAACTTGGGCTGGAGAGATTTCCTTATGAAGAACGATACTATAGTGGCTGGGGCTACACCTTTGGCACCGGCTACACATCCACACCAGGCTCTTACGAAGGAAGACTGCCCAACTCCGCCCTGCAGTGGGAAGAAGCCACCATTGCCAACATCGGACTGGATGTTGAACTGTTCAAAAGTTTCTCGCTTAGTATTGATCTGTTTAATGAAAACCGGGAAAAAATTATTACTACCGGAGCCAACACCATTCCATCAATTTTGGGGCAGAATCCGCCTTATCAGAATAACGGAAGCGTGTTAAATCAGGGAATGGAAACTACACTGGGCTATAAAAATTCAAAAAGTAACTGGGGTTACTCTCTGTACGGGAATGTTAGCTATGCTAAAAACAAGATCATCAACATGGATGAAGTGGATGGATTGCTGGATTATCAGTACATGAAAGGTAAATCTGCTACAGCCATTTGGGGCCTTGAAACCCTGGGATATTTTGCCAGCGAAGAAGAAATTGCCGGCAGCCCCCAACAATCCTTTGACGCTGTAAAGCCGGGCGATCTGAAATTTAAAGATCAGAATGGCGACAATATCATTGATGCACAAGACAGAATAGTTATAGGTGATGCCATTCCTTCCTGGAGTTTTGGTTTGCTGGGTTCTGTAAGATATAAGAACTTTGATCTGCATTGGGTAGTAAACGCCATAATTGGACGTACCGTTATGCTTACCAACAACAGTATGTGGATATTGCAGGGCAACAATAAAGTTACCAGTTTGGCTTATGGTGCCTGGCAAGAGGGTGTAAATGAGGAAAATGCCACCTATCCGCGACTCACCACTTTGAGCAACCAAAATAACTACAATGAGAATGATTTCTGGGCATATAGTGGCGATTTTCTCAGACTTACCAATCTGGAAGTAGGATATTATCTTCCCCAATCTGTTCTTTCAAGAGTGGGCATTGGCGAAATCAGATTTTTCCTGAATGCCAACAACCTGCTCACCTTTGATTATACAGGCGAATTCAATCTTGATCCTGAGGTGCCAAATGCCGGGGTAAGTGGTTATCCTGTTATGCGGGTTTTTAACACTGGTATAAGTATTCAATTCTAAAAAATCGCTTTTGCTATGAATAAAATTTCATTCTTTATACTTACTGTTTTTGCCGGATTCATTTTCACTGCTTGTGAAGATTATCTTGATAAGGAGGTTGATACCAATCTTACCGGGGATGCTGTTTTTGAAGATAAAAATCTTGCCCCCGGATTTCTCTATAATATTTATAATCACCTGTTGCCGGGTTATAACCGCTTCGATGGTGCCATGCTGGCAGCTGGAAGCGATGAAGCCGTTCATTCCAATTCGGCATCATCCATCCATATGTTTAACAATGGGGCCGTAAATCCTTCTGCCAACCCCGATGATATCTGGGATGAAATGTACACCGGCATCAGAAAAACCAATATATTCCTTGAGAAATTAACAACCACAATAGCCGAAACCAATAGTATTCCTGAAAATGACAGACCGGTTATGAGAGGAGAAGCATTGTTTTTGCGTGCCATGTTTCATTTCGAATTGGTAAAAAGATACCGCAACATTCCGTATGTTGATCGGGTTCTAACGGAAGAAACCATCGGAGAAATTGAGCAGTTACCTTTTGATGCTGTGGTGGAAAAGATCGTTAATGATTGCGATTCCGCTTTTGTTTACCTGCCTGTTTCCTATGACGATGCCAATAAAGGCAGAGCCGTAAGAGCCGCAGCAGCTGCATTAAAATCACGTTTACTGCTATATGCCGCCAGTCCTTTAAACAACCCTGATAATGACCTGGCCAAGTGGGAGAGAGCTGCCGAAGCTGCTATGTTGTTCCGTGGACAAAGTGGTCCTTCCATTGGTTTGGAAAGTAATTTTGAAAATGTGTTTAAAAACCCGTATTCCAGAGAAGTAATTCTGGCCACGCAGGCGGTCAACAACAATGCCTTTGAAAGGGCTAATTTTCCGTTAAGTTATGGCGGGTCAGGTTTTACCAATCCATCGCAGGCGCTTGCCGATGCGTTTGATACCCGTTTGGGAAACACCATTTATACCGATCCCAACTACGACCCTGAAAACCCCTATGTTGACCGCGATCCGAGGTTTTATGCCACCATTTTGCATAATGGGGCCGCTTTTAAAGGCCGGCAGATACAAACCTATGAAGGTGGAAGGGATGGATTGCTTTCAGCTCCAACAGCCACCAAAACAGGTTATTACATCCGGAAGTTTATTGATCCGGCTGTTGATCTCGATTTGGGAACCACTACACGTAAACCCTGGATTATTTTTCGTTATTCCGAAGCTTTTCTTAACTATGCCGAAGCCATGAACGAAGCTAACGGACCCACCATTGATGTATATAATGCTGTTTTTGAGCTTCGAAGGAGAAATTATGTTATTTCGAGCAGGGCACGATATCCGCAAGGAATGAGCCAGGACGAAATGAGAACCCGCCTTAAGCGCGAGCGCATGGCCGAACTGGCTTTGGAAGAGCATCGTTTTTGGGATTTGCGTAGATGGAAAGATGCCGAAACAGAGCTTAATAAGCCTGTTCAGGGTATGAGAATATTGTTTAATGAAGCCGACAGCACCTATCAATACAATGTTTTTGCTGTGGAAAACCGCTCTTTCGATCCTAAATTTTATTGGTATCCAATTCCCCTAAAAGAAGAATTGAAAGGCTATGTGGAACAAAATGCCGGGTGGTAGAAGCCAGGTATTCAGGCCGTAGGATGATAGACTTTAGGTTGAAAGACTTTAGTCTTCAGCCTTATGTCTAAATAACCTGAGTAGTAACAAAATTTAAAATCAATTAGAATATGAGAAGTTTTTTGGCAATCATTACGATACTATTGTTTTTTGCTGTTTCCTGCGAAACGCCGGAAGATATATTAAACAATCTCGATCATCAGGTACCCGAAATCACTTTTACAACAGATACACTTGTAATTGCAGCCGGAGCAAATGCCACGGCAACTGTTACAGTTGAAGATGAAGCCGGGATTGATCGTATTGAATTTTCTTATGGCAGTTGGCAGATCAACCAGATATTTAATCTCTCGGAAGAGGGCAGCCCGGATTCTCATACGCTGAATCTTGAATTTACCATACCTTTGGATGCCGAAACCCAATGGGATGAAACATTGTATTTCAATGATGGGTCATCCATCGTAATTTTGCAGCAATATCACAAGCTGCTGCTAAATTCATGGGATGTAAACCGAAATATGAATACGGCAATTCTTTATGTGAAAATTGAATAAACAGATGAACCACTCTTTGCTATTCCCAATCCTTGTTTTTTTGTTTGCTGGTTGCAGCACTGAGCCGGATGTTTATATGTTTTCCTACTTTCAGAAAAATGGGGAAGATGGTTTACATCTTGCCTTCAGCGAAGATGGATTGAACTGGACCGCACTCAATAACAACGAATCTTTTTTGAAACCTGAAGCCGGGCAGGACAAGCTGATGCGCGACCCCTGCATCATTAAAGGAAAAGATGGGAAGTTTCATATGGTATGGACCGTTAGCTGGAATGAAAAGGGTATAGGATATGCCTGGTCAGATGATCTTATCAACTGGTCTGAACAGCAGTACATTCCGGTAATGGAACATGAGCCAGAAGCTCGAAACTGCTGGGCCCCTGAGCTCTTCTGGGATAAAGACAGCCGGCAATATATGATCTATTGGGCTACTACCATTCCCGGGCGTTTTACCATGACTGAAGCAATGGGTGATGAAAACTACAACCACCGGATGTATTATACGCTAACAAGTGATTTTAAGGAATTCACCAAAGCTGAAGTTTTATACGATCAGGGGTTTAATGTAATTGATGCTACCATTCATAAGATCGATGGTGAATATGTTATGTTTCTGAAGGACGAAACCCTGCTTCCTGAAGCAGAGAAGAATATCAGAATAGCAACAAGTTCATCTTTAACATCAGGATATTCTCCTGCATCAGAACCCATAACTGATAACTGGGTGGAAGGCCCTACTGCCATAAAAATTGATGACAACTGGATCGTTTATTTTGATCGATACACCGAAAGCAAAATGGGAGCTGTTATTTCAACAGATATGGAATCATGGACCGATATTACCGATCAACTTTCATTTCCTGAAGGGACAAGACATGGAACCGTTTTTACCATAAAGCGCTCGTTGCTAAATAATCTGTTGAAACATGAAAGCACTGCATTCAATTAATTCGAAGGAGGTATTAAAAGGGAAAAAAGATAATTTTTGTGGCGACAGAAGTGTGGTTATCCCTGCGCGTGTGTTGAATGCTTTCCTGGACAAAAGCCTTTTTAAAGACTTATATATCAGTGATATTGGGTTCTATCCGGCTGCCCGCAATCATAAGCGACAAAGACAGAAGGGCATTCATGAGCACATCTTGATTTATTGTATTGATGGCAGTGGCAATCTTGCTTGCCAGGGAAACGAATACACCCTGAATGGCAATTCGTGGTTTATTATCCCAGCCCATGAGTCCCACATGTACTATGCAAGCGAGAAAAACCCCTGGTCAATCTACTGGATTCATTTTGGTGGGTCTGCAGCTGATCGGTATCGCCAGTATTTTGGAAAAGTAATGGAGCTTGCCGAATCAAACAGCTCTCATCTGTTAAACCGCATATCCTTGTTTAATGAGATTCTAACCGCTCTGGAATCCGGATTTTCCAGTGAAAACCTTGAATTTGCCAATATGAATCTGAATGGTCTGCTGGCATCTTTTTTTTATGCCCACACATTTGCATCGGTAAAAGGTTACCATAGCAACAACCCGGTTGACAGGGCCATTCTTTTTATGCAGCGACAGTTGCACAAATCTTTGAAAATAAAAGATGTTTCAGACTATCTAAACATGTCGGAGTCTCATTTTTCTAAGATTTTCAGAAACCAGACCGGAGCATCGCCCATCGATTATTTTATACATTTAAAAATGCAGGAGGCCATGCGCCTGCTTACCAACAATGCTACAAGGGTAAAAGAAGTAGCCTTTGCCCTGGGCTATGACGACCCACTCTATTTTTCGCGTGTATTTAGCCGACATACCGGCATGAGCCCGGCAGCGTTTGCCAAGAGGTGGTGTTAGAGGGGTTTTAGGTTGGTTAAACTTGCAGAGAGGGCTACTTATATCTTTGAAAAATATTAATTTAATGATCTCTAAATCTAATTAATAATATACTGTGTGTATGATGGGTTTTATTCAATATCAGTTTGTTAACAATATTTCGCAGGCTACATTAAAACCAATCAGAATCAAATCTGCTTCAAATCACAATATTGACTTCTTATTCAATTTATAATAGCCTAATATTATCCAGTTATTTTGCGCATCAAAAACTCCAGTGGACCGCGTTTAAATCTCCGTCGCCAGTAATGCGAAAAAACAATTAGTACAACACTAAATACTGAAGCATAGGCAACGGTAAATTCAATGGAAAATGCGTGTTCCAACTTCCCGAAAAACAGCTGAATTCCCAGCATTCCTATAATGACATGAAAAAAGTAGTTTGATAAGGCGAGTTGCCCCGCACTTACCATTTGTTTTATTACAAGCGTATTGGAATATTTTTCGGCTATATAAATGGAAAGTGAAATGATAAACACCGCCAAACTTGATGCAGTAACCATATAGAAAAACAGCGGTGGCATGGGTGATGTTCCAAAAGCGTATTCAATATCTGTTGCTTCGGAAGGAGAAAGTGCTGAAAGTACTGATACCGTAACCATCGATAGGGCTTTGAATAGAACATATATTGACAGCGAAATGAACAAAACTTTTTTCCTTACTTTCAAATCTATGAAATTGATGCGTCCCACCCAAATTCCTGTAAGCAGGAAAGCCAACCAAGGAATTACCGGATGAAACCCATTAATAAACAGGCTGCGGAAGAAACCCGGCAAGGTGAAAAATTCGGTGTATTCCATGATAGTCCAGTCCCAACCTTTTTCATAATTAAGCACCGGAAACAGAACAGAATAGGCAACGATAAGCAGCAATGATGTTGAAACAAGCCATTTGCGATTAAGGCTTAAAAAAAGCACGCCAATGGAAATATACAGTCCGTAATAATGTAAAATGTCGGCAGGCCAGATGAAATAGTAACTCAGTCCAATAACAAAAAGAAATGCAGCCCGTTTTCGCAAATCTGTTTTCACTTTCCTAACAAGTTCAATACTGTTTTTGCGTTTTGCTCCGTCGTGCATTAAAGTCATGCCTATGCCGGCAAGAACCACAAAAAGGGCTGAGGCTTTTCCCGACAATAAATCCACAATATTGTATAATAAGGAGGATTCTTCGGCAACCATTACCGTTTTAAAATTGACGAATATCATTCCTACTATTGCCAAACCACGGGCAAAATCATAACCTAAAATTCGATTATTTGTACTGCCCATTACTATTGTTTTTTTGTGTTTGAACAATGAATTTCAATACCTTCCATTTCCTTAATCTCAATTTCAAAAACAAAAGCATCACTATCCAATTTTTTAACAAGTAGTTTAATGTAGTCGTCATTCGTATCATACATAAGAATATATTTTTCTTTGTTGTTGAACGACCATTTACCACTTGACTCTTGACCTATATCAACACTCACATAAGTCATGTCGTTATTGAATTGGATAAAATCGTTTTTCTCATTTGCCTCCGGTTCATAGTCAATCCATAGGTGCTCATAATGATGCAAATACCATTTTTTGCAAAGTGTATTTTTATTTAGTGTTTGCGAAAAAACGGTAATTGCAATCAAGCACAGAATTACGAATGTTAGAACTTTTTTCTTCATATTATTTTTGTTTTGAGTTTCATTTGTTTTGAGCCTTGTTACAAATCTACTACTCAAGTCCATTAAAAAAGTTTAGAATAAGTTCCGCAGAATTAATGCTTGTTTCAACTTTTCCACTTGTGTGTCTCTAATGAGCCCTTTGTTAGGAAAGTCTTGCATCATCCTAAACAGATTAATGTAAGGATGAAAAGGGTAGCGAATACGCTCTTTCTCATTCGCTTGATATAAGTAATAAGTGATAAGGGGCGAAATATGCATTTTATTCCAAAATGTTCTTCATTGATTAATACATTCATATTCATTCTTCTAGCAATAGTTTAAAAACCTCATTTCGTATTTTTTTATAGTCCTTTTCAAATGCCGGTTTGTAAGCCGTTCCCAGGTTATAGCCTATAAAATAATAGGTACCGCTATCCGGAAAATAACCCAAAGCACAGCTTGCACCTACGCCAGCGCCAGTATGTCCTATTTCAGGTTTTCCATCGTAAAAAGTTTGATGCACCCCTAAGCCGGAACCGTTGGGTTCGTTAGGTTTTTTTTGAATAAAATTGAGCATATCTGCCGTGGTAGCTTCCGAGAGAATTTCGTTCGTCATTAGTTTTTCTATAAAACTGAGATAATCGAGTGGTGTGGCAATGATCCCGTCATCTCCAATGGATGTTCCCACCAGCGCACGATGCATTTTTGAACAGTTTTCTACCTTACCGTTTCCATATTTATGCCAATAGCCATTGACCAATTTTGGAAATTCCATAAATCCGGCAGTGTGGTAAAAAGTATGATTGAAACCGTGTTTTTTCAGGATTTCTTCTTGAATGTATTTTTTGTGATCGCCTGTAATTTCATCAGCAATGAGCGCAAGAAACAAGTAGTTACTGTTTACATACTTATATCCTTCTGAGGGTTTGAAATACGCAGGCTTATGGCGTATATAAGACAAAAACTCCATCGGCTCGAACTGATGCAATGGATTGTGCAGGTAAAAATCTATAAAATCGGGTTGATTGGTATATTCTGCTATACCCGATGTATGGTTCAATAGCATTCGGACTGTTGCTTGTCGGGTATTATCGATATCTTGAATAAGCGTATCCGGCAAGTAGGTATCAATCGTTTCATCAAGGTCAATTTTTCCCTCTTGGCACAACAATAAAATAGCCGTAGCCATGTAAGTTTTTGCAACGCTCTGTCCAAATTGTAAATGGCAGAGTTCCATAGGTACGTTGTCTTCTGTTTTGGCGTAACCAGCAGCAGCAGCCCAAATGCCGGAACCATCTTTTATAGCGATGACAGCACCGGGTATATCAAGAGCTACTATCTCCGCTAACTTTTCTCGCAGCTTTTCAGCTTTTGGGTGGTTTTTATTAATTTTATAAGAAGAGCTACATGCTTCTGTGGAAACTTCCATGTTTGGGGTTTGGCAAGAGAAGATACTTAAAGGTAGAAGTGCTGCTAATTTGCAGATAATGTTTTTCATAAATTATTCGTAAGTTTTGCATTATTTGAGGAATTTCACCTGTAATTGGGTCATTGTTTTCAAAATCAGGAAAGTCAAAGTAAGCATACTGATCATTAAAATTTCTTTTTGCCTCAGTTGGCCCATTTATTTGATAATAATCAATTTCATTTGCTCACATCGTTAAATTAAAAACAGTGCAAAATTGAGCATCAAAAAAAAAATAAAAAAATTAAAGGGGGAAAGGTGAAAATGCAGGGGTAAGCAAACTATTTTTGGGCTTTTAAGCTATTTACCCCATAACTTGGTATAAAAAACCATTCATACCACTCAATGATTTATAATGCTTTACGACTATGATGAAAATTTTCTAAATTCCGAAATAAAACTTTTAGATACAGGAATTGTGACGCCAGAAAGGTGCTTTAGCCTTAAATTAAATCCCGAAGGTGTTTTTTTTGCAAATTCAATTTTACTTGTATTTACCATAAAAGACCGATGACAACGGATAATCAAGGTATGAGAGAATTGTTCTTCCATTTTTTTTACAGAATTCCTTACCAACAGCTTTTTAGCAACATCATTTTCTAAATAATTAATTTCAACGTAATTGTCAGATGATTGAATAAAAAACAAATTTTCGACTTTTAGAATCATTTTCACATCGTCGTTTTCATCCTTAAGTGAAATGTCTTTCAAAACTTCTCCATCTGATATGCTTGAGTTTTTTTCAGTTTCTAATCTCTTTATAATATCTTTTGTATGACAATAAGAAACATATAAGAAGTAGGGCAAAAACATGATTAAAAAATAAGCTATAAAATTTTCGAGCCAAAGTGCAAAATAATTGCCAATAAAAGTTTTATCTAAAACTTCTAAAATAAACCAAACAGAGGCAACAAGGGTAGCTTCAAATAGAAACCAAAGAATCAATGTAACTGCTGTAAACTTATTTACCTTAAATAATTCTCTAACTACAAATTGCGTCAAAAGCAGAACTACAAAAGCAGTTAGCATTGCAATAAAAAGTTCAATAAAAACATCTTCATGTGAAATTGATTTATCGTAATATAAACCAAAAGGCTCAAAAAAATTGAGGAAAACAAAGGCTGCAAAAATCGAAAATGCCACAAGATAGAATTTTCTGTTTGTTGAGTTTAAGTCAATATTCGTTTGTAAGTATTTTCTAAATGGTTTCAAATCAAATTCTATTAGTTAGTTGCTCACTTTGCAAAATTAACATTTTTAAAGGGCGAAAGAAAAATTGCACTCTTTAGTAAATTCGGCCATTAGGTTGGCTTGTGCAAAATTCAAATGTGTACATTTTCCAAGGTACATAGATATATTTCTTAAACATTCTTCAAATATCAGCAGGTAAACACAAAAAACCATCGTTAGATTTATCTCCGGGGTCAAGGTCGTGTTAGTTATCTATTCCCCGTTAGTCTTTCTGGCAAGGTCGATTAACGGTTGGGCGTTATTTCAACTCTTTTCTCAGCATTACCATGTGTTTCAATTGTATCCCATTTTCAAATATTGGTTCCGGATAATTATCGAGAAAGAATCTGTGTTTGATATCATAAATCTCGAAACCAACTTTTTGATACAAGTAAAGTTGTTGAATGCCAGCATCGCCGGTTCCAATGATAATCTCTTTAAATCCTTTTTCTTTTGCAAGGTTTATGGCATCTTTTAATAATCTCTGACCTATTCCTTGTCCCTGAAGAGCTGTATCTACAGCAATGTTTTTTATCTCAACCGTATCGTTGCTGATCGTTTGTAATGCAAAAACTGCAATAATTCTATTGTCCCGCTCAAGCACATAAATGTCTGATTGATGGATGTATTTATTGATGGCTTCAATCGTCTCATCTGCAAGCAGCAGTAAATCATAGGGTATAGGCTTTTCTTTTTCCAGCAATCTGATCATAAGAAATATAATTATTTGCGGGGAACTTCAAAAATTGACCCTATACGTTTATAACCAATCTTATTATAATATCCATCAACATCAGACATAACATAAACAACCTGATCCCGATAATCTGAATAAATGCATTCCATTAATTTTCTCCCAATCTCTTTTCCCCTGTAGGCTGGCTTTACCAATAAATCGCAGACATAAATATATTCGCCAAAATCATCTAACGAACGGGAATATCCACATATTTCATCATCCTGAAAGGCGACATAAGTGATAGAAGTCTGCAAAGCTGCTTTGTATTTTTCAGCAAGTGTTTCACTGGTATAATCCCATCCTTCTTCATCCTCAATCATCTTCATCAGTTTGCTTTCATCTGTCAATCTGTTGTATTTTCTTATCTGCATTTCGGGCTATTAATTGGTTGTAGTAATACTTCTGCTATTATATATTGTCTTCAAATTTATAGTAATTATTAATGATTATCCGCATTCTTGTATTTAATCTGTTCATGATTTTTAAAAATAAAGGATTTTTTTAATTGCGCTGTCAAGAGAATTGTTTCATTTACAGGAATGACTTCGCAGCGCAAAAAAAATCATCATAAATTAATACTATAAAGATTTCGGGCCGCTGGCCCTGGTAAGAATCGATTTTAAACCCCTTAAAGTCCAACTACGCAGGATTTGGAGTAAAACAGTGTTCTGGCTTGTCAGGGTTTGGTTGTTAAAACATCTAAAAAAAAGGTCATCCCAAAAGCAATTTCTGCTTTGGGATGACCTAATCGTAAGGGCGATTTGCCAGATTATCAGTTCTTCACCATTTTATGAATTTCGCGGGTATTGTCTTCACGAACAATGGTAATGATGTAAATACCATTTTCGAATTGTTGTGTCGGTATCCTTAAAATTTCTGAATTGCTTACTGTCAGATCAACCACATTTTGTCCGATCAGATTGGTAATCGTTATGCTTTTCATTCCCTGGGTATTGGTAATGAAAAGTTCTGATGAAAATGGATTGGGATACAGTATGCTGGTTTCCATTTCATTGGTGTCAATTCCAACGGTAGAAGTAAAAGTAACCGTAACGTTTTTGTCCATATCCATGGTCAATGCAAGGGTATCTTCTGTTGAAGTGATATCGCCACTCCAGGCATCGAACAGCCAGTCGGTATCAGGCACTGCCACAAGGGTTAGTTCTGTATTAAGATCCACGGTAAGGGCTTCGGTGTAAGCTTCTCCATTCACTTTAACAGATCCATTGCCTACAATGGCAATGTTTAGCGTTGCTGTGGGCAAGGTGGGTAAAATGCGCGGAACAGAATCATTGCTCAACATGATTTCATCAAAATAGTATTCAGTTGGTGGGTTATCGCGCGGGCCTTCCCAGTCTTTGTCAACAATAACCATAAATTTTTCCAGGGGTATTGAATTCTCGATCAAATATTGAAGATCCAGAACAATATCCTGCCACTCACCTGGCACAAGGTTATCGCCGTCAAAACGTGTAATTCCCTGGTCTGCATCACCCAATGGTTCATTTGCGTTTATACTAAAACTCCATCCATTGTTTAGGTTTTCGCGCCAGTGCAAAATATGCAGGTAGCGGGTATGTTCTGTGATGTGGATGGGTTCTCCCAACCTGAAGTTGAAAAAATTACCCCACCAATCAGGGCCTGCAATGGTTTTCATGTGCACACTTTTTGCCGAAGCATTACCCGTTTCGGTGTCAGGATTATCGGCAAGGATTGTGTAAGTTCCATCACCAAAGTCGTGGTACCATGCTGGTATTTTCCCAGCATCGTCAATGGCCCACTCAACAAAATCAAAGTAAACGATGGGTTCGTCAGCTGCATCACCTGTAAGCAATACCAGGTCGCCTGCCACAGGGCTGAAGGTAACTGTTATATCGGTATTCTGGCTCATTGTAAAAGATGTTGATGCCTCAGCAGATGTAATATCTCCGGTCCATTCTGTGAATTCCCAACCCAGTCCGGCAACGGCCACGAGATCGACTGTGGTTCCTTCTTCAATGAGCATAGGCTCTACATACAGCATATCGTTTACATGTACTTTACCGCTACCAACGGTGGTAAGTGTTAATGTAAGGAGATTGGCAGGAATTTCACTAAAGGTGGCGGTGATCGTTTTATCGGCGTCCATGGTAATTGATGCTGCTTCTTCTGTTGATTCGAGGTCGCCACTCCAGCCATCGAACAACCATCCTGAATCTGCCATGGCTTCCAGGTTAACGGTGGTACCTTCGGCATAGGCAATTGTTTCGGTGTAGGCTACTCCGTTGGCTTCAATACTTCCGTTTCCAACAACATTAATGGTCAGATCAAAAGTGGCTACATTCCGGGGGTTGGGATCGTTGCTCAATATGATCTCATCAAAATAATATTCAGTTGGCACGTTGGCATCATTGTTTCCATCCCAGTTTGTATCTGCAATGATCATGAATTTTTCAAAATCAATTGAGTTGCCAATTAGGTGGTTAAGGTCTATTACAATGTCTTCCCATACTCCGGCAGTTGTGTTCTGGCCATCGAAACGCAAAGTTCCCTGGTCTGCATCGGTCAAAGGTTCATTGGAATTGATGCTTACACTCCAGCCATCGGTAAGATTTTCCCGGTAATGGTAAAAATGGAGGTACCTGTTTTCTTCTGTTATGGTGATTGGGGTTTCCAGCCTGAAGTTGAGGAAATTGCCCCACCAGTTGGGTGCAGCGATCGTTTTTACAAGCAAGCTGTTCATGCTGGTATTGGCACCATCTGCATCCGGATTTACGGCCCATGTTACATAATTTCCATCGCCAAAATCGTGATACCAGGCTGGGATCATGTTTACATCATCAATAGTCCATTCGGCAAAATCAGCATAGTTGATCGGTTCAGGAGGTATTTCTCCTGAAAGCAATAGTGTGCCGCTACCGGCAGTTGTGCGTGGAGTTGGATCATCGCTAAGTACGATCTCATCAAAGTAGTATTTTGTAGGTGGATTATCACTGTTATCGCCATCCCAGTTTTTGTCAACAATAAGCATAAATTTCTCAAAATCTACTCCGGTAGTGATCAGGTGGTTCAGGTCAATAACAATATCTTCCCATACCCCAGCAGTTGTATTGTCACCATCAAAACGGAGATTTCCCTGTGCATCATCGCCAAGGGGTTCGTTGGCATTGATGCTTACACTCCAGCCATTGGTAAGATTTTCACGGTAATGAAAAATGTGCAGGTAGCGATTCGATTCTGTTATTGTAACCGGGGCTTCAAGTCTGAAATTAAAAAAATTACCCCACCAGTCGGGAGCCGTTATTGTTTCAATGAGCAAACTTCTATCGGTTTCGTTTATACCATCTGTTGCCGGATTGTTAGCCCAGGCTGTATATCTGCCACCTCCAAAATCATGATACCAGGCCGGGATTTTACCGGGGTCATCAATTGTCCATTCTGCAAAATTGTAATAGGTAATGGCTTCTGTAGCCGGCTCACCAGACAAAAGGTTTACATCTTGTGTTTTTGCCATAAATCCTGCTAAAAGAAGGATCAGGGGCAGTAGTAGGTTTTTTTTCATCACATTTGAATATTAATTAATAATTGATTTGGTAAGAGTGTTTGATTTTTTGCAATTCATTAATCTTCTGCTTTTTTGTTTATTTGTATAAGCACAGGTCCGAAAAGTCCGGCGGGCTGTAATTTATCGGTGCTATTGGGAGCTATAATAGTGGAAGTGGTGCGGAGTTCTTCATCGATGGAAGCATCGCCAACCAACCGGTTGTGCCAATTATTGGTAATTTCTATTTCGAGGATATTGTTTCTTCGTTTTACTGCATCTGTAATATCCAGAATAAAGGGTTTGGCCCAAACAGTACCCAAATGTTTCCCGTTTAATTTTACTTTTGCCAGGTTTTGGAATTCGCCCAGGTTTATGTAAATGCGCTGGTTCTTGGGGATACCCCTGAGATTGAATTTCTTTTTATAGGTGGCGGTGCCACTGTAAAATTTAATCTGGTCATTTTCATTCTGAGACCAGTCGGTAAGCGAAGTGAAAGAAACTTTCCCAGGGCCACCAGCCGATTCATTAAAATGTACTTCCCAATTATTTTCGAGCTCATAAATAGTTTTACCCTGCGAGTAATTTACCAATTCAGGTTGCGTTTCACTTTTTGCTTTTCTAAAGACAACGAAATATGATTGTCCGGGGTCAAACTCCAGGGATAATGAAGTTGTGCCATTTTCTGTAGTGATATTTAAGGGCTCCCTGATTTGCAGGTTGGGTTCCCATATTTCCGGAATCATGCCATCTACCCTGAATGATGGCGTAATGGTAGATGTAAAGTCTGTTTGATTGGAAATAAAATAGATGTCAAGATCGTCTAACTTCCGGTGAATCCATGGAAAGTTTTCATTATTGATATTTTGTATATCGGGCAGAAGTCCGATATCAGAAAATACATCTTCAAGTTGAAACCCATTATATACCCAACCTTTGCCATATGAGATTTTTGCCGCAGAATCAACCGGTATGTTTTTCCAGATTTCCCGGGCCAGAATCTGTATCTCATTGTCGTTGACGGGGAAGTTTTCCATGGAGGGCGATCTCTGCGGAGCATGCCCTACCACAATACCTCCCAGGGCAATAAGTTTTTCTATTTTTTTCAATACGGATGGCCTCATGGTGGCCTGTGGTGGCAATACCAGTAATTTATAGCTCATGCCATCGGGCAATACAAACCTGCCATCTTTTACATCAAGCCTGGTTTCAATTACATCAGCATTAATATAATCAAAGTTATATCCCTGTGGAAGCGGGGGGGTATCGGGTCCGGTCATTTTTGGGGCATCCTCGCCTGTAAAGTAAGCTACATCGGCCACATACAAACCCTGTTGAAGCAGATAGTGGGTTCTTCTTATATAATCAATCCAATCTTTTGACTGGCTAAACCATGTGTTGTGACGGTTAAACTCGATGCCAAACCATGCATTTATTCCAGGAACCATTGTTTCATAGGGTTGATGAATATACACATGCATCACGAAATGGTTGATTCCTTTTGTGGCGGCCCAATCGGCTTTTTTCTTCAGGTTTCGGGGATTCCAATGCCAGGCAGGCCCTCCAGAAGTAAAGGCTTCTGCCGCAATAACGTTTTTGCCATAAGTATGTGAAGCCGATGATGCAGCACGAAGTTCTCTGCCCTCATTACCGTCTCCGGTCCAGAATTCACCGGCAATATGATCACTCTGCCCCCCGTATTGAAGAAACTCTCCGGGATATCCCCAATGGCCGTAATTTTCCAGCCATAATTCAAGATTATTCTCGTTGGCTAACCTCCGCAGGGTTCCCACATATTCGTATGATATTTTATCAGCAACCATACGACGTAAATCCCACAGGAACCGATCGGAAAGATCGGCACTACCTACTACTCTTCCAGTAAGTACTGGCAGCCATGGAATGGGATCATAACCAAATTTATTCCTGAAATCTTCTTCCATGCCAGTGGTCCAGTTTTGGGCGCCTGTTTCGTAGCTGTCGGCAATTATTTTAGTAAGTCTGTGTCCGGAAGGTAGCCTATTGAGCAAACGCCCCAAATACGCATTGAAGTGGTTTTCGACATACAGGGCATTCATCTTGTCCACCTCCAGCCCGGTTGCTTCGGGCGATGCAGGTCGGTTTAAAACCCCGGTAGGAATCATGCCGATTCTCTGAATAATCCATTTACCCTCCGGAATCTGCCACTTAATATTTCCTTCACTATCCATAAGATGTGAAATGTTTAAAACTTCTGATGAAGGTATGGTAAGATTGGGGTCGTCAATGGGGGTGGGTTGTTGCCACATATAAGTATCCCATTGTGGCGAAGGATTTGGGCACAGTCTGCCAAGTTGCTTCTCAATGTACCTTTCGGCACGGGCAGCACCCGATAATATTATTTCAGTAAAACCTGGGTTTCCTGACATGGAGTAGAATGTAAGCTTAAATTCTTTCGCACTAGTGGCAGGAAAGGTTTCTGCTACAGCTCCGAAAGGAATGAACCCTACGCTGGTATCGGTATTTGATCGGTCAATTTCAAATTGCTTAACCGTGCGGTAATTTCCATCGGCATTTTTTGCCTCTATTTTGCACCATAGCCTAAACGGTTTCCCTGCGGGTAAAAAAGTAAGACTTCTGATTGTATATTCGCTTTCTGTATGGAGCGTTATGGTAAATTCTTCGCTCCCGGGGATAAAACTTTCTGTTGAAGGGTCTTCATCAAACCACAGTTTTGCATTTGTTTCCACATGGGTGGTTATGCCTGTCAATTGGCCGGATATGCTCTTGTTGTCAAGAAGTGGGGCTTGGAAAGCCAGAATTGCCACATCTTCAAAATGCTCATGAGAAGTGGTTAATTTTTGGTTGAAGGAGGCCGGACCCTCGATAGATGTTTCTTCTGTTACCAGATACCGCATCGATTCTGATGGTTTTATCCATGGCCCTCCGGATTGGCTCCATCCTGGAGCGTTAAAAAACCCTATATCAATTCCGGTTCGTGCACCTTCTTCTATGGCAAATTCGACTAACTGCCACCATTCTTCACTCAAAACCTTTACATTTCCTTTTTCCTCAATCTGATCAATATTGCCAACAAAAGCTTCTCCGATTCCAACAGCTGCCATCGCTTCCAGGTCGCGTGATATTCCTTCTTTGCTAATGTGATCACTGATCCAATACCAATACACTGCCGGTTTGGTTTGCTGTGGGGGTGAAATGAAGTTTGCCCATAATGTGTCGGGCTCATTTGCTTTTAACCCGGCATAGGCAAAAAAAACAATACATATCAGAATCAGAAGTTTACGAAAGTAGATTTGAGCCATAATGAATTCTTTCATTTTTAAATTGCTGACCTATGACAAATGTATAGTGTTGCATCTTTTAGTATTATGATGATTCAATCTATTTTTGGTGTAAATCATTCAGCTTGATTCTTATTGTTGGGAATTTTTTTTTCCTTTCGTTACATTTGTACAAATTGTTTCGAAACGAATAATCGCTATAAATATTTATGATGCTCCGGTTAGTCAATCAGCTTAAATTACCTGCTGTTATAAAGCTTTCGTTGGCTTTTATATTTGCAGGCCTTTTTTTGCGGTCAGAGGCATCGGAATCAAAGAATGATTTTTTCGTAAGTGCACGGTATAATATCAACACAGGTATTTCTTCCAATTATTTGGCTGATGTAATCCAGGATTCCGAAGGATATCTCTGGATTGCTTCTGATAATGGGATTACACGTTTTGATGGCTACTCCACCGTGGTATATAAGCCTGATTATGTTAAGGAAAACACTTTTAATACAATTGCTTTCAATTGCATTGCGGAGGATAATAACGGGGATTTGTGGTTTGGTTCTCCCATTAACGGTGTAAATGTATTTAACAAGAAAACACAAACTGTACGTGTATTTAACAGAGATGGTGCAAACGGTCATGCAATTCATGAAAATACCATTAACCATATTTTTTCTGATTCACAGGGAAGAGTGTGGATTTCTACCGTGGCCGGATTAAACAGGTATAATCCTGATACTGATGAAATGATTGCATATTCCTCACCATCCAGGGCAGGTAAAAATGATCCTTTTGGAACGGTTTCCTACGTTTATCAGGATAGTAAAGGGCAAATAATGGTTGGTACATGGGGTAATGGCTTGTATGTGTTTGATGAAGAAATGGATCAGTTTGTCCAGCTGCTGGTAGATCAGCAAAAAATAGATAATGAATTAGTTAACAGGATATTTCGTATCACAGAAGATTCTGATGGAAATTATTGGCTTGGCACCTGGGAAGGAGGCTTGCTTAAGGTTCGGTTACCTGATTATCAGGCAGTTGAAATACTTCAACATTACATGATTGATTCAATTTCCGGAAACAATCTTTCGAGTAATATAGTTTATTCTATGTATGAGGCTCAAAATGGTGATATGTGGATTGGTACCCCATATGGATTAAATATCATAAGTGGGCATCAGGGTAAACAAACTAAGGTTGATATTGTGAGAAGCGGTAATGAACCTGGAAGCATTTCTCATAATGACGTATTCAGGATTTTTGAGGATATGTCGGGCATAATATGGTTGGCAACCGGCGGCGGTGGATTGAATATGGTTAATCCGAATTTTAAAAGGATTGATGCATACTCATTTCCCACTCTGATTCAATACCAGGAAAACCAGGTAGTAAGATCTTTTTTTGTAGATGATGATTCTTCGTTGTTTATTGGCGTACATGGTTTTGGTTTCGGAAAATTTTATCCATCAGAAGATCGTTTTATTTCCTATACGGAAATACCCAGGTTTAGAAATTTACAACAAGACCTTAATGCAGCTACCTGCTTTCACAAAGATAAAGCCGGCAATTTCTGGATTGGCACACGCTACGAAGGATTATTTATTGTTACTCCGGGTAATGACCCGGAAATCCATCAGTTTTTTTATTCAGACCCGGTTACCATCGATCGGTCGCGCAATATCAATACAATTTTTGAAGACCAGTTTGGAAGTGTTTGGGTAGGCACCAGCATGGGTCTGTTTAAGTTTGTAGGTTCTGAAAAGGAAATGGTTTTTGATATTTACCGCTTTTTACCCGGGCCGGAGAACACAAATTCCATTATTGGAGAGGTTGTAAGCTCAATCATGGAAGATTCAAACTCAAATTTATGGGTTGGTACAATTGGCGGTGGAATAAGTGTTGCAAGGAATATTAAAGATGTTCATCAACCTATTACTTTCAGGCATTTTTTGGCTGGAAATGATAATACCGAAACCCTGAAAAGCAACATTATCTATTCCATTCATGAAGATAAGGAAAAACGTATATGGATTGGCACCGGAACAGCCGGGCTTGCGTTATATGACCCGAAAACCAATGCATTCAGGCACTTTCGAAAAGAAACAGGTTTTAGAGATGATGCGGTTTATGATATTATTGAAGCTGATGAAAACCTCTGGCTTACTAGCAATAAAGGGCTTTTCCGATTCACCATGGATGACTACCAACCGCCGCGCCTGGAAATATTTACTTCAGAAGATGGGTTTCAAAGCGATGTTTTTATCAACAATGCATCTTATAAATGCAAAGATGGGCGAATTTTCGTGGGAGGGTATTACGGCTACAATGTTTTTCGGCCTGATCAGCTTTTTAGAAATAATTATATTCCTCCTGTAGTTATTTCTGGTATATGGGTTGGCGATGAGCCTGTAAATGTGTATCAGGCCATGGAAGATGGGCTTGTGCTCCGTCATAATCAAAACAATATCAGTGTGGCCGTCGCAGCTCTTTCATTTTTTCAGCCTCATAAAAATAAATATACCTATATCATGGAAGGGCTTAATGATGGGTGGATTAATACAAGTTATGAGGGGCGAACGGTTAACTATTCCCACATTCCTGCCGGACATTATGTGTTGAAATTTAAAGGATCAAACAGCAGTGACGTATGGAGCGACCAGCTTGTTGAACTTAAGATCAGAGTCAAGCCCCATCCTCTTAGGTCATCATTGGCATATACCCTATATGGTGTTATTTTTCTGCTGGTACTTGTAGTGACTTATATTTTCCTGATCAACAACTACCGCATAAAACATGCCTGGGAAATAGAAAAACTGGAACGCAAAAAAGAAGATAATATCAATCAGTTTAAGTTTAGATTTTTTACCAATATCTCGCACGAGTTGCTTACTCCGCTTTCTATTCTTACCTTTTCAATCGAAGATCTGACAGCCAAAAAACTGGCAAACAGCGAAACCTTGTCTATAATGGACCGGAATGTGAAAAGGATTATGCACCTGATTACCCAACTGCTCGATTTTCGTAAAGTAGAACGTGGAAGTATGTCTCCTTTGGTTTCGCCAGGAAATTTTGCTGAGTTTACCGAAAAGATTACCACAAGTCTTAAGCCCATGGCTGCCAAAAAGAATATCTCAATTTTTCAGAGCGGCAACGTAACCAAAAAAGTGTTTTTTGATCACGATAAAATAGAAAAAATATTTTCCAATCTTCTTTCCAATGCATTGAAATATACCCCGCAGGGTGGACGGATTCTTATCCGGCATGACCTTGTAGTGAAAGATCAAACCGAATGGATGGAGCTTGAAGTTACCGATTCGGGCAAAGGGATTGAACCAGAGAAGATCGATGCTGTTTTCGAAAGATTCTACCAGGTGAAGTCTGTAACGGGCCGTACTTTTGGGGTTGGTATTGGGCTGGCCCTGGCAAAAAGTCTTGTCGAAAATCATAAAGGAACAATTACCGTAAAAAATGAACCGGGTCTGGGTGCCAGTTTCAAGGTGTGTATTCCTGTTTCACCTGAATCGTATGATTCTACTGAAGTAATGCACGAAGAATCCGATTATCAACATAGAAATTTTATCATTTTTGACCCTGAGGAATCACTGCTGCCCAATACAGATGAATATCATTCAGATTCCGCAGGTATTGATGATGAAATCAACAACAATGACCAAAAGAAGACCATTCTTATCGTAGAAGACAATGCCGACTTCCGGTTGTTGTTAAAAGAACATCTTGGTAATTATTATCATACCCTTGAAGCTACAAATGGAGAAGAAGGATATGAACTTTGCCTTGAAAAACAACCCGATCTGGTAATAACCGACATGATGATGCCCGTAGTAAACGGAATTGAGCTGTGCAGCAAAATAAAAAACAACATCGAAACGAGCCATATTGTGGTAATCATGCTTACTGCGAAAATAAGCCAGGAAGCCCGCCATGCCAGTTACCTGGCCAACGCCGATTCTTATCTCTCCAAGCCGGTTGATATCAGAACACTTCAAACCCGTGTAGAATCTTTACTAAAACGTGTTGATAGTATTACCCAAAAATACGTTACGGGTATTATGCCTCCTTTTGAAGATAATACCATTTCTACGCTCGATGAAGAACTTCTCAGGAAAATAAAGTCGTTGATAGAGAGTAAACTGATGAACACCGAATTAAATGTTCTATCCCTCAGCCAGGAAATTGGTATGAGTAAATCCAATCTCTACCGCAAAATAACCAAGCTTACGGGTATGTCGCCCGTTGAGTTTATTAGGTACATCCGCTTACAGGCTGCTGCCGAAATGATTGTAAAGGATGGGTTGAATGTTTCTGAAGCTGCCTACTCATGCGGATTTAATGATTTGAGCTATTTCAGTAAATCGTTTAAAAAACAGTTCGGTTCAAGTCCGAAAAAGTTTCAACAACAAAACGATTTTTCCTTTCCAACAGACAAATAATGCCATTTTAGCCATTTAACCATATCTTTGAATTATTTGTCCTAATTTGATTTTTCGTAATTATCTAAATTGCAGAGCTTTTTAAATATAACTAAAGGTTAGGCAATTTCATGAAAATCACTACGAAGAAAATTTACGGTCAGAATTACAGGAAAAGGTTTCCTTTTTTATCTTCTACTGGTTCCGTAATCCGGATTTTGGTTCTTATTACCCTGTCAGGCTTTATTGCCTCCTGCCAGCAAACTACCGATAAAATACTACTTAACGGTGAATGGGCACTGCACCTTGCCCCTGAAAAACCGCCACATAGCGCAGACCCACAATCGCTGGATTATAATCTGAGTATTCAATTGCCGGGCACTCTGGATGATGCCGGCATTGGTGATCCTAACCCCGTTGAGCCAAACCTGGAGCGAGAAATAATGCTACACCTACACCGAAAGGTTACTTACACCGGGCCTGCTTTTTTTACCCGCGAAATAAACATCCCCCAAAACTGGAATGATAAAAGCATAACGCTACGACTGGAAAGAATCCTTTGGGAGTCAATTGTTTGGGTAAACGGACAAAAAGTTGGGAGTAACCTGAGCCTCTCTACAGCTCATGAATATGATCTTTCATCATTTCTAAATCCTGGAAAAAATAACCTGACAATCTGCGTTGATAATTCGAAAAAGTATGATCTAAACAGATACGATCTGGCTCATGCTTATACCAACCATACCCAGATTATCTGGAATGGTATTCTGGGAGATATTGTCCTTCAGGCAAAATCTAATGCCTTTGTGAGCAACATTGAAGTATATCCCGATTTCTCAGGAAAAAAAATATCGGGAAGTTTTTTGGTTTCCCAACCTGCTCAAAGGGCAGAAAATGCAGTGGTTAAGGTTTTAGATAAACAAAAGCGCGAAGTATCTTCTGTTTCGGTACCCCTAAAGGGAAGCAGCAACAGTTTTAATATCGCTATTGATGAAGAGATTTTTCCCTGGAACGAGTTTACTCCTGTACTGTATGATCTGGAAATTACGTTAACGGACACATCCGGTGCCAAGCTTCATTCTCTTTCCGAATCTTTTGGGTTTCGCAACCTTGAAGCAAGCGATGGCAGATTTTTCATCAACGAAAAACCCATTTTCCTGCGTGGTACCCTTGATTGTGCTATTTTTCCCCTTACTGGTTACCCGCACACTGACGTGGAAAGCTGGCGTGAAACATTCGCCGCAGCAAAGGAGTTTGGCCTTAATCATATTCGTTTTCATTCATGGTGTCCACCAAAAGCTGCCTTCGAAGCCGCCGACCAAATGGGTATGTACCTGCAGGTAGAATTGCCCAACTGGGGACTAAACTACGGCCAGGATATGGGCACAGTTGATTTTTTAAACAGCGAAGCAGACGAGATTCTCAAAGCCTATGGAAATCATCCTTCCTTTGTGTTGCTGTCGCTGGGCAATGAGCTACAGGGAGATTTTGGCATGCTTAACGGGCTGGTAAACCGTCTTCAAAATCTTGACAACCGACATTTATATACCACAACCAGTTTCACTTTCGAAAAAGGACATGGTCTTTACCCTGAGCCGGTTGATGATTTTTTCATTACCCAATATACAGAAAAAGGGTGGGTGAGGGGACAAGGTGTTTTCGATCAGTACCCACCACGCTTTAATGCCGATTATACCGAGGCAATGTACCATATCCAGGTGCCCCTGGTAACTCACGAAATCGGGCAATATTCCATTTATCCCGATATGAGCGAAATTGAGAAATATACAGGAGTACTTGAGCCAACCAATTTTGTAGCCGTAAAAAATGATCTTGATAAAAAGGGGCTTCTACCTATGGCTGAAGTCTATACGGAAGCAACCGGAAAATTCGGCACTCTGCTCTACAAGGAAGAAATTGAAAGAGCCCTTAAAACCGACGGAATTGATGGATTCCAACTGCTCGATCTGCACGATTTCTCGGGGCAGGGAACAGCGCTGGTAGGCGTTCTCAATGCTTTTTGGGAACCCAAAGGTTTTGTAACCGGCCAGCAATGGCGAATGTTCTGCTCTGAGGTGGTGCCTTTGCTTTGGTTCGACAAAGCTGTTTATACCAGTTCAGAAACATTTAACGCCGAATTTGGAATGGCCAATTACAGCCATGATTTATCAAACCAAAGTGTAGTATGGGAATTAAAAGATAGCACCGGGCAATCGATCGAAAGCAATACCCTGACTGGGTTTGAAATTGTGTCGGGAAAAACATCTAAACTGGGAAATATAAGTTTCGACCTGACGAGGTTGAAAACCCCTGCCAAATACACAATAGAACTATCCTTACCCGAAACCAACTACAAAAATAATTGGGAAATATGGGTGTATGGAGACAATGTTGTTATGCCTGAAAATCAAATTGTTGTAATTGATATTTGGGCTGATGCTTTAACTGCCCTTGAGCAGGGTAAATCGGTATTATTTTCTGGAAATCCTTCTAATCTCAATGGGATTGAAGGAAAGTTTGTCCCAGTGTTCTGGAGCCCGGTTCATTTCCCAGATCAACCCGGAACTATGGGTCTGTTGATTGATCCTGATCATGAAGCTTTTGCCCATTTCCCAACCGATTTTTACTCAAACTGGCAATGGTGGGATCTGTGCAAAAACTCAAAAACGCTTGATGTTGACAGTTTAAATGTTGAGCCGGTGGTAACTGTTATCGATAATTTCTTTAAAAACCGAAGGCTGACCAACCTTTTTCAGGCAAGGGTAAAAGAAGGGAAACTGATGTTTTCGTCCATCGATCTGCACAATGATCTTGAAAACAGACCGGTGGCACGACAACTGAAATACAGTCTGATTAACTACATGAACAGCCCTGCTTTTTCTCCGGAAAAAGAGATTTCGGAAGCGCAACTTGAAGCATTCTTTGCGCAATAATATGGCTAAGCATCAAAAGTTACTGACTCAACAATGAGTCCACTACAAAAAGTCTATTGTCCACAAATTACACAAATTTGCACTAATTATAATATTTGAAAATCAGACAATTAAAAACAAGGAATTACCACAAATTTGCCGAAAACGAGTTTTCGGAGTGGGCTCAACTTTTTTAATTAAATATATTCTATGAAACTGAAATTTTTCCTGCCTTTACTATTCGTGGCAATGACCACCCAATCCCAGGACTGGCGCAACGTACAAATCATCGAGCGCAACAAGGAAGATGCCCGCACCGGCACCATCCCTTTCCAGAGCATAGAAGATGCCCTGCAAAAAGAGCAATCAGAATCCACCAACTACAAGCCGCTTAACGGGAAATGGAAATTCAATTACGCTGCCGGCCCTGAAAGCCGTCCGGTTGATTTCTATAAAGAGAGTTATTCCGTTGACGGCTGGGACGAGATCAACGTACCCGGAAACTGGGAGCTGCAAGGTTATGGCACTCCAATGTACATGAACCATCCTTTCGAGTTTTCTCCCTGGAAAACCCCAACACCCCCCGTGGTGGAGTTTATCCCTGAAGCTGAAAACCCTGTAGGTTCGTACCGCACTGAGTTTACCATCCCCGATAACTGGGATGGCAAAGAGGTCTTTATCCATTTTGCTGATGTGAAATCGGCCATGTACCTTTGGATCAATGGGCAAAGTGTGGGCTATAGCCAGGGTTCCAAATTGCCATCGGAATTCAGGGTAACTCCCTTCCTGAAACCCGGCAAGAATATTCTGGCCATAGAAGTCTATCGCTGGAGCGATGGCTCCTTTCTCGAATGTCAGGATTTCTGGCGCATAAGTGGCATTCAGCGCGATGTATATCTTTATGCAACGCCCAAAACGCGAATCCGCGATTTCAAAGTCGTTGCATCGCTTGATGAGAATTATGTGAATGGGATTTTTACACTCGATGCCGAAGTTTTGGCTTATCACAACAGAAGAGAGAAGGTGAAAGTGGAATATTTTATATATGATGGCGACAAGGTAATTTCAACCCGGGAACAGGATCAAACCCTGAGAGATAATATTGCACAGGTTAGTTTTTCAACCCCTGTGGATGCCATTAAACACTGGTCGGCAGAAACGCCCAATCTGTATGATCTGGTGCTGGTTCTGAAAGATCGCCGCGATAACATCCTGGAAGTACATACATCCAGAATTGGGTTTCGCACCGTTGAAATGAAAAACAACCAGTTGCTGGTAAACGGGCAGCCGGTATTGCTCAAAGGGGTTAACCGGCACGAGCACGATCCGGAAGTGGGCCACTACATTTCTCGCGAACTGATGGAGCAGGATATCTATCTAATGAAATCGCTCAACATCAACACCGTGCGCACCAGCCACTACCCGCACGATCCTTACTGGTACGAGCTGTGCGATGAGTATGGCCTTTACGTGATCAACGAGGCCAACGTGGAATCTCATGGTTTGGGTGCTGCCTACCAGGCTCCTTACGATTACCATATTGCCGATGATCCCGAATGGGAAGAACAACACGTGGATCGTGCACGAAGACTTTATTATCGTGATAAGAATCACCCATCGGTTATCATCTGGTCATCGGGCAACGAACATGGCGATGGCCACAACATCCGCAAAATATACGAATTCTATAAAGCCCATGACAGCCGCCCGGTTATGATTGAGCAGGCCGGCGAGAAGGCCCATACCGACATTTTCGGGCCCATGTATCATACCATCGAAGAGTTGGTCAACTATGCCACGCAGCCTGCATCTTACCGTCCGCTCATTCTGTGCGAATATGCCCACGCCATGGGCAACAGCATCGGAAACCTGAAAGATTACTGGGATGCCATTGAATCGCACGATCTGCTGCAGGGTGGATGCATCTGGGATTGGGTTGACCAGGGAATTCTTACAACCAATAAAAACGGATCTGAGTATTTTGCAGTGGGTGGTGATTTTGGACAGGAAAACGGACGACATGACGGGAATTTCTGTGTAAATGGTGTGATCAGTCCCGACAGAAGACTGAATCCTCATGCCCATGAAGTGAAAAAAGTTTACCAGCATATAGAAGTAGAATCGGTAGATGCTCCCAATGGCATATTTAGGGTAAAGAATAACTACTTTTTCAAAACACTGGCCGGATACCAGCTAAAAGTAAGATTGCTTAAAAACGGAGAGCCCGTATTTGACCATACCATCCATTCTCTGGCCACAGCCCCGCAAAGTTCTGAGCAACTTGAGATTGATTTCCCGGCTTTGGATCCAGGTGCAGAGTATCTGGTTAATTTCCTGTTTATACTGAAGGAAGATGAAGGGATATTGAAAAAAGGATACGAATTGGCCATGGAACAGTTGGTTGTGCAAAAGGGAACTTTTCCTGCAGCGTTTGCATCAGCAAGTTCTCCCCAAACCATACAGGCGCTTGAAACAGAAAGTGGCTGGAATGTGAAAGCCGGCGATGTAAGCCTGTTTTTCGATAAGAATACCGGCAACTTCAGTGATCTGGCCCTGGATGGCAAAGTGATCATTCAACAGGGTATTGAGCCCGATTTCTGGCGTATACCCAACGACAACGACAATGGGTATAATATGGATGAAAATCTGGGTGTGTGGAAACATGCCGGATCCAATGCCCGAACGGTTTCCGTTACCCTAACCAGGGCCGATGATCATCTCAAATTTATGGTGGAAAGGCGAATGGACGAAGTGTTTGCCACTTTTTACACCCATTTGGAAATCAATAACCAGGGGGTAATAAAGGTAAACCATCATCTCGATTGCGACCCCAACCGAAAAACACCACCCTTGCCACGGGTAGGATCTATCGTAAGGCTGCCGGCAGAATTCTCACAGGTGAGCTGGTACGGACGGGGCCCACATGAAAACTATATCGACAGAAAAGAGAGTGCCCTGCTTGGCATTTACCAAAAAACGATAGATGAGCTATACTATCCCTATATCCGGCCCCAGGAAAACGGTTACCGCACCGAACTCAGGTGGCTGAAGATCGGAGATGGAGATACCGGATTTATGGTTACCTCCGATTTGCCCTTTTCCTTTGGTGCCCAACGGTTTGAAAAAGAAGATTATGAATTCCTGGAGAACCCCGTTGGCCGCACAAATATTCCCAATCAGCTGGATATGAAACCACGCGACTACGTAGTACTCAATCTCGACTATGGCCAAATGGGCGTTGGCGGCGACAATAGCTGGGGATATACCCCGCACAAGATCTATCAGCTACTCCGCAGAGAATATCGATATTCCTATACCCTAACACCGATTCAATAGAGTAAATTTTATTTTTTTATTGCGTTATCCTAATCCATTTGGAGATGGGGGATAACGCAATATTTTGGTCCTATCAATTATCCGGAGATCATGATGTGGAAGGACTCAAACATGGCGCTGATGATTTTTATACCGAAGGATTCATTAAGGATACCAATAAAAGAAAGCGTAGTGGTATGCTTGCCTTCAAACCCTACCAAAACGCTTTCTAACCTTTTCCTAAAATAAAAAGTAACTCTGAAAAAGTCCATAGGCTAAGGTTTTTTTAAAAGCAATTAATTCATCATTTCCCTTTCATCAAGGTAATAGTTCCGGTCCAGTGATGGAACGAATTTTCAGGATAGGAATCCCGGTTGTAGTCGTCGGTATAGCCACTTCCGGTAGCTCCGGCAAATCTTCCGGTGCCGCCAAGAATAACAAATGGATCAATAAAGTATGAATTCACATCTTCCGGATGGTGGTCCAGTCTACCGTTAAGAACCTCTCCGGCACATGCTACGTAAAGGCTGTCGCCATTGGCCGCCACAAACCAGGCATGCATATACTCTCCTGGATATTCGCCGGTCATGAAATTAGCACAGAATTCGAAATAATGATTAAACTTACCAAGGTGGGTACCGGTACCCCCGCCTTCATTCTGTACAAGCCCCCATGCTTCTCCGACGGAGAAATCCCAGGGACCACATTCGGGACAGGGAACAATTCCATCCAGGTACGTACCCATAAATTTGATTTTAAAAGGTACAGTTACCATAGCCTGTCCTTTTTTCAGACTCATATCGGTGAGTTCTTCATTAAAACTCAATTCATCTGTTTTGTTACATGCTGCAATAATGCTAAAAACAGCCATCAGCAGCAGGATTTTTCCAAGTGTTTTCATAATACAATTTTTTAGGTTAAAAAATGCGGATTAAAATGCTTTAATCCAAACTAAATTTCTGAAGAAAATGCAGGTATTACCTGGCAACTTTGTTATTTAAACTTTCAATTTTTAAAAAGAAATTATTAAAATCAAACTGAGTGGCCATTGCTTTTTCATAATTTTTTGTTTTAAATGATCACATTTTCTCATTTATAAACTGTAAAACTTATTTATCAAACCTTTTTCAAAATGTAAACAGATATTGTACTATTGATTGTCTTCCAGTTTTGTGCAATTTCATAAAATTCGGCAATCTCATAAAAATCTACTACAGATGATATAAATTTCGTCAATAAACCTAATTAATACATAGCAGCTGAATAGCAAAGAATTACACTAAATGCACATTCGTTTCAATATAATTGCAATGATTATATTCTTTTTGCAAAATGATGTCTTAAGACGATCAGGCATAAAAAAATCAGGGAATATTAAAATGGACCGAGCCATCACAAAAATTTTGACACACGTAGCTTGTCCCGTAATAAAACGGGAGGGATATTTATAATTCGCAGTATGTTAAAACATGAAGTCAGAGTATTTTTGGTGATTTATCCCGCTTTTCGCGGGAGCTCTCTCGCTGATGAAATACACAAGGTCATTGCCAGCTCACAAACGGGAATGAGAAAAAATAATCAAAGTGGGTATTTATTGGGTAAGATCGAGTTGTTGGGCCAGTTCCTTAAAACGGGGCTCATTGTACAAAGGTTTGTAGTAGGGGTTTTTTTCCATCCAGGGGATAAAATCCTGGCGCAAGTCGAAGGCTGTTTCCACCCATTTCATGGCCAGCTCTGTTTCACCAAGAGTTGCATAAATATCCGATATTCCCCAGGCATTCCAGGCATTAATATTTTTTTCAAGCATCCCGGCAATTTCGAAGGCCTGTTCAGTTTTTCCAGCCCGGGCATAGGTTACTCCGAGGCCACATAAGAATCCCGGTTCAATGTCGATACCCTTTTTATGAATTTCAATGGCTTCTTCATATTTTCCCTGTTCGGCAAGCGCCGAGCCCATAATATAATAAGCCATGGTATAGTTTGGGTCAATTTCGAGCGTTCTTTGGGCTTCTAATATGGCTTCCGGAAAAAGATCAAGCCAAAGATAAAGCCAACCCAGGTATCCTGTACAAATGGGATTCAGAGGATCTATTTCCACAGCCAGTTTCATTTCATTAATGGCCTTTTCGTTCTCGCCTTTTATTAAACTGTACCAACTGTTGGTATAGCGAACAAGCGATAAATTGGGATTGATTTCGATGGCTTTGCTTAAATTATAATCTGTTTTTTCCCAGTTCCATTCATGATAAAGAAAAAAAGTGGAGAGAACAGCATAGGCTTCAGCCAATGTTGAATCAAGTTCCAGTGCTTTTAGTGCATAAGTTTTGGCCAGCAGGTGTGCTTCTTCGCCGGCTTCAGAAACATGCCCCGTGTTGCTGTAGGCGATAGAAAGTCCTAAATAGGGTAGAGGATCATCAGGATCAATTGAAATGGCTTCGCTTAAATATTCAAGTCCTTTTGCCAGACCATCGGGTGTCATCCTGTTCAACTGAAACATACCGCGCATATACAGCTGATACAAAGCAGGATTAATTTCCCGTGACCGGCTCATCTGTTCTGCCTGTTTCAGGTCAAGCTTCAGATGAATATTTTCAGCAATATGCCGCGTTACATTCCGGTAAATGGAAAGAACATCTTGCCAGTCATAGAAATATGTACCCGACCATACGTGCTTTTCTTCCGGAAATGCTTTTATAAGTTGTACGATTATCTGAAGGCTGTCTTCCGATCCCAAAACTGAACCTTCAACAATATAGTTTACTTCCAGTTCATTGGCAATTTGCTGAACAGAGTGCTTGCCGTTCTGGTATTGCAGGGTTGATGTTCTGGATTTAACAACCAGATTGTCTAATCTGCCCAATTCTCCTATAATAGCATCATGAACCCCGGATGAAAAATATTCGAGGCCCGGATCTCCTGTAAAGTTGTTAATAGGAAGTACGGCAATGGAGCTTGTTTGCGAAATATTATCAGTTGATAAGGGAGGTGTTTTATTTCGTTTATTAAGAAAGATAAAAGCCAGAATCATAAAAATGAAAGAAAGGAAACCGATTATTGCAAACGGATTTATTCGCAATTTATGCCAATGGTTTGATTTATTGTTGTCTTTGTTAACAAGATACTTCTGGTGAATTTTTACTCTTGATTCGCCGGGTGTAAAACCATGAAACTCATGAAAGCACTTGTTAAAATAGGTTGGACTGGAAAATCCTACCCGGTAAGCAATTTCAGAAATGGTTGATTTTTCGCTCAACAAAAATTCTATAGCTTTTTCAAGCCGGATTTCACGAATAAACTGATTGGGAGTTTTATTGCAAGCATTATGCAGCCTGCGATTAAGCGTGTGATAGTTTATTTCTGCGGCACACGCAAGTTCCTTGCCCCTGAAATTTTCATTCTCCAGATTTTCAAGGGCAACCTGAGTGAGTTTATTAATAAACTCTTCATCTTTGCCATGTATACCAGACATTGCCTGTCATATTTTATAGCAGTATGGTAAATGTAGTTAAAATATTGATTTAAACAGTCATTACATAGAAAAAATCATGTCAAAGCAAGTTGTTTTTTTTGTGCACTTGATATGAAAGCAACCAGTGAATGGCCTTTGAAAGAGCGGTGAAGGATTCCCTGAGAAAGAAAAAGCAAATTGTAAACTTATTACCGTTGGCTGGCCGAAAAATATATACTAATCTGTTTATCTTTTAATTAGTTATTTTAAACTTTAAGAAGTGGTGGAAGATACATGAAATCTGAAAAAATAAGACACCTACGCTTCAAACAGAATAAATCCGATTCAATAAGCAACTGAACTTTTTGCTCATCCTTTTTGCTTTAATATAAATAGTAAATAAAACTAAACATCATGAATTATTTGAAAACACTTTTTTTCGTTATGACTCTATTTACTGCTTTGCTCGGTTCCGCGCAGGATCTATCGAAACACAGATGGGAAAACAGACTTATATTGCTCATTTCTGACGATGAAAACAACCCTACCTTAAAGGCTCAGATAGCTGAGTTTACGAAGGATTTGACAGGCCTGGAAGAACGGAAATTAATCATATACCAGGTAATGCCTGAAGAGTATAAAATCATACTAAATGGCGATACAACAAAACAATCTTCAAAATTGTATAAAACTTATAAAAAGACCGAAAAAGGGTTCGAAGTCCTGTTACTTGGCCTCGATGGTGGAATAAAGCATCGGCAAAGTGAATTATTACCATTAGAAAAATTATATGCCATTATCGATGCTATGCCCATGAGGCGCAGTGAGATGAAAAGAGAAAAACGGCAATAAAAAAAATCACAAACGAAAAGAAAGGCTACCCGGAAAGAGAGCATTTTTTTTCTTTATATAAATTCAGATGATTCCAGTGTGTTGAAATCAATAACAGTCTGGCACGTTTTAATGGGGTTGATTTTACGATTTACAACAGCAGCTTTTTTAATGAAAACATGCTGCCCGGTATGGGTAAACAAATTTGCCAATAATAAATAATATATTTATCTCGGAAAGGGCAGCAGGAATTTGTTTATTTGTAGTGAATATCTCATATCGGCGTATAAATAGCTCCAACTGTTGGTTTCCCGATACGGCAAGGTGTTATTGATGAGTTGGAGAAAAAATAAGTGAAAAGAATGAAAAGAAGAACATTTATAGAACGGGTAATTCTGGGCGGTTCATCAGTATTGGTTGCTCCCAGCCTTATGGGTAATACGGCAACCCGCGAGTTTCCATCCTACGAGTATGGCAAACCCGAAAAACTGGAAGATATTCTTTCAAAGGATGGCCAGGTAATGCTCAGGCTGGAAATTAAAGCTGCTAACTCACTGGAACCGATTGATATCGATACTGCGGTTGAAGTAACCCATGGTCGCCTAAGCCGGGTAAAACATTATTTCTTTGAACCGGGAATGCAGATTTCTGATGCCCGCATCGATAGAGTGAAGGCCAAAGTAAACAGGGTAGATGCCGGTATTATGGTTGCCTGGATTGACAATCCGGCAAATGACACGAGGGTCAGGATAAAACTGAACGGGCAAAATTTTGACTTTCGGCTGGAAGAGTTGATAGGAAATCATGAATTGGAATTTTTACAGGGTGAAGCGAAGGTAAATGTAAACTACCTTCTTGATCGTGAAATAGCTTTTCTCACACCCCAACAGATGGGTCTTAAGGTACCTGAAAATGCCGAAGATTTTCGCTTCGTTATTATGGCCGATACGCAGGGTGGTGCCATAGGAGTGCCGGGGTCATCAGATACCCGCATCAAAATCCACAATGCCTTTATTGAAGAAAGTATAAAAATAACCAACAACCTCGATCCTCAACCTGTTTTTACCCTTGTATTGGGCGATATTGTTGACGCCCAGGGAGAAAAAGAACATTTTGCCGCTATGCACGACTATTTGAAAAAACTCAATAGCCCTGTATTATATGAGATCGGCAATCACGAATCTCCCTACCGTTCTTCCTTTTCACCGGGTTATAAGATGGACGATTTCGACAATTACTATGCTGCGCAAAAAGCCATCAACGGCATGATGGAGCTGCTCTATAGCTTCAATATAGGCAAATGGCACTTCGTGGTATGGCCCGACCCACTGCGCAACCGCTTTTGGGAAACCCATCCCCATTATTTCGACTGGCTGGAGCGCGACCTGGAAAAGCACATGGATTACCCGGTTATGTTTTTGCAGCACATCCCTATTCACCCCATTGGCATCGACCCCCTTATCAACTATGCCGAATCGGTGGCAGTAAAGAGAATGGTTTCAGATATATTGAGCAAGCATGGCAAGGTGCAGTATGTATTTAGTGGCCATGTGCATATACCTATCAGAGCGTCATTTAAAACCGCAGTGGATTACAAGGGTATGAAAATGATCAATTTACCAGCTGCCGGTTACCGCCCCAGAGCTTTTGGTGAAGAAGAGTGGAATGGTGGCCCCAGCCAGGGAGTTTTGGTTGCCGACATAAAAGGTGAAATGGCCAGTGTGAGTTTCAAAACCGTAACCGAAGAGGTTTATCCCTTTCCTGATAAACTTCCTGCTTTTGATGAGAACCATTATTCACTCTGGTTCACCCACAAATGGGAACTTACTGCATCAAAAGAAATCAGAAATGGCAATTTTGAGAATGAGCTGGATCATTGGGCACGTCGCTTTGTGTACCAGGAAACAGATAACCCCAGCAACATAATGGAAGTGCACAAAATGATCAGGGAGAGCAGCGCTACTGCATTGTATGTCATGTCGCGAAAGAGGGGCTATCATACCCCCGGACAGGATCGCCTTCCCCAGAATATTAACCACATGTGCCAGGCAATTAACATCAGTGGTAAGCCGGGCACATTGAAGTTCGACTATTTTATCGATAGCCGGAATACAGATATGGGCAAATTTTGTGGTGCATTTGTTTGGATAGAAGGATTCCGTGGAAGATTCCATCTGCTCAATATGGCTTATTGGGTGGGCTTTAGCGAAGTAAATATTGGGGGGAATCACAGCTACGCCAATGTGGTTAATCCGCAACATCTTCACCTTGATGAAACCATGGATACATGGCATTCGGCGAGCCTAAACCTGGAAAAGGATGCCGGCACCTTTGGAAAAACCATTTCTGAACTTCAGCTCGACAGGTTGGTGATCAACATAGGAACCTGGAACATCAACGATGCCGAAAATGTATCTTTTGGCGCCTGGTTTGACCGGTTCAGACTTGATTCTTATGATGCTGATCTGCAAAGTAATGTAAGCGGAGAACCCGTGCTGGAAACTCCCCTCGATAAGAAATGGTGGCGTGGAAAATACGAGCCCAATGTAAATATTGCCGGCGAGCACAGGTATATCATGGCAACGAATAAGCAGCTTTAGGAAAACTATTGGGTCGGTTGAAAAACGCCTTGCCAAATTCTATTCTCACTAAAATTTATTTTGGAAGACCTGGATAGGAGCTATTCCAGAGTGCGCGGAGGGATAAGAATACCTGGCTCTGATGGTTGTTGGAAATTTGAACCAATAGTAATAGTTTCAACCTCCAGGGCTTTAAAGAAATTGTAAAGCAACTCAATAGCAACCGTTTCGCTTTGCTCTAATATCCCCATTTCAATGGCTCGCCTGCTCATAATTTTAGCCGCGCACCTTTTTATGTTAAACTGATAACCCTTGCATGAAGGATCGTTATTTCGATACTTTTTCCGTTGAGTATTATATCATCTTCACCGATTTCCGCCATATTTGTTCAAGCTTTGATGCGGGCTTTGCACGAAATAAGCAGTTTATGGTCTCCATATTTGTACCAATCAGGTACATCATTTACTTTCACAACTTTGGAAACCACAAACTCCACCGTGGCCATATCCGCCATGTTTTGCAAATGGTGTATCACATTAATCTCTTTTTCCTTTTCCCAAAGTGAACAACTGAAAAATGAAAGCAAAAAGAAAGGTATCAGAAAAGTAATAAAGAAGCTGGTTTTTGGGAAGTATTTAGGATTCATTGCATTAGGTTTTTGATGGGCTGGGTATAGATAGTGAATGCAAGAAAACGCCAATTGCTGCGTTGGGCTTGTCTTCAAAACAGTTATGTAAGAAAAGCTTTCCAGTATGCTGTGATCATTATTTGATTACAGCTGCTGGTTAGTTATTTTCTTAAGATACCATTTAAATTATTGCGATATATCTTAAATAGTTTAATGATTTTCTTTATTTTTACCTCTTAAATTTTTTAAAAAACTTATGTTATCACAAAATAAACTTCACTCCTTTAAAAGTATCCCGGTGATCCAGGCATTGGTTCTTATGTTTTTATTTTTGGGCTGTAATGTACATCAAGCTGATAAAAAGGATGCTTACATCTTTTATTATTTTGAGGGGTATTCTGGAGAAAAAGGCGGTCTTTTCGCCGCTTACAGCTACGACTTACATGCATGGCACCATCTGGGCGATTCATTGGTTGACTCCGGAATAGGGGAATGGGAAGTCTTCCGCGATCCATCAGTAATCAAAGGGCCTGATGGTGATTTTCATCTGGTGTTTACTACAGGCAGCAACGGGTTCGGGTATGCAAACTCAAAGGATGGTATCAATTGGGAAAACAAACAATATATTACTGTAGCTGATCCCCGGCGTGGACTGGAATTCGCCAATGTATGGGCCCCGGAGTTTTACCTGGAAGGCAATAATGTGTATATCATCTGGTCATCAACTCTAATAGAAGATTATGTACCCCCAAAAAAACCTGAGCAATGGTGGGCATCAACCTGGAATCATCGGTTGTATTATACTGTAACCACTGATTTTAAGAATTTTACTCCAACACAAAAATTCTGGGACACGGGTTTCAACGCCATTGATGCTACAGTACACAAAACCGACTCTTTGTACTACATATTCTTTAAAGATGAACGCCGTCCACCAAAACAAATTATGATGGCGCAGAGTAAAACACTAATGGGCCCCTATGAGAACATTCAACCATTGGCCTATACCCTTACGGAGGGTGCCATTGCCCTGCAAGCTTATACAGCCTTTGTATTGTATTATGATTATTATCATGAATACAATGGCTATCGCTATATCACCACCAATGATATGGTAAACTGGAGCGATGAGATTATGCCCGAAAAAGTAGGCTTCGAAGATGTGATACGGCATGGATCAGTTGTAAGGGTAAGTTGGAAAGAGCTGGAAGGAATGAAAAAAGCCATAATTACACCTTACCGCACAAGAGGATGATTAGTATTCGGCAATAGCCATTGCGCTTATAATGGTAATTGTTGGCGACCCCAATTTGATATATTTAATATAATTATATACAGGTGAAAATACTGGTTAATAAGGATAGTTATAAATGAAAAAACGATTGCACCAAATATTCAACTCTATTATAATTTTACTGCTATTGGCAGGCTGTAACAACAACCCCGGATGGCTCACCCCAGACCAGGCTGATAAAGAAATTGATAGAATCATCAGTCAGATACAAGAGCCTAATATTCCTAACCGTACTATCAATATTATAGAATTCAGTGGGTTGGAACCAGATGCCGACGGTTCAACAGACTTCCATCCCTACATTCAGCAAGCCATTGACAGCCTGGAGAAAATGGGCGGCGGATGGCTGCATTTAGCCCATACCGACGGGATAACCCATTGGTTGCGCTATACAGAAACCTACCAGGTGTGCGGCTCCATTAACCTGAAAAGCAATACCGGTTTATTGATTGACCGTTCGGTGCGCCTTTTCTTTCCCTTCGACCCGGTTAGCTATCTTGACAACGGAGAAGGGGTTCTGAACAGGTATGAAGGGACAACCATTTTTTCCTTTGCTCCTCTGATTCGGTCATTCAACCAAAAAAACATTGCCATAAAAAGCAATGGCACCAATGGATCACTGCCTGTTATTGACGGAGATGGCGAAAAATGGCAGCGCTGGATGTGGGAAGGAGAGATGAACCGCGAAGCCCGTGGTTTGAAGCACTCCTACCAGTTGCTGAAGGATGTAAACAATGCTGATGTGCCCATCAGGGAAAGGGTTTACACCGATCCGGAGAATGATTTTTTTCGTCCCGAGACCATGCAGTTTTACCTGTGCGAAAATATGTTGGTGGATGGGATAAAAATCCGAAATTCACCATTCTGGTGTGTTGGCCTGGTGTTTTCCAATTCTGCCATATTCAGGAACATGGAATTTGACGCATACAACGTAAATAACGACGGTATTGATCCCGAATCATCGCGTAATGTACTGATAGAGAATGTTGTTTTTGGAAACCATGACGATAATGTAGCCATAAAAGCAGGGCGCGATAAAGAAGGACGCGATGGAGCCCTTGTGGAGGGTACCATATTGGAGAACATTGAAAGCGAATACATCAGGGATGGAAGAATAACAGGGTGTACCGAGAACATTGTGATCCGCAACAATCATTTCTCCGGCCACTATGCCATCTGTATCGGCAGCGAAATGTCGGGTAGTGTGCGCAATGTGTATGCTGTTGACAATGTATCCGTAGGCAGTGTAAATATGGGTGTTTTTCTGAAGAGCAGCCGTCTTCGTGGGGGGATCATTGAAAACGTTTATGTGAGAGGTTTACATTTAAACAATGTTAAGAATGAAGTGATTGCCATGATCCCCAACTATGACAAAGCCGACGATAAGCCCTATGTGCCCGAGTTTAGAAACATCCATATTGAGGATGTTAGCTGCAATTCGGCAGGACGGGGTATTTTTATTCATGGCTGGGCAGAGAAGCCTGTAAAGGATGTATTTCTTAGAAACCTTACCCTTAATGGGATAGAAGATGAAAAATACCTTCAGGTGAAACAGGTTTTAAATGTGGTATTGCGAAATGTTTTACTCAATGGGAAGAAATATGATAAAGAAATATCAAATGTGTTGGAAGATGCGGCGCCGCCGGTGGTGATCTGAGTCATCAATATGAAAATTTAAATTCAAGCGCCACGATTGTAAATATTGTAATATGATTAATCGCAATTTTATAAGTTGTGAGTTATTATAAAGTATCCACTGCCGTTGACTTAAGTCAACGGGATAATTTACAGGATAATAAGTGCGCTGCACTGCTCAGGGAGCAAAAACTTCAGAAAGGCAATTAACCCTTTTACCTGGTTTAAGCCTGAATAGGAATAGCAAACACGTTTCGCCTTTGTGACTTTGTGTGAAACAATCTTACAGACTTCATTAATTATCAAAATATTACATCCAATGCCGAATAAAATTTTTCAACCAGCAACATTCCTGATCATTATCAGCATTTTCTTTTCTTGCAACACAACCCAGGAAGAAAAAGCACTTAGCAAAACCATCAACTACAACAATTTTCCCATCGAGAAAGTGGCGCAAACACCCCCGTTTGGCTGGAACAGCTGGGATGTTTTCGGCACTGATGTTACCGAAGTAGAAGTCAAGGCCATGACCGACTATATGGCCGAAAACCTGAAACAACATGGCTATGAATACATTGTGGTTGACCTGGCATGGTATGCCATTGAGCAGGTTGAACGTTCCATGGTATTCAGTACATCGCCGGGTGCTACCAATAGCTGGGACCGCAGTTTCCTTTTCCATTTTGCTGAAATGTACCGTATTTCCGGCGATTTTTGGGATAATTGGCCAAGTCTCCTCAACATGTTTAACCGGGCACAAATTTTCAAAGGACATACCGGCCCGGGAGGTTGGGCCGATTGCGATATGATACCACTTGGCGTGATCAACATCCGCGGCGAGCAGGGCGATGGTGCCCGTATGACCCGTTTTACGCAAGACGAGCAATATACCCTGATGTCGTTCTGGACCATTTTCCGTTCACCCCTTATGCTGGGTATGGATTTGACCCAACTCGATGAGTTTTCTATGGCGCTGCTTACCAACGAAAAGGCACTGGATATTAACCAGAACAGTACGAATAACGATGAGTTGTTCAACAACGAAGACATGAGCATCTGGGGCGCCGAATCAGCAGACGTGTTGGAAAAGTATATCGCTGTATTTAATTTTATAGAGAATGCCATCAGATACAACCTGAACCTGAAGGAATTACTTCCTGAACTGGGAGAAGTAACTTCGGGTTATGATATCTGGCTGAACAAGGAGTTGGATGTAGATGAATTGAAAAACCTGAATGTCAATTCGCATGGGGTAAGTTACCTGGTGGTGAAATAAGAATTCAAAATGGCCCAGAACGGGACTTGCATTTATATTGCCAAACTGATTAATTGAAAAAACTATGGAACGAAGATCTTTTATCAAAAAATCAATGATGGGGGCAGCGGCCATTTCTGCCGCGAATTTTCACCCGGCGTTCGGAATTCTTAATCCGGGCAAATTCAAACCGGATTTGTTTATCGGCACACCCGTTCTGCCTGAATATATTCTGCATCGGGGCATTGCCCAAACGCTTGATGAAATGCGCGATATGGCAGATATCAAAACGGTTCTGGTATTTAGCCATGATCATGTTTTCCGGCAGTACCAACCTGGGTTTCGTCCCAAAATGCACGATGGGCAACCCCTTACCAACGTTTGGGTAAAAACTCACCCCGAATATTATCAGGATCCGGCATTGCAGGGGCGCCATGACGATTTACTGTTTGGTGGCCGTGATGTGCTGGATGAAATTTGGGAAGAAGCTCAACCCCGGGGTATGGAAGTATATGCACGTATATTGGAGCCTTTTGTAATTACCGGAGCCATTCCGGGTTTCGAAAATTTTGCCGAAGTAGATGCCAACGGTGAGAAAAGAAACCACGTGTGTTTCAATCATCCTGAATATATTGCTTATTGGGCGTCGGTTATTGAAGACCTGGTTCGTACTCATCCCTATATGCATGGCTTCAAGTTTGGACAGGAGCGTGGAGGTCCGATGCTTTCTACCATGGGCAGCCAAAGGCCGGCCGGATGTTTCTGCCAACATTGTATCCCCCTGGCCAGAAATCGTGGAATCGACATTGAAAAAGCACGCAAAGGATTATTGGCTATACAAGACTATGGTAACCGGATCAAAGCGGGAGAGAAGCCTGTGGATGGCAATTTCGTTACTTTCTTTCGTATCCTTACCCAATACCCCGATTTGCTTTCGTGGGAGCAATTCTGGATGGACTCACGCGAAGAGCAAAGAAAACGAATTTACACCCAGATCAAGGGCATAAAACCAAAAGTTCAGGTAGGCTGGCATATTTGCCACGGCATGACATGGGACCTGATCACTCGCGCCACATGGGATTACAGCAAAATGGGAACTTATTCCGACTGGCTCAGCGTGGCGGTGTATTTCGATAGCATTGGCCGTCGTTCCATGGGGCATTACAACCGAAATTACAAGGACATTCTTTTTGGCGATGCCACAGAAGATTACTCCTATCCCATGTATCTGAGCATGCTCGGGTACGATCCTAAAACCGAACCACCCCTGGAAGCGCACCGGGAACAAGATACTGCCTTTACCCCCGATTACGTGTACCGCGAATGCAAAAGGGTGGTAACGGCCGTAAATGGTGCAGCCCACGTGCATGCACGCCCGGGGTTTGATATGCCTTCTTACGATTGCAATGTGCAACCCGAAACTGTGTATAAAGTAGTTTCCAGGGCGCTGGATGCAGGTGTGGATGGACTTTGGTGCGGTCGTGAATGGGATGAACTGAAACCTGAAAACGCCATGGCCTTTGGAAGGGCGGTGAGGGATTACCAGAGAAAGAATTAATAACATTTGATCAATTATAATCAGATGAGAGATCCATGATTGGCCTTAAACACACACGAGAATGATTAACAGGATAAATGGAACGCAGATAACACAGATTGAACGGATTTACGCAGATTTTTTCTATCTGCGATTATCTGCAAAATCAGTGTCATCAGCGTTCTAATACCAGGTGATACAATTAATTTGAAAGAAGTTATGAAGCATCTCTTATTAGTTTTTTTGATCATATTTTTCATTGAAAAGTTCAATCTTACAGCTAGTAACAAAAAAACCAATTTTATCATCTTCATAGCCGATGATATCAGTTGGGATGATTTTGGATGTTATGGGAACACCCAGGTTAAAACACCGGTAGTTGATGACCTGGCTGAGAAGGGCATCAAATTCAATAACACCTATCTTACGGCCAGTTCCTGCAGTCCCAGCCGCAACAGTATCCTTACCGGCCGATATCCCCACAACACCGGCGCTGCCGAATTGCACACGCAGCCACCACTGGATATGATTTCATTGCCCGAAGCGCTCAGGGAAAATGGGTATTTCACAGCCCATGCAGGCAAGTGGCACATGGGCGATTATGCAGAAAGGGGATTTGAGGTAATTTCGCGTACATACGAAGAAATTGGAAACAGCGGCTCTGATTCCTGGGTGCAGGTATTACAGGAACGCCCCAGGAATAAACCCTTTTTCCTGTGGTATGCATCTCTGGACGCCCACCGCGACTGGGGCGAAAATCAATACAGCGGCACGCACAACCCCGACTCCATCGTACCGCCGTTTTACCTGCACAACGGTCCCGAAACGCGAAAAGATCTGGCGCAGTATTATGATGAAGTGCATCGCTTCGACCTTAGAATAGGAGAAGTGATTGCAGAGCTTGAAAGGCAAGGTGATTTGGACAATACCTTGATTATCGTTATGTCTGACAATGGCCGTCCTTTCCCACATAGCAAAACCCGGGTGAACGATAGAGGAATGAAAACCCCGTTTGTTATTTTTTATCCAGGAAAAGTGGCAACCAAACCGCAAATCTCCAACAGCCTTATCAGTGTAATTGATATAGCCCCCACTATTTTGGAAGTTGCCGGCACACAAATTCCGGAGTCATTTCAGGGGGTAAGCTTCTTGCCCGTTATAGAAGACCCGGCCAAAGAATTCAGAAATTTTGTTTTTGCCGAACACAACTGGCATGATTACGAAGCCCACACCCGCATGGTGCGTGATAAGCATTATATGTACATCCTTAACTCCAGGCCCAACCTATCGCAATTGGGACCTGCCGATGCAGTGAGCAGTCCTTCCTATCGTGAATTAATAGAATTAAAAGCTACAGGAAAACTAAGTGCTGCACAGGCAGATATCTTTATGGTTCCCAGGGCCAACGAAGAGTTATTTGATTACACTAAAGATCCTCTGCAGCTCCTTAACGTTGCTTCGGTGCCTGAATATACCATGCCCTTGAAAGAATTGCGCAGTGTATTGCAAAAATGGATGGAAGAAACCGGTGATAATATACCAGGCTATATCACCACAGACTGGTACCTGCGGGTTCCGGGTTATATAGGAACAGAAGCCAAAGATGTAAGAGGTGAAATGCCTGGTGCAGCCAACAATGCAGTTGAAAATAAAAATAAAGGACCATTTTAGCCCTTCAGAAAAAAATCTAACCTATCAATCATGAAATTAATATGAAAACTTTAATGATTACAATCATGGCTGTAATGGCCTTAGCCTGTCAGCCCACCACAGAAAAGACCGAATCCATCCGCCCATCCATCCAATTTCCCGGATACTGGGAATACAAAGGTGTGCCGGTGCTACTGCTGGGAGGTACCCGCAACGACAACCTTTTCCAGGAAGTAATTGCCCCCGATCATTTGCGCGAATTGGCTGTTGCAGGAGGCAATTATATTCGTAACACCATGAGTGCGCGCGATTCGGGCGATGTACAACCCTTTATTAGACTGGAAAATGGACTGTATGACCTGGATCAGTGGAACGATGAATACTGGCAACGCCTTGATAATCTCCTGGAAACGGCCAGGGAACTGGAAATAATTGTACAGCTGGAGGTATGGGATCGTTTCGATTTCTCAAGGGCTGAATGGCACTTCAATGCCTTCAACCCGGGTATCAATATCAATTATACCTACCAAAGCACGGGTCTGGATTCCCTGTACCCTGAGCACCCCGGGCAGGATCTTCAACCCTTTTTTCATTCTATACCAGGCATGCCAAAGTATGTACACCAGCTGGATGTAGTGCGCAGTTATCAGGAGAAATATGTGGAAAAGCTTCTGAGCCACACCTTTCCCTATCCCAATGTTTTGTACACGATGAACAATGAAACCAACACCCCTGTGGAGTGGGGTCAGCACTGGATGACCTTTATCAGAAATAATGCAAAACAACAAAGCGTAGAAGTGTATGCCACCGATATGTTCGATGCCAATTACCGCCCACGCACATGCCCCCCTTGTATGTTATCCATTTACGACTCTGAGATGTATCAGTTCCTGGATGTATCCCAGATCAATAGCCGCAATTTTGGTCAGGCACACTGGGATACCCTTCAGGTTATTATGGACCTGGTGCGTGACCACAAAAGACCCGTAAATTGTACCAAGGTGTACGGTAGCGGATTTTCAGGATTTGGCAGTGGTTCTCCACAGGACGGGGTAGAACGTTTCTGCCGCATACTCGTGGGTGGGACTGCAAGTGCACGTTTTCACCGGCCCACTTATGGCAATGGGCTGAACGATTTGGCCAAAGCTACCTTTGCTGCTGTGCGGGAAGTAGAAAAACAAATCCATTTCTGGGAAGTGGATTTTGCCATGGATTTGCTTTCTAACCGTGAGGAAAACGAAGCCTATCTGGCCAGCAACAGGAAAGATAAATTCCTTGTCTATTTCCCTGCAGGTGGTTCAGTTGATATTTCTGTTGGAGAAGGTAGCCATACCTTCGATATTCATTGGATAGGTGTTACTCCCGGAGAAAAACGCCATACCATCACAACAGAAGCCCAGGGCAGAATTACTTTGGAAACACCCGATGATAGCGGGTGGTTCGCGGTTGTTAATTTGAAGGAATAGGTTATTCCGGGAACAATCAGTGTTGATAATGTCAGGCTGGCTGAAAATATCAGAATTATAAGACGTGTTTTTTATTTCATTCTGTTTGGAGAAGTATGCATTATTACTTCACCTCTGCAACTCTTCTTTTATTGAGTGATCTTATTCCGGCTTCGGAAAGTTCCTTATACTTCCCCGCAATCGGGGGTAGGTTTCAAAGATATCACCGTTTCCGGTAACACGCGGATCGTTTGTCTTCATCAGGTAGCCACCCAGCAGCTCACGATGACGATTTAATTCTGTACGGTATGCAGGATCACCGGCCAGATTGTTCAGACAGTAGGGGTCGTTTATTATATCAAACAGCTCCTCCGCAGGCCTTTTGGCCACAGCCAGTTGCAAATACTTTCCATATTCATGATGGTCATGATTTGCCACCAGGAAATCCTGCGTGGGACATGCATCAATATCATAGTAGGCATGGTGCATTTCCTTAGGGGTCCCATCAGCAAGCAAATCCTGCGGATCGCCGGCCGGCCATCGGTCGGGAGCGAAGTTGCGGATATAAAGAAAGTTTTTTGTTCGGACACTACGTGCCGGGTATCCCAGGTTGTTCCACCGGGAACTGGAATGGCGCTCACGGGCGGAGTATACAGCACTTCGGGACTCATCTACCAATCCCTGTTTGCTGCTATTAAGAATATTCATCAGGCTCCTTCCTTTCAGTATTTCAATAACATTTCCTTTTACACCAGCTGCTTCAAGGAAGGTTGGCGTGATGTCAATCAGGTTGATCAAATCATCCACCACGCGGCCCCCCTTAATTTTATCCCCCCAGCTGATGGCCAGCGGCACATGTATCCCGTCTTCATAAAGGTTAGCCTTGGCTCGTGGGAAGGGCATACCATTATCTGATGTAACCACAATTATAGTATTTTCCAGTTCGCCCATCTCTTCCAACAAAGCAATCATTTTTGCCAGGTGTTGGTCAAACCATTCAATTTCCACAGCATAATCCAGCAAATCGGAACGTACTTCTTCCGTATCAGGCAGGTATCCCGGAACTTCGGCCTGATCAAGCTTTTTGCCTGATGCCAGGCCTGACCCTTCTTCATAAATCCGGTGAGGCTCAGAGCTACCATACCAGAAATAGAAAGGCTGCCCCTGAGGCCGTGCATCCATAAATGCTTTGAAGTTAGTCGCATAATCGGTGCTGACAATTCCATAGGAAGGAGGATCCAGTTGATGTTCATTAAACATATTCCCTCCAGGGTTACGGTCACGGTCGCTACCCTGCCAGTCGCCAGGTGCCCAGCCTTTCTGGGTATAGCCAATGTAATAGCCTGCTTCTTCCAGCAGATCGGGGTAAACTTTAAATTTCGATGGGAACAAACTGGCATGGGTGCCCGCTTCTTCAATTTGCCAGGTATTCAGTCCGGTCAGCAGGGCAGCACGACTGGGGGCACAACCCGGTGATGCAACAAAGGCATTGTTAAAAAGAACTCCCATTTTTGCCACCCGGTCAAAAGCCGGTGTACTGACCATTTGACTGCCATAAGCCGAAGCATGGGGATAGCTTTGATCATCGGATATGCCGATGAGAATATTGGGTCTTTTAAAATGTTCTTTCTCCTGCTTGTTTTTTTGGGCACATGACGAAATAAGGGCTGTACCAAGGGAAAGACAAACTATGGTTTGATTAAAAAGGGCTATCATAAATATAATTAGTATTTACAGTATTTAAAACTTGCTTCATTAAGCAGGTCACTTGTATTATGAGCCACCATCATCCGCGGACGCTTACAACCAAAATCCAGGGTTCATCTCAGGTTTTTGGCGTCATACACGGGGCACATGTAATCAAATTTGTTCCAAAAAAACCACCACCGGAACCAGTATAGGCGTCCAAAGCAGCCTGGTAACTTTGAGTGGTAAGTACAATCCCGTTGTTGACCGCTCCATAATCCATTATACAGAAGGTATTCTTCGGAAAAGTATATCCCTTGAAACCAACGGTATCAATCCAGTTGTCTTTGTTAAAGTCTTTATCAACACACAAAGCATGCAACGGTAAAAACAGCAGACTAAAAAGAGTAAATACTTTTGACATTTTAAAACTCCTTTCAATTAATATGACAATTCAAAGATAATCTTCCTACCGCAAACTGGCTTATGGTAAAAGGGGTATTCTTGGACATATATTATAGGGTAAATGTTATTCTTCTGGTAAAAGAAGCAAAATAAAATTATAAGGCAAATCATCAAATAATTGCATTAGCTGGAATTCATTGAAGGGCTTCCAAAACGATTACTTTATTAACAAAAGCGTTGGTGGATAAAATAAAAAGAAACAAAAAAGGCCACCGTTTCGGATAGCCTTTTTTGTTTTGTAATAGAGATTCAGTTTATTTTGCCGGACTAAAATCCATTGCCGCGTAACGTTTGTAAGTTTCGTAGCGCCATTTTGAATTCGCTTCAGCAGCTTTAAACAATTCAGTAGCTTCTCTTGGATACGCTTTCTTGAGTGAGCTATAGCGAACTTCGCTGGAGAGGAAGTCCTGGAACTTATTCCAATCGGGTTCTTTAGAGTCTAATTGGAATGGGTTCTTTCCTTCTTTTTCGAGCATTGGGTTGTATCGATACAAGTGCCAGTAACCTGCTTCAACAGCATCTTTGGTTTGGCGTTGGGTAGAGCCCATACCTGCTCTTAAACCATGGTTAATACAAGGAGAATATGCAATTATCAACGATGGTCCCGGATACGCTTCTGCTTCGCGAATAGCCTTTAAGTATTGGTTTTGGTTGGCGCCCATACCTACCTGGGCTACATAAACATAACCATAAGTCATGGCCATAAGTCCAAGGTCTTTTTTACGAACTCTTTTACCTGAAGCAGCAAATTTGGCTATAGCACCTACCGGAGTAGATTTTGATGCCTGTCCACCGGTATTAGAGTAAACTTCAGTATCCATTACCAACATATTGATATCTTCTCCTGATGCCAATACATGATCAACACCACCGTATCCAATATCATATGCCCAGCCGTCGCCACCAAATACCCAAACCGACTTTTTAACAAGGTATTGTTTCAATGCCAGAATGTCTTTAGAGAGCTGATTGTTCTCTTTTTTGAGCATTTCTACAACTTTGTCAGATGCATCTTTCGATTTGCTGGCATCTTCTTTACTGTCGAGCCATGCTTTAAAGGCTTCTTTGGTTTCAGATTTCATATCATCAGCTTCCATACCAATTTGCATGAAACGGGCCAGGCGTTCGCGAATTTTTGCTACACCGGTTGCCATACCAAAGCCATATTCAGCGTTATCTTCAAAAAGAGAGTTAGCCCATGCAGGGCCTTCGCCTTTACTATTTATTGTATAAGGGGTTGCAGGAGCTGATCCACCATAAATTGAAGAACAGCCTGTTGCATTGGCCACCATCATACGGTCGCCATAAAGCTGGGTAATAAGCTTGATGTAGGGGGTTTCGCCACAACCTGCACAGGCGCCGCTAAACTCGAACAATGGTTGAGCAAACTGACTGTTTTTAACTGTAGCTGCCTTATCTTGCAGTGTATCTTTGTAAGTTACATTATTAATGATAGTATCCCACCGTTGGTCTTCGTGCATTTGCGATTCGAGCGACTTCATTATGAGGGCCTTTTCAGGTGCCGGGCAAACATCAGCGCAGTTACCACAACCGGTGCAGTCAAGCGGACTTACCTGCATGCGGTATTTATAACCAGCAAGCTTACCTTTTGTAATATCAATTACAGGGGTATCTTCACCAATTTTTTTCATTTCTTCATCATCCATCAGGAAAGGACGGATAACGGCATGTGGACAAACATAAGCACACTGGTTACACTGGATGCAGTGCTCTAGTTGCCATTCAGGAACATGCACAGCAATACCACGCTTTTCATATGCAGTGGTTCCAGCTGGAAAAGTGCCATCTTCGCGATCCAGAAAGGCACTTACAGGCAGGTCGTCTCCCTTTTGCGCATTGATGGGGAATACCATATCGCGGATAAATTCAGGAATATCATCGCGTTTGGCTTCAGGTTTTATAACAATGTTTTTCCATTCAGCAGGAACATCAACTTTAGTAACTTCAGCACCTTTGTCAACTGCAGCATTATTCATGTTTACAATCTCTTCCCCTTTCATTCCATAAGATTTCTTGATGGCATTTTTCATTTCTGTCATCGATTTTTCGTAAGGAATTACTTCAGTCACTTTGAAGAATGCAGATTGCATAATAGTATTGGTGCGGTTACCTAAACCAATTTCTTCTGCAATGGCTGTAGCGTTTATGATATAAAACTTAACATCATTTTTAGCCATATATTTTTTCATATGGTCGGGAAGACGTTTTTTTGTTTCTTCCACATCCCATATTGAATTCAAAAGGAAAATACCACCTTTTTTCAAACCTTTAAGCATATCATATTTTTCGAGATATGCAGGTACGTGGCAAGCTACAAAATCGGCGCTATTTACCAGGTAAGGTGAGCGAATTGGGGAGTCACCAAAACGAAGGTGAGAAACAGTTATACCACCAGATTTTTTTGAATCGTAGCTAAAATATCCCTGTGCATATTTATCGGTTGAGTCGCCAATAATTTTGATTGAGTTTTTATTGGCACCCACGGTACCATCAGAACCCAGACCATAAAATTTGGCTGCGTAGTTACCTTTGGGAGACACGTCAACTTCTTCACCAAGAGGTAAAGATTTGAAAGTAACATCGTCATTAATACCCACGGTAAATTGGTTTTTAGGCTCATTCATTTTGCTGTTTTCAAATACAGCAATCATGTGTTGGGGAGTGGTATCTTTCGAACTGAGACCATAACGGCCACCATATACTTCAGGAGCATTGGGATTGCCATAATACATCTCGCGAATATCAAGATATAAAGGATCACCATTAGCACCAGGTTCTTTGGTACGGTCCAGTGCAGTAATTCTTTTTACCGTTTTTGGCATTACCTTGAGTAAATATTTGGCGCTGAAAGGTCTGTATAAATGAACGCTAACCAAACCCACTTTTTCACCTTTAGCCATCAGGTAATCGATGGTTTCTTTAAGGGTTTCGGTGACAGATCCCATAGCTACAACTACATGTTCTGCATCAGCAGCACCGTAATAGCTAAATGGGTGGTATTCGCGTCCGGTAAGTTTTGTCATTTCCTGCATGTATTCTTCAACCATATCAGGAAGTACATCGTAAAAACGGTTGGCTGCTTCTCTTGATTGGAAGTAGATGTCAGGGTTTTGAGCGGTACCTCGGGTAACAGGATGTTCAGGGTTGAGCGCTCTGTCGCGAAATTCCTGAACTGCTTTCATATCTAAAAAGCCCTTAAGGTCATCCTGATCGCATGCTTCAACTTTTTGAATTTCATGTGAAGTACGAAAACCATCAAAGAAATGCAGGAAAGGTACTCTTGATTTGATAGCAGCCAGGTGGGCAATAGGGGCAATATCCATTATTTCCTGAACACTTCCGGTTGCCAGCATGGCGAAACCGGTTTGGCGGGTACTCATTACATCTGAATGGTCGCCAAAAATTGAAAGGGCCTGAGCAGCGAGGCTACGGGCCGAAACATGGAAAACTCCGGGAAGTAATTCACCCGAAATTTTGTACATATTAGGAATCATTAGCAACAAACCCTGAGAGGCTGTGTAGGTACTGGTAAGAGCACCCGCTTGTAAAGAACCGTGCACTGCACCGGCAGCTCCCGCTTCCGATTGCATTTCAACAAGTTTTACTTCTTCCCCGAAGATGTTTTTGCGTCCTTTTGAAGCCCACTCATCAACATTTTCAGCCATATTGGATGAAGGGGTAATGGGGTAAATGGCCGCTACTTCACTAAACATGTATGCAACATGAGAAGCTGCATAGTTTCCGTCACATGTAATAAAATTTTTCTTTTTAGTCATAAGTTGTCTTTTTAAAAACAGTCATATATGTTAGGCATTTTGCTCTACCTGTTTCACGGCGCAAAATTACTAAAAAAGTTTAATGGTTTTATTCTTAATTCTTATTTATAACGATTATAGATAGCAATAAACAGGAGAGTTGTTAATTAAAAAACATCCATGAAACCCCAAATTTAAACATTGATTCAGGAATAGGATAAAACGGAATGTCGTAATGTGGCCGAACATCAAATATCATCCCAAGTAGGTTTTGATATTTTATGAACAACCTGGCGTTGCTGATCTTTCCGTTCCAGAAAAAATCTACCAGGTACTTGTTGTTCATCAAATGTTGATCCTGTATATAAAACCCCCTTGAAACCGGCATATAGGCCATGGCATTATACCCGGTGTTGAAATGAAAATCGAAACCAAACTGATTTACCAGTGCATTATCGAAGAATCCAATATTAAAAGCGATAGAATGGTAGGAAATAAATGTGGGGTAGTCTTCAAAATTCTCGCTGGTGGATTGCTGCAGCAGAATATGGTTCCTGAATCCAAATCTTCCCAGCCTGACATCGCTATATGCTCCCAGGCTGAAAAAACTAAGTTCAAAATTGTTTTGCACGGGTAATGCGTCTTTTCCCAGATATACCATTCTGTCGAGTAAATAATAATTGCCTTCGAGTTTTACCCAGGGTAAATATAACCGGGCTTTAAGGTTTACAATCTGCATTTTACGAAAGTTATTGTCCCAGCGAATATTGTTTACCGAAAGATGGTTATAAAAATAAGGGGATTCCGTTAATGAATAATTGAGAGAAGATTCGAGATGATATTTTTTACCAGGTTGTCCTACGTTTAAGAAAACACCTGCATGTAGGTCTTCATCGTTATAACCTCCAATGGTTGCATTGGCGTGGCCACCGAATGATAGAAAAAGTCGCTGGTCTGATTGCAATTCTATCCCCTGTATTAAGGAATTAAAGGTTTCACGCGAATGGTAGTAGATCCTATCTCCATCATCATTATTTACAGGGTCATCAGCGGGGCGCACATCGGGTTGCTGAATGGTATTAATGCTGTGTTTTAAAAAAAGCTTGAAGTTAAAAGGGAAGGTACCCCTTCCGCTACTTAAAGGAAAGTTTGACCATGATATCTGATTTTCAATTCGATGCACTGCAGTGGAATCGAATGTGCTTGTGGAATCGAGTCTCGGGAAATCATAAAATGAATAGGGCTCTGCCTGATCATTATGCACAAATGCAGTGCGTTGGTAAGTAAAATCATGATTGAATCTTCCCAGATTGATGAATCTTTCTGTTTCTGCAGAATCTCCATTAATATAAAAACCTGTTTGGTAAAAATGTCGCAGGTTAACAGAAAGATCGCGTACCCATGATTCGGCCCGGTAAAGAAATACACTATCTCTGACAGGATCTTGCTCAAAACTTTCAAAATTCTTTAATCCACCACTTTCCTGATTTCTGACACGATTAAGTATAAAGCTGCCCAAAGCCTGGTATCTCTTATCCTGGCTAAGGTAATCTGCTGTAAGGTTTAGATTGGTATTTCCAGATGCCAGCCGGCTGAAGGCTCCGGGAGATTGCACAATTCTGTATTGAAAAGCCATGGTAAAGTTTTCCATAAGTTTTTGGGCATGTTTGGCATAAAACAGCTGCTCACGATTGCCGCCTGTTATGTAAAACAGATCGGTAAAAACGTGTTTTGGACGATAAAACTTCAGATCATTATGGGCAATAAGGTAATTTCCATAGAGTTTTCTGTCGTTTATTTTAAGTCCTGTCGAAAGATCAGGAGAAAATTTCAAATATCTGTGTGCATGCCCGGGGTTTCCCTTATCAGCAAAAAAGTAAGTATTTTCAGCAGCGAAATCATACATTTGAAACCCCAGCAAAGTAGTATCTACGTAATTTGGAGTAAGGGCAAACGGGTTTTGTAGTTGCTCTTCTGTATACCAGGGAATTGCCGATTTAGGAAGATCAATTCCTGCAGAATCAGAAGGAATATTGATACTTCTGGTGGGGCGGTTGGCAGATCTTTGTGATACAGGTTCTCTGGCTGGTAATGAATCAATGACTGCAGAATCTAATGTTGCAGCAGGAGCTAAGGTATCGGGCGCAGAGAACGGACGTATTATCGTATCGTACACTGTACGCGGCTGTCCAAATGTTTGATAAATAGTTACTCTACCACCTGTTAAAAGGATAACCAGAACAATAAAGCTTTGTAGAATGATCAATATCCGAAAACAACGGTGCATAGAATAACTTGTAGAAATCAATAAAATATCTGGATTATTTTTGGCAAAGGTTACTAAATTTTAGAAAAGAAACGTGAATATGATCAATAGATTGTCTTTTTTTATTATAAGGTTTTCAACCACTGGTCCAACCATTTAAAAAATTCCCTTTGCCATAAAATGCCATTCTGAGGTTGCAGGATCCAATGATTTTCATTGGGGAACACAACCAATTTGCTGGGTATACCTTTCATTTGGGCAATGTTGTATGCCTGCATACCCTCTGCTAAAGGTACCCGGTAATCAAGAGCTCCATGGGTTATCATAATAGGTGTATCCCAATTTTGCACAAATCTGTGAGCAGAAAAATCGTAGCTGTGCGGGCGGGGTTGTTCCCAATATGGGCCACCTATATCATGATTGGCAAAAAAAAGTTCTTCGGTGGTTCCATACCAACTTTCGAAATTAAACATGCCGCTGTGGGCAATAAATGCTTTAAACAATCCATCGTGGTTTCCTGCAAGCCAGAATACTGAGAATCCGCCATAACTGGCACCTACAGCGCCCAAACGGGTTTCGTCTATGTAGGATTCTTTACTCACTTCTCGGGCCGCTGTGAGCAAATCCTGCATATTTTGGCCGCCATAATCCTGACTTATCTGGTCGTTCCATTCCTGCCCGAATGTGGGTAAACCGCGTCGGTTGGGAGCAATTATCACATAATCATTGGCAGCCATCATCTGGAAATTCCAACGATAGGAAAAAAACTGGCTAACAGCACTTTGCGGGCCGCCGCCGCAATAGAGCAATGCAGGATACTTTTTATTGGGATTAAAATTTGGTGGAACAATTACCCAAACCAACATTTGCTTACCATCGGTAGTTTCAATCCACTTCTGCTCAACTCTTCCCATTTGAATTTTTTCAAATACGGGGGCATTTACCTGTGTAATCTGCTTTTGTTTGCCATCACTGATATTGATGCTGAAAATTTCAACCGGAGCTGACATGCTCATTCGTTCACCAACCAATTTGTCTTGCGCCACGGCTATTGAATTGTAATTATGCCAACCATCGGTTATTTGTTTAATCTCTCCGGTGGCCATTGAAAGACTGTAAATTTGGTATGTAGCATTATGGCCGCTAATAAAGTACAAAGTTTGGCTGTCACCAGACCAGGTAAAACTTCCGGAACTCTGATCAAAGTTCTCGGTATAATCACGATAAAAGCCTGTTTCCATATCCATTATCATGATCCGCTCTTTATCAGATTCAAAACCTGGAGTTTTCATACTAACCCACGCCATGTATTTTCCATCAGGCGAAAAAACAGGATATTTGTCGTAGCCGGGATTAAAATCAGTAAGATTTGTTGATTGCTGGTTTTCAATATCATAGAGATAAATGTCTGAATTGGTGCTTATGGCAGCATCAATACCTGTTTCTTTTTTACTGGTGTAAGCTATTTTCTTTCCGTCGGGTGTAAAGCTTATCTGATCTATGCCACCAAAGGGCGGGAGTGGGGAATGGAATTTTTCTCCATCCATTAAATCAATATACCTGCCCACATTGCCATCAGAATATGGTGCAATAAAAACATGACTAAATGAATAATTGTGCCATTTGTCCCAGTGTCTATACATAAGATCATCATAAATTAATGCATCGGAAAGCGGGAGATCTTTATGAATATCTTTGGGGGAATTTTCAAGCTTTACACTTTTTACAAAAAAGATGTGTTTCATGTCAGGGCTATAATTAAAACCGGAAATTCCCCCCGGAATTTGGCTTACCTGTGTTTGATCGGTTCCGTCAATATTCATTTCCCAGAGTTGGTTATTTCCACTTTGAGCACTTATGTAGCCAATTTTTTTACCATCAGGCCGCCATTTCTCATTTGACTCACCCGTAGTAGTATTGGTGAGGTTTACAGGAGTACCGCCTTCTGAAGCTATCAGATAAATATCGCGGTTACTTTTTCCTGTTTCTATATTATAATAGGTAACACCAAATATTACATTTTTTTCGTCGGGCGATACTTCCAAGCCGCTTACACGGCCAAATTCCCATAAGGTTTCCGGTGTCATAGCTTGTTTTTGGGCAAAAATTGAATGTGTCATTAAAATGATAAAAACATAAATAATACTAATTGAAAGCTTCATGGTAATTGATTTTACGGTTTGCTATTGTTTTTGCCAGCAAAAATAACAGGAAAAAACAAAATACCACTTAACTCATTGCAAATATTGGTTTTTTAGAGAACTTCTAAAATATATGAAAATTATCATCAATAATTGCCTTTAAGTCATTACTTTTGTATCCAATTGTATTTGCATTGAATGGACTCCTAACTGCGTCCGAAATTTTTTTCCATAGCCATCTTACCCGGGAAGTATATTTAACAGGCAAATATCTGAAACCAAATTTTATTCTTCTGGCTCATTTTAAGATGTTGCCAGGTTATTCAATCACTAAATTATTATAACTATAAACTATGGGTAGATCACAACAAACATTTAATAAAAAGGAAAACGAGAAGAAAAAACTAAAAAAGAAAAAGGATAAAGAAAAAAAACGCGAAGAGCGTAAAGGTGATTCTGATAAGGGAAAAAGTGTAGAAGAAATGTTTGCTTATGTTGATGAGCACGGAAATATCACATCAACACCCCCTGATCCGGATAAGAAAACAGAGATCAATGCAGAAGATATTGAAATTGGTGTGTCGCGCCGGGATGATATTGAAGAAGATCCAATTCATCGTGGAACAGTTTCCTTTTTTAATGATTCCAAAGGATATGGATTTATTAAAGATCATGACTCACAGGAGAGTATTTTTGTTCATATCAATAATATTCTCGATCCTGTAAAAGAAGGCAGTAAGGTTCAATTTGAAACAGAGAGAGGACCCAGGGGAATGAATGCCATTAATGTAAAACTATCAGCTGAATAAGCCATTTTAATGTTGAAAATAGTTCAGCCATGAGCTATTTTCCTCATAATTTTCAATTACCATGGGGGTTTCAGAATTGTGAAAACCATTTAGCAGAGCACTAACCTCATGTTTTAGAACTGATAGTCCATTCTCAATTAAATCATATCGAAAGCCTTTCTCTCCAAGATTAATTACCATTTCGAAAGATACTATTCTGCCTAATATCTGGCCCAATTCAACCATTTTTCGTTGTGGTAATTGGGTTTTTAGTTCAAAATCTACCAGATTTTTGATCTGACTTGCAGATTTGGAGGTAAGGCTAAATCTACTTAAAAATTGATAAAGATTACTTTCTTTACCTTTTTTCATCATCTTGATAAAATTTTCAGATATCTGTGTATATAAAATGTCATTAGAACCTTCAAATATCTGAAAGGGTCGGCTGTCTATCAGGCTTCGGCCGGCAATATGGTTTAAACGATAAGCAGTAGCTCCAAATAGTTGAGTTACTGATTGTGCAGCATCTTGCATCAGATCAGTAATTACACTTTTTATTGAATTTGCTTCAAAGCCATTACCAGACAAATCAGCATTTAGATCTTCTTTTTCACTGGTATTGAGGCACATGGCTGAGCATATTGTGTACGATGCCTGTAGTTTAGTTATTCTTTGCTGCACCTGATCATGCTCGATAAGAGGCTTTCCACCAATCCGTCTTTCCTTTGTAAAGGCAATGGCTTCATCAAGCAATCGATGAAGAAACCCCATCGCCATACCCGGAAATTGAAGTCTGCTGCGATGCAGAAGGTCAAGCATCATTTTGATACCAGTGGTATGGGGTACAAGTTTTTGGACTTCAGGGATTTGTACATTTATCCGGTTTCTTCCATAGGGAATCTGATAAAGTCCCAGATTTTTATATAACTCCTCTACTTCAATTTGTTGGCCGGGGCTGTTTACATCACATATAAAAAAGTCAATATCACGCTTTAAATCTCCGGCAGGTGTTTTTTCCCTGGCTGTAAGCAACCAATATTCAGCCCATCCCGTAAGTCCTGCCCAGTGTTTTAAACCTTTTACGTTATATCCATTACCTGAACGAATGTAGTACGATTGCATATTTAAGGCATCACTTCCATATCCAGGTTCAGTTATCATTAGCCCACCCATATGTTGATGATTAAGAAAGCGATCGAAGATAGGTTGTTTTACTTCTTCGCGGGCATACTTAACAACAGGTTGCAGAAAAAGAGCCAGGTTTATTCCAAAAGTAAGAGACATAGCAAACGATTCATATGATGCAGCAGCTAAGGTAGCAAGTACTTCGTTTGTTTTACCGCCACGCCCACCGTAGGCTTCTGGTATTGCAACTGCTAAGGGATTTGCTCCCATAATTTCTCTCATTACGAAAGGAGGCATACCCCTTTTTAAAGCCAACTCATCTATATTAGCGCGTGTGCGAAATACATTTTTCATTCTGGCTCTCAGATCATCTAAAAAATCATTGAAAGGGATAGATTGAAATACTGATGAAGAATTTTGGGTTTTAATTGATGGGCTGGTGGCTAAATTCATTCTTAAAATTTGAAACAGTTAAAATTCTTTTTTTACAACAAAAAAATAGTAAATAAAGGTAATATAAATTAAACAAACATTCAAAAGGATACTAATGAATTGGATTAATTTAAAACAAACCCCAATCATTAATTTTTAAACCAAAAAACATTATCAATGGATTTAAAAAAAATTCTTAAAAGGAATAGTTGGCTAATCACCCATTCGAATCTTGTCTCCCATAAAACGTGGTTGCTTCTTGGTAACCAGATCAATAAATACTTTTACACGGGCAAATACTTCTCTTATAAAGACCTTAAGGGATCTTTTGGTAGTTTCCGGATTATGAGCATTAAAACCAATTGCATTAATGCCATGGGCATTTGCCAGAAAGATAGCTCTTTGGTTATGAAATTTTTGAGACACAACTATGATGCTATCCTGCCCAAAAATAGCTTTGCTTCTAACCATAGAGTCAAGAGTTCTTAGACCTGCATAATCAAGATAAAGTACACTATCCGGGACATTTTGCTTTACCAATTCGCGGCGCATTTGCTCCGGTTCATTGTAATACTTCGATCTGTTATCTCCACTTAAAATCAAATATTTCACTTTCTCTGAATGATATAGCAAAGCAGCTGCGGCAATTCTATTGGTAAACCAGGGGTTGGGTTCCCCGCCTTTAAGATTATAGCTTGTTCCTGGCACCACAGCAGTATTACGGGAGGGTATTTCATCAATTTGATCGAATAATTGATTTCGGGTTGAAAAAATTATAATAATATTGCTGGAAATTATCACTATAATCAGTAATATTGTAAGCAAAATAAAACTTTTTATAAAAAAGTATAAGGCATAAGATAACTTTTTCTTCATTACTGTAAATCAATCATTAGAATGGATATTTAGCAAAAATACACAATACTTTTTCATTATATCCAGAACTTATAACGAAAAATAATTATCAAATAATTGAGCAATCTGAATAAATAATTATAGATTTGCCTATATCTGTCAATAATTTTAAGCATAACATATATCACTCCTAAAACGAATCAAATTATGGCAAAACATGGAGATATTGTAATAGACATAGAACGGTGCAAGGGTTGTGAGGTTTGCCTGGCAGCCTGTCCCCATAGTGTATTGGCTTTGTCACCCGAAGTAAATAAAAAAGGTTATCATTACACGGTAAAAGTAAACGAAGATTGCACGGGTTGCACCAATTGCGCCATTGTATGCCCTGATGCTGTAATAACGGTATACAGAGAGAAATAAATCAGAAAGGGGATTATTTTGTCAAAACTCCCCAAAGAAAATAATTCAGTAATAGCTGTCATAGATTCTTCACCTTACAAAAATCATCAAATCAAATCCAAAATAAAATGAAAGAATTAAGATTAATGAAGGGTAATGAAGCTTTAGCAGAAGCTGCTATTCGGGCAGGTGCTGATGCTTATTTTGGATATCCTATAACGCCACAATCGGAGGTTATAGAATATCTTATGGCTGCCCGCACTGAAGATCGCACAGGAATGATTGTATTACAAGCCGAAAGTGAAATTGCTGCTATAAATATGGTTTATGGTGCAGCCGGTTGCGGAAAAAGAGCTTTTACATCATCTTCGAGTCCGGGAATTAGTCTTAAACAGGAAGGAATTTCCTATATTGCAGGGGCTGAGTTGCCCTGTGTCATTGTTAATGTAGTAAGGGGAGGCCCTGGTTTAGGAACTATACAGCCTTCACAGTCTGATTATTTTCAATCGGTAAAAGGTGGCGGACATGGCGATTATAAACTTATTGTTCTGGCACCCGCCACCGTACAGGAAAGTGTTGATTATATGAAGCTTGCTTTTGAGCTGGCTTTTAAATACCGTAATCCGGTTATGATACAATCAGACGGTATTATCGGGCAAATGATGGAAAAAGTTGAACTTTTTGAGCAAATGCCCCGTTTAGAGCCTGATTATGAATGGGCTACCACAGGAAAGAAACCCGGTAAACCTTCTACAATTGTTACTTCTTTACAGTTGGAATCAGAAGAGCAGGAAAAGGTTAATCACAGATTACAGGCCAAATACCGTGAAGTTGAAAAAAATGAAGTACGCTATGAGCAGTTTCACTGCGAAGATGCTGAATATCTTTTTACTGCATTTGGCTCATCGGCCCGTATAACCCGAAAAGCCATGGAGATGGCTCGTGAAAAAGGGATTAAAGTGGGCCTGTTAAGACCACAAACTCTTTATCCATTTCCATCCAAGGCATTTTATGATCTCGCTGATCAGTTGAAAGGGATCTTATGTGTGGAAATGAATGCAGGCCAAATGATTGAAGATGTAAGACTCTCGGTGAATGGAAAAACCCGGGTTGAACATTTTGGACGCTTTGGCGGGGTTATTCCTAATCCGGATGAAATTCTTAAGGCTTTTGAACAAAAAATTATTGGAGGTTAATTATGGCAGAAAATCTTATAAAACCTGAAAATCTGGTATATAAAAAGTCCGGTATAATGACTGATCGTGTTTTGCATTATTGCCCGGGCTGCGGGCATGGCACCGCACATCGCATTCTTGCCGAAGTTATTGAAGAACTCGGTATCCAAAACGAGACCATAGGAGTGGCTCCGGTAGGTTGCTCTGTTCTGGCCTACTATTATTTCGATGTTGATATGCAGGAAGCTGCCCACGGCAGGGCTCCAGCCGTTGCCACAGGAATTAAAAGAGTTATGCCTGAAAAATATGTCTTTACCTATCAGGGAGATGGAGATCTGGCTGCCATAGGTACAGCAGAAACCATACATGCCTGTAACCGCGGAGAAAATATTCTTATTGTTTTTGTTAACAATGGCATTTATGGTATGACCGGAGGGCAAATGGCTCCTACGACATTGATTGGAATGAAAAGTTCTACATCACCTTTTGGACGTGATATAAAAACTATGGGAAGCCCTATTAAAATGACAGAACTTGTTGCCCAGTTACCAGGTACTTATTATGTTACCAGACAAGCTGTGCACAAACCGGCCAATGTAAGAAAAGCTAAAAAAGCTTTAAAAAAAGCATTGGAATATCAAAAGCTTAATAAGGGAACCTGCTTTGTTGAGATTGTGTCCAATTGCCCTTCAAACTGGAAAATGACACCGGTACAATCTAATGAATGGATGGAAGAAAATATGTTTCCCTACTATCCTTTAGGAGATATTAAATTACCACAGGACGAAAATAAAAAATAGTTTGTTATGACCGAAGAAATAATAATAGCCGGATTTGGCGGACAGGGTGTTCTTTCAATGGGTCAAATACTCTGCTACAGTGGTGTAATGCAAAACCTTGAAGTGAGCTGGATGCCCTCATACGGACCTGAAATGCGGGGTGGTACTGCCAACTGTACTGCCATAATCAGTGATAGTGAAATCAGTTCGCCTGTATTACATACTTTTGATACAGCCATTGTTTTAAATCAACCATCGATGGATAAATTTGAAGATGCCGTAAAACCAGGTGGGTTGCTTATATACGAAAGCAATGGTATGATCAGAAAACCCCGTAGAAAAGACATCAATATTTGTGTTATTAACGCGTATGACGAATCCATAAAAATGAAGAATACAAAAGTTTTTAACATGATTGTAATTGGTGGATTTTTAAAGATAAAACCCATTCTTGATATGGAGCATGTTATACTGGGTTTAAAAAAAGTTTTACCCGAAAGGTATCATCACCTTATTCCCCTAAACGAGCAAGCCATCAGAAAAGGTATGGATATTATCCAGACAGAACATAGCCTGAATTAACAGATCTATTATTTAAAATCTTCCTTCAAACTCTTGGGAAGGCTTTTTAACTTATTAAATTTTTTAAGTTTAGGGTTTGTATGCGATATCAAATACCCGTAAAAATAATTCCTCTGCCTCCTCATGGTTGCCATATTATGTGCTTTGGAAAGCTTTATTCCTACAAACTTAACTTACTGGTTGATACAGGGGCATCTATGACTGTTATGGATATTAACAGAATAAAAATGATTTGTCCCGATTGTATTTTTACCCCATACAAACAGCTTTTTACAGGAATCGGTAGTTCTGATGTAGAAACCTTTTCAACTAAACTTGATGTATACTCTCTTGGGAACTATGAGTTAAAAAATCAGGAGGTATTGCTCATTGACATGCAAATATTGAATAAAGCATACGCCAGTTATGATCTCGACCGGATTGATGGGGTTTTGGGGGGTGATTTCCTTCTTACACATGGTGCTCGTATCGATTATGAGCTGCAACTTTTAGAAATCTTAAAATAACTTGTTTGGTATGAGATTTTTATAATCCACATTTTTTTAAAATGATACCAAAAAACGTCTAAATTTGCGATCAGTTAGTAAAAAATATAATTTCTTCGGGTAATTAAAAAGCATTGGGAAGTTTTGAATTTGTGCGTTTTACAAAAAGTTAAGACTATTTGAAATATTACTTTGTAAATTACCATACGAAGTTCTATCTTTGCAGCCTTTTTAGAGAAGTATTTCAGCAAATATATTATTATAAAGAATTCCACCAAGTCGGAACCAAAAAATTAAATTTTAAAAACAGATAACATGCAGAACAAAGGTTTAATTAGATTTTTTGCCATAGCATTTGCTTTGGTAAGTCTGTACCAGTTGTCGTTTACCTATTTTGCCCGTAAAGTAGAACGTGATGCAAAGGCCTACGCTCAAAGCGAAAGAGTGCAAAGTATTGCAGGGCAATTGGCAGATGGCGATGAAATTGTAGAAATGGTCCTTATGGATTCTCTCAGAAGAAGCAATGAAAGATTCTACCTGGATTCAATGGCCAACGAAGTTGTTTTCAACCTTGGTATCAGAAAATATACTTTTAAGGAAGTAAAGGACAGAGAAATAAACCTTGGTCTCGACCTGAGAGGAGGTATGAATGTTACTCTTGAAATTTCCGTTCCTGCAATTGTAAGGGCACTATCCGGTAATAGTCAGGATCCAACATTTGTACTTGCTATGGAAAATGCTATTGAAGCCAACCGGACAAGCCGCGAAAACTTTGTTACTCTTTTTGGAAGAGCTTTTGAAGAAGCAGATCCGAATGCAAGTCTTGCAGCAATATTTTCTACTCCTGAAATGCGCGATAGGATTAGCTTTAACGCTTCTAACAATGAAGTTCTTAATGTGCTCAACAATGAAGTAGATGCTGCTATAGACAGATCTTTTCAAATTCTTCGAACAAGGATTGACCGTTTTGGTGTAGCACAGCCCAATATTCAGAAATTACAAACATCGGGTAGAATTCTTGTTGAGCTCCCTGGAATTAAAGAACAGGAACGTGTAAGAAGGCTTTTACAGGGTACTGCACGCCTTGAATTCTGGGAAACTTACGAGTTTTCAGAGCTTTATCCATTCTTTGCTGAAGCTAATGACCTGCTTCGCGATACCCAGCCTGGTGCCACTGATGAAGAAGACTCTGCAGTTGAAGAGCTATTGGAAACTGCTGAAGGAGAGATATCGGATGTTCTCAATACGGATACGCTGGAAGCAGGAACTGACGATGAGCTTATGGATCTTTTGGGTACTGATTTGGATGAAGAGCTTGATGTAAACGAAGATATGGCACGAAACAACCCATTATTTGCTGTTCTTAATATGAATATATTCATGGATCCACAAACCGGCCAACCTTTCTTAGGTAACGGACCTATAGTAGGAGCTGCCGCCGTTCAGGATACAGCAAGAGTAAACAGATATCTGCGTCAACCGAATATAAGATCATTATTTCCCCGTGAATTGAAATTGTTGTGGACTATTAAACCACAAAGAGATGAAAGTAACGTACTTCAACTTATTGCTATTAAGGTACCTACCAGGGGTGAACCACCTTTAACCGGTGAAGTAATTGTAGATGCCCGTCAGGATTTCAGCCCCAATGGATCACCTGAAATTTCTATGACGATGAACAGTGAGGGAGCGCGTGAATGGAGACGTTTAACTGCTGCAAATATTCAAAAATCAATAGCTATTGTTCTGGATGATTATGTATATTCTTTCCCCAATGTAAACCAGGAAATATCTGGTGGGCGGTCATCAATTACCGGGAATTTTACAGTAGCAGAAGCACAGGACCTTGCCAATATTTTACGGGCTGGATCGTTGCCGGCACCTGCCCGAATTGTAGAAGAAGCCATTGTAGGTCCATCATTGGGTAGAGAGGCTATTTCAAGCGGTCTTACATCTTTCCTTATTGCCTTTTTATTGGTACTTATTTATATGGTTGTTTATTATAACAGAGCAGGTTTTGTATCAGACCTTGCATTGATAACCAATATATTCTTCATCTTTGGCGTACTTGCCTCTTTGGGAGCAGTTCTGACATTGCCCGGTATTGCTGGTATTGTTCTTACACTAGGTATGGCAGTTGATGCCAATGTTATTATCTATGAAAGGATTCTTGAAGAAATAAGAGCCGGCAAGGGACAAAAGCTTGCCATATCAGATGGATACAAAAATGCCTATTCTGCAATTATAGACGGTAACGTTACAACATTGCTTACAGGTATTGTATTGTATGTATTCGGTTCAGGCCCGGTGCAAGGTTTTGCCACAACCCTGATCATTGGTATTATCTCTTCTTTATTCACAGCTATTTTCATTTCCAGGCTGATTTTCACCTATTGGATTGATCGTAATATTCCTATTGCTTTTGATACAAAGCTTTCAAAAGATGTGCTTACAAAAGTTCATATTGATTTTCTTGGATTGCGTAAGAAATTTTATATTGTTTCTTCTATCGTAATCATTATTGGCTTGGGCTCTTTGGCAATCAGGGGTTTAAGTTATGGAGTCGATTTTTCAGGTGGGCGTTCATACGTAATTCGTTTCGATCAGGATATAAATACCGTTCAGATGCGTGCTGCATTAATTGATGAGTTTGGTGAAGCACCAGAAGTGAAAACATTTGGCCCTTCTAACCAGGTAAAAATAACCACCACCTTTATGATTGATGATGAATCTACAACTGCAGATTCATTGGCCGAAAGAAAACTTTATGAAGGCATAAGTGACTTTTTTGCAGAACCACTCACTTTTAATGAGTTTGTTTCAGATGATGACGAGAAACTATTGGGCCGGATGAGCTCGCAAAAGGTTGGTCCTACTGTGGCCGTGGATATTAAGCGTGGTGCTGTTATTAGTGTAATCGTGGCGCTTGTTATAATCTTCCTTTATGTTGCTTCCCGGTTCAGAAAATGGCAGTTTGGTGTGGGGGGGCTTGTAACGTTGTTCCACGACTCGCTCATCGTAATTTCTTTGTACTCATTGCTCTATAACATAGTTCCCTGGACAATGGAAATTGATCAGACCTTTATTGCCGCCATTCTTACCATAATTGGTTATTCTATTAATGATACGGTAATTATCTTTGACCGGATCAGGGAAAACACGACACTTTTCCCTAAACGCGATTTGAAAACCAATATTAACCTGGCTTTGAATTCTACTCTGTCACGCACATTAAATACCTCAGGTACCACTTTAGCAGTACTCCTTATAATCTTTCTATTTGGTGGTGAAGTAATTCGTGGTTTTTCATTTGCGCTAATGATGGGTATTGCCATTGGTACATATTCTTCTTTGTTTAATGCTACACCTATTGCATACGACCTAATTATGCGCAAGAAAAAAAATAGTAGTAGGAAATAGTTAATCATTTTTATGGTTATATGATTAAAGCCGCTTGAATAAGCGGCTTTTTCATATAGTTGAATTAAAAAAACACAACCGACATGTGTTTATTGCCAGCAATGTTTTAAATTTGTCCTATATTTACTTTATATGAGCACTAGTTTATCTTTAATTCTATTATTTGGTATTAGCGGAGGCGAAATTCTTGTTGTTTTGCTGCTGGTTTTGATTCTTTTTGGACCCAAAAAAATTCCTGAAATTGCCCGCACGTTTGGCAAAGCAATTAATGAGGTTAAAAAGGTACAACGCGATATTAATACCGAAATTAACCGATATGCCGCTGAAGTGGAAAAACCTGCCAAACAAATTACGGAGGATATTGAAGGTTACAGAAAGGGAATTAATGATCAGATCAATAAGGCTATGAGTGATGATGATATAACAGCAGGCCAGACAGCCACAACTGAAAATCAGACTGAAAAATCTGATGAGTCACAAAGTGATGATCTTCCTTACCCATATAATCAGATGGAGTCAAATTCCGGCAAAAAGACACAACCTGTTGAAGATAATGGGGAAATCGTAAAAAAAGATGATGAGAAATAGTTTTGTAGCATAAATGTTACAACAATTTTTTATTACCGGTGTCGTTATGTAATTTAAATCATATTCGTACAAAAACAGAGCAAGCTACTAAACCTTTATTGTTAACAGAACTTTCCCCAATACCCTATGAAGAAATTCTTCATCCTTTTATTATCTTTTTTCCTGCTTTTTATTTCATCTGAAAGTTACAGCCAAAACCGACGTACTTTGCGAGCCGATGCTGCTTTTGAATTAAAACAATATAATACTGCACTTGAGCATTATCAAAAGGCTTATAATAAGGCCAGAAGAAAAGATAAAGTTGAAGCCACACGGATTCTTTTTCAGACAGCTATGTGTTATCGGTATCTTAATGATTCCCGTCGGGCAGAACTTTTTTTTAAGCGTGCCATTAGAGGAAGATACCCCGACTCAAAAGCTATACTATATCTGGCCGAAGCATTGGTTCAGAATGAGAAATTTGAAGATGCCCTTGAGCAGTATAATCTATATCTTGAGAAAGAACCTGATGATTGGCAGGCAAAGGTGGGAATTCAATCACTTCAGAAAAGGGAGTTCTTTGAAGAAAATCCTGGTTTGTATGAAGTAAATTTTGAAAGGAACTTTAATTCAAGAAACAATGATTTCACCCCAGCTTTTGGAGATGTTAGAAATAGTATTTTGATTTTTGCTTCATCACGAGATGAAGCCCTTGGTTCGAAAAATGATCTCTGGACCGGGCAAAAACATACTTCCTTATTTGTTTCTTTTCTTGACAGGCAAGGGGAATGGAGTAAACCAACTTTGCTTGATGAAGGGCCTGTAAACACTGAATTTAATGAAGGTGCACCAGCTATAAATACCGTTGGAACAGAGCTGTATTTTACGCGGTGCCAGTCAATACCCGATGCAGACATCGGTTGCCGTATTTATGTTTCCGATCGTAAAGGGGCGGACTGGGCTGATCCCCGGGAAATCAATCTTGTGACAGATAGTACGTTATCTGTGGGACATCCTGCTTTGAGTCCTGATGACATGTCATTGTATTTTGTTACTGAGATGGAAGGTGGAATAGGTGGGAAAGATATTTGGGTTGCAGAACGTGAATCCCCTGGTGGTGAATTTCTGAATCCGCGTAATCTGGGGGAAATCATCAATACTCCTGGCGATGAAATGTTTCCTCATTTTAAAGATGATGGAACTTTATATTTTTCATCCAATGGTCATCCCGGCCTGGGAGGACTTGATATTTTCTTTACGCGGCAGGATGGTAATTCATGGTCAGATCCTGAAAATTTAAGTACCCCGGTAAACAGTGTTGCTGATGATTTTGGAATCACCTTTAGAAAGGGCGCCAACTCTGGCTTCTTTTCTTCCAACAGGAAGGAGAGAGGGGCACGTGGAGATGCTATTTACTCGTTATATCTGGCACCTGTAGAGTTTACATTACAGGGCACAGTGCGCAACGATAGTACCAAAACAGCTATAGCGCAAGCCCAGATACAGCTCATTGGTTCTGATGGTTCTTTTGCAGAAACACAAACATCAGAAACAGGAGAATATTACTTTGATAATAACATCATAAGACAGAATACCAATTATGAAATCCTTGTAAGTAAAGAAAAGTATTTTAATGCCCGTGGTCAGGAAACAACTGTTGATATAGTAAGAAGCCGTGATTTTGTATATGATTTTTATCTGATGCCCATTCCCGAAAAACCTATTGCCCTACCCGAAATATTATATGAATTTGGGCGTTGGGAATTGCTAACCCAGTATCAGGATTCACTTAATGGTTTGATAACCACTTTGGAAGAAAATCCAGAAATAGTTATTGAGCTGGCATCGCACACTGATAGCCGTGGTTCTGTTGAAGTAAACGATACCTTATCTCAGAAAAGAGCGCAATCTGTTGTAGATTATCTCATAGAAAGAGGTATTGACAGCAGTAGATTGGTGGCAAAGGGTTATGGCAAAACCATACCCAGGATTATTGAAAAAACAATTGAAAGACAAGGTTTTGTTTTTGAAGAAGGAACTATTCTTAACGAAGGATACATTAACTCATTACCCTCCGAAGAGCACCGTGATGCAGCTCATCAATTAAACCGACGAACAGAATTCAGGGTGTTAATGGAAGACGATGATGATGTTGATGATCCCTGATAAAGTTTTGTTGGTTTTCAGAAAGATTTCAGCATTACTATTTCTGTGAAAATATGAGTGTATTTAAAGCAAAAGATTATGGAGTTCTCGGGTAACTATGATAAAAGAGGAGTTTCAGCATCAAAAAAAGATGTGCATAATGCTATAAAAAATATTGACAAAGGGATTTTTCCCAAAGCTTTCTGTAAAGTAGTTCCCGATTATCTCGGCCAGGATCCAGTCTGGTGTAATGTGATGCATGCTGATGGGGCTGGCACGAAATCTTCACTAGCATACATTTATTGGAAAGAAACAGGTGATATTTCTGTGTGGAAAGGTATTGCTCAAGATGCTATTGTAATGAATCTGGATGATCTGCTTTGTGTGGGTATTATTGATAACATAATTATTTCATCTACCATTGGACGAAACAAGAGAATAATTCCCGGTAAAGTAATCAGTGCAATAATTGAAGGAACAGAAGAGTTTCTCGAAAAAATGCGCGGCCATGGTATTAACATCTGGTCAACAGGAGGAGAAACCGCTGATGTAGGCGATCTGGTAAAAACAATTATTGTTGATTCTACAGTTACAGCCCGAGTTAAGCGCGAGTCTGTTATTACCAATGAAAAAATAGGAGATGGAGATGTAATTATAGGTCTTACATCTTATGGTCAGGCTGTTTATGAAGATGAATATAATGGAGGTATGGGTAGTAATGGGCTTACATCTGCAAGGCACGATGTTTTTAATAAAATATACGCCCAAAAATATCCTGAAAGCTATGATAATTCACTAGCCAATAATTTAGTTTACATTGGGTCGAAAAGGCTTACTGACACTTTAGAAGGACTTGCGGGGACCGATGTTGGCAAGCTGGTTCTTTCCCCAACAAGAACATACGCGCCAGTAATGAAAGAAATACTATATCAATATAAACCTTATATCAATGGCATAATTCATAATAGCGGCGGTGCTCAAACCAAAGTTTTAAATTTTATTGAAGATCTCCACGTAGTTAAAAACAATTTATTTCCCATTCCTCCGCTTTTTGAGCTCATTCAGAAAGAGTCAAAAACTTCATGGCAGGAAATGTATCAGGTTTTTAATATGGGACATCGTATGGAGATCTATATTGATAAAAGGTATGCAGAACAGATTATACAAATTAGCAAAGGTTTTGGTGTTGATGCCCGTGTAATAGGATTTTGTGAAAAGGGAAAAGGCCGAAACCTTACCATCCATTCCCCATCGGGTATTTTCAAATACACATTGTAAAACCGCTGCTTTTTAGTAATTTTGCGGCCATATATATATATTACTTATAGCTAAAATCTGTTAGCTTTAAGTAATCTTACAAATTATTTTTTTAAGAATTGCCATGCTATTAGATAAACTTGAAGCTATATATAACAGGTTTAAAGAAGTTTCTCAGCTTATTACTGATCCCGGTATTATCGCCGATATGAAAAGATATATTCAGCTTAATAAGGAGTACAAAGATCTGGAAGAAATTGTAGAAGCCTACATGGAGTACAAAAATGTGGTTGAAAATATTCAATCTTCAAAAGATATTCTTGCCAACGAAAAGGATGAAGAATTTCGTGAAATGGCAAAGCAGGAATTAGAAGAACTAACTGAAAGAGAAGATGAACTGGAAGAGAAGATAAAAATTCTCCTTGTACCTTCTGATCCACAAGATGGTAAAAATGCCATTGTTGAAATACGTGGAGGTACTGGTGGAGACGAAGCCGCTATATTTGCCGGTGATCTGTTCAGAATGTATATTAAATACTGTGAGAAAAAAGGTTGGAAAACCGAAATAGTTGATACCAACGAAGGAACTTCAGGCGGTTTTAAAGAAATTGTTTTTAATGTTTCGGGAAATAAGGTTTATGGAACGCTAAAATACGAATCAGGAGTACATCGTGTTCAGCGGGTACCCCAAACAGAAACACAGGGTCGTGTTCATACTTCTGCTGCCACTGTTGCAGTATTGCCTGAAGCCGATGAGTTTGATATCGATTTGAAAGCCAGTGATATACGAAAAGATACCTACTGTTCTTCCGGGCCTGGCGGTCAGTCTGTAAATACTACTTATTCTGCCGTTAGATTAACGCATATTCCTTCAGGATTGGTAGTTACCTGCCAGGATCAGAAATCGCAGATCAAAAACCTTGAAAAAGCCATGACTGTGCTTAGAACACGGCTCTTTGATATGGAATACAAAAAGTATCTTGATGATATTGCCTCAAAAAGGAAAACTATGGTTTCTACCGGAGATCGTTCGGCAAAAATCCGTACCTATAATTATCCACAGGGGAGGGTTACCGATCATCGCATCGGACTTACCTTATACAACCTTTCAGCCATTATTGATGGTGAGATTGAAGATATTATTGATGCGCTGAAAGTAGCTGAAAATGCGGAAAAACTCAAAGAAGGGGTGGCCTAATTTCACATACTATGAATAAAACCCAGCTGTTAAATTTAATAAAAAGAAAAAGATCTTTTCTTTGTGTTGGGCTTGATACCGATATTAGAAAAATACCTGAATTTCTGCTTGAGAACGATGATCCAATATTCGAATTTAACAGGCATATCATAGATGCAACCTTACCTTTCGTTATTTCTTATAAACCCAATTTAGCTTTTTATGAAGCCATGGGAAGTAAGGGTTTGGTTAGCCTTGAAAAAACAATGAATTATATCAATAATTTGTCAGAAGAAGTTTTTACGATTGCCGATGCAAAAAGAGGAGATATTGGAAATTCAGCATCATATTATGCCAGGGCCTTTTTCGAATTAATGAATTTTGATGCTGTAACCGTAAGTCCATATATGGGTTATGATTCTTTGCAACCTTTTCTTGCTTATAAAGATAAATGGGCAATTGCTTTAGCGCTTACATCTAATACTGGCTCATCGGATTTTCAACTTTTGCCAATTAAGGAAGAGAGAAATAATACGGAAGAGTTTGCAGAAAAATTTTTATTTGAGGCAGTCCTCGAAAAGGCCAGTTTGTGGGAAAACAGCAACCGGCTAATGTTTGTTGTGGGAGCCACACAGGGTGAATTGTTCAAAAAGGTCAGAAGGGCAGCACCTGAATCATTTCTACTTGTTCCAGGAGTTGGAGCCCAGGGTGGAAGTCTTGAACAGGTGGCTTCTTTAGGAATGACAGACGAATGCGGCCTTATCGTTAATGCATCCAGAAGCATAATATTTGCTTCAGGCGGTAAAGATTTTTCAGAGAAAGCCGCTCAGGAAGCTTACTCCACTCAAAAAGAAATGGAGCAGCTTCTGATAAACAAGGGGATTATTTCGTAAGAATTAATCCAGTATAGTAACCCAGTTATGAGAATCTTTTTCTTCTCCAAACTGAATAGCCTGAAGTTTTTCATAAAGTTTCTGTGATACAGGACCCGCTTTACCATCTTTACAAAACAGGTATTCCATTCCACTTTCGCGATCAACAATTTTTTTAATAGGTGAAATAATGGCTGCAGTGCCACATGCACCCACTTCATCAAATTCAGAAAGTTCATCAACAGCAACAGGCCTTCTTTCAACTTCAAGACCCATATTCTGGGCTAGTTGCATCAGGCTTTTATTGGTAATAGAGGGTAAAATAGAATCCGACTTTGGTGTTATATATTTGTTTCCTTTAATGGCAAAAAAATTGGCCGGACCTGCTTCATCAATATACTTCTTTTCTTTGGCTTCGAGAAAGAGAACGGCAGAAAATCCTTCTTTTTTAGCTCTTTCAGAAGCTCTCAGACTTCCGGCATAATTACCACCTACCTTTATGTGCCCGGTTCCCAGTGGAGCAGCTCTATCTATATCTTTCACAATTTGCATGGTAACGGGATTAAAACCTTCTTTAAAATAAGGGCCTACCGGACCTACGAATACCATAAATAGGTATTCATGGGCAGGATTAACACCTACCTGAACGCCGGTGCCGATTAAAAGGGGGCGTATATAAAGAGAGGCTCCATGACCAAAAGGAGGAACATAACCTGCATTTAACATTACCGCCTTAGAGATCATTTTAAAAAATAATTCATCAGATACTTCAGCCATCAGAATACCCTCGGATGATGTACGAAGCCTTGCTGCATTTTCCTGCCAGCGAAACAGTCTTATTTTACCATCTTTCCCTTTATATGCTTTCATTCCTTCAAATGCTTCCTGACCATAATGAAGGGTAGTAGCCGCCATATGAATATTGATGTACTCTGATGATGAAACTTCTATTTCGCCCCAGTTTTCATTGCGGTAATAGCACCTTACATTATAATCTGTTTTAAAATACGCAAATGGTAACCTATCCCAATTAATATTTTGCATAACTGTTTGTTTAAAAATTTAATTTGATATTTTTTTTAAGGATTTTGTTCGTTAATTACTTATCAAATCATGAATAATCTCCAATAATTTGTTTTCGTTGATGGGTTTTGATACATAGTCATCCATACCTGCATTCAGAAATCTCTCCCGGTCTCCAGGTATTGCATATCCTGTAATAGCTATGATGGGAATCGGCTTATTAACATTGGTTTCATTTTCTAATTCCCTGATCTTTCTGGTTGTTTCAAAGCCGTCCATTTTAGGCATTTGACCGTCCATTAGAATAATGTCGAATTGGTCCTTTTTATACTTTTCAAGAGCAATTAACCCATTTGATGCTGTATCTACAAGCCATCCCTGTGCTTTTAGAAACCCGGCAAGATATAGCTGATTAATGGCATCATCTTCTGCGATAAGAATTTTAAATTTTCTGTTGCTCACTTTTTCTTCATTTTTAGCGGTATTGACATCTGTATGATCTGTATTTTGAAGTGCTGAATTGGTAACAATAAGTGGAATTTCGAATGCTACAACACTTCCTTCTCCCAAAATACTTTCAAAGCTTACTTTTCCATTCATCATCTCTGCAAGACTTTTAACAATACTTAGTCCCAGTCCCGTACCCTGAAATTCTTTTTTTGCCGAAATATCCAACTGACGAAATGATTCAAACATTTTGGGAATGTCTTCTTTCTTAACGCCAATACCCGTATCATATACTTTGAATTCGAGAGTAACTGTATCCGACTGTATTTTTTTACATGAAATATTCAGGGTAACTTCACCTTCGTTAGTAAATTTAATGGCGTTGCTCAGAAGGTTATTCAAAATTTGAATGATTTTTTTTTCATCACCATAAAGATGGTCAGGAACATTAGGTTCAACATGAAAATCAATATTTAATTCTTTAGATAATATCTGGGGTTGAAAAGAATCTATCACATGTTTTATCATTTCATTTAGCTTGAAACTGGCAAATATAAGGTCTACCTTATTAGCTTCAATCTTTGAGAAATCTAGAATATCATTAAGAATATTCAATAAATTGGAAGATGATACTGAAATGGAGTTTAAATAATTTTTCTGATCCTGGGTTAAAGGAGTTTTAGAAAGAGTACTGGTCATTCCAATAATAGCATTTAACGGATTTCGGATTTCATGACTCATATTTGCCAGAAATTCTGATTTTGCTTTATTGGCCCTTTCCGCTACTTCTTTAGCTTTTAGTAATTCTTCTTTTTCTTTTCTTTCGGTAATATCGCGCGAAACACATACTATTTCCTGGACCAGGCTGGTGTTTTGGTTATAAATTACCTGGTTGTTCGTTTCGAACCAGATGTAAGTGTTATCCTTTTTCCTGATCCTGTAACTTTCTATAAATGAATTGGTTCTGTTTTCAAGAAGAAGTATGTGGTTTTTTCTAATATTTTCTACATCCTCCGGATGAATTAGTTGATAGGCAGACAGACCCGTAAGCTCATCAGGAATATAACCCAAAAGTTTTGAACATGCCGGAGAAACATAAAGATAAGTACGATCCCAGTTATGTTTTGAGATCATATCGCTGGAATTTTCTGCCAGAATCCGGTATCTTTCTTCACTATGCCTGATAACCTCTTCGGCTTGCTTACGTTCTGTAATATTCCTTATGGTACCAATTATTTTACTGGGATTACCTTGCGGGTCGTAAATAAACTTACAGGTAAAGGATGTAGGAAGTTTTTGGCCATTTTCTTTTCTCAGGTAGATCTCATAGTCGGAAACCACACCTTTTTTTTTGATAAAATCCAGAAATTGATACTCTTCATTTTTATCGTTAAACAGGTGATTGTTTATTAAATCTTCTCTGTTTATTGAGAGCATATTCTCTACTGATGGTGAAATTTCCAAAATCTCTCCTTTAAGAGAAATTTCGAAATAAACATCCTGGATATTTTCAAAAATACTTCGATGCTTTTCTTCACTTTTCTTTAAAGCCTGCTGCGATTCATAAAGCTTATTTTCAATATCTATGTGATTAATAACCTGCTTTACAATAGTTGGCAAAAGATCAATGAAGTTGCTATCTTTTACCATATAATCCAATGCGCCCAGCTTCATCATTTCTACCGCTGTTTTTTCATCGCCATGACCTGTAATAATAACAAAAGGAATATCAATATTGTCCTTTCTTAGAATTTTAATAACCTGCTCGCCACTCATTTCATAGAGTTGATAATCGAGCAACAGGAGAATATCCATTCGGCTATTTTCTTTGAGCCATTCAATGGCTTCATTACCTGTATAAAAACCTTTTGTTTTATGGTTATTTTTTTGCAAAGTTTTTTGGATGAGGGTATTTAAAGCCACATCATCTTCTACAACAACGATTGAAAAATTGGATGCATAATCTTTATTTGAAAGGTTTTGCATTATAGGATGTTTTATAGTATTTAAAACGTAAGGATTGACTGATCAAAATTCGCACAAATTTAGCACAAACAATTTGCAATAACAAAGATAGAATTATGTGCTTTAAATGATTGAATTATTGATAAAGATAGCTTAAATTAACTTCTGTTTTTGTAAACCAATAATTGCTAAAATCTTTGAAATCATAATAGTAAGCTTTTATTGTCTTAAACTATCCAGATTATGATTTCTTTTAGGAGGGTTTTGGTTGTATTTGTATCAAGAAGTGCTTACTATATTGGGTTCGGTATTTCAATTATATCAAGATAATAACCTAATCTTTTAACAATTTCAATGAATCTCTGGTAATCTATGGGTTTTACAATGTAGCTGTTACATCCTAAAGCATGGCAGGCTTCAATTTCTTTGGGATTGTCGGTTGTAGTGATCATTATTACCGGAATTTTTTTTGTTTCATCAGCATTTTTTAGTTTTTCCAGTACTTCGATTCCGTCAACTTTGGGCATCTTAATATCTAATAAGATAACATATGCAGAATCTTTATTAATAAAGTATTCTGATCCTTCATTAAAAAAGAATGACAAAACATCTTCGCCGTTTTTGAAGTGTAAAATTGGATTAACTATACCCGATCGCTTTAAATTTCTTTTTATTAATAAGGCATGTCCTTCATCATCCTCAACAATTACTATATTGATATTTTTTTTCATGTATTTGTAGTTTTATTCAATAGCCACATTGCTTTCCCGTTTTCAAGGAAAAAGATCCAGTTAATTGTTGAAAATAGTACTTACCGGCAAGCTACCATACTTTGCATACTTTTTTCTAAGAATATAAATTGATTTAAATGATGCTGGCCTTTATAGTAATTTTTAAGGCTTTGAAAGTATTAAAAATATATTAAATAAAACAGGGTAAAAACTCCTGATTTATCTTTTTTTTTCTGTTGAAATAATGGGTTAGTTTGCATTTATACAGATAAATAACAAAATCATGAATAGCTAAAGTAGTTTTTCAAAGTAAATTATGGCTCCAATGGGCTGCTTCTTTTTATTAAGAATAACTTCTGTTTCTTGAGCCAATAAATGAATTTCTTTCTTTTTTGTTTCAATGAACAGTTTCTTGCAGAAAGCCTTATCTATAGAATCATTTTTTACGAAACATGGAACTCTGCTTTGTTTTGATGATCCGTTATCCATTGAAAAGCATTTCTTTCCAATAATGGAACAGGATTTTACTTCTGTAATTTCTTCGGCTTTATTATTCCATGAAAGGACTGTTCCGGCAAGGTCAATAGAGAAGATAGCTTTTTCCAATTTATTACTCAGAATTTTTACCTGCTCTTCTCTTAATTCCGATTTTATTATGGGATCGTTATGCTTATCGATAGTAATCACAACACCTTCTACATTTTTATACTCGTTAAAAGCCGGCGAAGCTGTTATAAGAAGTAATTCGGTGTAATTATCCTTGTTTACATATTGATGTCGAATATTAAGTTCAGTTGAACCTGTTTCGATTACCTTTTCGATAATATTGGTATAGGTACCAAGATACTGTGAAAGTTCAATTTTCAATTTCTTTAGATTTACTCCCAGCAAATTTTCTTTCTTTTCATAATTAAAAAGTTCAACAGCCAGATGGTTGGCAAAGGTTATATCGCCCTCTTTATCTGTTAATAACTGGGCATTATGACTATTTTCTAGTATGCGAAAAAGCAGGTTATGCTCTCGTATAAGCTTTTCTTCCATTTTGCGCTTTTCCGTAATATCTTCGATGGTGCAAACTATACCATCTACCTCCTGATTCTCGTTAAATATCGGTGACCCATTAATACTCAAAGTTTTTACAGTACTGTCTGGCCATTGTATATTATGAACGATGTCGAATACAGGTTTTCCTGTTTTTTTAATAAGAGCAAAGGGTAGGCTTTCATCAGGAAAAGGATTACCCAACTCATCGGTAATTCTCCATGTTGCCGCGTTATGATCTCTTGAAAGTATTTCTTTTTTAGTAATTCCCAATACTTTCTCAGCCAAACGGTTGGCATAGGTAATTCTTCCTTTATTATCAAGAATGGTACTTGCAATGGGGCTATTATCGAGAACTGAAATAAGAAGTTTTGATTTTCTTTCTATTTCTTCTTCGAATTTTTTTCTTTCTGTAATATCAAAAAATGTAATGACAACACCGTCAATAGCGTTTTCCAGGGTGCGGTAGGGGAGTATACGCATTAAAAACCAGTTATTTTTTTTGCCCTGTACTTCTACTTCTCTGGGTACAAGGGAACGCAATACATTTTCAATATCTTCAAGAAAGTTATTATATGATGTATTATGAGAAATATGATGTATAGGCCTGCCAATATCCATATCTAAAATATTGATAGCACTTGTTACTGCAGGAGTAAATTTTCGGATTAAAAGATTGCGATCAAGAAATACGGTACCAATATTTGTGTTTTTAAGTAGGTTGTTAATGTCATTGTTGAGCTGGGTAAGAATATCAATTTTATTCTGATACTCGCTGTTAACTGTGTATAGTTCTTCATTAACAGATTGAAGCTCCTCATTGGTTGATTGTAACTCTTCGTTTGATGAAATGAGCTCTTCGTTAGTTGCCTGCAGTTCTTCATTTGATGTACCCAGCTCCTCTATAGTGGCCTGTAAATTCTCTTTTGTATAATTTAATTCCAGCTCCAGATCTTTAATTTGCTGTGAAGAACCATATTCAATAACTTCTTCATTATGTTTTGATTGCGATATCTTTTCCTTCTTTATTTCTTCGAAGAAAATAAAGAGAAGTCTTCGGGATCTTATTTTTTCTTTAAGCGGTTTAACTTTTATGTTCAGATGACTGATTTCATCTCCATCTTTGAGTTTAAAATCATTATATATCACTTCTTTATTTTCTTTGAGTGCCTTATGGACTGAGACAGATACGGTAGTATTCAGTTCTTTTCTAACGAGAGAGAGTATGTCGTACGTTACTTTACCTGTTTTAAGTTTTATATATCTATTTACATCTTTGTAAATATGAACAATTTCAAAATTCTCATCAATAATTACAGATGGCGGTATAAATTCTTCTATAATGCTATTGTATACACTTTCTGGAATTTCATTGGTATTTTTACCTGTTTTTCTAACTGGTATATCAGATAAAGCGGGGCTACTTCTCCCTGATGTTAATGTTGGAAGAATAATATTTCCCAACATTTCTTTTGAATAGGATTCTTTATAACTGTAAATTTTCCATTTCGAATTTATGGTGGTAAAACTTTTTGATAGGTCACCTAAAGACTCACTGGAACCTAAAAACAAAAATCCTTTCATATTTAGCGAGAAATGGAATAATGACAGAACCTTTTTTTGCATAACAGGTTTCAGATAAATAAGCATATTTCTACAACTGAGCAGATCAATTTTAGAAAAAGGCGGATCTTTAATAATATTGTGCGTTGCAAAAATTACCATTTTTCTGATAATTTCCTTTACCTGGTATCCCTTATCTTTCTTAATAAAATATTTCTTAAGACGCTCGGCTGACACATCTGCAATAATACTTTCGGTATAAAATCCCATACTACCATATTCGATTGATTCCTTATCGAGATCGGTGGCAAAAATCTTAATATCATGGTTTTTGCCTGTTTTATCCATTTGCTCTCTGAGCAATATGGCAAGGCTGTATGCTTCTTCACCGGTGCTGCAACCAACTGACCATAACCTAACAGATTCCTCATTATTTTTTTCTTTAAATATTGCAGGTATAACGGTTTCTTTTAATATTTCAAAGCTTTCCTGATCACGAAAGAATTTTGTGACACCAATAAGGAGTTCTTTGTACAGTATATTAATTTCCTTTTCTGAGTTTTCAAGGAAGCTAACATAATTTTCGTAAGTACTGATCTGATTAATACTTATACGTCGTTCTAAACGGCGGGTGATTGTGTTAGGCTTATAGTATGTAAAATCTACACCGGTTGTTCTTCTTATTAAAGCCAAAATTTTACCTAGAGAACTTTCCGGACCATTAATCCCTTGTCTTTCTTCGCCTTTTGAAGTTAGAGGATGTTTTACATATTTCAGTAATTCTTCAGGCATCTTTTCTGCGGGAAGTATATAATCAACCAGGCCTGTAGCAATAGCACTTTTAGGCATTCCATCAAACTTTGCACTGCTATCGTCCTGCGCCATTACCATACCCCCAATTCCTTTAATAGCCCTTATACCTAACGTTCCATCACTACCAGTGCCGGATAGAACAATACCTATAGACCTATCTGAATAGTCTTCAGCCAGGGAGCGTAAAAAGATATCAATTGGTAAATTAATTCCATGATGGTGATCTTGTTCGGTAAGAAATAGTTTACCGTGAAAAACTGTCATGTTTTTTTTGGGTGGAATAAGATAAATGCAATTGGGTAAGATGGTCATTCCGTCTTCTGCACGATAAACCATCATTTGTGTATGTTTAGATAGTAATTCAACCATCAAACTTTTATAGTCAGGCGACAAGTGTTGAACTACAACGAAAGAAAGGCCACTATCGTTAGGCATATTTTTAAAAAATTGTTCCAGAGCTTCCAGCCCACCTGCTGAAGCCCCTATTCCAACACAAAAACCAAGAGGTTCAGTTATATCGGTATTTTCTACATATTGCTCGGAAAGTGATTCTGATGCTGGTGTTACACTTGTTTCGGCTTTACTGATTTTGGGGCTTTTCATAAATAAATTACTTTGCTATGGTAATAGTAAAATTCGTTTATCTGATTTCCTGGTCAGTGTTTAAATATTCTGAGAATTAATCTGCAATTTTTAGAACAAAAAGAAAACTTCTGATTATAGAAAAATAATATTATAATAAAGATAAAAAATATAGGGCTAAATAATAAATTTTCTTTTGTTAATGATTTTGCCAGCTGTAGACGATAGAAGTATTATGTGGCAAATAAGGGACAAAAAAAAACGGGTTATACAACCCGTTTTACGCAGAATAAATTTTACCATTATCTTTTATGATCTATTAAAAATGTAAGATCTTCAATAGCCAGCTGCAGAGACTCCATGCAGGTTTCACTTTTTACCAGGTAGTTATAAATTTTTAATTCCTGAAGACGGGCAATCATATCAATATCTTTTTGTGCAGAAACTACAATTACTTCAGTATTGGGATTGTTCTCTTTTATTGCCATTACAAGTTCTTCTCCTGAAATATCGGGGAGAATTATATCGACAATTACAATTTCAGGATCCTGGTGCAGATTGTCCAATAATTCCTGACCCAGAGAAAAGTTCGATATAACAATATTTTTAACTGAACCTAAGCAAAGTTTAAGGAGCATTCCCTCCGTTTTATTGTCTTCGATAACAAAAATTTTCTTTTGCTTAATTTTTTTCATATAAACACCTTTTCAATATGCTTTGCTTCGAAAGTAATCAAAAAACCAGTGGTTCCTTTTAAGCGTTTCACTTAAAAGCAATTTAGTTATCAACCAATATATATCTTTCTGTAAGAAATTATTTTTCACTAGAAACCACACCAACGGCGCAACCTTCCTTTCCATCTTCAAAATAGAAACTAAATGTGTAGATCCCGCTCATAGCAACAGGAAACATAATTAAAGGCAAGTGTCTTTTCTCTTCAACCAGATAGGAAGTTATAACGAGATCTTCATTATGGTTTCGAATACTTATAATTACTTTTCCAGGAAGTTCTTCTGCGCTGCAGGCAAATATTTTGTAGGTATTACCACTTGATAAAGGCATTTTAAAGCTTACCTGCGGAAGTGCTTCACCTCGTTCCTGTTCGGGTAACTGTATGGGCCAGCTTTTAAGGAAACGTGCATTATCCAGTTTTCCATGGCAGATATCAAGTAATGAACCGCATTGGGAGTAGGTTTTAGTGGCAAAAAACATTACAAAGAATAAAATGGGGAAAATTATTATCTTTTTCATAGTATTAAACGTTTAAGAGTTCTAATGTGAAAATTAAAATCTGTTTTTTCTTACTTTCTATTTGCTAATTTATTATTTTATTCCTTATTATTGCTACCGAAGCAGCAATTTGATCAACAATATCCTGGTCAATATTCACTTCACTTCTTGAATTATCAACTAAAACAACCATTCCATTTATTTCCTGTATAGTTGGTTCATTATAAACATAGGTAATGGTAACTTTTTCAAATTCCTTTTTTAAAATCATTAAATCATCAATCAGTTCTGCGAATGCAGGATCTTGTTTAAAGGTATTCATAAGAAGGATAATATTATCCAGAACCCTTTTTTGCTCGCCAATACGCATATTAATTGTTTCGCGATGTGGAGGTACAGTTTTTAAATGCGTGGCAATATAAATGCTTTCTATCCATGTACCAAATGATATCAGTACGGCAAGATTTCCTCTTTGCTGCTCAATAAGGTAACGACTCATATTATCAAATCCGCTATTGGTTATAAACAACACCGAGTCAATGTTTCGACTACTTTCTGAAAGTCTGTTAAGTGTTTTATAATCAAAGAACTGCTCTACTCTTAGGTCGGCGGCCAATTCTCTGACATTGCTCAGGTATTTTAAAGTGGCAATGGTACGATCATAAATATTCATGTAAACGAGATCGGTACCATAAACCCCTATGTTAATGGCTCTTTTGAAATTTGTATTATAGTTTTTGATGTTTTCAACCGGGTTTAACAATTCCTGGGAGTAAACCACCCCCGATTTTTGCAATAAGGCTGACATTTCAACAGGGTTAGGTATGGATGAAATCATTTCACCGATCAATTTATCATCCATCCTGACTTTTGCTGAAATCAATGTATCGTTGAGCAAATCTGTTGCTTCTCCTTTGGGGCCCTGTCTGCATGATGAAAGGGATAGGATACCCAAAGCTAAAAATACGATCGAAATTAGTTTTAATTTTTTCATACTAATGGTAGTTTTAAAGTAAATATGTGATAATATTTTAATAAGTTGTTTTTTCTGATATTTTTTGTGTATAAATGGCTAACCTACCTGTAACCTTTTCGGCTTTGCCACTCAATTGTGCTAATTTGTTAAGTAGCCTTTTTAATCCATTAAAATATAAAAGAATATAGGCGATAATGGTAAAAAGCCATATTATCATTACATTAAAATAAAATGTGGGTATCAGTTTTCCCAAAAAATTTTTGTAGGGAGATAAAAAGTGAGTTCTAAAACTTAATAATCTTCGGTCTTGTGGATCAAGATATATAGGGTCAATTTTTTGAATTAGTTCGTTATCAAGTCTTACCAATGGCATTGGAACCATTGTGTTACGCGCAAAATGCGATAGGTAGGTATTAAAATAATTATTATAAAGTTGCTGATACTCTTTTTGCTTTTTGGGTGTACTTACCATACTACTTATCTTCTGATCGATAGCCTCATTGAAGTTATTAAAATTAATCCTGTAATAATTTTGCAGATCGTCTAGATAAATTAATATTTCGGCTGCAAGTTCCATAGAGAAATCTGCAGGATTAATATGATCTGTTTTATCGAAAATTATATTATGATTTAGTGCAAACGGCAAATTATTTTCTTTGGTTATTTCATTGTAGAGTAACTCTATATTGTTCTTGCTGATTGGAATACTATCATTGGTCATTATTTTTGCCCGGTAATTTTCAACAAATCCTTTGAGTTCAGATATGTAATATACATTTTTATAATTGAACTGACTTTCCAATTTTCGAATTTCGTAAAACTGTTTTTCATAGTTGTTGTTAACAAACTGGTTAACAACCAATGCTTCAAACGCCCATCTGGTAGGCATAATTTCGGCAATTACAGGAACTTTTTCTTGCCCACCACCAATCCTTCTGTTGATTTTATCAAAACTGAACATGGCTCCTGTAAGCACCATTTGGGGAATAATAAGAAAAGGTATAATAATATAAATGGTAACGGCCGAGTTGAATGCCGCCGAAATGTTAAGTCCTAAAACGTTGGCCAGGGCAGAAACAGAAAAAAATATCAGCCAATATTCGAAGTACATTCCTTTTATACCCAGTATTGAGTTTCCTATCAGAATAAAAAGAAGAGCCTGAATAGCTGATATGATAAAAAGGATGCTAAGTTTGGAGAATAAATAGCTGCTTCTGCTGAGATTCAGAAAGCTTTCTCTTTTAAGTATTTTCCGATCCTTATAGATATCTTCTGCACTTACAATAAGGCCAACAAATAAAGCTACAATAGTTATCATAAAAAGGTAAGGCATTATGTTTTCATTATCTCTGAAAATATAAATATCAGAAGCAGGATTGTCGATATACCTGATTACATATGCAAGTAAAAATGCAAGTACAGGAGCTTCTAAGAAATTCAACACCATGTATTGGGTGTTTGCCATCTTGCTGAAAAGATCTCTTGAAAAAAATATTTTTAACTGATTGAACCAGTTGGGCTTTTTAAAAGCATCGGGTAGGGGGTCAAACTCTTTCTGTTCTCCAGATAATTTATTATTTCTTTTATAATACCGCGACCATTCCTGTGGAAGAACCTTTCTTGTATTGGTTGTTCGGCCATATTCATCAACAATTCTTGATTCGATGATAGAGAAAATTGTTTCCGGATTTACGTTACCGCACTGTGAGCATTCACCAATATCACTGTTAATTTGGTTGTCTAATTTCTTGAAATAAATAACCGCTTCCAGGGGATTGCCGTAATAAATCTGATGTCCGCCTTCGTCAAGTATAATAACATTATCAAACATTTTATAGATTTCGGACGAAGGTTGGTGGATAACCACAAAAACCAGCTTTCCTCTAACGGTAAGCTCGCGAAGCAGCTCCATTATATTCTCTGAATCGCGCGAAGAAAGTCCTGAAGTGGGCTCATCAACAAAAAGTATTGCTGGTTCACGAATAAGCTCCAGTCCCATATTCAGTCTTTTCCTTTGACCACCACTAATTTTTTTATCAAGAAGATTTCCTACTTTCATGTTCCTACTTTGATAAAGACCCAGGCTTGTTAGCACTTTATCTACCTTCTTATTAATTTGCACTTCGGTAAGATCACGATAGACCAGCCTGGTGCTATAATAAAGGTTTTCGTAAACGGTAAGATCTTCAACAAGCAGATCGTCCTGAGGTATGTAACCAATGATTCCCTTTATCTTTTCTTTTTCATGGTGTAGATTTATACCGTTTATCTTTACGATACCGGTAGTAGGATCGTCAATTCCTGAAAGAACATTGATAAGAATTGTTTTGCCTACTCCGCTGCCTCCCATAATGGCAATCATTTTCCCCGATTGTTCTTCTATATTGATATTTCGTAAACCCACATGTCTGTTAGGAAATGTTAAACCAATATTTTCTGCGGTAAAACTCACATTTACAACGGAAGAGTCAGAAAAAAATTTAGCTGCAATATCGGTGTAGAAAATAGGTTTGCCATTAGGTTGCTTTAATACACTTCCATTGGCGAAAAGGTAAATTCTTTGGTTGCTGATGGGTAATCCGTTTAACAATAACTCACTTTCCCGGGTAATGCGAAGAAAATAAAGATCAACACTCTTAACTCTAAGTATAATAATACGTCCGTTAAGTTGAGAAGATTTTATGAAGTGTGAGTGTTTGTTATCAATTTCTTCAGATTGAATAAAAAGGACATCAGGAAAATCAAGTTTATCAGATTTATTCTCGCCTACGAAAGAAGCAATTGCATTTAACTCTTCCTTAGAAATATTGAAAACTTCGGCAGCAGTATCTACAATAGCCATGCGCTGCGGGGTGAAATTTTTGTCTGAGTTAACCAGCTCAAACAATCTTACCAGTACCACAACTTTTTGCTTTTGGGTGAGAGTTTTATTAATTTTTTTTGCAATGCCCAATGTTTTTACAGAATCCTTTACCGAAGTAAGCTTAGGCTTATTATCAATCTCAGGATCAGCGGTGATTTGTTCTAAAGGCCTGCCAGCCTTACTGAAACTATCAAAAAGAGCAAGATATTCCTTTACAGCACTTTCATTAAGTTGCTGTTTAAGAAAATTTTCTACAAATTTTCTTTCGTTTTCAGTTAACCCTACATCCTGCTTTGCAATAATTGCAAATAGTTGCATGAGCGCCTTTAGAATCTCTTCACTCATTTATTAATAAAGATGTATTAATAGCTATGTATTTTAAAAGGTATATCAACAATTTCTGAATACTCTTCGCCTGCTTCGCCCATATCTTCATCATCTTTTTCAAAATACCAATGTACCATTACTTCATTTCCATTTTTATGAATGTCTTCGAAAATCAGGAGGATATCAAGAAGAATTTTAGAAGATGCAGTATTAAAATAATCCAGCCTGAATATTACTTCGGTTTTTTTATTGGGCGACTTAGCGTATTGTTCAACCCATTTAATTAGCGGTTCATAAAAGGTTACCACATCTTCTGGCAACGATCTACCCGAAAATTCCAGAATACTGCTTCCAGCGTCAAGAATTATATTTGGAGTATCATCTGTTCCTTTAATTTCTACTTTTTTCATAATACTTATTTAATTGTTGGAAAAAACGGATTTAATTTCGGGTAATTTTGGTTCTGAGAATGAAAAATGAGTTCTGATCATCAATATCAATAAAATTATACTCCAGCTTTTCACCGGTTTTTCTGGCAACATCGATCAATCCGAGACTTGCTCCACCTTTTTCGGATAGTGAGCCTTCGCGAATTTGCTTTTTGAAGAGTTCTTTAAGACCGTTTTTATCGAGATGGTTTATTTCTTCGAGCAAAGCTTTTAGTTCTGGTATTTTCATATTTTCTACCATATTTCCTGTAAGGATCTGGTAATCTTTATCTTCGTTACCTAATCTCCCAACGATAAAAATACCGTTTCCGGAAAAGCCAGCTTTCAAACCTGGTGAATTATCATTGGCATGTTTGCTCAAATTCTGAAGACACTCAATCAAAACATGAAACACTTTCTTTTTAATGCTGGTATTTTCACTGTAACTATCCATCTTTGTTTCAGTTAAAGATGCAAACGCCTTGGTAACCTGGTGTGTAATTTCTCCTTCGTAAACAAGCGTAAATTTGTTGACAAGCAATTCATTATAAAAGTCATAAACCAATTTCATATAATCCTTATTTTCCATTTTTCAAGGCTTTTCAATTTCTTACCTGAGCTAAAATTTTGATTATTTCTTATTATTTAAAACCTGATACCAATTAAAAGAACATCATCAATAGGTATTTGATCTCCTACCCATTGCTGGTAATCGTTTTTAAAAAAGGTGTAGATTTTATCCATCGGAGTATCCAGATTATTTAAAATATGCTGCTTAATTCTCTTTGGGAAATATTTTTTCTTTTCGGGGCCACCAAACTGATCAGGCAAACCATCAGAAAAAAAGTAAATACAATCGTTTTTGGCAAAGTCAATAACATGATTATCAAAGCTAACCGAAGGTTTTCCTTCCTTTGAAATACCCCCAATGGAAGATCGTGTTCCCTTATATTCAATCAGCTCTTTATCACGAATAAAATACAGCGGCCTGTGTGCACCTGAATACTGGAGTTGCATTTCTTTGAAATTTACCTTGCAAAGAGCTATATCCATCCCATCGCGGGCAATGGCGCCTTTAATATCCTGCTTTAGAGTTTGCTGAACTCCGGCGTGAAGCCGGTCAAGTATTTCACCGGGAGTGAGTACTCCGGGCTGGCTAAGAATCTGGTTCATTATAAAAAATCCAACAATCGATAAAATGGCTCCTGGCACACCATGGCCTGTGCAGTCTACAACGGCTATATAAACATCATCGTCTTTTTCATATATCCATGGAAAGTCACCACTTATAATATCTTTGGGGCGATAAAACATGAATGAATCGGGAAATGCTTGCTTTATTATTTTTTGGCTGGGTAAAATAGCATTTTGTAATCTGAATGCATAATTGATTGAATCTGTGATGTTGGCATTTTTTTCTTTGATTTCATCTTCTATTTCCTTTTGTGTAGTAATATCATGAAGAATAAAAAGAATGGTTTCCAGCTTCGATTCTTCATTGAACTCGGGAATAGCATTAAGATTCATTACTTTTCTCGCTTTATTTATCGAAAAATTGATCTCTTTTTGAATTTTCTCCCCGGTATTTGCAATCTCTTCTACAATGTTGTCAATAGCTACAATAATCTCTTCAATCAATCCAATTTCATTAATGTGTTTTTTATTGAGTTCTTCGGCTTTGCCATCTAAAAATGATTCGATAGCCGGATTGGCATAAAAAACAATCCGGTTAAGATCAACACGCATTATGATATCAGGTGAGTTGTCTGAAAGGGTTTGCATTTGCCCTCTCATTCTTTGTTCCTTTTCAGCCCTTTTACGTTCGGTTATATCACTGGTATTTAGTATAAGCCCTGCTATGGCCGAATCGTGTTGCAGGTTTCTCCCCGTGGTTTCCAGATACATTATATTGCCAGGCTTGTTAAGATAGGCGTATTGTATTTTTTGCGAAAAACCTGGTTTTCCCAATAAGTCTTCAAACATTTTATCGAAAATGATTTGTCCATTCTTGTTGATTCTGTCATAATCTTTTCCGGCAAACATCTCCTCTTCAGAAAAACCTAAAATATTTGATACCGATGGACTTACATACTTTAATTGTTTTTTGTTATCGTATATGGTTATAAGCTCAGAAGCATTTTCCAATAAAGAGTATAGTCTTTTTTGACTTTGATTTACTTCATTAATTTTTTCTTCCAGATGGGTGTTTATTTTTTCGAGCTCTTCCTGGGTAATTCTCATCATCTGGGCATTTTGCCTGAGTTCTTCTTCGTTTTCCTTAAGTTCCTGCGTCATCTTCTGCGATTCGCGAAGGAGTTTTTCTGTTTTGGTGTTAATCTTAAGGTTGTAAATGGTACGTGCTACAATTTCGGCAATACTTTTTAAAAATTCTATTTCATAGGGTTTAAAATCTTTTAGAGATGCAAATTCAAACGCTCCCTGAAGTTTTTCTTCCATTAAAAGGGGGACAATAAGCAAACTTGCGGGTTTTTTTTCGCCTAATATACCTGATGTTATGCTAAGATAATAATCGGGTATCTCTGTACGATGAATAATATCTTTCTCTATGGCTGCCTGTCCTACAAGTCCTTCACCAACTTTCAGCTCTGTTGCCAAATATTTTTTTCTGTTATAAGCATAGGAAGCTGAAATTTTAAGTAGGGATGAATCATCGTCAAAAATATAAAAAGCCCCCTGCACAACATTGATATACTTTATGAGTGTTTCCAGCACTTCATAACAAAGCATGTTTACATCGGTATGCATACGAAGTATTTGGCCAATTTGATCTTTACCACGCATTTCCCAGTTTTGCAGCGATTCCTTCTGGTTATTGTTATAAAGTTTATTGCGGAGGTTTTGCAAAGTTATTCCCAGCATATCAGAATTATCAGCAATTTCAAATTCGATTTCGTAGTTACCCTTTCCAATTTGCTCAGCAAATGTGGCAACTTTATGAATGCTTTGAATTTGTTGGGAAAGCTGATTGTTAACTTCAGCCAGTTCCTGATTCATTTTTGCAAAATGCTGACTTAAAAACCATCCAACAATGAAAAAAACAACAGGAATAAAACTTATAATAATAAGAACCGGGTTGTTGCGGTAAATAGCGCTGATTGATGACAGGTTAAAGTCCATATTTAAACGGCTTAATTCGAACAGCCATGAAAATATCATGAACATCAAACCCATAGCAAGGGAAAATAATAGGATTTGTTTTCTGTCAAAAACTTGCATGAGAAAATCTGTAATTTGTAAAATTTATCGGCCTGTAAGCTTCCGAAGGTTTGTATATTAATGATTCCAGAACTGACAACTGAGCAAAAATACATTTTAAAAGTCTGAAAAATCCCTGTGTTTTACGGTTAATTTATTTTTTTTAAACGTAGAATTCTACCAGTTTTACACCCAATTCTTCAATAAACCTGATATCTTGCTTTGAAAACGACTTAAAGGATGCTAATTCAATTATAGCATAGGTTTCATTGATTTTATTCTTCCATGGAATTATAATCAGGTATGAAGGAGTTGCTGAACCCAGTCCTGATTTAACACTAATATAGCCATCCGGTAATTCGTTTAAATATAGGTATTCTCCAGACTTGGCTACCTGTCCAATAAGACCTTCACCCAATTCAAATTCAAAGATTTTTTCTTCTGGGATATAGAAAGCATAAGTTGCTGATAGAACGATTTTATCACTGTTATTGGAGTTTTTTCGAAGGAATATTTCAGCGTTAGTAATTTCATAAATCTGTGATATACAACTTAAAATAAGTTCAGATAAATTTTTTGTGCTTTCTGGTTTATTTATGCTGAGCTTTTTATTTAAACATACCATAAATTCGTTCCCCTTCTTTTCTAACTGTTCATTTTCATATAATTCCTTCTGTTTTTTAATTTCATCAGGGTCTTTCTTAGCTTTTTCCGATTTTGCCAAAGAATGCTCAAATGCTATTTGTTCCATTTCCCTTTTCGCTTTGTACAGTAAAATAACTTCATGGAAAACAAGAATAACCAATATAGCCAAGGGAATAAATAAGATCAATATCTGAAGGGTATAAAGATTTTGAATGTTACCTATTATTTGGTCAAAAACTGGTAATTCATTAATTGATAAACTGATTTTTGAAATATTTGAAAATATAAACCATGCTATTATCATTACAGATACAATCCCTGTCAGGTAAGCATAAAGCTTAAATCTCTTCATTTATGGCTATTATTAATTGTTCTTAAATCTTATAAAAGCAAATTTTATAACGCTGTAAAGTACTATTCGAATATTTTTTTAAACTTCAGGCAAAGGTTGTAAATGTAAGATTGATAGCAGGCCTGAAGTGATTTTCAAAATTCTTAGCATTTAAAAAGCCAAAAGAATTATTTGCGCTAAAGATTCGTGCATATTTTTCTTATCTTACCAGGTTCGCAAATACTAATGCCTGTCTTTTGACTATTTTCCGATTCTTCCATAGGTTTTTTTAAAATCAAAAAAAACAAATGTAAGAAATAAAGTTTTGCATGTTTTACCGTAAATCACGGCATTTTTCCTGCATTTCCACCCAATTCCTTAAAAAAATATTTCTTGTTAATAATTGATAGTAAATAACTATTCAATGAATGGATAAAAAGAAAAAACGATAAAAGCTATTTATGCTACTTTTGCCGATACATTTCTTTAAAAAAGTATCTGCTTTATCATAATAATGAATGAATGGTTTATTAATGAATGCTGTTGTATGAGTCCTGATAACTATTATAAGATAGCCATTACAGGCCCTGAATCAACAGGGAAATCTGCCCTTGCTAAAGAATTGGCAAACCATTATAATGCAAGCTTTGTTCCTGAGTTTGCCCGTGAATATATTGCAACACTTGAACGCGATTATACATATGAAGACATACTTTTTATTGCTAAGAAACAAATTGAAAATGAGCAAATTAAAACAAAATCAATAACAGGAAATTTCCTTTTTTGCGATACCGAACTGCTGGTTACCCGAATCTGGAGTCTACATAAATATAGTACTTGCCACCCATGGATTGATAAACAAATACATAAAAACCATTACCATTTATTTCTTCTATGTAATATTGACCTATCCTGGCAGTTTGATGAACAGAGAGAACACCCTCACTTAAGGGGTTATTTTTTTAATTGGTATAAAAGCGAACTGGAAAGATATGGTTTTCCATACCGTGTTGTTTCAGGCGCAGGAAAAAAGCGGACAGAAAATGCAATCAATATCATAAATTCTGTTTTTAAAATAAATAAATAAGAAAAAGTATGGCCAATTTGCGACTAGCTGGTCAGTATCTGCATCTTCACTTTATTGTGGTGCTATTAGGCTTTACAGCTATATTGGGAGCTCTGATTTCTATGGATGCCATATCATTGGTTTGGTTTCGGCTTCTTTTTGCTATTGCCGGATTGGGTGCTTATATAATTTACCGCAGGATTTCATTCAAGATTTCCCTCAGACAGTGGTTGCATTTATCTTTTATTGGTTTGCTGGTGGCACTGCACTGGATCACTTTTTTTCAGGCGATAAAAGTTTCCAATGTGTCGGTTACACTGGGTGTATTTGCATCAACAACCTTATTTACAAGTTTTCTTGAACCCCTTTTGCAGAATAGAAAAATACTCTGGCTGGAAGTTTTTATTGGCTTGGTTATTATTTTGGGAATTTATCTTATTTTTCAGTATGAAACGCAATATACCAAAGGGATAATTTTTTCTTTAATTTCTGCTTTACTCAATGCACTTTTTGTGATACTAAACAGAAATATTAGCCAAAAATGGCATCCTACGGTTATAAGTTTTTATGAGTTGACAGGCGGTTTTGCTGCAATAACTTTTTTTTATCTTTTTATCGAACAACCGGATATAATTACTTTTTTTGTGCTTACCAGAAATGATCTTATCTGGTTGTTGTTGCTGAGTTTATTATGCACTTCTTACGCTTTTACGGCCATTGTTGAAATAATGAAAGAACTCTCTGCCTACACGGTAGTTTTATCAATAAACCTTGAACCAGTATATGGAATTTTACTGGCTTACGCTATTTTTGGGGAGAGTGAAACAATGTCATCAGGTTTTTATATGGGGACAATGGTTATTCTTTTGTCAGTTTTTTCTTACCCTTTCCTTCGTCGCCGAAAATATTTTAGTTAGATCTAATTTACATTAGAACTCAATTTATTATTTTTTTCTCTTCAAACCTTTTGAGCCTATTGTTGTTTAAAACGGTGATTAAACTTTATATAAACATTTCAAAATCAAAATATTAAAAAACTTTAAATTAATATTATTATGAAAATGATTTTCAATTATAACAGACGATTTTTTGTTCTTTTCATCTTTACGTTTATTTTTTCTGGATCATTGATGGCCGCAAATCCTAAGTCTTTGCATGATTTTACGGTTACCGACATTTACGGCGATGAATTTAATCTTTCTGAACTTAAGGGTAAGAAAGTAATGATCGTAAATACAGCTTCCAAATGTGGTTTAACACCACAGTATAAATCTCTTGAGCAGTTATATAAAGATAATGCTGATAATAATTTTGTTATCATAGGCTTTCCTGCCAATAACTTCATGAACCAGGAACCGGGCACCGAAGAAGAAATAATAACCTTTTGTGAGGTAAATTATGGTGTAACCTTTCCTATGATGTCTAAGATTTCTGTTAAGGGTGACGATATGCATCCTCTTTACCAGTGGCTTACTCAGAAAGACCAAAATGGTGTAATGGATTCTGAAGTATCATGGAATTTTCAAAAATATTTAGTTAATGAAGAAGGTCAGCTGGTACAGGTTTTCAAACCCCGCCAGGATCCTCTTTCTGACGAAATTGTAGCATGGATTAAGGAATAAATGTATTTTTCCTTGTGGTAAACAAGCCCGGCATCTTAGGTTGCCGGGCTTTTTTTGTCTGTAAAAATTTTGAAAAGAAATAATGATGGCTTTAAGACAGAATAGTTATTTTTACGGGTTATTATAATCCAGTCTTATTATTTATTATGAATCTCGAGAAAAGCAGCCAAAGTAATTTTGAATATGAACTGGTTTTTGCCATAACCTTTCATCCGGTTTTAGGGTACCTTATTGAAGCATTTGCTGCTATGCGCAATAATAACGACCAGTTTGAATATGGTTTTAAAAAGGTAGTAAAAAGTACTTTATGGGATTATTTTACTGAACTTCCCGAACCTCAGCGCATATTAATGGATAAGCTTCATGAGCTTTCTGATGAGCAGCTTCATAAACGTTTTGGCTCGCGAGCTTCTAAAATCAGCAGATTTTATGAGCTTCTTGAAAGTGAATATGTGGATAGACACATCAGGCCGTTTATCGAAAAAGTATTGTACAATAGCGTAGATTTTATGATTCAGCATAAAATACAGATTTACTATAAAGGAGAAAGTGGTGAAAGAATTAGAGAGACACCCTTAATTAGTAAGCCAAAAATTGCTGAAACCTGTTTTCATTTTGAACGCCAGCCAGATAAAACCCTTTACCGACTGGAAGTCAGGTATGGTGAGCAAGATTTGTATCTCTACCAGAAAAAAGCCCGTCTTATTACCCAAAAACCCTGTTTATTGATGCACGGAATTTACCTTCTACGTTTTGAACCTTCGTGGGATGGTAAAAAACTAGTGCCCTTTTTCGATAAAGAGTTTTTGGTTGTTCCAAAAAGTTCAGAAAAGCAGTTTTTTCAAAAATTCGTTCAGAAAAGTATTTCGAATTATCCTTATAAAGCCCTTGGCTTTACCGTAAATATTCTGGATCAAATACCTACGCCGGTTTTAAAGATGGAAGAGCACTGGCAGGGAGGGGTAATTCTGGGGTTATACTTTTCCTATGCCGATGGATCGGTTTTCAGAATGGATGATCCTGCCCGGGAAAAAATTAAATTCAGGGAAGAGAATGATGATCTGGTTTTTGATAAGGTTGTGAGAAACATGAGCTTTGAAACTGAAATGCAATCATTCTTAAAGTCTTTGAACCTAACCAAGATTGATGGCCCCTGGTTTTCTTTGTTCCCAACTGTAGGTAATGCTTTAGATCAAAAGGTTTATAATATTGAAAAACAAGTCTCTAAAACAGTAGATTGGTTCAATGCAAATCATCAGTTATTACAGGATAAGGGGTTTGTTTGCGAAAAATCCATTTTCAACAAAACCTATCATACCGGTGAATATTCCTTAAACCTGAAAGTAGAAGAAAAAAACGACTGGTTCGATCTGTATGGCATGGTGAAGTTTGGCAAAGTGGAAGTACCTTTTGTCTATCTCACCGATAACATCCTAAATGGCAACCGCGAATATGAGCTTAAAGATGGTTCCATTGCCCTGATACCCGAAGAATGGATGACCAGCTATAAGGATCTTTTTAAGTTCAGTCACAGAAAAGGGCGCGAAATAAAAGTCAGGAAGTTTCATTATACTTTGCTTTCTTCATTACAGCATCAGGGTGTTCGGCTGCCTGCCTTCTATAAAAAGAGTATTGAAAAAAGATACGGTTTACCTGAATTGCTCCAGGCAGAGCTGCGTCCCTATCAATACGACGGTTTTAACTGGATGATGTTTTTACAATCGAACCGGCTGGGCGGTTGCCTGGCCGATGATATGGGGCTGGGGAAAACACTACAGGCTTTGGCTATACTAACGCATATGCATGGCAGGAAACAATCAGACGTAAGTGAAAACGGAAATTATTTTATTCCAACTAAAGCAAATAGTGAAAAGACAGGCCAATTATCCCTTTTTGGAGATTCTACAGACAAATCCGAAATGCCGGAACAGGAAATAGCAGAATCCAGAAGTTCTTTAATTGTAATGCCTTTATCGCTTATTCATAACTGGATGGAAGAGATACGGCATTTCTCGCCTTCACTCAGGGTTTATCAGCACACTGGGGGCGGACGTACCAATGATCTAAGCGTTTTTAATCGTTACGACCTGATTCTTGCCACTTACGGTACAGTGCGAAACGATATCCAAATGCTGGAAAAATACTTCTTCAAATACATTATTCTGGATGAGAGCCAATTGATAAAAAACGCTTCATCAAGAATTTTTGGGGCGATAAAAAAACTACAATCAGATCACAGGTTGGTACTAACAGGAACACCCATTGAGAATTCACTGGCTGATCTGTGGTCGCAATTTGCTTTTATCAATCCGGGCATGTTGGGTAGCTTAAGCTTTTTCAAAAGAGAATTTGTTACCCCGGTAGAAAAGCGTAATGATGATATTGCCGGCCAGAAATTACAGAAGCTGGTTGAGCCTTTTATTCTGAGAAGAACCAAAAGCCAGGTTGCCAAAGAACTACCCCCGCTATCAGAAAAAATACATTTTTGTGAAATGACTCCCGAGCAGGCGCTGTATTACGAAACCAAAAAATCGCAAATCAGAAATGCCATTGCGCAAAGCCTGAAAGACAAAGGGGAGGATAAGTCGCGATTCTTTATTTTGAGCGGGCTTACGCGGCTTAGGTTAATTGCCAATCACCCGGGAATTATTGATCAGGAATACATGCATGAATCAGGCAAATTCATTGAAATAAAACGGAACATCGAGAAAATTCTTGCTGAAGACCACAAGGTGCTTATCTTTTCGCAGTTTGTAAAATATCTCAATCTTTTTGCCAGAGATTTTCAAAATGAAAACCTGCCCTTTAGCCTGTTAACCGGCAAAGTTGCTGAAAAGAACCGCCAGGAAGTAATTCAGAATTTCCAATTGAACGATTGGGTCAGGCTATTTTTAATATCGCTTAAAGCAGGGGGTGTAGGATTGAATCTTACAGGGGCCGATTACGTTTTTATGCTCGACCCCTGGTGGAATCCGGCCATTGAGCAGCAGGCCATCAACAGGGCACATCGTATTGGTCAGGATAAGAATGTTTTTGTTTACAAATTCATTACCCGAAACACGGTAGAAGAAAAAATCCTAAAGTTACAGCAGAAAAAATCTGACCTGGCCAGTATGTTTATCAATGACAACAACCCGCTGAAATCACTATCGTTTGAAGAGCTCTCGGAGTTGATTTAGCCAATGTATTAATCGATCAGTTTTAGCCCTTCTAAAGCCGATTCACTTGAAGGGGTATTCAACAATGCTTTTTGAAAAAGCACTTTCGCTTCCCGATATTTTTTTTGCTGAAAGTTTGTCCAGCCCAGCATTAACAATCCATCATAATCAAAAGGATAAAGATTTACAATTTTCTTGAAGTATTTCTCCGCTTCATCGTACTGCAATCTGTTGTAGTAAATTAACCCCATATTATACAAAGACAATGTGTTAGATGGGGCTATTTCGAGTACATGTTTATATTGTTGAATAATGGCATCCCAGTTACCGGTAACTGAAAGGGGGTAGGTAATGCCCAATTTAGGTTCTATGGAAAAAGGCTTTAACCGAATGGCACGCTCGTAGTAGTTTACGGATTCGCCCTGGTAGCCAGCCAGATAGGATAACCACCCCAGTCGGATATTCATTTCGTATGATTCCTGGTCGTAAACGGATTTAATTGCATTAATAGCCAGATCAAATTTCTGTTCTGTTTCGTAAATGTAGCTTTGGGAAAAAGATTCCAGCGTTTTTTCGTTGTCGAATCTTGCGGCATGCAAGCTAGCCGAAGTCGCAAGCAGAATAAAAAATATAGTTGTTCTTCTTATAGTTTCCATATGAGCCCTCCGGAAATGTTTATAGTCGAATAATTTTGTTGATTTTCAAATTGTAGTGGTTCCAAATCTGTCCGATATTCACTCGAACTGTTGGTATACGAAAAGCTCCCAACCCATTGCAGATTTTTAGAAGGCATGGGAATAATAGCTCTTATGATTAGTGGATTGGTGGTAGTTTCAAGTGCATTAAAAAGGATGTTATTGTTAATATCGTACCAGTTCGACAGGTCTCCTGCAATTGTTTCAGCTTCCAGCCAGAGTGATCGGGACACTTTGAATCCCAATTTGTGCTGATGGATATAGGATGACAGTTTTGTGCTTCCGCTTTCCTGTTGGTGATAGTACCCACTAACCGAGTAATAAAGGTTAAGATTGGCGAAAGGATAGATTTTCAGGTGCGCTCCTGCCTGGGTGGCACGAACCGAATTAACAGTTCCTGTGGCTCCAGATAAACCGGTGGCAAATCGGGCAAAATCTTTTTCCAGACTAAGAAATGAAAGGAAATGGGTTTCATTGTAATAGCCGATGGTTGAATAACCGTTCCTCCCAAATCCGGAAAAAACCGTGCTATAAATTGGAATATTGGTGTGCGATACAATGAAGCCAGGAGATATCCTAAATCCATAAACAGGTGTTATGTGTAAGGCGAGCATGTATTCCAGCAAATTAATGGATTGATCAGTATTAATTACCATTTCCTGATCATCTTTTAAAAGACTGAATTCATTTTTCCTCATGTATCCCACCCTGTGTTCAGCCAAAATGCTATTGCCTCCCAGTTTGTGAGTAAGGCCTATTTGTGGAAAAAAATAACTTTTCATAGCTTTTTGTACGCCATCTTGTTCAGGGTTGAAATTATTGATGATGGTAGAAATTGCATTCCCAGAAGAAGCATTGCCATAAGTTAAAAAGAAGTAAAAATCAGTAATCTGCTTTGTATATCGTTGATATACGGCAAGGTTGTTTCTGAAATTGATTTTTGATGAAGCTTTAATGGCGTCGTTTTTTCTTCCACCAAATTCATAACTATTTAAAAGAAAGTTTAAAGCAATCGGATCCTGGCTGTTAAACGCAAGAGCTTTCTCATAATGCCGGGCTGCCAGTCTGTATTTACCCTGGGCGTAATAAGACCAGGCAACACGCATACGCAGGTAATAATAATCCAGACCATTGTCTATAGAATGCTTCGCGGTTTTTCTCAGCCCTTCCCAATCGCCAGCCAGGTATTGCTGGTAAGTAAGCGAATCAACCGAAGGGAAGTGAACACTTTGCTGAGCGTTCAGATCAAAAAATCCGGTAAAGCTTACTATGGTAAGTAAAATGATTAAACTGTATCTGCGCATCTTTCTAGAGTCAATTTTTTATCGGGTTTGAAAATGGTAAAAGAACATAAGCCAAATTCCGTTATTTTAATGGAATACTTTTTCCTGGAAATTTCTTTTTTTAATATTTTGTTTATAGCATTGGAATTCAGTGTTATAGATGATTGGTCAAAAGAGTTGTCGTAAGTACTGTACTGCAGTAAATACACCGATTTGGTAAATATTTTAAAGGGGCTTATGAAATCCTGAAACCACAAGTATTTTTTGGGGAAATGAAGGTGCAGGGGATAACTGTCATTAATTTCAAGATTCTTGTAAAACCCTTTCTGAATTTTGTAAGCTCCCAGAAAAAATTCGTACAAAAATCCATTTCTATCTCCATAAAACTGGGTAAAGTAAAACAAGCTTTCATGATTCTCGAAATAGGCAAGACTTCGGGTTTCCCGACAATAAAGGTACGATTGGTTGAGGGGATTAACTTTCACCTCCCAGGTAACTTCGCCAATTTCTTTATTATTTTCTTTTATTTTAAAATTAAATAACTGTCCGGGAACCAGCTGAAAAGCATTTTTCAACAATTCGTTTACATCTACATTAGAAACCAGGTCATCTTTATGGGGCCTTGCATAACTCATATAGTCCGTAGATTCGGGATTGTGCTTAATATAGTTCATGAAGGGGTAATCCATTGTAAAAGAGCCAATCCAGGGGTTTTCCTGCATCTGAAAATGAAGGTGGGGGTAAGGTGATCTGCCGGAATTGCCACAACGGCCCAGCATTTGTCCGGCAGTAACTTTATCTCCTTCTTTTACTTCGATGGAATCTTTTTTCAAATGACTTAATTTGGAATAGGTGTGGTCATCGTGCTTTAAAATCACCGTATTACCCCAGTTATCCTTCAGATTTACCTGCCCGATAACATTGTCTTCAATATCGTTGGTTACTTTCTCTACAACTCCGTCAGCCGGAGCAATGACAGGTTTGTTGAAGCAATAGTAGTCTTCTGCGTAGTTGCCTTTATTGCTGAATTGCTTATTTTCATTATCTACAATGACAAAATCAAAAGCATGTTTCCACTTGTCCTGATGGGTATATTCACCATCATGTGCCTGCGAAACCTGCCAGGTACCCCAAAAAGGCAACTTAACCGGAATCAGATGATGATAACGGAACCGTTCTATTTTATTATAAAACGTATAGAGATTCTTTTCGGGCGAATTGAACTGGAAAAAAACTTCTGAAAGCTTGTGTGAATAATCTACCCTGAATTTCAAAATGTATAAATACAGTAAGGTAACAAGGGTAAAGGGTAGTGAATACAAGGGTAATCTGAAGGTATAAAAGATTCCACTCAAACTCAACGTAATCACCGCCACCATAGGGATAAGAACAACCACACTCAGGTAGGACCGTTTGGAAGGTATAAGAAAAAAACCACCTACTGCAATAGATGTAAGGATGTAATTAAACCCAATATAGCTGTAATCGTAACTATTTATCTGAACCCCAATGAGCGAGTAAAATGTCCAGGCTACCAAAAAACCCAGTACAGCCAGTGTGAAGCCAATCCGGCTAAACCAAAGCAACCCCAACGCTATTACAATACCGGCAATAATGTTATACTGAAAGAATATGGCACTCAGCGATACAAGGAAAGATTTTGGAATTTCTGGCATTGGAAGAGCTGAAAATGATTCGTAAATTCTTACCAGGGGCAATCCCCCCAGGGCATAAAACTCATTGAGGGTATAAATGCCCCGCTCGTTTATACCTAACACAGTAAAATTCGAAGATGCCATGAAAAAGGCCCATATAGTGAGCAAAAAAGGAAAACTCAGAAAGGGCAAGTGATATTTCCCGATAACGCCCTGTAGCGATACAGATACAAACAAGCTGAAGATGGAGGCAATAATAATGATAAACACCAGGTGTGGGGAAAAATAGTAATAAACCCCCAGGCCCAAACCGGTAAGAAGACTGTTAAACCCATAAAGCCCTTTGGCTATTACCGATCGGTCGAAGTTTAGAGCAAACCCCACAATTGAAGTGGTAATTACGGCCAGTAAACCAGCCAATCCGGCAAAAGGATCAAAAAACGAAATAACGATTAATAAGGTGGCAAACCCTCGGTGATCAGAAAAGAAAACCTGGGAGTAACTGTTAAAGATACTCCGCAGGAAGTGATCGAAATCCGTTTTGGTCATTGGAAATACTTTCATCCGCTATGCTGATAATGCCAAAAAATGGCGGCGTATCATTTGATGATTTTTAAAGTGTGAATTTACGCAAATGTTCTGGTACCCGATCAAGAGCATTCATGGTTTCATGGTTTTCATTTTCCCTTACGATATAAGGTTTGCCATCCATACCAATCATCACTACTTTGGGCCGGTAGGTAATGAATTGAAGCCACTGGGTCATATTGTAGGCGCCAATTCTGGGTATTACAACGTGTTCTCCTTTTTCGATTACCGGAAATTGCACAGCACTCCTGATTACATCAATATTCATACACAAAGGGCCGTAGATAGTGGTGTCGTCCATGTCGGTGTATTGCTCCTGAGCCGGCATAATGGTATGCTCATACCAAAAAGAAGTAAAAAGGTTGTTGATGCCTATATCGATGATCATGGAACGGCGCCCGTCGGCAAGTCGTTTGTTGGCAAGCACTGTTCCCAGAAGATAGCCAGCATCATCAATAAGGGCTCGTCCGGTTTCCAGAATAAGGGTGGGCATTTTATCATACTGAATATCAGAATTATTGAGTGCCTGTGAAATGGCTTCGGCATATTCATCAAATGATGGGCAAGTATCTGAACCTGGTAAATATGCCCCTTTTAATGTGTTTTTCGATGCAAATCCACCACCCATGTCAATGTACTTTATGTAATGGTTGAACTTGCGAAAAGTTTTTACCGCCAGTTCTGCCAGCTTACTGGTAGCAACAGAGTAGGGCATAGGGCTCATGATATAGGTGCCAATATGTGTATGGAGACCCAGTAAATCCAGATTGGGCTGCGTCATAATTTTATTTATAGCCGACCAGGCTTCGCCGTTTTCATAATTGAATCCAAAACGATCCCATTGCGGATAAATACCTGTATCCATATTTACCCTGATGGCAACTTTGGCTTTTTTCTTCAGTTTTTCGGTAATGGCAATCAGTGCGTGTAATTCATCAAAATGATCTAAATGAATGTAAGATCCATTTTCTACGGCAATGGTAAGGTCTTCGTCTGATTTATCGGGGCCATTAAAAATGATATTGCTTCCGGGCACTCCGTTGGCAATAGCCTTCTGGTATTCAAACCCTGACACTACCTCTGCCCATGATCCTTCCTGATGATAAACGTTGCAAACAGCATTGAGATAGTTAGTTTTGTACGACCAGGCCATCTGCACTTTTGGATACCTGGTTGTGAAAGCTCTAAGCACAGACTGATAAGTATTCCGAATGGTTTTTTCAGAGATAATGTACAAGGGTGAGCCGAATTCTTTAATCAGATCGGCAACCAAATTATTATCGATATGTGTTAGGGGTTTAATTTGTGATTTCATCCCGTATTTATCGGGAACTCCTGCTTTTATGCGGGTAATTAGCGGTCTTTCAAATTTTTTCTTTTCCATTGGGTGGTTATTTATATTTCTCCGTCTATTGATATTTTTCTAAAATCGTTGATGTCGGCAATAAGATCGTAAGAATATCTTACAAACATTTTTCCTATGTCATACTGCGTCATAGGTTCAACCTTTTTGCCAATAGCCAATAGGGCAAGAGCTTCCGGAATATTCTGGCCAGCACCTACCGCCAGGTAAACCCATGCCGGAATGCGCGGATTGATTTCAATCAGGTAATACTCTCCGGCTGCTGTTTTAATCATTTCGAGTTCCATGCCCCCTTTCCATTTCGACTTTTCAATCAAACTATGGGTAATATCAAGGAGTTTCTTATCGGCAATGGTGATACCGCTCCATGCCTTTCCCTTGTCGGTAATAAACTGTTTTCGCATAGGCACCGCCGCGATGGTTTGGCCTTGTCCGTCGCCCAGTGCTACAACATTTACCTCTGTACCTTTTACATACTGCTGAATAATAACAGGCAGGCCCCATTTGGCGTTAAGAGAATGAAAATACCCGGCAACCTGGTCAGGATTATAGGCCAGATGAGCATCATAAAATTTCCCTTTCACAAAAACCGGGTAGTCGAAATGATCGGTTATCTTGGCGATGTCTGCAGCAGATGTCAATGATATACTCTTTGGAACCAGCACGTTGTATTTTTCACCGTACTTTTCGAGTACGTTTTTCTGTCTCTCTTCAAACTGCGAAAACCCGGGTAAGAAAGCCTTTATACCTTGCTGATTGAGCAAAGATTCTGCCTTCATAAAAGTAAAAAGCTCGGCATCGAGATTAGGGATAATCAAATCGAAGGCTGTTTTCTGGTAAATTTCTATCAGCCTGTTAAGAAAAGCTTCGGCTCCGCCTGATGGGTAGGGAATCATGTAAATCTTGTCGGTTAGCTCCTTCATGTAAATGCCGGGTTCCAGATTTTCATAAACCAACCCAATGATTTTTACATTGAGTTTTGTAGATTCCTTCAACCCCCGTATTACCGGAACTCCCGGACCCGGATTGTCTGTATTGTTAAGCCCCGTTATGGCTATGGTTACATCCTTCTTCATGCTAATTATTCTCCTTCTGCTTCAAAAAGTTCGTAACGCTTTAGCATATTTACAAAATCATCGATATAATGTATGAGCATGGACTTCTCCACATCGTATTCTTCCATTATTTTTTTAGCAATTTCTTCATTCTCCTTACCTTCTTTTATCATAGCAAGAATAACCTGTCCTGTTTTGTTTACTGTGTAAGAATCACCAGTATTAGCATCAAAGAGAAATCCCGAGTCACTAATGGCAATATTACTTTTTATTGACATTTTTTAGAAAATTAAAAGTTAAATATTTGGGTTAGAAATCTGACCTTAAAATTAGTTGTTAAATAAGAGAAAAAAAACAGTAGTAACACGCTTTTTCTGCTTAAAAAAACACCTGGTTATGCAGATAGTAACATATCTGAATGTGAGATTAGATAGTGAAAAACTGTAATGGTTTAATTTGGCGAAAAAAAAACTGAAAAGTATTTTTGGGGGTTGTTTATAGCTGCAGGATATCAGGCAAAACCTGATGCTCAAAGAACGGTTAACGATTAAATATATCTTTTTTCGTTTAATTTATTACACGAAAATATTTCATAATAGACAACAAGCATTTTCTTTTTTTTATCTTTCTATAAGCCCTTGAAGCACAAGAACAGGATCAATAGTTGAATGAATACCTGCAGATTAAAGATGCATGCATGAAGATGTTTCGACTGATTTAGCTATTGTAATTTAATATTCAAATTTCACAAAATTCAAAATAAGATATTATGTACACAACATATCATTTAAAATCAGCTCTGGAAGTAAGCTCCGATATTTTAGATGCGATTAAAGCTACATTTGAAAGTAAACCTATTACTATAAATTATGAAAGAAGACGAAGACGAGCTTGACCTTATGCAAGATTTGAAAACTGTTTTGGATGAACGTCTTCAGGAGGATGAAACCACCTATCTGACTGTCGAAGAATCGATCAACCAACTCAATAAAAAGTATGGCTTATAAAATCATGATTTCGCCACGCGCTCAAAAGGAAATTGAAAACGCCATTGATTACTACGCTTTATATAGCGTTGATGCTCCTGAAAATGTCATAGCTGTTCTTAAAGAAAATTATGCAACATTGGAAATAAACCCATTTTTTAAGGTACGTTAAAAAATGTTCGTTCCTTCAAACTCAAAAAGTTTCGACATTCTATTTATTTTGTAATCAAAAAAAACCAAAACATCATTAAGGTGCTTTCCTGCTTCCACAATAAACGAAACCCAAATAAAAGACCGGGATTATAATATGAAATATGCATGAAAAATCACCTGATGGTGTGCCTCCTTTCCATTATTTGAATTTTACCCCAGGATTTTAGATGGTCAAAAAGATTTCTGAAACTTTCACCCCCCCAATTATTATTTCTACTCAACTGACATAAAAAAAGCCCTGTAACAATTGTCGTCACAGGGCTTTCAAGGATTATGCAAAACGCTTTATACATCTATATTTGCGTATTTGGCGTTTTTTTCAATGAATTCGCGGCGTGGAGGAACTTCATCACCCATAAGCATTGAAAAAGTACGGTTGGCTTCGGCAGCATTAACAATGTCCACCTGTCTTAGTTTTCTGAATGCAGGATCCATGGTGGTATCCCAGAGTTGTTCGGCGTTCATTTCTCCCAAACCTTTGTAGCGCTGGAAGTGAATCCCGGTTTCTTTACCATTTTTCGACATTTCTACGATAATTCCTTTTCGCTCTTCGTCAGTCCAGGCATAAACTTCTTCTTTTCCTTTTTTCACCAGAAATAATGGGGGAGTAGCAATATAAACGCATCCCTTTTCTATCAGCTCACGCATGTACCGGAAAAAGAAAGTAAGGATAAGTGTTGCAATGTGGCTGCCATCTACATCAGCATCCGTCATAATAATCACTTTGTGGTAACGTAGTTTTTCGAGATTAAGTGCTTTGGAGTCTTCTGCGGTACCAATATGAACCCCAAGTGCAGTGAAGATGGTTTTTATTTCTTCATTTTCGAAGATTTTATGTGGCATAGCCTTTTCCACGTTCAGGATTTTACCTCTTAATGGAAGGATTGCCTGAAATTTTCTGTCGCGGCCCTGTTTTGCTGTACCACCTGCTGAATCGCCCTCAACCAGATAAATTTCAGCCAGTTCGGGGTTTCTTTCGCTGCAATCAGATAGTTTACCAGGTAGTCCGGTAGAACTGAGAACGCTCTTTCGTTGAACCAACTCGCGTGCTTTGCGCGCTGCATGACGGGCAGTGGCAGCCAGAATCACCTTGTTTACAATGGTTTTGGCTTCGCGGGGGTGTTCATCCAGGTAGTAGTTAAGCATTTCGCTTACTGCCTGATCAACGGCTCCGGCAACTTCCGAGTTTCCGAGTTTTGTTTTTGTTTGCCCTTCAAACTGAGGTTCTTGAACTTTAACAGAAATAACAGCGGTGAGGCCTTCGCGAAAGTCATCACCACTGATCTCAAACTTTAACTTGGAAAGCATACCTGATTTGTCTGCATAGCTTTTTAATGTTCGGGTAAGAGCCCGGCGAAAGCCAGCAAGATGAGTGCCCCCTTCAATGGTATTGATATTATTTACATATGACTGTAGGTTCTCAGCAAAAGAAGAGTTATACTGCATGGCTACTTCAACAGGAGTACCGGATTTTTCGCCATCCATATAAATAGGTTCATCTATCAGTTTCTCACGGGTGTCATCAAGGTATTGTACAAATTCTTTGAGGCCTTCTTCTGAGTGAAATGATTCAAATTTGGGCTCGCCATTTTCGTCAAAATCTCTTTTATCAGTAATTGTAAGTGTAACTCCCTTATTTAAGAAAGATAGTTCTCGTAGTCTGTTTGATAAAACATCATAACTGTAATCTGATACAATAAAAATGGAATTGTCCGGTAAAAATGTTATTTCGGTTCCGGTTTTATCTGATGTTCCAATTTCTCTAACAGGGTAGAGTGGGGCCCCTTTGCTGTATTCCTGTTCATAAGTTTTTCCGTCTCTGTAAACGGTTGCCTTAAGCTCAATGGAGAGGGCGTTAACACAACTAACACCCACACCATGCAATCCACCGGATACCTTGTAACTATCTTTATTAAATTTACCACCGGCATGTAACACAGTCATCACCACCTCGAGGGCACTTCTGCCTTCTTTCTCATGGATGTCTACGGGAATTCCCCTACCGTTATCAAGAACTGTAACGGAATTGTTTTCGTTGATGGTAACATTTATTGTATCACAATGGCCAGCCATTGACTCATCAATAGAGTTGTCAATTACTTCATAAACCAGATGGTGAAGACCTTTCATGCCAATGTCTCCAATGTACATTGCAGGTCTTTTTCTTACTGCTTCCAGCCCTTCCAATACCTGAATACTGGCAGCATCATAATTCAACTCTTTAATCTTAATTTCTTTATTTTCTTCGCTCATATTTTTAACATTCTGAATAACCCACAAAGATAACTTTTTTTGCCTGTTTACGAGCCCTTATTTGCAGAAAAACAGAGCATTTTTTAGTTTTTTTCAGTAGATTTATTTATTTGAATTTCAACTTGTTACGTATTTATCAACGATTTGTTAATAACTCTTGAATACTGAGTAGAAATGGATCATAAAAAAAGCCCCATTTCAGAAACAAATGGGGCTTTAAGCTAATATAATAATGTTTAAAATGCGTAGGTAACACCACCAAGAACATTAAATCTTTGTGAGGGATAGTTGTACCATCTTTCTAAGGGTTGATTCTGCATGTTGTTTAACATAAGAAAAACGGAGAGAATTTTTGTATAGCGGTATTCTACCCCAAGGTTTACATCAACGTGAAATCCATGTATTTCTTCGCTTCTAACACCTAAAGGTGATGTAGAGTCAGGAATTCTGGCATAAACGGAATTTCTGGCAAAAGCATCTGCATTAAAAATAATTTTATCCTGTAGGTTATACTTTACATTGAGATTTAAACGTAATGTGGGCTCGTGCCATGCGTTGAGCTCATTGTCCAAAGTATATTGAAAGTAGTCTGATCCAAAACCAATTTTCAACCGTTCGCCAACATTGGAGAAAATTTCAGCACGGAAATTAAAAACACGTATATCGTCATAAATAACAGAAAACTGGTTTTGTAATGGGGTAGAGAAATCGGTTACAAAAAACGGGTAATTGTCGATAATACTGTTACTCAAAGAAATATTATACGAAGCAAATGAACTTACTGATCCTTTGAAGCCACCTCTGATCTCTGATTTCTTGTTCATAAATGCATAAGGAACAGATGTTTGCATAAAAGGATTTCTTTGTGAAAGTTCTCTCATATTGTTTTTTGTTAATTCGCCACTCAAACTTGCATAGGCAAATAAAACGTTTTGTATCAAACTGATTTCTCCACCTGCCAACGGGTAAAATCTCATATAGCTGGCTGTATCTGCCTGAATGGAAGCATTAACACCGATATAAAAGTTGAAATTCTTAAATTTTGCCGAAAGTTTCGGTGCTAGTTTAAACAGGGCTGTGTGTGCGGTGTCAGCCAAATGATTGTTGTTGTAATAATCGGCAGCTAAATCAAGATGAAATGTTTGTCTTTCGGCAAACCCCATAGGGTCATCTCTGAGTGTTTTTCTAAGACTACCGGCAAATCTAACCTGTTGTTCTGATGCATCATAAGAGTCTCCCAGGTACTGATATCCTAAAGTAAAACTATGTTGTAGCTTCATGCTATCCAGATAATTGCTTTTAACTTCCACTACAGGAGAAACGAAGTTAAATCTTTGTCGGTACTGACTACCCTTAAGCGTGTCAATTAAGGCCTGATCTGTAAGTGTATCGGGATTGAAGCCATAATAATGGTTCATATTTCGCTGGTATCCAAGATCGGCCTGGAGTGTGTGGTTTCTTAAAAACCGCATCCCTCTTAGGTTTATCTCATTATCGCTATAGGCACTGTTAGCCAAATCGTTGATTCCGCCGGCCGAAGACATGTGTTTAACGTGGGCGCCGAAATGATATTCATTGGATCTGAGTGTGTTATAAAACGCCTCTGCATAGGGTGTCGTGTAATTACCCAGACCACCTCTCACATAACCTTTGTATAACTTGGGAAGGGGCTCACCTCTCATCCTTGCCGGATTAAGGGGTTCCATATGAAACCGCACAGGTATTTGCTGTGGGGAAATACTATAGTCAAAGGCAATATCTACCGTCATTGTATCTTCTACCGAAGGATTAAAATTGATTTTAAAGGCATCGGAGATGGTTGGCTCATAAGGAGCAATAACCTGTACTTCCTGAAATTCAAGTTCTTCCTGTGCTGTAAGGCTCGTAGGCAACAAATTTATTATTAAGAGAGTTGCTAAAAAAACAAGTTGAAAGGCAGACAACCTTTTCATAATTTTTATATCTAAACGACAATAAGTTATCATGGGTTAAAATGTTTCGGGGTTTGTTTGATCCTGGTTTCCAAAATTTATTTCAAGGGTATCCGGCGATCCCTGGTTTATTTTTAACTCTTCCTGCCGATCAATTGCTGCAAGTTTTTCAATCGCTTCGCTTTTTAAATCCTCACCTTCATAATTATCAATTATACTTTGAAGGGTATGGCGCGCCTGAAAAATATTGTCCTGAATAAGATAGTTATCAGCCAATAGAATAAATGTTCTGGCCAGCCAGTAATCGTAAGAAGTTAAAAGATTTATATTGTCAAAGATCAATTGTTCAGTTTCTTCGTAGTTGCCTTGTCTGAATTCGATTAGCGCCAGATGATATTTTGCTTCAGCAGCCATTGTATTTTCCGCCACTTTATTGGTTTGCATATAATACTGTCGGGCCTGACTTAATTCATTTAATCCAAGGTATGATCTGGCCATTACAAGGTAAGATTCCTGTTGAATCTCTCTGGATATTTTGTCAATTTCCAGAAGTTTACGGGCGGTAGAAATAGCTTGTTCGTATCTCTCGAGCTTGTCGAGCGAGCGCATCTGACCAATTACAGCTTCGGTGATATTGCTGGGAAACTCTGCTATTTCTTCTAAAAGAATATAATTGTCTAATGCATCCTGAAACTGTTTGAGCCTAAAATTGATTTGAGCTGCTCTAAGGGCAGCATTTTCTGAGAATTTTGATTTGGGTCTTTCCAGTACAAATTCGTAGGAACTGAGAGCCTCTGGAAATTTGTTAAAACGAAAATCGCATTCCGCTTTGTAAAAATGTGAATTTAAAGAGAAAATACCACGGGGAAATTTCTCCAGGTAGTTTTGAAAGCTTTGTGTGGCGTTTGTGCAATCACCTTGCATATAGCGGTTTTCGGCGGCAATGTATGTTAGCGAGTCTTGTTGGGAAGCAGAAATATTTCCTAACCCTAATTGTTCTCTGAAAGCAACAAAATCATCAACCCGATCAAGGGAAACATATATTATTTGCATACTTTGCAAGGCATCGCGCGATTCGGGGGTTCCGGGATAGCTTTCAGCCACATTTCTGAAAATTTCCAGTGCCAACTCATCCTCATTTTGGTTGTAGCGAATCAAGCCACTTTGCAACATGGCACTTTTTACATAACTGGAGTTGGGAAATTGATTGATCACTTCATTGTAGTATCTGAGCGCCATGGCGTTATTTTCCAGTAGTACATAGCTGTTTGCCAATTCATAGCGTGCATTGTCTGCATAATTGGTATTCGGATATTTTACGATTAATGCTTCAAGTGTGGCAATTTTGCTATTAAAATTACCGGTTACCCCATACGAAACCGCTTTTTGAAAAGTTGCATAATCAGCATCACGACTTTCGAGAGCAATTGCCCTGTCGTAGAAATCTATAGCAGCCGGATAGTCTTTTGTAATGAAGTAACTATCTGCTAACCTTAAATAAGCATCATTGCGCAATTCCTTTGTGAGATTCCGTTCTTGCACAAATTTTCTCAGTGAGGTAATAGCTGCGGGGTAATTGGTAAGTTTAAAGTTGGAGTATCCAATGGTATAATTGGCAAGATTATACTCTGGCAAACTAAAAGCACCCTGCATAAGCTGGAATTCTGCATGTTTGGAAATTGCTTCTTCATATTGATTGAGCCTGAAATAAGCTTCTCCTTCCCAAAAAATTGCCTGTGCCCTTATTGTCCGATTTTCTGGATATTGCCGTGATTTTTTAAAACTTTCTACCGATGCGGTAAAATCACCATTATTGAATTGTTCTATTCCCCTGTAATAGGCAACGCGCTGATAGGCAGATTTAAGCATGGGAGTATTCAGTGTAATGGCTTCCAGGCTTTTAAGTGCATCTTTATAATTTTTAGATGTGAGGTATAAATCGATCAAATGTCGGTAAGCATCTTCGGTTTGGGGTGCATTGGGGTATTTATCTACATATTCCTGAAATGCCAAAATCGCTTCATTAAAGGGATTCATTGAAAGTTCAAAAGACAATTTTGCATAGTTGAATAGAGAATTCTGACTTATTTCTGGGATAAGTTCCATTTTGTAGGCAGCCTGAAATGCAATACGGGCAGATCTTTTCTTGTCGGTTTTAAGGTATGAATCAGCAAGGTGATACAAGGCATTTTGTGCCAAAGAATCTGCAAGGTTATTGGATGTAACTTTTTCAAAACCCGAAACAGCTTTTTCAAATTCGTCAACTTTATAATAAGCAAAAGCCAATTGGTAATGATCTTCGCGATTAATTCCCTGGCGGGTGTCTCGGTGAAAAGTTTCAAGATAGGGGATGGCTTCTGTAAATTGTCCTGTATTATAATATGCTTCGCCAATCATTCGTGATATTTCCGCTGCTCTTTTTGTGCTGGACTCTTCCATAACTGAAGGAGCAAATTCCAGCAATTCGTCATATTTTTCCTGCAGGAAATAAATATGGGTTATATAATAAGGAACAATGGGACCAAAATTCTCATCGTTGGTGAGTTTCTGGAAATTAATCAGTGCTGTTTCATAATTTCCTTCGCTGTAAACGATATGCCCGTAATAGTAGGATGCAGGCGAATAGTAAACAGATTGTGGGTCTCTTATTTCAAAAAAATACTGTTTTGCCTGATCAAAATTTTCGGTCATAAAATAGCTGTAACCGGTTTTGAATTGAATCTCTACCCTTTGTTCAGGAGTCAGGTCCCATGAATCTACTCTTTTGTACCAGTGAATGGCATCGTCATAATTTCTTTTACGATATTGCAGATTTCCCATCTGGAAGCTGGCTGTTCCCTGAAGCGAGTGTGTGGGGTGATTAAAAATGAAATCGGTTAGCAGTTTTTCAGCATCAGGATGAAAGAGTTCTACAGCGCAAATAGCTGCATAATACTCCGAATTTATGCGTGTTTTCGATTCCCTGTCGTCTATCACAGCCGCAGTTTCTTCAAAGAGTTTTCTGGCAGCGCCATATTTTCCTTTGTTGTAAAGCTCCATAGCCAGCTGATAATCAGCATTGGGATTATCAAAAACTGAGCTTCTCTGTGCTAAAAGTACCGTAGGAAAAAACACGGCAAAAAAAATGATTAAATTGCTAATATTTCTGTTCATATAAAGATGTATTTAATCTGCGAAATTAGTAATAAAAACTTGACCCTATTGAAGTTGCTTATTAACAAAACAGGCTATTTTTCAACAATTGGCTATTTGGGATCATCTGTTTTTTTGACGCTGTTTTAACGTTTAATTTCCAGGAATATTTGATATTAGACCAGAAAATTATTTTCTATTTTGAAATAGCTTCTTTATACTAAAACTTTACATATTTTTGTGGCTTTATTTGATTAATTTATGCACAAAACGAAACTTATTCCAAAAACTTATGATTCAAATTCCTAAACACAGAGATTTTATTGCAGTTATGCTGCTTATTCTCCTTGCTCATTTTTCTTATAGTAGTCCTAAAAGGGAAATGCGTGCAGTTTGGATTGCTACGGTTGTAAACATCGACTGGCCGAGCCGCAGCGGGCTTTCTTCAGCAGATCAGCAACGGGAACTGGTTGAATTACTCGATCTGGTTAAGGAATATAATATGAATACGGTTATACTGCAGGTAAGGCCGGCAACAGATGCTTTTTATCCTTCTACAATGGAACCGTGGTCGCAATGGCTTACCGGCAAGCAGGGACAGGCACCATCGCCCTTTTATGATCCCCTTGCTTATGCTATACAGGAATGCAGACGGCGAGGAATTAATATTCATTTGTGGCTAAATCCTTACCGTGCCGAAATGGATACATTGCAAGATGCTTTGGCAGATAATCATCCGTTTAAGAAAAATCCGAATTGGTTTGTATCTTATGGAAAACAAAGATTTTTTAACCCAGGCATGCCACAAACACGAAATCATGTTTCTAAGGTAGTTGCCGAACTGGTGAGAAAATATGATATAGATGCTATTCATTTTGATGATTATTTTTATCCTTATCCCATAGCAGGGCAGGAGTTTCCGGATAGTATGGCCTTTAAGCAATATCCAAGGGGTTTTACAGCTGACAAGAAGGATGCCTGGAGAAGAGATAATGTTGATCTGATCATAAAACAATTAAGCGATACCATAAAATCGATTAAGCCGCATGTTGAATTTGGGATTTCTCCCTTTGGCGTGTGGCGCAATTATTCCGTTGATTCGAGAGGGTCGGAAACACAGGCCGGAGCATCTAATTACGATGCTTTGTATGCCGATATTCTTAAATGGCAACGCGAAGGCTGGATCGATTATGTTACTCCTCAGATTTACTGGTTTATTGGCATGGAGGCTGCTGATTATACCGTACTTTCGCAATGGTGGAGTCAGAATTCTTTTGGTTGTCCTCTTTATATTGGCCATGGATTATACCGTATTGATCCGGATTCTCCTAATGAAGCATGGCGAACTTCAGAAGAAATATCTTTGCAACTTGATATTTTAAGAGCTACTCCCAACATACAGGGAAGCATGTTCTTTAGTGCCAAACACCTGCGAACAAATCCTTTGGGTTTAAAGCAGAGGTTGATTTCTAATCATTACAGATATCCTGCTCTTCCACCTTCAAATCCGAGAGTACGGCAAATTACTGCTGAACCACCGGCAGATGCAACCATGAAAGTAGCTGGTAGTAAACTTATTCTATCGTGGGATTCCCAACCAGGGCATAAAGGTTACGTTGTTTATAAGCTTAGATTGGGAAGGCCCGAATCAATTGAAAAAGCAGAAAATATCTTTTCAATTACCGGAGAAACGAATTTAACAATCGATATAACTCAGCAAACAAGGCCGGATTGGTATTACTACATGGTAACATCTTTAAGTCCGAGTAACCAGGAATCGGTACCTGTGTTTTTTAATGAAGTTTATGACTAGATTTTTTACAGTTCATAATGTTTGCTTATAAAAGCTCGTGTCACCTTCAGAAGATGAGAGTTTTACAATTATAAAACTAAACAATACGACATTGTAATTTACTAATTCTATAACCAATGAAAGCTATTACAACAAGATACCTTGCACTGGATGTTTTTCGCGGAATGACCATTGCTTTTATGATCCTTGTAAATACCCCGGGTAGCTGGCAATATGTTTATGCCCCTTTGCTACACGCTGAATGGCACGGTTGCACCCCTACAGATCTGGTTTTTCCTTTTTTCCTTTTCGTAGTGGGGGTTTCAATGTTCTTTTCATTTTCTAAATATTCGGATGGGTTAAATAAAGACTCACTGGTTAAAGTATTACGCAGAACCCTTCTAATTTTTCTTATCGGGTTGTTTATTAACTCTTTTCCGCAATGGATGACGGACTATTCTCAACTGCGAATTATGGGAGTACTGCAGCGAATTGCTGTTGCTTATGGCCTTGCGGCAATCATTGTATTGTCTTTTTCGCGAAAGTGGATTATTATCTCCACAGGTATTATCCTTTTTCTCTACTGGGCCTTACTTTATTTATTTGGAGGAAATGATCCCTACAGCTTAACCGGAAACCTTGTTCTGCGGGTTGATCAGTTCATTTTAGGTGCAGATCATCTTTATAAAGGATTCAGATACAATGGAGAACCGATTGCCTTTGATCCTGAAGGGCTGTTGAGTTCTTTACCAGCAGTAGCTTCTGTATTGGCCGGATACCTTGTAGGTTTACTGATTAAGAAAGCAGAAAAAAATAAAGTACCCTTATTATTATTGGGACTGGGAGCTATATTTACTGTTGTTGGCTTAATTTGGGGACTTGTATTTCCTATAAATAAGCCTTTATGGACCAGTTCTTACGTTGTTTATACTTCGGGTCTGGCAGCTATTTTATTTGGAGTTCTTATTTATTTGATAGACATAAAAAGTTATAAATCATGGACATCCTTCTTTGTTGTTTTCGGTATGAACCCCTTATTTATTTTTGCTTTATCAGGTATCTGGGCAAGATCCATGTGGATGCTTTTTAGGATTGAAAATTCCGAAGGAAATATGATTTCTGCAAGTGGCTGGTTGTTTCAGCATGTATTTTTGCCATTGGCAGGTAATTTAAATGGTTCTTTACTCTATGCAATCACACATGTGGTCTTCTTTTGGCTAATAGGTTATGTTTTGTATAAACGAAAGATTTTTATCAAGGTATAAAAATTACCTTATTAAAGTTAGTATTTGTATTACTCTGTATTTTAATTAACTGTTTTATCTTTATTAAGACTTATTATATATAGAGCTAAAGTTTGAATTTAAATAAACTTTAGCTCTATTTATTTTTACTTTTGTATGTAAGACAAATTTTTATTTGTTTGTCTTGATCTTCTGGAAGGCGATTTCGGCATTAACTTACCTTTTTAATTTCCCTAAACCAATTTTTAATCGCCTGCTTTTCTTCAAACCCATTTACTTACTAAAACCAAAATCATGAAAAAACAAATTACTATTTATAGCATTTTTATTTTTGCTACTTTCTTTATTTCATTTTCCAGTTTTTATACTCACGAAAAGAATAGTGGTCAAGCCCCTACAGGCAATACCGGAGCTCCAGGAGAATCTACTTGTGCTGGTTGCCATACTGGCGGAACCTATTCAGGAACAATTACATTGCTTATGAACGGAGGCGATGTTTTTGAATATGAACCTGCTGTAAAATATACAATATCGTTTGCCGCTAATTACGGCGCACCCCGATATGGATTTTCTCTTACAGCTCTTGATAGCGAAAATAATCCTGCCGGACAATTTACTGTAACAAACGATGCGAATACATCATATGCTGTTTCCCAATCTAATCAAAGGCAGTATATGGGCCATAAAAGCGCCGGAGCAAACAACAGCTGGACTTTTGAATGGACAGCTCCTCAAAGCGATGTTGGAAATATAACATTTTATTATGTTATAAATGCAGCGAATCAAAATGGTGGGACATCAGGAGATAAAATTGAAACCGGAAATACAGTTATTGTGCCTGCAGAAGTTGCAGAAACCTATGCACTTACATTGGAAAGTAATCCTGCTCAGGCTGGCACTGTTAGCGGTGACGGAGTTTTTGAAGAGGGGGTGGTCATTGCCATTAATGCCATAGCAAACGATGGTTTTACCTTTCTTAACTGGACCGAAGGAGATACTGAAATTTCAACTCTTGCCGGGTTTGACTATACTATGCCTGCCGAAGCAAAAATATTAACGGCAAATTTTGAAGCAGAACAGACTTTCGTTGATGGCAATAAGCTCAACGAATTGCTTATTTACCCTAATCCTGCTTCTGATATTCTTGTAATTGAATCTGCTGAAAATATCAGAGAAATATTAATTTCAGATATTTCTGGTAAAATAGTATTTAATTCTCAAGGCGTTTCAGACAATATGAATATTAATTTGATTACCTGGGAAAGTGGAATATATTTTATTAAGTTTTTTACAGAAAAAGAAACCATTACAAAGAAGTTTTCTGTAGCCAGATAACATATGCTGATCAGGTAAATAATTATATTAGAATACTGCTAAAAAAGCCACCAATTATAGTTTTCAGCGAAAATAATCGGTGGTTTTTCTTTTAAATTATTCTCAATTTACAATTTAGCTTTTAAAGCATTAAGTTGCTCTTCGATCACTTTAATTTTAGATTCGGCATCAGCCTGCTTTTTCTTTTCAATAGCTACCACTTTCTCAGGGGCACCATTTACAAATTTTTCATTACCAAGCTTTTTCATAACAGCGGTAAGAAAACCCTGCTGATAATTAAGTTCCTGGTTTAGCTTGCTGATTTCTCCTTCAATATCAATATCCTGAGATACAGGAATGTAAAATTCAGTAGTTTTTACAATAAAATTGAAGGCATCCTGGGGCTTATCTTCAACATATTGCAGGTTTCTTATATTGCATAACTTACTAATTACATCATCGAAAAGCTTATCGGCCTTATCGTTATTATTTTTCCTAACCAATAATTCAATAGTATTTTTCTGGGCAAGATTTTTTTCCTGTCTTAGATTTCGGATGGCCATAATAACCTGCGATGCAAAATCGAACTGATCAAGAATCTTTTCATCAAAAGAATCTGATTTGGGAGCTAAGGCAATCATTATACTTTCAGCCTCATTTTCTTTTTTAATGTGTTGATAAATTTCTTCAGAAATAAAAGGCATGAACGGGTGCAACACCTTAAGGAGTTTTTCGAACAGTACCATCGTTTGGTTATAACTTTCTCTATCAATAGGATGTTGGTAGGCGGGTTTTACCATTTCCAGATACCAGGAGCAAAAGTCATCCCAAATCAGTTTGTAAACAGCCAGCAGAGCATCTGTTATGCGATATTTGTTGAAATGATCTTCAATTAGCGCTAATGTTTTGTTAAAAGATGCATTAAACCATTGAACAGCTGCCTGGCTGGTTTGAGGCTGTGGAAGTGTTTCATCAATTTCCCAACCTTGTGTAAGGCGAAATGCATTCCAAATCTTATTACAGAAATTTCTTCCCTGTTCACACAGGTTTTCATCAAACAGCAGGTCATTACCGGCAGGTGAAGAAAAAATCATCCCTACCCTTACACCATCAGCACCAAACTGGTCTATCAACTTAAGGGGATCAGGTGAATTGCCCAGTGATTTCGACATTTTTCTTCCTTGTTTATCGCGAACAATACCGTGCAGATATACATCCTTAAACGGAATTTGTTTGCGGTATTCCAGTCCGGCCATAATCATACGGGCCACCCAAAAGAAAAGAATCTCTGGAGCGGTTACCATGTCATCGGTAGGGTAGTAGTATTTTATGTCTTCATTATCGGGGTTGTTGATGCCATCGAATACGGAAATGGGCCATAACCATGAACTAAACCAGGTATCGAGTACATCTTCATCCTGTTTAAGATCGTCAATAATTAGGTCAGAATTATATTGTTCACGGGCAATGGCAAGTGCTACTTCCGCCGATTTGGCTACAACAACTTCACCGGTGGGCAGATACCATGCCGGAATTCTATGTCCCCACCACAACTGCCGGCTTATGCACCAATCACGAACATTTTCCATCCAGTGACGGTAAATGTTTTTCATGCGGGCGGGGTAAAAGTGAATTGTATCGTCCATTACAACATCCAAAGCTGGTTTTGCAAGGTTTTCCATTTTCAGGAACCATTGTAGCGATAGCTTGGGTTCAATTACCTCGTCTGTTCTTTCTGAATAACCTACATTATTGGTAATGTCTTCTGTTTTAATCAGATGTCCTTTTTCTTCAAGCTCTTTGGCAATTTTTTTTCTAACGACAAAACGGTCTTCACCAATATAGATTTCAGCTTTTTCATTCAGGGTTCCGTTGTCATTAAAAATATCAATGGTTGGCAGATTGTATTTAATGCCAAGATTGTAGTCATTAATATCGTGGGCAGGGGTAACTTTCAGGGCTCCTGTACCAAATTCACGATCAACATATTCATCAAAAATAAAAGGGATGGGCCTGTTGATAAGGGGCACAAGGGCTTTTTTCCCTTTCAGATGCTTATAACGATCATCTTCCGGGTGAACACAAATGGCGGTATCTCCCAGGATGGTTTCCGGACGGGTTGTGGCAATGGTAATGTATTCATCTTCGGTGCCTTCTATAAGGTAGCGCAGATAATAAAACTTTGATTGTACTTCCTTATGAATTACTTCTTCGTCAGACAGGGCTGTCAGAGCTTTTGGATCCCAGTTTACCATTCTTACCCCACGGTAAATCAATCCTTTGTTGTAAAGATCAACAAAAACATTCATTACAGATGAGGAAAGTTTTTCGTCCATGGTAAAAGCCGTTCGGCTCCAATCGCACGATGCACCCAGCTTCTTCAGCTGTTCAAGAATAATCCCACCGTGTTTTTCTTTCCATTCCCATGCATGGCTTAGAAACTCTTCTCTCGAAAGAGTGTTTTTATCAATCCCTTCTTCCCTGAGTTTGGCCACAACTTTGGCTTCCGTGGCAATAGATGCATGGTCGGTACCTGGCACCCAGCAGGCATTTTTTCCCTGCATACGCGCCCGACGAACCAGAACATCCTGTATGGTATTGTTGAGCATATGGCCCATGTGCAGCACACCGGTAACATTGGGTGGTGGAATGGTAATGCAGTAAGATTCGCGCTCATCGGGTGTTGAAGAAAAATAACCTTTTTCCATCCAGTTTTTGTACCATTTCTCTTCCGTTTGCGCAGGAATGTATTGCTTGGGTAGTTCCTTCATCGTTATGCTGTTAAAATCGTTCTAAATTAATATATGGCAGTCATCAAACTGTTTTTCAGAAAATATGTTTAAATTAATCAGGCTGATAAAAACCCTTTTTAAACAACTCGCAAAGATAATCAGATAATTTTTTCAGATGAACAAACATTGACTTTTTAATCGAATACCTGATTACTGATCATTTAACCTTTCAACTAATAAATTAAGTATTTGGCCAACATAAAGAACCAATTTTTTCTCCTTCCTTACGTTAATATCCTAACTTTAGAATAATTATCCTATTTAAACATTTGCCATGAACTTGCATTTGAAAACTATTTTTATCGTCATAATTAATTTAGTACTCTTTATTAATTTATTTTCTCAAACGCTTGATCCGCTTCACTTGCAGGATTTTGATGGATTTACCAACGACCAATATGCCGTGTATCTTGCCAAAGATGGGTGGCCGGTAGATTCATTGAATACCGGAGCATCTGCCGGTTATTTGAATGATGACGAGAAAAATCTTATTCTCGCCATGAATCTTATAAGATATGATCCACCTAAATACTCGCGCATGTATATTTACCCCAAACTACAGTATTTTAGTGGCACTGCATTTAATTTCCCCGGCAGAACAACCCTCCGCACCAAAGAAGGGTTAGAGGCTGTGCGCGAATTGTACCTTGAATTGTTGAAAGCAGAATCCATGCCTATATTTTATCCATCCAGAGGTATGTGCAGAGCTTCGCGCGATCATGCTATTTACATGAAAAATACAGGGGCTACCAGTCACCAGGGACAGGGTGGTATGAGCGACCGGGTTTCAAAATATGGACAATGGGTGAGTGGTTTGGCCGAGAACCTGCAATGGGGCACTTCCAACGCTCATGATGCCATTGTTAGCTTAATGGTTGATGATGGGATAAAAAGTCGCGGACATAGAAGGAATATGATGAATCCTTCTTATACCAAGGTAGGAGTAGCAGTGGAAGAACATCCCCGGTGGCGAATTTCTTACGTAATAAACTATGCTGTTGATTTTATTGAGAAGTAAATGAGTTCTAAACAGTAATTTCCTTTTGGATATCCTTCCCTGGTAGCTTATTAGTAAACTACAATAAAAAAAGTCCGTCATCTGAAATAATGACCGGACTTTTTCAATTTCACGAGATGAAAAACTTCTGTGATAACTATTATTTTTTTATCAGCTTATTAACAAATTGATTACCATTATTTTGAATAAAGCGGATAAAATAGATACCTTGCTGGTATTCTGAAGTATTCAGATTAATATTCAGCGATGGATTATCGATGGTTTCGATAGTTTGTCCCAGACCGTTTAAAATTTCTATACTACGACAGTTTTCGAGGCCCTGAACTGTAAGATGTCCCGAAAATGGGTTGGGATAGACAACTGCATTGTTTTCTATTACCAGATTTTGAGTAGAAAGCTGTACATCAATATCAGCAAGAGACCTTGGAAAAAACTGTATGGATTCGCCAAAAATAGCTCCCAGAACAATCATATTTACAGGTGTGGCAGGCACTGGAGTTCCGAAATAATCGAGTACTGCACTCTGGCTGGGTGGACGCATAATCAGGGTCGCAGTTCCATCAGTAACATCGTAATTTGTACTGGGTTCTAATGTTGTAAGATCAGTATTAAAAGAAACATCTTTAATAGCCAGAAGCATTGATTGATGTAAGGGAGTAACCTGATCCATAGTAAGGAGAAGTGGCTCAATAACATTACCTGTTGAAGTAGCAGCACCGGGATCTTCAGTAGGATTGAGCTGTAACAGGCCGTTATAAGAACTAAGTTTACCTTTTAGCCCGGTAATTCCGTCATATTGATTGTAAACGGTTGTTATTACACCGGGTTGGTCATCAATTAGGAGAGCTCCGGTGGCATCCTGAATATATTTTTGATTGCGCTGGCCATGCATATGTGTAATCACAACTTCGCCATTAATAAGGTAAATAAGGTCTCCACCAATTGTGGCATCATGAAATTCTGAAAGGTCGTTGATAATGATCGCCTCTGGGGCATCTTCAATCACCACATCATCAATAAACCATTGGTGTGCGCCTGTACCTTCATATTGAAAGGCGATATAAATGGTTTTTCCTGCATAGTCGCCTAAACTTACAATCCTTTCAGCATAACTGGCAATGGATGTTGATGCTTCATAAACAACTTCAAATTCTTCGTGGGTGGGGTTGCCACTTCCTTCAGAGATCAAAACAGCAGAGAATCCATAATCATTCATAAAACCATTTCTCTGAAAAAATTTCATCAGTATGTTGTCATCTTCACCAATTTGAATTTGAGGAGTAACCAACCATGAATTGGCCTGGCCCGTGGTAAAATTGTGCCATGCCGCTTTGTCTCCGGTGTTGGCAGTTGCAGTTGTTGCCCAGGTTCCTTGTCCTAAAGCATAATGGCTCCAATCAGAAGGTGGAAAAGCTTCCCCTTCAAAATCTTCATTCCATGGAAATGTGCTGATAGCATTAGCATCTTCAGCAACAAGAACTACGGTAACAGTAATATCATCGGTTACAGCAACCTGGCCAGTACGGGTAAAATAACCAGCTTTTTCAACTGAATACGAATAACTTCCAGCATTTACTTCTTCAATAGTATAAGTGCCAGCTGCCAAAGCATCTGAGTCGAAGGTTAACACGGCATCGGTTATAGGAGCGTCGTCTTCATCAATTACATTAAAAGTAACGGTGTAGGAAGGTAGGCCATCAGGATAAAAATCGGCAAGCGACCGGGAAAAAATCTGCATATCATTATCAAACTGGCCAATTAAGGCAAACATATCGGTAGCTTCGGTGGGTACTGGAGTGCCAAAATAATCGAGTGCTGCGCTACTACTTGGGGTTCTGAAAATCACAGCATCGCTTGTGCCATCATTGATTGCATAATTAGTGCTGCTGGAAAAGGTGGTTTCTGCGCCTGTAAAATCCACATTGTTGATTCGAACCAGCATGCCCTGATGAACAGGTGCTATATCTGCTAATGTAACCAGTTGCGGGATAAATTCATTGCCAGTGGATGTTGCTGCTCCGGGGTCGGCAGTAGGAACAAATTGTAAAAGTTCGCGATAAGTTGTCAGTGTTCCTGTAAGACCTGTTACTCCATCATAAAGATTGTAGGATGAGGTAATTATTCCACTATTGTCATCAACAAGTATAGCTGCTGATGCGTCCTGAAAGTACTTCTGGTTGCGCTGACCATGTTGGTGGGTAAGGATAATTTCTCCGGTAATTTCGTAAACAGTTGTACCATCGGCCGTTTGCCCACGCAAATCTGCCAGATTGCTAACAAGCACATTGTCGGCGAAAACTGTAGAAATGCCCAGGAATAAAACACTGATCAAAAAAGTAAGATTTCTCATAATATTTTTTTTGGTTTGTAATTAAATTGTTGTTAAGAAATGAATATATGATTGAATATTTTTCATTGGGCAAAATTAGGAAAAACTTTATGCTTAAAGGACAAATCATTTTAAAGTTTTATTAATAATCTTTATTTTTTTAAAACCTATGAATACCTTTGTTTATTGAGGCTCTAAACGAGTGTATAAAATAGGAAAGAAAACCCTGCGAAATAATGATTCTTGATTCTCTTACGCTTTTACAATTTAAAAATTACCCCGAAGCAAGTTTTCAATTTGTGCCGGGCATTAATTGTTTTACGGGCAACAACGGAGTAGGAAAAACCAATATTCTAGATGCAATTTATTATTTATCATTTTGTAAAGGATTTTCCAATGCAGCTGACACACAGAATATTCTCTTTGAAAAAGATTTCTTTTTAATTCAGGGGCATTACCGCACTGCAAATGGCAAGGATGAATTGTATTGCGGGGTAAAACGTGGGCAGAAAAAAGTCTTTAAACGTAACAAGAAGGAATACGGGCGTTTATCAGACCATATTGGATTGTATCCATTGGTATTGATTTATCCGGGGGATGTGCAGCTAATTCATGGTGGCAGCGACGAGAGAAGGAAGTTTGTAGATGGGGTAATTTCACAATATAACAAAGAATATCTTTACCAATTAATAGATTATAACAAAGCATTGTTGCAACGTAATTCTCTCCTTAAAATATTTGCCGAGAAACGGTATTTTGATGAAACCAGTCTGGAAATATGGGATGAGCAACTCATTGCCAAGGGTAATTACATAAACGAAGAAAGAAAGCAGTTTTTTAATAATTTCAGGGAAGTTTTCCGCAATGATTACAGGCTTTTAAGTAATGGAGCAGAAGATGTAGATCTGATTTATGAATCTGCTATTTCAGAAAATGATTTTGGAACCTTATTGAAAGAAGCCCGAAAAAAAGATCTTATGCTTCAGCACACTTCAGCAGGTATTCATAAAGATAACCTTGCATTTCTGCTGAGTGGACAACCCTTGAAAAAATTCGGTAGTCAGGGCCAGCAAAAAACCTATGTAATAGCCCTTAAACTGGCCCAGTTCAGGTTTATGAGAGATTTGAAAGGTTTTGCTCCTGTATTGCTATTCGATGATATTTTTGATAAACTTGATCCAAACAGAGTGGAATTGTTGCTAAAAACAGTTAGCAACAGCCAGTTTGGACAGGTTTTTATTACCGACACGCACAAGGAAAGATTGGAATCTATCCTTGAAAAAATGCCGGTTTTATGCCGGTTGTTCCATATTGATGCTGAAAAAGCAATGAATCTAAAAGACCTGGGACATACAGAATCTGTATCGTAACCAATTTATTGACTTATGAGAAATACCAATGAACAAAGCCTGGGGGAGGTGATTAAACAATTGATAAAAACTTACCGGTTTGAAGATAAGATTTCTGAAATTCGGATTACAACTGCCTGGGAAAAAGTTATGGGGCCACAAATCCACGGTCTGACCAATAAGCTGGTTTTTAAAGACCAAACCCTTACGGTATATTTGCGCTCAGCTCCCCTGCGGGAAGAACTATACATGGCCAGGACCAAAATAATTGATATGATCAATAAAGAAGTAGGGCATAGGCATGTAAAAGAGTTGATTCTTAGATAAGTAAATATCAACAACAAAATGAACCACTTTTGAGAATAATCGTGTAATTACAACATGTAATTGGTATTTTTTCACTAAAAAACTTAAAACATGAAAAGAATTATAGCGATTCTCAAAAAATCAATGTCCGGGATCAATTTCCGCATTTTGGCCTTTTCTTTATTGGCTGCATTATTCGCATATTCCTGCGATCTGGAGAGTCTGATTACTGATGATGACGAATACGTTGTGTCAGAAGAAGAAGCACTGGTTTATGCTCAGAATTTACTTTTTCCATCAAGACTTCCAGCCGATACTACTACCTTAATTCTAAGAAAGGATGATTACACAGAATCAAAGACTATTTCTGAGATTCAGGCATTTTCTGCGGAGCAGCAAAACCCTGTATTTTATATCGTAAATTATCGTGGTGGTGGTTTTGCAATTATTTCCGGTGATAAGCGTATGGATCCTGTATTGGCATATTCACAGGTCAACACTTTTGAGCTTGATCTCCCCACATATCATCCCGGCCTGGTAGACTGGCTTGAAGAGATATCCCGAATCATCATTGATCTTCGTGAAGAAAATGAAAGACCGACAGAAGTTATTGCTGCAAAATGGGAGGCTATGGTTGTGCCTGTGAGTATCGACTTTATGGGTATTCTTTTTTGCCCCACTGAAGATTATATCGCTATAAAAATTTTACTTGAAACTGAATGGGGTCAGGGATGTGGGTTTAACGCCAATTTGCTGGATTCGTGCACCAGTTATTGTGATCGACCGCCGGTAGGGTGTGTAGCTACAGCAGTTGCGCAAATTGCAAAATATCATGCCGACAATAGCAATTGGAATGGCACCTATACTTTAGCAAATACTGCCATTAGACTTGGAATAGACTGGGCAGGAATGCCGTTAACCGGTGTTAATGCCAATAACCACGGCGATATTCATTTTTTAATGGCTGATTTGGGACCTTTACTCAAAATGGATTATTCCTGCTCAGGCTCAGGGGCCAGCGTTAATGATGCATATGCTACATTACGAAATAATTTCCCATTTAGCAATGCAATAAAACGGGATTTGAATTCCTCGTCTGATTATAGTGTCGTTTTAAACGATATTAAAAATAACCGACCGGTTTATATGCGTGGACGGACAACAAAGACAGAAGAAAATCTTAAAGGAGAAATTGTTAAAACCTACAGCGGTCATGCCTGGGTAGCTGATGGTTATTCTCAAAGGTACGATTGCGAACAGGGCTTCCTTAATGATTACATGATACACATGAACTGGGGATGGGGTGGATCTGCCGATGGATTTTTTATCAAGAAAGAAGGTAAGTTTGAAGAAGACCGTGTAGCAATTCACAACATAAGAATACCCTGATAAAGCAAAATAAATTACCCCGTGGGTGGCAATCCCGCGGGGTGATTAACCAACCTATCAAAACAAAATTATAAATTGTTTATTACAACCTGCCGTAGTGTACTTACATTGCCATTCTCCAGGATTATTCTGATAAAATAAATCCCAGGTTTATCAGAGATTTGTCCAAATGCAGATTCCTTTTCTCCATTCATCCTTTTGGAAATAATTCTTTCGCCTGTAATACTATAGATATCTACACGATCTATAGGGAAATCACTTTTTACTATAAACCGGCCCTCGGTTGGCACCGGGTAAATCGCAATTTTCTGATTATCCATTTCTGCAATATTTACAGACAAAACAGTAATTGATACATTGTCAAATATATCTGAATTTTCTTCGGCTTCAGCAGTAATGACTACATTACCAGCGGCAACAGCTGTTAAAAGCCCCGTAGTAGAGACAGTTGCAATATCTTCATTGGCAGAAGTCCATACTATAGCTGAATTGGTAGCATTCTCTGGCGTAACAGTGGCTGTAAGCTGCATGGATTGTCCCTGGTTGAGCATAATCGATTCTTCACCTTCTATTTCAATGCTTTCAACAGCGACAAAGGGCAATCTTTTAAACATCAGATTATCAAAAAATACCACATCAATAATATCTGAAGCTTTGTGTGGTTGCGCAAGTATCTGATTGAATGACGCATTATCAGTAACAAGACTGTTAATAGGAACTTCTATAGTATGCCACTGTAAAGGGGATAGATTAAGATCATTCAACTCAATCTCCCCCAATTCGGTTTCACCCTGCCGAATTACAAACCTGATTCCATTCAAGGTTTGTGTTTCGGTGTAAAACTGAAATGACAAAAGATCCCATTCGGCAGTTTCTTCCTGGTTGAATTGAAGGCCAAAACCACCCCAGTTGTTGGTCCCATCACGTTCCCATCGATATGTAGTGGCAGAAGAATTTATTTCATTAACCATAGGATTATCTGCAAGGCCCTGAACATTAGAATTAAAAGAATAGGCACCATAAGGGTTCCAGTTCAAACCAATATTCTCAAAATCAATTATGATCTTCGAATCATCAGGTTCAGTAATTCCGCCATCAACGGTAACTTCGCAAACAGCGGTATTACCATAAAGGGCCACGGCTTTGATCTGTGTTATCCCTCCCGCAACAGCTGTTACCAAACCATTATGGCCAACCGTTGCAATTTCCGGATTGGATGAAACCCAGCTGTAAGGTGCAGCGCCGGTATTGGCTTCAAGCTGAAAGCTTTCGCCTGATGACATATCTAAAGCCGGGTAATTAATTTGAAGTTGATTATACGGAATGGCTGACTCAGCAGTTAGCACAAAGTCATCAAAAAAAAATTCACCTGCTGAGGGATTAACATTGGTATTTACAAATACGTTGAACTGTTTTAAAAGAAGGCTTGAATTAAGATCATAAGTAAATAACTTCCAACAGTTTTCGCCTTCGATGGGTAAGGTAATCTCAATATTTGAGCCGTCGATAGGAATTAATTGTACAAGTATGTTTTCAATTTCTTTTCCATAATATTTGAATTGAAATTGATCAAACTGGCTCAAGTCCTGCGGATAGTCAGTAGGAAGTACCATTCCCATAAGCCTCCAGTTGCCTTCAGGGCGGTCCCATTTTAAGGTAAGGTCACTTTCATTGGCTGCTCCGGAATAGGGGTTTGGGGCTTCAATGTTGCCTGCTCCCTCCGGAAAGTAAATTTGTGCCAGATCAGGCTGTGGTGTGGTGGTTACAGGTATTACCTCATCAAAATCGGCAATTACATGGTCAATTCGTTCTAAAACTTCCACATCTACTGAATCTACCCGGGAATCCTGCATGGATGTTGCATAAACCTTTATAATTCCTGGATCGAGAGCAGTTAATAAACCGGTTTCTGATACCTGGGCAATACCTTCTGTACTGTAGGTCCAGTCAACAAACAGGTTAGTAGCATCGGGTGGATCAAAAGTTACGGTAAGTTGCATTGTTTGTCCCTGGAAAAGTGTTATAGCCTCCGGGGTTATGCTTATTGAATTCACAGCAGTGTCTTCCCAATTGCAAATTATTTCGCAGGTTGCCAATACTGAACCGTCTAGTGTAGAGCAGGTAATAGTTGTTGTTCCGCCGGTTATTGCGGTAACTCTTCCAAAACCATCAACATGGGCTATGCGAGGATCAGCTGATTCCCATTTCAAGGCAGCAAAAGAAGCATTATTCAAATCAATTGAGGGGTTTAGAATACTTTGATCTCCGGGTTGATTAAAGGTGATTTCCGTTTGATTTAGTTCTATGGAATTGATAGGAAGGGGAGATGTATTGTTGGCATTTTGCCGGTTGTTGGCAAATCCATAGGAAGTAGCCAGATAAACCGACTGTTGGTGAACAGTATTTTCGGTTGACATGGGAGCATGTATGTTGTTGTTGTATCTCTCGTGGCCGGGCCATTCGCTCATAAGCGGATAAACAGAGAAGTTCGCCCAATCTTTGTTCCATGGACCTGCACCACCTTGCATTTCAACTCCGTCAATGGTCCAGGTGCTTGGATTATAATCATAGTTCATTGACCATGGGCCGTAAGGTACAAACCCTTTATATACCATCCAGTTGTTGTCCCAAAGATATCGCGTGTCAAGATGAAAACCTCCTTTTGCAGGGCGTGGGCCAACGCCAGTCATCCATGTAGTATGTAGCGGGTTATTTCCCAGAAAGTAATCAGCAGTAGTATGAACCACATTAGCGTAAAAATCATCCTGTGTGATTGCATAAGCCATTATGGTTTCGAACATCCACGGGGTGGTTCCCTGACCCACCAGCATGGGCATACTGAAATCGCCTCCCCATCGTAAACCCCTTAAACTGGCAGCATGGGTTCCTCTGAAAGATGCTGTGGCCAGTGCTGCTGATTGGAGTGATGCCTGTAGGTTGAAATCAACATCCTTATGATTGGTCATTAAATAAAGGTATGCTGCGTATCTTTCATCTTCTGCAAAATTTGAGCTGTTTTTAATCTTGTTTAGCTCTTCAATGGCTATAGCATGATAGGTCGCATCACCTGTAAGCCTGAAAAGGCTCACTGCCGCGTACATTTTGTAAACCCATAATTCACTGGCATAATGGGCGTGCATGGAGGGTTGGTTTTCAGGATCGGATGCCCATTCAAAAGCATCAATGGCTTCCTGTATCCAGTTTACGTCATCATAGGTCATCTGCTCAAAATCTACATGATCAAGCATCTCAACCGGATACGACTCCGCATCTTTACCCACCGATTTGAGAATATAAGCAAGCTGTGCTGCTTGCCCGGCGTAGAGATAGGTCATGTAAGAGTCGGCATCGGTGATCACATATCGCCTATGATCTTTCCATGATGGCTTATTGCTTTCTGCACTTCCATCTATTGCACTGAAAAAATCGGGCGCAACCCGGGCACCACCAACGCCACCATCGCTGAATCCTTTATTGATAAGCTCTTTTTTGAGCCTGTAGTTGAATTTGATGAGCCAAGAAGCTTCATCAATCAGGTCGGGGATACCGTTACCACTTTCAGGAATGTTAAGATCACCGTCCATAAAACGCCCGGGAACAGCTTCATAAGTCAACATAAGAAGAATGGGAATTCGCTGGTGCGAGAAGTAACCATCCCAGTCGCCGGCATCATGATACCATCCGGCCACATCAAGGTTATTACCAATGGATGCCGCTCTAATGGCATCTACGGAACTACCGCCACCTTCGCCCTGAGCCCATTCTACCCATGGCAGTGTGCAGTAAAGCAATAAATTGGAAAAATCGGTTCCATCATCGCTGGTAACCTTTGTATTCTGTGTTACCGGACGAATGTAACCCTCTTCAGTATAGGGTGGTTCCAGCCTGATGCCACTTCGTTGATGATAAAGTGTACGAGCGCCATGATAATATGCATCAAAAATGGCGTCTTCGCCAATGGTAAAAGGGTAGGAGGCACCTATTCCTTCAACAGACAAAAGGTAGTTTCCGGGTGCATTTACACTGGAAAAATCACATTCATACACTTCGCCCCCAATAAAATTCTGGTTAGGTGTATCGTTGGGTTGGCCTGTTTCGGGACTGTTGGCAGCTGCTCTGAAAACAATGGTGCCTTCCATAACCGGTTCTGCTTCCTCCTGGCGCATTATCCAGAATTTATTGCCACTGTAATTGGCCAGCGACAGGTTACCCTTATCGCCCATCCAATGGTAAACATAGCCAAATTTGGGTTTGCCGGGAGAATATCCAAGTGTGTTTACGTGCACTGCTTCGCTTCTGTGCTCTTTTTCATCAAACACAAATTCCCATTGCTGACCATTTGTTATCAGGTTACCGGTAGCAAGGGTGTAAGTTTTTCCTGGTTTCATCTCCTGGTTAAGGAAAATATAGAGCCAATGCTCACTGGCCCAAGGCTTTGATGTGGGATCGAAGGATGACCCTCCCCATGGAACACCACTATTGGAGACGAATTCGGTTCCTTTTGATTTTCGCCCTATATCTACCGGTTGAATTCCTGTTGTAAATTCGTTATCATCCACGCTGGTAATCATATAAGTAGCTTCATTGGATGCAAGATTAACATTCAATCTGTTAACGGTAAGATTATTGGGATAAATCATGTTTCCATCGTCCAGATGAAGCATAATAATGCGATTGGTAAGTGGAGTGATTTCCACCAACTCAGATGCGTTAAGATTCTGAATTATTTGCATTGAGATAAGCAGTAGCAGTGCAAATCGAATAATTATACTGTCAAGCTGTAGTTTGCTGGTATTTGTCATTGTTGAAAGGTGTTTTGGTTTTTACCTGAGTAGTTAATATACGTTGATAAAAGTAAAGGGCTAGTGATAATACCGTTGAAAAATATTAATCTTTTCTTCTGGTGAAATGCAACACCAGTATTGGTAATCTGCAAAATCAAATTAGACAAACTATTTGATTTCGCCTAAATACCTTCCAGTGGTGTACTAAAACACACCATCAGAAAAATGCCTAACCAAAACAACACTTTTGGTAAAAACATAGCGGGTAGGTATTATAAAGACTTACCCCATGTGTTGGGGTAAGTCTTTTATGAAAAGATTAGAATCTTGAAACCTAAAGTTTTGGTAAAGACCAACCATCGCGGTAGGTTCGGCTGATATATTCATTGGCAGCTTCCATTGCATTCATAGTTGCATATTGGGTATCGAAGTGCGGATGCCCGTCAATTACTTCAAATTTATCGGAAGTTACTACTCTGATTTCATCATTGGAGCCAATATTGGTAAATTTCATATTGTCGCCATCCCAGAGCAGTTCGCGTTTCAGATCTTGCAAACGAACGGCAAGTACACCCATTACTACGGTTTCGTTGAAGGGACCTGCATAAGCAAAGTTAGAGCTGGTTTCTTTCCTGTTATTTTTTGATTCGGTACAGGCTCTCACGAAATCTGATTCATGGTTGAGTCCTTCAGCAACACGTGGCAGCGTTTTAGGAACGTTGGGCACACGTCCGGAAACCAGGCGCGGTCTTTCTGAGTAGCAATCGGTAATCAGAATATCTTTAGTACCAATAAACATAGTACCACCATTCCAATCGCCCATTGCAAAATCATCGGGCATACCATCGGGGCGTGCAGGAAGCAGACCACCATCATACCAACTGATCTTCACCTCGGGGAATTTAACTTTAATTCCTCTTTCTCTTGGTCTTTCCGGGAATACAAAATGTACAGTTTCTGCCTGTGGTGGAGAAACAGTATTCATCATTGTTGAACTACCCTGCACTTTAGATGGATATTTTAGTTTCAAAGCCTTGAAAACCGGATCCATAATATGGCAGGCCATGTCGCCAAGAGCACCGGTACCGTAATCCCACCATCCACGCCAGTTCCATGGTGTATAAATAGAGTGGTAGGGACGCATGGGCGCGGGCCCGATGAAAAGATCCCAGTTAAGCGTATCGGGTGGCCACATGCCCACGGCAGGTTGCTGAAGGCCCTGTGGCCAGATAGGGCGGTTGGTCCAGGTATGTACTTCTCGTACTTCACCAATTTCGCCATTCCAAACCCATTCACAAACCTTGCGAATATCTTCTGATGAACTTCCCTGGTTACCCATTTGGGTTGCTACACCGTATTTTTCAGCTAATTGGGTAAGTAAGCGAGATTCTGACACAGAATGGGTGAGGGGTTTTTCAACATAAACGTGTTTTCCCATGGTCATGGCAGTTGCAGCAACAATGGCGTGTGAATGATCAGGAGTTGCAACGACAACCGCATCAATATCATTCCCCATTTCATCAAACATTTTTCGCCAGTCCCAGTATTTTTTTGCATCGGGATGATCGCCAAAAGCATTGGCTGCGTATTTCCAGTCAACATCGGCAATAGCTACTACTCTGGCGTTGCCACCCTCAACCATTCTTCTGGTTTTGGTTCGACCTACACCACCAATTCCTACTGTAGCCAGATTTACCATATCGCTGGGAGCAGTGTAACCAAGGCCGGATACTGTAAAATTGGGTACAATGGTAAAACCTGCTGATGCAAGAGCAGTTCCTTTGATGAAATTACGCCTGCTCACATCACTTCCTTTTTTTTGTTCCATAATTGAAATTATTTTGTTAAAATGAAAAAATTAAAATTGATTTATAAACTTTGGCAGTTAACAAAACATTTTAGCTAACTGTAATTGTAAAATCGTTTGCATTGACAAAAATATTATAATTTCTGATAATAAAATTGTTTTTAACCCTTTAGGCGATTAATTTGCTGGCAGAATTTGTACTTCCAATCGGCTTTTCCTTACACTAATGAGCTTTACCTTTATTTTTTTTTGCTCTGTTAAATAGGGTAGCTGGTCCCTGTCAACAAAGACTTTAATAGGCTCACCATGCGGATCATCAAGCAATAAAACTTCCTGAACATATCCATCTGTAAAGTGAAGTTTATGAATCTCAATTATGTCAAAGAAGTATGTATTTCCTTCCTTATACCAGGGATTTTCAGGTTCAAGCATCAGAAAACCATCTTCATTTAAACCAGTTAGTTTGCAGTTAATTTCCTGGCATGGTTTTAAACCATAATGCCCAAAATGCTTCTTTTTGAGAAGGTGTTTTCTGTTTTTTTCATCCTGTAAAATCAAATATCTTGAATTATCATCAGGATTAATCGTTTCATTAATTATAGTAAATGGGTAATATTTTCCTTTTTTAAGATCATCATAAGGTTGAACACCGTTGTCAATTCTCAGAAATAGCCTGCCCTTTTTAATTCTTTCAATTCGGCACCATATTTTCTCATTTTGTGTATTGTAATCATTAGATGCGAGGGTTCTTACTTTCCATTGGTATCCCAGGAGATCTTCAACTACCATGTAATTTTCCTTATCGCCGGTTATATTTTGCCTTGATCCATTCCCTTTAAGGGTAAATTCATAACTTTTGCCTTCTATATAATTGGGATGTTGTGGTTCAAGAAACATTCTTCCGTTACAATTTATTCTGTCTACCCTGCAACGAACAACCTGACCGGATTCAAAGCCATAACGCTCATAAAATGCGGCAGGCATCATAACCTTATAGCCCAGGGGATCCAGCATAATGAACCATGATTCATCATCGTTATCTAAGGATACACTCTTAAGAATTTTGAAATTATGCCACGAACCTTCGGTAAGACGAGAATTGGGAACCCGCAGATTTTTGATTCGCATGATTATTTGTGGTATTTAGATGTCAGAAGATTGAATGATATGTCCTCCTTTAACGATTATCTGTTTTTTCATCTTTTTCCAGCCTTCCTTATCAATGGCCCTTGTTCCATCTTCAATTAGGAAAAGGTTAAACCCCAGTTCCAGGGCATCAAGAGCTGTAAACCCTACGCAAAAGTCGGCTGCCAATCCTGCAAGGTAAACATCTTTAACACCTTTCCCTTTTAGATAATCGCCCAAGCCGGTAGATTTTTTCTTACCATTATCGAAAAAACCACTGTAAGAATCAATTGATTTGTCAGTTCCTTTGCGAAAAATGGCTTCAATTTTATGGGCATTAAGCTCTGATGAAAATTCTGAACCAACCTGGCCTTGCACGCAATGGTCGGGCCACATAACCTGGTCCATATCTGCAAGTTTTCCCATTTCGAAAGGTCGTTTCCCAGGATGGCTGGAAGCAAAACTTCCATGGTCTGAAGGATGCCAGTCCTGAGTTGCCACTACTAGTGGAAATTTATGCTGTATTGTATTTGCAACCAGAAGTATTTTATCTCCATCATTCACTGCCAATGATCCTCCCGGGAGAAAATCGTTTTGAATATCTACCAATATTAAAGCATTCATGTTTTGTAAGTTTTTAGTTCAACAATTACAAATTCATTGATCTGTATTACAGATGTTTAGAAAGTAAATCGTCTCTTAGATTCATCAGCTTTTCACTAATACCCACTTTGTATATGTGAGGATAATCAAATCTTTGATGTTCAACTGGTAGCAGATTGAGCCGTGTTTTAAGGCGTTTGTTAAGTTGGGAGGGATTTTCGGAAGGGCTAACAATTTTCCCGTTTTCCATAGCAGTATAATGTAATTCTTCACACTGAAAATCTTTCAGATAAAGCGATTTATGTTTTTCAAAAGGGTTGATCATTCTCTCCGGATCTGATTCATTGGCCAGAACAATAGCATCAGCATAAAACAGTCCATCGCGATCAAAATAGCGTAATACCTTCTTTTTGCCTGGCAAGGTAGTTTTTTGCAGATTTTCTGATATTTTCAAAACTGGTTTTTCATTAATATAAGCCAGCTTGTAAACTCCATCAAGAGCAGCATCGGGCATACCGGTAATCATGCTTGTACCAACACCGAATACATCAATAGGTGCTTTTTGTTCTAAAAGACTTTTTACCACATATTCATCAAGTTGATTGGAAACAACAATTTTGACATCATGCAAACCATCATAATCGAGAATTTCTCTTGCTTTTTTCGAAAGATATGCAAGGTCACCACTATCGAGCCGTATGCCTTTTAGTTTGTTTCCCTGTTTTTCCATTTCTTTAGCAACCTTTACTGCATTGGGAATTCCACTATAAAGGGTATTATATGTATCTACCAGAAATACACTATCATTGGGAAATGCTTCGGCGTAAGCCCTGAATGCAGTTTCTTCATCGCCAAAACTTTCTATAAAACTATGGGCCATGGTACCGGCATGTGGTATATTGTATTGCTTTGCAGCAAATACATTACTGGTATTATCGAAACCGCCAATAATAGCTGCTCTTGATGCCTGGTTGGCACCAAAGGCCTGGGCGCGGCGCAGGCCAAAATCGCTCAAAATATTTTTGTTTCCGGCGGCATACCTGATTCTGCTGGCCTTTGTTGCAATAAGTGACTGAAAATTCAGCAGATTTAGCAACAGAGTTTCTATAAGCTGAGTTTCTATAAGATTACCTTCAACCCGGGCAATAGGTTCAAATGGAAAAACAATATCGCCTTCACGCATTGCGGTAATAGTGCCGGTAAATTGAAAATCTGAAAGATAATCAAGAAATTCCTGAGCAAATCCTGATTGCTTTAAATACAATAAATCATCAGTAGAAAAACGAAGATTGTGAATATGTTGCAACAATTCATCCAAACCTGCAAATACTACGAAACCACCTTTAAAGGGTATTTTCCTGAAAAAGTAATCAAAGCCTGCCTGCTTGTTTTGCATACCATTTTTATAATAAGCCTGCGCCATTGTTAGCTGATATAGATCTGTATACAAGGGAGACACAACGGAATTTCCTGTCATAGTAAATGTTTTTTGTATTTTCTGATTTTCAGGCAAACTTGACGATCAGGCTTTTACAACAAAAACCTGGGAAGTTTCGTATTTTACAACTTTAATTTTTTCTCCTTTATCAATATAACCTGTAAGAGCAGTAGCATCATAAACATCGTCATCTATTTCAATTTTACCACTGGGTCTTAGCATTGTATAGGCAATACCTGTTTTACCCAACAGGTCTTTCATTTTAATATTAGCTGAAGAGTACCCTTGAGTTGTATCCTGAATAGTATTTAATGCAAGGGTGTTTCCAATTCTTCCATGAGAAGTGATCAGTCTTGCCCCAAAATAAATAGACGAAGAAAGCGAAAGGAAAAAAGAAATAATTACGATCAGAAAAGCTCTTCCCACTTCTTCCATGGGAACACCGCTAAAATCAGGGCCATCATTTCCAACCATAGCAAGTGCAAGGCCAGAAATTATAAAACCGATACCTAATACTCCGGAAACCCCAAACCCCGGTAAAACAAATATTTCTACGGCAAGCAAAACTATTCCGATTACAAAAATTAAAATTTCCCAGTTAGATGCAAGTCCTTCAAGGTAAAAAGGTGCAAAATATACAAGGGCGGCTGTAATTGCAATCATTATGGGAAATCCTACCCCGGGAGTCTGGAGCTCAAAATATACACCACCGAGAATCAACATGATTAGTATACCACTTACTACAGGGCTTATAAGAAGGTTGATTATTCTATCCATTGAAGTGAGTTTCTGCTCAACAAGGGTATAATTCTCAAACCCAGCTTGTTCAACTACTTCATCAATATCTTCTGCAATACCCTCACAAAAACCAAAACGCATAGCTTCAGACGCTGTGAAAGTTAAAACTTTTCCCTCTTCAATAACACCTTCTATTTCTATGGATGGATCAACCATGGCCTGTGCTATGTCGGGGTCGCGGTCTTTAGCTTCGGCTGTAGAACGCATCATAGATCGCATGTAAGATTGAAATTTATCTGCTACCACTTCACCGGTTTGATCTACTACAGTTGCAGCACCGATGTTGCTTCCGGGCCGCATATAAATTCGATCTGTGGCTATTGATATCAATGCGCCAGCCGAAGCTGCATTATTGTCAATAAATACCATAACGGGTACTTTTGATTGCATTATTCGAGTGCGCATCGAATCAGCAATGTTAACCTGCCCACCATAGGTGTTCATGTGAATTAAAATAACATCTGCATTTAAAGTGTCAGCTTCTTCAAAAGCTCTTTGCATGGTTCGCAAGGCGGGAGCAGCTATGTTTTCCTTAATATCAAATTTGTATATTAAAAAATCCTTCTCCGGGTTATTTTCGATGAGTTGTGTAATTCGGTCCTGTCTGGTTTGAGCAAAGGAGGAACTGATTACCAGCATCAGGAGTAAAATACCTGAAATAAGTTGTTTTATCATTGGAAGTATATTAATATGTTAAATGTTAACCGCTAATTAATGTGCAAAGTAAACAAGAAAATGCTAGCAATGTTGCAAAATTAGGCTTTTGTGCTAAAAAGATATATAAAAAAATAAACCCGAATTGGTTTTTCAAATCAATGCGAAATGAAAAACTAATCCGGGTTTATAGAAAATTGCTGAGTGATGCTGTTTAGTGCAGCTTATTTATTGTGATCTGCAAGGAATTTTGCCAGTCCAATGTCTGTGAGTGGGTGTTTAAGCAGACCCAAAATCGGTTCAAGTGGGCAGGTAACAACATCTGCACCGGCTTCGGCACATTTTACAATATGAAGGCTGCTTCTTACACTGGCTGCTAAAACTTCGGTTTCAAAGCCATGAATGGTATAAATATTAACGATCTGTTGAATCAGTTCTACTCCATCATAGGAGATATCATCCAGGCGACCCATAAACGGAGAAACGTATGATGCACCAGCTTTGGCTGCCAATATGGCTTGTCCCGGTGAAAAAACGAGAGTGCAGTTGGTGCGAATTCCTTTATCACTGAAATATTTTATTGCTTTAACACCTTCTCTTATCATAGGTACTTTAACCACAATTTGAGGATGCAATTCGGCCAGCGCCAAACCCTCTTTAACGATACCATCAAAATCAGTCGAAATTACTTCTGCGCTGATATCTCCCTTTACGATATTGCAGATATCAATGTAATGCTGCATGATTTTATCGTGGCCTTTGATACCTTCTTTAGCCATTAAGGATGGGTTGGTGGTTACACCGTCGAGAAGTCCAAGATCGTTGGCTTCCTTGATTTGTTCAAGGTTTGCTGTGTCAATAAAAAATTTCATAGGGAAAAGTATTTAAGAATGGATAAATAACCTGATAATCATAAAAAAAGCAAGCCCGGCATCGCACCGCTACGACCGCCTACCCTTGCTACCTTCCGGTCCTGGGGGAGTTCAGCAGGAGCTGGTCGTACCAGACTTGCGAGTGCAAAAGTATAAAAAAATGCGTAGTTGACAAGATTGTAATTCAAAAAAAATCCCATTCTTTGATTTTTAGCGTAACAGGTTTAATTTTTCGTTTTTTATTTAAAATTGTAGTATAAACTGATAATATTTTTCAATCATAACTATTATATTTGTAATTGTTTCAAACATAATTCAATACATTTTATTCTCTTAAACCTAAACAAATAATGGAAACTACAGAAAGTAAACCACAAAGCGGAATGTTTAAACCTGCATTAATACATGCTGTAATGATTTCGGCTGTTCTTATCATTTATACCCTGATACTTTATTTGGCAGGACAGTTGCAAAACACTGCCCTTACATGGGTTTCAACAGGAATATCGTTTGCTGGTATTTTATATGCCCTTTTTAATTACAGGAATCAAAACCTGGGTGGGTATATTTCCTATGGAAAAGCTGTTTTATATGGTTTAATGGTTGGTTTTATGATAGGAATCTTTACCGGAATTTTTACCTTTTTACTTTATGGTGTTATTTCGCCTGAGTTGGTAGAAGAAGCCCGGTTACTTGCTGAAACCGAAATGTACAGAGCCAATCCTGATTTAACCTCTGATCAGGCTGATATGGCATTGAAATTTCAGTATATGTTTGTTAGTCCGGTGGGCCTACTTATAGCGAGCATATTCGGAGGTGCTTTACAGGGTGTAATTTTTGGTCTTATTGGCGGGCTGTTTGTTAAGAAAAAAGACCCAGATGCGTTTATGTAATCCACAGAATTAAAATATTCCCAATGAAAAAATCCGAAGGCAATTATATTTGTGCCTTCGGATTTTCTTTTTTTTTTAGCTACAATATCCCGATCTAAAAGTTTTATAAAAGGATAATAAGGTTGTAATTTTCATAAATTGGGTTATTCTTCTTCCCCGGGAATATAAGGGCCTCTTACAAGTTCAAATTGAGGGGGGGAACCGGCAGCAGTGCAAATGTATTCGCAAGCAGGGAATTCTCTTACCCAGTTATCGGCAAAGGTTTGGAAATTTACAAAATAATGCACGTCAATACCTCCCACCTGTGGTGTGGCATCTGGGTACTTATGTTGCAACAACTTGACAATTCCCTCTTCAGCAATTCTGCGTAACATTTCTTCCATGGCTGCTTCAGCGCCCTCTGCATCATATATTGCACCCAGTTCAGTATCTGTGTAGCTTCCATCGTCTTCAGTATTTAATCTGCGTGCTATTAGTCTTACATCAAAGTTGGAGTAAAAAGCCGATGCTCCATAATAGTAACCAAAGTCGTTGTAAATCTCATGGGGTATGGGATCAATTTCAGCAAGAAACATATAATCATCACGGTTCATTTCAAACATTACCGTGGGGTCGAAAGCCCATCCGAGTTCACCAAAAATGTACTGCTCAGTTGTTTCTATGTAATAGGGTACTTTTTGCCAGACAGCTCCGTCAAAGTGATACTTGTCAATAATATTTGATGTATTGTTTCCATTGTCGTATCGGTATTTTACAACCTGCTCAGTATTGGCAATGGCAGCAGGGAAAACAATATTCAAAATTGCCGGGAGATATTCTTCGGGCAGGAACATTTCGCTGAAACGCCTTTGCTGCGCAAGGGGGCCGTCCCAGTATTCGTAATCCTGATTTTGCAGTTCATAGCCCACATAGGGTATATCGGTAACAGTTTCCAATAATAGCCATTCTGAACCATTAAACTCATAATCGTCAATATCAAGTCTCAACTCACCATTTTCATCAAATAGATAGATGATGGAAATTTGATCTCCTTCTTCTGATAAAGGGAATTTTTTCTGAAGAAAGAATGGAAGAAACTGATTGGCCGGTACATTTTCGCTAAAAGACCCATCAACATTAATAGAAGAGTAATCTGCATTGGTAAGCATATAACCAAAGCCGGCATCCCACCAATCGGGCTCGGTAAGAAAATGATTAAAGGTAACCAGAGCGCGGCTTTTTTCTCGATGGGTAACAAATCTAACTTTCAGCACATCTGGAACAAATTGCATTGCTGGTAATTCATCGCTGAATGCCTTGTTGTTGGAAATAAAGCCTCCAAATCGAGTATAATCAGCATCTACCAGTGTATATTCAACTGGTTTTTCTTTATTATTAAATGGTACCTGATCATTATCGAGTTTTTCATAAAGGTCTGCATTAGGATCACATGCCATAAGGCTCATTAATAGCAAAATGGGTAGGATTTTTATTTTTTTATACTTATTCATATCTACTTATTTTCAGGAAATTAAAAAAGGTTTCTTTAAAATCTTACATTAAAAGAGGCCGTCCAGGTGCGCCCCCATCCATAATAAACAACTGCTGAATCATAATTAAAGGTTCTACCATCGGTGGCATCTCTGATTACTGCTGTGTTTAGCAGATTGTTAATATTGGATGTAAGCTGTGCATCGAGTCCTGCAATCTTAAAACGATATCTAACGCCCAGGTCAATAAGTTGGTATGAAGGTAATTGCCAAGAGTTAATTCCTTTATACCTTATATCTCCACGGTCTTCTACATTAAAATCAGCATACAACCTGTCGTAGTGATTAAAATCCATGCTTATTCTCAAATTTTCCAATATTTCATAGCTAAGACCTAATGCAGCTGTAGTTTGCGCTGAATTACCAACTTTCAGGCCCCCTGCGTATACTTCAACACTATCTATCAGTACCTGGTTTTCATCATATATTTCAGCCAACAGGTCATCTTTCCATTTCCAATCGCCGAAGGAGAACATACCTGTTACCTGCATTTTTCTTGTTGGGCGAAGGGTAAAGTCTATTTCGATACCCTGGTGTAAGGCATCCAGGCCAGAAATATTTGCAATCTGGTTTTGTCCCAGGTTCCTTACGAGCGACTTGTCGAGCCAGTTAGTGCGGTACAAAATAACATTGGCTGCTGCTTTTGCACCTCTGTAGCCATAGCCAATCTCTGCCGAGTTTACCTGTTCATTTTTTGCACCTGGGTTAAGATTGTTTGTAAATCCAACAAAAGCAAACCGATAAAAAGGTGCCCTGGTAAAATAACCGGCATTAACAAATACGTTATGATTTTGATTGATGTTATAATTCGCCCCACCTTTAAAACTGTATGCTGTAAAATCGATCCACTCAGAAATGGGAGCTCCCATTGCCTGCATATTTACAATACTGTTGTATTGCGAAATAGCCTGATCGTAGGCGAGGGTATCATTTTGCCCTTGAGCAGCATTTGCATCTATCAATAATTGTTCGGCAGTATTTTCAAGTTCTGCTCTTTTTGGTGAATCTTCACTAAAATAGGTAAAATAATCATGACGTCGATAAGCAGTGTTTGACAAGGTTGCCGAAACAAAGGCAGAGTAGCGGTCGGTAACATATTCTGCCTGAGTGAAAATACCTGCCCAGCCTACTTCACCCATATCATGATAGGCAATCTTATCTTTTTCTGCCAATCGGGCAAAAGGTTGCCGGTTTACGTTTCGTGATCTCACTGTATCTGTGGCGTAAGTAACATCCTGATAATGTGTTCCGCCAAGTAAATCAGTAATTTCCTGGAAATGATAGCCGCGATAATACCTTAAATCCAGCCCACCGGTAAATCTGAAATTTCCTGTTTCATGCTGAAGAGTTGATAACATTCCGTACCAGTCGTGCTGATTAACAGCATTGGCAATTACTACTCTTGAACCATCAGTATTTACAGCATTTTGTTCAAGCGCATAATTTAGATCAAGGTATCCATCGGGCGTTAATTGTGTAGCATCTGTAGGCAAACCTGTGTTTCTATCAAACTGATACCAATCGCTTCTTTCACCAATAATTCTTCGCCCACCACCAGCAGAAAAAGATGCATAAATTGCAGTTGACAGGGTGGTTTCCGGGGTTACCGACCAAAAATGGTTTAAAGATAATTGTGGTTTATGGTAGATATTGCTTGATGTAGCGTATTGTTGTCCATTGTAAAGACCTATGGATGGGTTATAGCGAATACCTCTGGGATGATCGCGATAGGTTTGGATTTGTTGCCTGGGCCATCGCTGATCGTGCCACTGGGGAGCGCCAAAGGCTGTAAAACTTAGAATATGCCGGTCGTTTACCTTTTTAGATGCATTGAGAAAGTACGACCATCCATCAAATGCGGTTCCATCAACAAAACCCTGGCCTGTGGTTCTGCCACCCAGGGCCGTAATAGCCCAGCCATTATCCATCATACCGGTAGAAAGAGTAATAGACCTTCGCTGATAGCCATCGTGGCCAAAACCGTACATTATATTTCCCCCTTTACGTGGGTCAACGGTTTGAGTTATAATATTTATGGTTCCACCTACCGAACTGATAGCCAGACGGGAAGCACCCATGCCTCTTTGTACCTGCATGGTTTGGGTTACGTCTGATAGTCCAGCCCAGTTAGACCAATATACCCGTCCGTTTTCCATATCATTTACAGGTACACCATTGATCAAAACACCCAGGTTATTACTGTCAAAACCACGAAGATTGATGCGCCCATCGCCAAAACCACCACCATCTTTGGTTGCGTAAACACTGGGTGTAGATTTAAGGATTTCGGGAAACTCCTGTGATCCCAGCTTCTCGCTTATTACTTCGGCACTGATAGTAGAAATAGCTACCGGAGTTTCTCTATCACGAGCTATGCCTGATACTGATAAGACGAATTCCTGAAGAGTTTCCATTTGGGGTTGAAGTGATACGTTGACTGTTCTGGTTGATCCATCAAATTCAACTTCGAGAGTTTCCATACCTACAAATGAGTAGACAAGGATAGTTCCTGGTTCAACAGCCAGTTGGTATTGACCATTCATATCGGTTACTGTTCCGGTTGTAGTACCTTTTATAGTTACGTTAACACCTGGTAAGGTTTCCCCGTTATTTGCATCGGTAACTGTGCCAGATATTCCTACTTGCTGGGCTTCCAGTAATAAGGGAATAAATAAAAGAAGTAAACCTGCCGACCAAATTTTCATAAATTTTTGCATATTGGCTTTTTAAGATTATTATGAATTATTGAAATTACTGCTTGGAATGATAGTTGGATTTATTTTGAGCAAATCTACAAAATCAATTTAAAAGAGAGAAAAATATATTCTGATAAGTAATGCCTGCAAAAAACTTTTGGATTGATTTATTCATTAAAAAAATATAACTAATCCCATTTTGATTATTTACTTATGTCTATCTGGTTGTATATTTAAATTTACTATTTTTAAAATGAAGTTGATTGACTTGATCATAATTAAATTTTTTCCCAGATTTTATATTATATATTAAAATCGTTTTTCAGTAAGCTTTAAGTCAGGCCTGGAAAAACCTTATAATAAAAAAGAGAGAACTCTATAATTAAGTTCTCTCTTTTTTTCTTTTTGACTAATTATTGACAAAGAATTACTCCTGATCCGTTTCTACTTTTTTCTTTGATTCAACAATAATTTCTTCATTATCAGCATCAAAGTCAACAAACATTTCGTCGCCTTCAGCTACTTTTGATTTAATGATTTCTTCAGCAAGCGGATCTTCGAGATATTTTTGTATAGCACGTTTCAAAGGCCTTGCACCGTATGCTGAATCCCATCCTTTATCAGCAATATATTCTTTGGCAGCATCTGAAAGAATAATTTTATATCCAAGTCCTTCAATTCTTTCATAAAGCTTTCTAAGTTCAATATCTATTATTTTAAAGATATCTTCTTTCTCAAGATTTTCAAAAATAACGATATCATCAACACGATTAAGAAATTCAGGGGCGAAAGACTTTTTCAAAGCATTTTCAATAACACTCTGGGTATATTCTTTAGTTTTAGACTGCTTGGCAGTTGTATTAAATCCTACACCCATACCAAAATCTTTTAACTGACGAGAGCCAATATTCGATGTCATTATAATAATGGTATTCTTAAAGTCGATTTTTCTTCCAAGACTATCGGTTAGCTGACCATCATCGAGCATTTGAAGAAGCAGATGGAAAACATCTGGATGTGCCTTCTCAATCTCATCAAGCAATAGAACAGAGTAGGGCTTTCTTCTTATTTTTTCAGTAAGTTGACCACCTTCCTCATATCCAACATATCCGGGAGGTGCACCGATTAAGCGGCTTACGGCAAATTTCTCCATATACTCGCTCATATCAATTCTTACTATGGCATCATCCGAATCAAATAAATGTTTTGAAAGAACCTTGGCCAGGTGAGTTTTACCAACACCGGTTGGTCCAAGGAAGATAAATGAACCAATTGGTTTGCCCGGATCTTTAAGTCCGGCCCGGTTCCTTCTAATAGATTGAACCACTTTTTTAATAGCATCATTTTGACCAATAACACTTTTCTCAAGGTCAGATTCCATACTGATTAGTCGCTGGCTTTCGTTTAAAGCAATCCGCTGTACCGGAACACCGGTCATCATTGAAACTACTTCCGATACATTTTGCTCTGTTACTACTTCGCGATGCAATTGTGACTCTTCTTCCCAAGCTCTTTTCTCTTTTTCCAGAAGATCCATTAGCTCACGTTCCTGATCTCGGAATTTAGCAGCCTGCTCATATTTTTGACTCTTAATTGCTTTGGTTTTTTCTTCTCTTACCAAATCAATACGCGATTCAATATTGATAATATTTTCCGGAACCCTGATATTTGTAATATGCACACGGGAACCAGCTTCGTCAAGTGCATCTATAGCTTTATCTGGCAGGCACCGGTCTGTTACATAGCGGTTGGTTAGACTAACACAGGCTTTTATGGCTTCGGTAGAATAAGTAACAAGATGGTGGTCTTCATACTTTTTCTTTATATTATTCAGAATTTCAACTGTTTCTGCTGCTGAAGTGGGATCAATAAGAACTTTCTGAAATCTTCTTTCCAAGGCACCATCTTTTTCAATATGCTGGCGGTACTCGTCGAGTGTGGTTGCTCCAATACATTGTATTTCTCCACGGGCAAGAGCAGGTTTGAACATATTTGATGCGTCAAGCGATCCACTTGCTCCGCCAGCTCCAACGATGGTATGCAATTCATCAATAAATAGAATTACATCAGGTGTTTTTTCCAACTCGTTCAGAAGAGCTTTCATGCGTTCTTCAAATTGACCACGATATTTTGTACCAGCCACAAGAGATGCGATATCGAGGGTAACAATTCTTTTATTAAACAATGCCCGCGATACTTTTCTCTGCACAATTCTTAAGGCCAATCCTTCTGCAATTGCCGATTTACCTACACCGGGCTCGCCAATAAGTATAGGATTGTTTTTCTTTCTTCTTGAAAGAATCTGTGCAATTCGCTCAAGTTCCTTTTCACGACCTACAACAGGATCCAAACGGTCTTCTTCAGCCGCTTTGGTAAGGTCACGGCCAAAATTGTCAAGCACTGGTGTTTTGGATTTATCTGAATATTTTTTAAATCCACTACTTCCCCCAAAGCCGCCGCCTTCTTGTGTGTCATCATCTTCACCAGAGCTGTGAGAAAGGTCGCCTCTTGGGGTAATACGGCCAGAAAGGCCATCACCAGGATGATCTTTTAAGTTTACAATCTCTTCTTTAACACTTTCATATTCGACGCCATTTTGAAGGAGCAGACGCGTGGCAAGATTTTCTTTATCTTTTAAAATAGACAAAAGAAGGTGTTCAGTACCTATAACTTCACTATTAAAAACTTTTGCTTCAAGATAGGTTATTTTCAACACTCTTTCAGCTTGTTTAACCAAAGGTATATTTTCCACATTGCGTACCTTTTTCGAATCAGTTCGAATAGTTTTTTCTATTGTGGATTTAATTTTTTTAGGATCTATACCCAAATTGATTAATATTTGAATGGCCAGGCCTTCACCTTCTCTGATAATACCGAGCAACAGATGTTCAATACCTATATAATCGTTGCCATTTCGAATGGCCTCTTCACGACTATATGTTATAACATCTTTTACTCTTGGGGAAAATTTCGCTTCCATAAGCTTAATATGATAAATTATTTAATTTAATTCAAAAATTCAGTATCAAATGTAGATACAATATTAACTATTTACTCTCAAACTGCTACATTTTTATTCACAATAACTGTGAAACCAACCTTTGGAGTGAAATCAATTAAATTCCACAAGTATTAAAGAGAAGATTAGCGTCTCATTTTGAGAAAACATTTTATTAACAAAAAAAATGCCGTTTTGTTAGCAAATTGTTTGTTCAGACTAATTGTCATGTTAAGAAATTCGGCAAAAAAAGAGTAATTTCGTGCTCTAGAAATACTCACCAAATTGTTTGAACAACACTAAATATAAAGTATGTCAGAAGAAAGAATAACGAAAGTTAATATTGAAGATCAAATGAAGAGTGCCTACATCGATTATGCGATGTCAGTAATTGTTTCAAGAGCGCTTCCAGATGTAAGAGACGGCTTAAAGCCAGTACATAGAAGAGTGCTCTTTGGAATGTCTGAATTGGGAATTCTAAGCAACAGGCCTTATAAAAAATCTGCCAGAATAGTAGGAGAGGTGCTTGGTAAATACCACCCACATGGTGATTCATCTGTTTATGACGCAATGGTACGTATGGCTCAGCCCTGGTCATTAAGATATCCTTTGGTTGATGGACAGGGTAACTTTGGTAGCATAGACGGTGATAGCCCGGCCGCCATGCGTTATACCGAAGCAAGACTTCGAAAAATATCGGAAGAGATGCTTGCCGATCTGGATAAGGAAACCGTTGATTTTCAGCTGAATTTTGATGATAGCATTGAGGAACCCACCGTGTTACCAGCAAAAGTTCCAAACCTTTTAATTAACGGAGCCAGCGGCATTGCAGTGGGTATGGCTACTAATATGCCACCACACAATCTTTCTGAAGTAGTTGATGGAACCATAGCCTATATCGATAATAATGAAATAACAATTGATGAGCTTATGGAATTTATCAAAGGCCCTGATTTCCCAACTGGCGGTTTGATATATGGCTATGAAGGCGTACGAGAAGCTTTCCACACGGGAAGAGGACGCGTTGTTTTAAGAGGCGAGGCTACGGTTGAGGGAGAAGAAACAGGTAAACAATCAATTATTGCTACTTCTATACCTTACCAGGTAAACAAGGCCGAAATGATAAAGAAAACAGCTGACCTTGTTAATGATAAAAAAATTGAAGGGATTACCGACATCAGAGATGAATCTGACAGAACTGGTATGCGGATTGTTTATGAACTTCGCCGGGATGCTGTTCCAAATGTTGTTCTCAACCAGCTTTACCAACATACTGCTCTTCAAACTGCCTTTAATGTTAACAATATTGCACTTGTTAATGGCAGGCCTTTGCTGCTTAATCTGAAAGAAATAATTAAATATTTTGTTGAGCATAGACACGAGGTTATAGTTCGCAGAACTGAGTTTGAACTTCGCGAAGCAGAAAAGAGGGCACATATTCTTGAAGGTTTAATTATTGCGCTGGATAATCTGGATGCAGTAATTCAGTTAATAAGGGCAAGCAAAACACCCGAAGAAGCCCGTAATGGACTTATTGACAGTTTTAATCTGTCAGAAATTCAGGCCAGAGCAATATTGGCTATGCAATTGCAAAGATTAACAGGTCTTGAGATAGAGAAGATTAAAGAAGAATACGATGAAATACTCAGGAAGATTGAATATTTGAATAGCATTCTTAACAATGTTGAATTGAGAATGCAGATCATAAAAGATGAATTGCTTGAAATAAAGGAAAAGTTTGGCGACAAATCCCGTACACAAATTGAATATACAGCCAACGACTTTAGAATTGAAGATACTATTGCCGATGAAGATATGGTTATTACCATTTCGCATATGGGTTATATAAAGCGCACGCCACTTACTGAATTCAGAACGCAGGCTAGAGGCGGTACAGGATCAAAAGGGTCTACAACACGACAGGAAGATTTTGTTGAATATCTTTTTCATGCTACCAACCATAATTACCTTATATTTTTTACAGAACAGGGAAAATGTTTTTGGAAAAGGGTATTTGAAATACCTGAAGGTGCTAAAAATACAAAGGGAAGACCCATTCAAAATCTTATAAACATCCCAACTGATGATAAGGTTAAGGCTTTTGTAAATGTGAAAGACCTTACTGATGATGAATATATCCAGAATAACTTTATTATATTAGGTACCAAAAAGGGTATAATAAAGAAAACTTCATTGGAAGCATACTCGAGACCCAGAGCCAATGGTATTATTGCCATTAACATAAGGGAAGGAGATGAGTTGCTGGAAGCAAATCTAACCAATGGTGAGAGTGAAGTATTGATTGCTGCCCGTAATGGAAAAGCCATTCGTTTTCCTGAAAATATTATCAGGCCAATGGGAAGAAACGCATCGGGCGTAAAAGGAATTACCCTGGCAGGTGCTCATGATGAAGTTGTAAGTATGGTATGTGTTAATGATCCGGAAAGCTCTATTCTTGTTGTTTCTGAAAACGGATACGGAAAACGGTCAATCCTTGACGAATATCGTATTACCAACAGAGGAGGTAAAGGAGTAAAAACGATAAATATAACCAATAAAACTGGTAATTTAATCGCCATGGTAAACGTAAACGATACAGATGATCTTATGATTATTAATAAATCAGGTATCACCATCAGGTTGTCGGTTGCAGGTTTGCGAAATATGGGCAGAGCTACTCAGGGAGTAAGGCTGATAAATCTCAGAAACGATGATACTATCGCTGCAGTGGCCAAAGTACAAGAAAAATCAGACAATCTTGACCCCAATGAAATCTTGCCTGAAGACGACGATAGTGAAAACGGAACGACTTTTGTAAATGATGACGATAACATTACTGATAATGAATAATTAATTGCAATTTTGATTACTATCAATTATAAATTATTTGCATAAAAATTATTTTATAATACTTTTGCACAAACTTTAAAAAGATTTAAAAAATGAAAAAAATAGCAATTCTAGTAATTTTGTGCCTTTTTGCTGTTGATATGGCAAACGCACAAAAAAGAGAAGTAAATAAAGCCAAAAGAACTCTGAACAGAGGGAATCTTGATCTGGCTTTGGGCCATATTAACAACGCAATTAATGACCCATCTACCCAAGATGATGCAGCTACCTGGGTACTTAAAACTAAAATTCTTATCGAACTAGCTGCCACTGAAGAAGCTGAATATAAAGGACTTGTAGAAGATCCGTTAAATGATGCTTATGACGCAATCCGAAAAGCTGATGAACTGGATACAGATAAACAGAATATCCTTGAGATTCAACAAACATTACTGATCCTTTCGGAAAATTTTTTCAATGCTGGAGCAATGGCCTATAATGAGAATAAATATAAAGAGGCCAGTTCTTATTTTTTGAAATCATTTAACATTGGCGAAAGTTTCGGAAGTATGGATACCTCCACACTTTATAATGCCGGTCTTTCTGCTGAAATAGCCGGGTTGGATGATGTTGCCTACGATGCCTATGTAAAAGTAGAAGAACTGCAATATGATCAACCATATCTTTACAGCTCGCTTACCAGCCTTTCATTAAAAAAAGAAGAAACTGAGAAAGCTGAAGAGTGGATAAAAAAAGGGAGAAAGAGATATCCTGATAATCTTGATCTTCTTTTTTCTGAGGCAAATGTATATCTTACTTCCGGTAACATTCCCGAAGCCAGAAGGGTATTAGAGCTTGCTATTGAAAGAGACCCTGATAACGCAAATTTACATTATGCCTTTGCTGTAAATTATGATCAGATGTCAAAAGATACCCTATACACTGAAGATGAACGTCATTTTGCCTATGAAGAAGCCATTAAAGCATATAAAAAGGCCATAGAAATTAAACCTGATTACTTTGATGCTATTTACAATCTTGGCGCTCTTTATTTTAATGAGGGAATTCAGTTCTTTGTTGATGCCGATAATATATTGAGAGAAGGTTATACCAACGAAAACCTTAAGAAAGCCAGTGAACTCGAAGAAAAATCGAAAACTATCTGGAGAGAAGATGCACAGCCATATCTTGAAAGGTCGATAAATCTGATCAATGAAGATGACAAAAATTACGAGATTGTTCTCAGATCGCTTCGTGAACTTTATATGCGTACCGGTCAGCAAGAAAAACTTGAAGAAACCAATAAAATATGGGAAGAGAAGTTTGCTGATCCGGGTGAGGAAGAATAATAGTTCAATTATCTATTTAATAATGTATAGGAGAGTGGATTTATTTCACTCTTCTTTTTATAATTCATATTTAACATAATATAAATTATAAGACAAATAGTATATTCAATTAAAACGGTGAGTATTAAGCAAACGTTAAATCAACAACAAATAATGTATTCATTAAAACCATAAGTCGCTGAGAATTGAATGAAAAATAAAATATCATCTATAGTTCTGTATTCTAAAAGCTCAGACACTTAAAAAAAACACCAGCTGCTGACAACCGGTGTTTTTTTAGAAATTATATTTGTTGATGCTACATCCTCAGAACATCGTTACCTTTACTTAGGTATTTTATTTGAAACTACTTCAGGCATAGCGTTTGATTTTGCGCCAATACCTTCATGGGTAAAGTTAACAACATGAACTTTCTGATCAATTTGTACTGTCCCGCTAAAAGTTCGCATATGACCAAATGCATTTACAACTACAGTGTAAGCAGATGCTGATGAACCAGAATAATGATTAACATAAACCTGATACTGACCTTCGGGGGCTTGTCCTTGTTGCCAGAAAATATTCTCAGGGCCATAGGCGTAAGTATTATCATAGTCCAGCTCTCCACCAGATGGAGATGCTGAATTGGCATAAAAAATCTCAAATCCGGTAGGATCAATAACGTGCAGATCAATATCGGCAACATTATTCCAGGTAAGGGTAATCTGAACATCGCCATGACCACCCAGCAATGCACCATTGGCGGCATTAACACTACCCTGGCTATTTTCGGCTTCATCAAGGGCATCAGCAATAAAACCAGAAGCAAAACTACCAATTCCAATTACGCAGCTCACCGGGTCGCCAGGACAACCAATCAACGTAGCACCCAAACCAACAACATCAGATGATAAGCCTACAGCATCAGCATCAATAGCTTGTGCCGCAAAAGAAACTACCATCGATCCACAACCCCATTTTGCCAATGGAATCGCAATACCTCCTGTTGCTATAGCAGCTTTAATACTCAAGGCACAACCTGCCAATGATGCCGCCCTACCTGCCCATCTTACAACACCACCCCATGATTCATCACTTTTTAAGGCTTCCTCCGACCAATCAATTTCTGTTTCAATATCTCTGGTAATCAGAATTTCCCCATCAGGTGCAATCATTGCAATATCTACAGTAGTATTATCAACTTGCTTGAAGACAAAAATATAATCTTCATAAACAGCCATTTCCGGATACCCATCTTCATCTAAAAAGATTGAATAACCAGTTGCATCCTTCTCTGCGGTGAAATAAATCTGGTCTGGAATTCCGTTTCCTCCATCGCTTATCATCAATGAGCTGCCATCTTTGCTAAAAGCAAGATAATCCCAATCATCAACTTCTGCTTTGATGTCTACAAGATAAAAATCCTGGTAATCTTCTTCCTCTTCGCACGAAACGAAATTCATCAGAACAAAACCTGAAATAATCAATAGAATAAGTCTGAATTTTTTCATATTACATGTGTTTTTGTTTCCTCCTACTCTTATGGATTTTCAGATACTCCCTGTTTTTAAATGGTTTAACAGCTCCATGTAGTTAAGGCTTAAATGATTAGATGTAAAATATTGTAAAAAAAATTCCACTCTGATCCTATGGGGAGTCAGCCCTTTATTGACGTACCTAATTTAAAATGTAGTTGTAAGCTAAATAAATTACTTTAAAAAAGTAAAATATTAGGACAAAGATAGAATATTTTTTATTATTAACAATATTTTAAAAATATCTTATAGGATAATCTTTATGAAAAGCATAAAAATATCCCGAAATTTTTTCTAACATAGTATTTCCCTTTAAAGAAATCTATGCTGATCTTTAAATTTCAGGATATTAAAAAATAAAAGAATTATTATAATACGTTGTGTATTATTGTTTTTCTTAAAAGAAAAATTTCAAACAAAATATCAACGATAAAATATACATAAGTGGCGATATTTCTCTGTATCGGCCTGATATTAGTTTGATAATAACATAAGATAACATACCAAAAACAATTCCTTCTGCTATACTGTAAGTAAGTGGCATCATAATTATTGTGAGAAAAACCGGAATTGATTCAGTATAATCTTCAAAGTTTACTTTAATAATTGGCGAAATCATAAAAGACCCTACAAGAATAAGAGCGGGTGCTGTAGCTGCTGCAGGTACCATTAAAAACAATGGGGATAGGAACAAGGCAAGAAAAAATAGTCCGGCCACTGCCAGAGATGTTAAACCAGACCTCCCCCCTTCTGCTACACCCGAAGCACTTTCTATATATGTAGTAACAGTAGATGTACCTAACATGGCACCAAATGTGGTTCCGATAGCATCAGCAAATAAGGCCTGTTTTACTTTGGGAAGTTTTCCGTCCTTATCGATCATATCAGCCTTGGAAGCTACCCCAATCAAAGTTCCTACCGTATCGAACATATCCACAAATAAGAAAGTAAAAAGGATAATTATCATATCGGTGGTAAAGACCTGGCTAAAATCAAATTGAAAGGCAATAGGTGCCAATGATGGCGGTAATGAAACAACATTACCCTCCGGAAGCATGGTAACGCTTAGTGGTATTCCAACAATTGTAGCTGCAAAAATACCAATGAGTAACGCGCCTTTCACCTTTAGTGCCAATAGACCGCCCATCAAAACAATACCGAATAAACTTATCCAAACTGTATGAGAACTCATATCGCCCAAACTCACCATAGTAGCAGGATTGGCAGCTATTAGTCCGGCATTTTGTAATCCAATAAAAGCAATAAAAAGACCAATGCCACCCGAAATTGCGTGTTTAATACTTAAAGGAATTGCATTAACTATTGCTTCGCGAATATTAAAAGCTGTAAGAACGATAAAAATTATACCTTCAAGAAATACGGCAGTAAGAGCAAATTGCCAACTGTATCCCATACCCAGCACTACAGTATAAGCGAAAAAAGCATTTAAGCCCATACCAGGAGCCAAAGCAAAAGGTAATTTAGCTACCAAAGCCATAACAAGAGTGGCAATTACAGCTGATAAAGCTGTTGCCGTAAACACAGCATTTTTGTCCATACCGGTTTCTGCTAAAATACCAGGGTTGACGGCAAGGATATAAGCCATGGTCATGAAAGTGGTTAATCCGGCAATCAATTCCGTTTTTATGTTTGTTTTGTGCGATTTTAGTCCAAAAAATTTTTCAAGCATAAGAATAGGTTTTTATAATGAATTGAAAAATGTGAAATAATTGTGGATTAGAATGTCCATCTAGCTGCAATTGTTGGATTTACCATAAACCCTTGGTTTCCGGCAAAATTGGATGAAATTTCAATCTCTGTACCCAGCGATAAATTTGAATTGAAATTATACCATAACTGGGGTTCAGTAAGAAACACAAATTCAGTAACTTCATCTGTGTCAAAATATGACATATCTTCACGCCAGAAGTCTGCAAACCCCATAAAACTAAGCTTTCTATCCAGAAAATGAAGACCCCAAACACCTGTTAGCTGATAGGAAAAATCATGCTTTCCTCTTATATTTTTATAAAGAAGCTGAAGAGTAAAAACCTTAGAAAAATCAGCATTATTAAATGTGTATTGCAAACCCGATAGCCAGGCATCGTTTATCTGGTATGACATGTTGCCGGCTGGCGTGGCAAACTGGCCAAAACCGCCATTGTATTCAATCTGAACCGCTAAAGGGGAATCCCAAAATTTAAGTGCCCTGGCAATTTCCAAATAAGCCAATGACACACCCTCAACATCAGCTGCGTTATAATCAAAATCAACAAAAAAGAAGGTACTACCCCACGCATCGGGTTTAAACATTTCCAATGTTGTGGTTAAATGATTCCGATTCTCACCCAGATCATAATGTAACTGCAGATTTTGAGCCGATAAGCTAACACTGATCAGCAAAATAAATCCCCAAAAAAGTAATCGTTGTTTCATTTTAGTTAGATTAAATGGTTAATAATAAATTAAATAACTCTAGAAAATGAATGGTATAGCTCTTATTTCAATAGCGAAGAGAATTTGAACCATAATGTTATTAAGTGAAAGCTGTTTTGAAACTTTGCAAAATTACCTTTAACAGCCATTTACTCAGCGTTTTCTTAAAATGAATGTTTCAACAAAATGTTAATAATTTGGTGTAAAATTTTTTAACCGGAAACTTAACTAAATTTAACGGGTTAAAAACTCCCTTTAGACTTTAGCTATTCTAATTTTGCAGCATTAATGTTAAACCTAAAAATGTTTTATGGATATCAGGGAACTTAATGAAAAAATACAACTAGAGAGTGCCTTTGTAGATATTCTGACCATGGAAATGAAAAAGGTTATTGTGGGTCAGAAAGATATGGTAGAAAAGCTATTGATCGGTTTGCTGGCCAATGGTCATGTATTACTTGAAGGAGTGCCCGGACTGGCAAAAACCCTTGCAATCAAATCTTTGGCTAAGAGCATCAAAGCAGATTACAGTCGCATTCAGTTTACCCCCGATTTGTTACCTGCCGATCTTATTGGAACCATGATTTATTCGCAAAAATCAGAAGAATTTGTTGTGAAGAAAGGCCCCGTATTTGCCAATTTTATTTTGGCTGACGAGATTAACCGCGCCCCGGCTAAAGTACAAAGCGCTTTGCTGGAAGCCATGCAGGAAAGACAAGTTACTATTGGTGATCAAACGTTTGCTTTACCTGAACCCTTTCTGGTGCTTGCTACAGAAAACCCCCTCGAACAGGAAGGAACTTACCCCCTGCCCGAAGCACAGGTTGACAGGTTCATGCTCAAGGTTATTATCGAATATCCCGGAAAGGAAGATGAAAAGCTGATTATCAGGCAAAATGTTGCTGGCCAATTTCCAACAACTACACCTGTTCTGAAGCCTGCAGAAATTCTTAAGGCCAGAGAAGTAGTTAGAGAAGTTTATATGGATGAGAAAATTGAAAACTATATAACAGATATTGTTTTTTCCACACGTTTCCCCAAAGAACACAAATTAGCAAAATTAGAACCTCTCATTAGTTATGGTGGCTCGCCAAGAGCAAGTATAAATCTTGCATTGGCAGCCAAAGCTTATGCTTTTATAAGACGCAGAGGGTATGTTATCCCTGAAGATATCAGAGCTGTTTGCCCCGATGTTTTAAGGCATAGAATTGGGCTTACCTATGAAGCAGAAGCGGAAAATATTACAGCCGAAGACATCATAACAGATATACTCAATACGGTTGAAGTACCTTAACATTTTATAGAGTGTTATTTGTAATGTATTGTTTAAAGAGTAAATTATGGAAACCAAAGAACTGATTAAGAAGGTTCGGAAAATTGAAATAAAAACAAAGGGTATTTCCAATCAGGTATTTGCTGGTAGCTACCAAAGTGCATTTAAAGGCAAAGGAATGGCTTTTACAGAAGTACGACAGTATCAGTTTGGCGATGATATCCGTTCAATTGATTGGAACGTAACCGCCAGGTTTAATCATCCCTATGTTAAAATATTTGAAGAAGAAAGAGAGCTAACGGTAATGCTTCTGATAGATGTAAGCGGTTCTAATGAATTTGGCTCCCAGAAACTTATAAAGGCTGAAATGATTACCGAAATTGCAGCAGTTCTGGCCTTTTCTGCTATCAACAACAATGACAAAGTGGGTGTAATTTTCTTTAGCAATACAATTGAAAAATTCATTCCTCCCAAAAAGGGATCAACTCATATTTTAAGAATTATCAGAGAACTACTTGATTTTAAACCTACGCAAAATGGAACTTCGATAGCCGAAGCGTTAAAATATATGCGTCAGGTTATCAAGAAAAAATCGATTGCTTTCTTGATTTCCGATTTTCATGATAAAGGATTTGAAGATGCCTTAACCATTGTTGGTAAGAAACATGATCTTGTTGGTATTAGGGTCTATGACAAGCTTGAGAATGAAATTCCACCTTCAGGAATTATCAGAATAAAAGATGCTGAAACTGGTGCACTTCTTTGGGCCGACACATCTGATAAAGTCTTTAGAGACCAATTGAAAATTTGGCAAGAGCAACATGATCTTTATCTTAGGTCTATTTTCAGAAAAGCATCTGTAGATTTTGCCAGTATTGGTACAAATCAGGATTATGTTCCACCCCTTATAGGATTGTTTAACAGAAGGATACAATGACAAAAAAAATAATGATATTTATAAGAAACCAGCAAAACGAGATAGGAAAAGCCTTCTTATTTTTATTGGGTATTTTTTTCCTTTTTTCGTCTCTTTCTCTTTCAAGTCAGGAAGTTAAAGTGTCATTGGAACCTGAAAAAATACTTATTGGTGAACGGGCAAACCTAAGATTTGAACTATCTGTACCTGGTGATCAAACTTTAAATATGCCTGTATTTAATGAAACAATCAATGAGAAAATAGAAATTCTGAACTATGGAAGTAACGATACAATAAGATATTCTGACACCAATACCTTAATAATAACCAGAACGATAACTGTTACATCATGGGAAGAAGGGTTTCATGCCATTCCTCCGTTTGTTTTTTTCAATGTTAATGGTGCCGATACACTAGCTCTTGAAACTGACCCTTTACTGCTCGAAGTTGAACCATTTTCAATAGAAGAGCAAACAGATCTTAAAGATGTAAAAACAATTTTCTCTGCCCCCATTACACTGGCAGAAATGAAGTATTACATACTTGGAGTTGTATTATTGATTTTAATAATCTGGTTGATTATCAGATATTTAAAATCACATAAAAAAAACCCTGTGCCCGAATCTATCTGGGAAAAACCAGACATTGCTGCTCATGTTGCAGCCATTAGTAGTCTGGAGGAATTAAGAGCTCAGCAACTTTGGCAAAATGGCCAGGTAAAAAAGTACTACAGCCGGTTAACAGATATTATACGACATTACCTTGAAAAACGATTTCAAATCAATGCTTTGGAGATGACAACTTCTGAAATAATGCAGGCAGTTAAACATATCCCAGAAATCAGGCCGGTTCAAAATACCCTGGAATCAATCCTTGTTTTGGCTGATCTGGTAAAATTTGCCAAACAAGTGCCGACCACTACCGAAAACGAAATGTCTTTAGATGGCGCTTTTGAATTGGTTAATCAAACAAAAGAAGAACCTCGCATTGAGAAAGAGTATCAACAAGAAAAGAAAAATATTTAGCTATGCTCAAACGTATTAATAATGAACAAACTAAATAAAAAACAGAATGTTTTCTGACATAACTTTTGCCTATAAACCTTTCTTATATTTTTTGATCGTTATACCTCTGCTGGTTGGCTGGTATATCTGGAAACAAAAATTTCGATTTGCCGAAATGCAATATTCGCACACTATATTTGTTCACAATGTTAGAAAGAGTTTGCGGCTATATTTGCTGCATCTGCCTTTTATCCTGCGGATACTGGCCCTAATATTTCTTATTATTGCACTTGCACGGCCTCAATCCACCTCAAATCTGCAGAATATAAATGTAGAAGGTATTGATATTGTAATTGCTCTTGATATTTCAGGCTCAATGCTTGCAGAAGATTTTATGCCCAACCGCATGGAGGCTGCCAAGGCCACTGCATTAGAATTTGTGGAAATGCGGCCAGGCGACAGATTAGGGGTTACTGTTTTCAGTGGCGAGAGCTTTACCCTTGTTCCTCTAACAACCGATCATTTATTGCTTAAAGATTTGGTAACCACAGTTCATACCGGAATGGTTGAAGATGGCACCGCTATTGGAGATGGCCTTACCACAGCCATTAACCGCCTGCGCGAAAGCGATGCCATTAGCAAAGTAATTATTTTGTTAACTGACGGAGTAAGCAATGCCGGAGTTATTGATCCGCTAACAGCTGCTGAAATTGCCCAAATGCTCAACATCAGGGTGTATACCGTAGCAGTTGGAAGCCAGGGCCTCGTCCCCTACCCTTTTCAAACACCATTTGGCACTCAATATCGTGATGTGGAAATTCCTATTGACGAAAAACTATTAGAGGAAATAGCTGCCATGACAGGTGGCCGCTCTTTTTTGGCTGAGAATGCAAGGGCTTTGGAAAATATCTATCGAGAAATTGACCAGATGGAAAAATCAAAAATTGATGTACTTGAATTTGCCAGGAGAAATGATGAATATCTACCTTTTTTGCTTTTAGCTATGTTGTTTTTGAGCCTTGAATTTATTTTAAGTAAGACGTGGTTACGTGTAACAAACTAAACAAACCTCAGTAAGTATAATAAAAGTATGGATTTTTTAAGATTTGAAAATCAGCAGTATTTCTACCTTTTCCTCTTGCTACCGATTTTCTTTTTGTTATTTTTTGTTGCCAGAATAAGTATCGAAAGGAGACTTAAAAGGCTGGGAAACTGGGGAACTTTGCAGCAAATGTTACCCCTGCGTTCTAAGGCAAGGCCCTGGCTAAAATTAGTTCTTTTTTCGCTTGCGTTTTCGTGTATGGTACTTGCTGCGGTTAATCCACAACTGGGCTATAAAACAGAGAACGCCACATCATCAGGAGTTGATGTTATAATAGCATTGGATGTAAGTCGCAGCATGCTGGCAGAAGATATAAAGCCAAACAGAATGGAGCGGGCAAAACTTGCCGTATCCAGGTTAATAGATCAACTTGAAAATGACCGTGTGGGACTTGTAATTTTTGCTGGTTCAGCCATAACACAGGTTCCTGTAACCAGCGACAAGGAAACGGCTAAAATGATCCTTAGAACTATCAATACTGGTAGTGTTCAGGTTCAGGGAACTGCAATTGAATCGGCCATAAACAGAAGCATTTCAAGCTTTTCGCAGGTAAAAATGGGAAGCAGGATTGTAGTTATTATTTCCGATGGCGAAAATCATCAGGATAATCCCATTCCGGCAGCTATCCGGGCTAAAGAGAATGATATAATAATTCATACGGTAGGTGTTGGAACACAACAGGGTGCACCTATTCCTGTTTATCAAAATAACCAATTGAATGGTTTTTTGCGTGATAAAGAAGGAAATACCGTTATAAGCAGGTTTGACGAAGGTATTTTAAGACAAATAGCGCAGGAAGGTGGCGGTACTTTTAGTTCCGGAACCGGGCCAGATCTGGGTTTGAATAATATTTTACAACAAATAAGAAACATGCAGCAACAGGAAATTGAAACTACGCAATTTTCGGAATACGAAAGTCGTTTTCATTATTTCCTTGCCCTTGCTATTATTTTTCTTTTGCTTGAAGTTCTTATTTTTGAAAGGAAAAGCAAATGGCTAAATAAAATAAAATTGTTTGAAGTTTCATAATATCTTTGATGATATGATAAAACAGATTATAACAATAATAATAGTAATTGCCTGTTACTATAATTCTTTTTCTCAACAAGAAAATCAGGATATAAGAAAAGGTAACAGGGAATATAAAGATGAAAATTTTTCTGATGCAGAATTAAATTACCGCGAAGCATTAGAAAGTAATCCGCAAAACATTAAAGCCCTTTATAACCTTGCAAATTCTCTTTATAAGCAGGGAAGATATGATGAAGCTGCCAATATTCTCGAGGGGCTTGCAGGTATGGATCTTTCAGATAGTCAAAAAGCAGATATCCTTCATAATTTGGGAAATTCAAATATTGGAAATCAGAAGATACAAGAAGGGATAGAAGCCTATAAAAACTCGCTGCGATTGAGACCTGAGGATATGGATACCCGGCACAACCTGGCTTACGCCATGCGCTTGCTGCAGGAACAGGAACAACAGCAGCAAAATCAGGATCAGCAACAGGATCAGGATGAAAATGAGAATGAAGATGATCAGCAACCTCAACCCCAGGATCAGGAACAGGAGCAAAATGATCAGCAGCAGGAAAGCCAGCCAAAGCCCGACCAGATTTCTCCACAGGATGCAGAACGTATTCTTGATGCAATGAATCAACAAGAGCAAAAAATACAGGAAAAAATTGAACGGGAAGAAAAAGTAAGACAACCCGCAAGACCTGAAAGAGAATGGTAATGAAAACAATAAAAGCACATGCAGAAATTAATAATAACACTGGTCTTATTTACTGCTATAATACTTGATGTATTAGGTCAGGACATTGAATTTTCAGCATCGGCGCCTTCAGAAGTATCTGTTGGTGAACGATTTCGCCTTACCTATCAGGTAAATACAAGACCATCAAATTTTACTGCACCCAATTTTCAGGGCTTCATTTTATTATCCGGCCCCAACCAGTCTTCCAGCACATCAATGCAGATTATCAATAACCGCACTACGGTAACAGAATCCTTTACCTATTCATATGTATTGGAAGCGACCACGGAAGGTTCGTTTATAATTATTCCAGCAACAATTAAAGCAGAGGGAGACACTTACACTTCCAACCCACTCACTATAAATGTTGTTGAAGGTAAAACATCATCAGCCACACCATCACAATCAGCTCCAACGCAACCATCAGGACCTTCAGCAAAAGATCTGTTTATAAGAGCAACACCATCTACCAGTAAACCTTACCAGGGCCAACAGGTTATTATTACCTACACTATTTATACACGGGTGCCTGTTAACCAGTATTCTGTTGATGGGTTGCCATCTTTCAGAGGATTTTGGTCTGAAAATATTACCCCAGATGGGCAGCCGGAAACGCGAACACAGCTTATTGACGGTGTAAATTACAGGTTAGCAGACATTTATAAAGTTGCTGTATTTCCACAACGTAGTGGCGAATTAAAAATTGATCCTTTGCAAGTGGAAGCCATTGTCAGCTTACCCGGACAAAGAAGGCAAAGCCTGTTAGACGAATTTTTTGGTGGTTCACCTTTTGATCAGCGCCGCACAATAAGACAAAACATAGCATCTAATCCGCTTATATTAAATGTAAAACCCCTACCCGTTCAAAATAAACCAGCAGCTTTTTCCGGTATGGTGGGTACCGATTTCAATGTAGAAGCCTCTGTTAATACCAATGAAATCAATACCAATGATGCAGCTAATCTTAAATTAACAATCTCAGGGCGTGGAAACATGAGATTGCTGGAACAACCACGAATTAATTTTCCGGCAAATCTTGAAGTTTTTGATCCTAATGTTTCGGATAACATCAGAAACAATGCATCGGGAATATCAGGTTCAAGGGAGTATGAATATGTTATGATACCCCGAACTGCGGGGGAATTTGTCATTCCGGCATGGAGCTTTATCTATTTTGACCCGCAGGAAGAAAAATATATTACAAAAAAAACTCCTGAATTTTTATTGCAGGTTTCTGGTGATACTAATTTAGCGGGAAATGGAAGTAAGGGAGCCAGTCAGGAGTCAATAAGAACAATAGGAACAGATATTCGATATATCAGAACAGAAAATCTTACTCTTGTTCCTTTAGGGAGCATGTTTTACATGAGCAATCTCTTTTGGATTTTACTTGCATTGCCTTTTCTTCTGTTTATCTTTTTTGTTATTTACTGGCGTAACTATATAAAATTGCATAGCAATACACAACTACTAAAAAATAAAAAGGCTGAGAAGCTAGCCCGGAGAAGATTAAAGACAGCAAAGTCATTTCTTGAAAAAAAGCGGGAAAACGAGTTTTATGATGAAGTTTTCAAGGCATTATGGGGCTACCTATCTGATAAATTAAGTATTCCTGTTTCTATTTTGAATAAAGAAAATGTGGCAGGAGCTTTTAAGGCCACTAAAGTAAATCCAGAACTGTCTGATAGCTTTATTACCATGCTAAACGATTGTGAATTTGCAAGATTTGCACCTGGAGAAAAAGATAATAAAATGACTGATATATATCATAAAGCTATAAATACTATTGTAACTATAGAAAAAGATCTCAGAAATAAAAGAAGCTGATTATGAGCCGATACCTTCTAATACTGATTTTAATTTTACTGGTAAAATGGTCTGCCGGCAATCCACATGAGCTTTTTTCTGAAGCTAATGCTGCCTACGAGCGAAGTGAATACGGATACGCAATTGAACTTTACACCCAGATTATTGATCAGGGGCTGGTTTCATCTGATCTTTATTATAATCTGGGAAACGCCTATTTCAAAAACAACATGATGGGCCATGCTATACTTTTTTATGAGCGGGCATTGCGCATCAATCCACTCAATGAAGATCTAAATCATAACTTAGCTGTTGCCAAAGCAAAAATTGTTGACAAACCAGATCAGATTCCTAAATTGTTTTATGAAAGATGGTGGATTACTGCACGCTCACTTTTTACGATGGATGGATGGGCTATAACTTCTATAATATTGCTGATTCTTTTTTTCGCAATTTCTTCTCTTTACCTATTTTCAAGAACCATTGGCGTTAAGAAAAGTGCATTCTACAGTCTTCTTCTTATTTTTGGGTTATTACTTCTTTCAGTTGTTTTTGCCAAGCAACAGTATAATAATTTCTCATCTGATCGTGATGCCATAATTATGGAAACAAGGGTTACAGCAAAGAGTTCTCCATCAGTTGAAAGCTCAGATTTATTTCTACTTCACGAAGGGACAAAAGTTAGGATTAGAAGTCAATTAGGTGGTTTTTACGAAATAAGCCTACCTAACGGAAATGTAGGATGGATTAAACAAGAAACCCTTGAAATTATTTAGATATTGCTGAATAAATTTGTTTATTTTAGTATGATCTAAAGTTGGCTCTGCTGAAAACTAAAGATATTTTAAAGCAAAGTTTTACAAATTGTTGATCAATAATCCGTGCATCTAATAAATCAAAAATAAATATAGAAAATTAGCAGTCAGCTTGTTGAGTGTTTTAGCGAACCCCGGGTAATTTCTAATATAAAAAATCCTGATAAGCATGGAAAAACCCCAGTCTTTGGTATTAGAAGTAGGCGATCAGGCTTTATTTGCTTTTTTAGCATACCTTGTATTGATTGTTGTTGTAGGTGTTTTGGCAACACGATTTTCTTCTCAGGGTCTTAGTAATTTTTTTATTGGCGGACGCAAGATGAATACCTTTGTAGTGGCCATTTCTGCTGTAGTTAGTGGCAGAAGCGCATGGTTGCTGCTCGGACTCACTGGTATGGCATATACTATGGGTTTGTCTGCCATGTGGGCTGCAGCCGGTTATATTATTGCTGAGTTTTTCCTGTTCCTTTTCTTTGCTCCCCGCTTAAGACGTTTTAGTGAAAAGACTGATTGTATTACTATTCCTGATTTTTTTGAAGTACGCTTTAATGACAAATCCGGAATATTAAGAGCCATTGTTGCCATAATTATCATAGTATTTATGATGGCATACGTTTCTGCTCAATTTGTTGCAGGAGGAAAAACTTTTAGTGCCGGCTTCGAACTTACACCTTGGCAAGGGATTTTGATAACAGCCGCCATAATTCTATTTTATACTATTACAGGTGGTTTTCTGGCTGTTAGTGTTACAGATACCATACAGGGAGTTATTATGATTATAGCATTGCTAATATTACCAATGGTTGCCATTATTCATTTGGGTGGTTGGAGAGAATTTATACATCTTGCATCGCAAATTACTACTCCTGATGGTATATTTACTAATGCTTTTGCCATTGGTTTCGGTGCCCT